>CAZHIQ010000010.1:0-91413 GCA_964532595.1 uncultured Roseivirgaceae bacterium
TCTCTCCAGCAGGTTATCTCGTAGCGCGGGGGGGAGTTGAACCCCCGACCTTTGGGTTATGAATCCAACGCTCTAACCACCTGAGCTACCGCGCCGAGAATTTGGAGGCGCAAACATACAAACTTACCGATAAAAGTAAAGCAATTCCGCAATTTTTTGGGTTTGGCGCCGGGTACGGCGAACTATATCGACTTCCGGGCCATTAGACAATAGCCACTGATTTCGCGATCTGATTGGTCCTATTTTTGAATACATTTGCGCCAGCAGCGGCGGTTCAATGAAGAAACTCGACAAACTCATACTCTCTTCCTTCGTAGGTCCTTTCATTATGACCTTCCTCGTGGTCGTCTTCATTTTGTTGACGCAGCACATGTTGAAGTATTTCGACGACATTATCGGAAAGGATCTGGGGTGGGAGGTACTTAGTCAGCTGCTGTTTTATTTTGCCATTTTCATGACGCCGGTGGCCCTGCCTCTGGCGGTTCTTCTTTCGTCGCTGATCACTTTTGGGAATCTGGGCGAACATTTTGAATTGACTGCGATCAAGAGTGCCGGTATCTCATTGTTGCGGGCAATTCAGCCCATCTTCTTTTTCGTCTTGCTTTTGACGGGCGTGGCCTTCTATGTGAACAATAACCTGGTTCCGAAGGCGGCACTGGAGGCTTACAGTCTTTTATACGATATCAAGCAGAAAAAACCGGCACTGGACCTACGTGAAGGGGTTTTCTACAACGGACTTCCGGATGTGAGCATCAAAGTCAATGAGAAGCACCCCGACGGGATAACGTTGAAAGATATCATCGTCTACGACCATAGAAAGAACGACGGGAACAAGGAAGTGACGGTGGCAGACTCCGGCCGTATGTCGACCATTCTTAACGAACGGTACCTGAAATTCGAACTCTTCGACGGTTACAATTACACGGAAGGAGCCAGTTCGGAGCGCGAGATGACCGGTCAGCGCAATAACCGGGTCGAGACGTTTACCAGGAGCAAGTTCTATAAGACGCAGGTGGTTTTTGATCTCTCGTCGTTCCAGCTCGAACGCACGGACAAGAAGTGGTTTGAATCGAACCGGATTATGCGCAATCTTAGTGAGTTGGATGCCGACATTGACTCCATTAACAGGGAATTGCTAACCCAGGAACTCAACCATTACCTGTATCAGAGCACCTATTTCACTTTTCTGAACAAGGATACGATAAGGATGCCCGGTTATCTTCAGCAGTTCAAAAGAGAAAGAGATTCCCTCAATATGTTGAAATACCGGCCCAAGGATGAGGAAAAAGCACAGGAACTCGTAACAGCCCGGGTTCAGCAAAACACCGAACAACCGGCAAGCACGACGGCAACCGCCCCTAAGGCCGAGCCTGCGAAGCCAACCAAGGGTAAGGAAGCCGTCGCCAAACGCAAAAGCTCGTCGGGACCGCGTCCGGCGGTATCTGCGTCGGCCAAGTCATCGCCGCGGAAAAACAAATCGGTTGATCCTGCGGAGTGGCTGGCGGCCGATAGTTCGCGAACGGCGCTGGTCGACAGTCTGATGACCCTTCCCGATGCCCGTCACGTCGTCCAGGCGGCGACCAATATGGCCCGCCAGGTGAAGAGTCAGGTCCTGAACAGTAACACAGCCATTCGGAATTACGACCAGGAAAAGGTCATTTTTTCTATCCAATGGCACAAAATCATCGCCAGTTCGGTCATGTGTATCGCGATGTTTCTGATCGGCGCACCGCTTGGCGCTATTATCAAGCGCGGCGGGCTGGGAGTGCCTTTCCTGATTTCAATCTTCTTTTTTATCGTGTATTATGTGATGAATATGCAGGGTGAAAAAATGGCAAAACAAGGCTTGGTGAGCCCTGCGGTGGGAATTTGGGCCGCCGATGTGATTTTGCTGCTGGTGGGGCTGGTGTTTTTGCGACAGGCGCGGGTCGACGCAAGGGTGTTTGACGCCGACGCGTACCGGGTGTTCTTCGAGAAAGTCAAGGCAGCTATCCGGGCGAGGAAAATACAGTCAAAGCCAGCAACTTAATATCGGTGAGTATTTGGTGATTAGCGCGCTATTAGTGTATATTTGCACCCTGAAATAAAGGAATAAATAATTGCAATGTATTTAACCACCGAAATCAAACAGGATCTGTTCGAGAAGTACGGTGCCGGTAAGACGAAAGCTGACACTGGATCCCCTGAAGCGCAAATTGCGCTCTTTACCCATCGGATTAGCCATCTGACGCAACACCTCAAGCAGAACAAAAAGGATTACTCTACCCAACAGGGCTTGATGAAGCTTGTGGGTAAGCGTAGAAAGCTGCTCAATTACCTCCAATCTACGGATATCGAAAGATATCGGGCCATTCTGGCAGCACTGGAGTTACGTAAATAAGCTACAGCAGGGAACCATGCAGGTTCCCTTTTTACATTTCACCTGGGCCCTGGATTTTTTTATCCCGCCTTTCCAGCCATGAGACGAAGGCCTTATCGGAAACCAGCTCCTTATTCTTTTGCCTTTGGGCAGGTTTTTTATCTGATGCGAGCAACTGATTTTTCCGGAGGCGCGCGCTCACGCCATAAACAACATTGAAAACATGAAACCAAAAGTTATTACAAAGACCTGCACCCTGCCGGATGGCCGGCCGATTACCATCGAGACGGGCAAACTAGCTCGTCAGGCCGATGGCTCCGTCGTTCTGCGCATGGGAAACACCATGCTTCTGGCTACGGTCGTCGCTTCACAAGACGCCAAAGAGGGTGCTGATTTCCTCCCTCTTTCTGTGGATTATCAGGAGAAATTTGCCTCTACTGGTAAAGTTCCCGGGGGGTTTCTCAAACGCGAGAGCAAACTGTCGGATTATGAGGTCCTCATCAGCCGGCTCGTTGACCGTGCTATTCGTCCGCTTTTCCCCGACGATTTCCACGCCGAGACTCAGGTCATGATTTATCTTATTTCGGGAGACGAAAACGCGCTTCCGGATGCATTGGCGGCCTTTGCCGCTTCGGCAGCCCTTTCGGTTTCCGATATCCCGTTCCACGGTCCGATCTCGGAAGTTCGCGTAGCGCGAATCGACGGGCAGTTTGTAGTTAACCCTACGATGGCTGATAAGCAACGCGCCGACATGGACCTCATGGTTGCTGCCTCGATCGACAACATCCTCATGGTAGAGGGCGAGATGAAGGAAGCCAGCGAAGACGATATGATCGAAGCATTGCGCGTGGCTCACGAAGCTATCAAGGCTCAATGCCAGCTTCAGATCGAACTTGCACAGGAAGCCGGAACGACCGAGAAGCGCGCATACTCGCATGAAACACACGACGAGGAACTGAAGAAACAACTTTGGGATCTTCTCTACGATAAAACCTACGCTCAGGCACGCCTGCAGATTAAAGACAAGCACGAGCGCTCGGAAGGATTCAAGCGTATTCTTCAGGAATACCTCGATTCACTGCCCGAAGATTCTACAGTGGATAAAGACCTCGCGAAGCGTTACTTCCACGATATTCAGAAAGAAGCCTCACGCAACCTGGTGCTGAACGAAGGGGTACGGCTCGACGGACGTAAGCCCACCGAAATTCGCGACATCTGGTGCGAAGTGGATTACCTTCCTTCACCCCACGGCTCCGCTGTGTTTACAAGGGGAGAAACGCAATCACTTACAACCGTAACGCTAGGCACGAAACTCGATCAGCAGACGATCGACGGCGCCATGATTTCCGGGCAAAACAAGTTTATTCTTCACTATAACTTCCCCGGGTTCTCTACGGGTGAAGTAAAACCCAACCGCGGCCCCGGTCGTAGGGAGGTAGGCCACGGTAACCTGGCCCTTCGTGCCCTCAAACAGGTACTGCCCCCCGATACGGAAAACCCGTACACCGTCCGCGTTGTATCCGATATTCTGGAGTCGAACGGCTCGTCTTCTATGGCTACGGTTTGCGCAGGTTCGCTTGCGTTGATGGACGCCGGCTTGAAGGTGAAAGGCCCCGTGTCCGGTATCGCCATGGGAATGATTTCGGACGCCAAGACAGGACGCTATGCGGTTCTCTCCGATATCCTCGGCGACGAAGACCATCTTGGTGACATGGATTTCAAGGTTACGGGTACTGAAAATGGCCTCACCGCCTGCCAGATGGACCTCAAGGTAGAGGGACTGACCTATGAGATTTTGCGTGAAGCTTTGCTTCAGGCTAAAGAGGGTCGCCTGCACATTCTCAACGAGATGAAGAAGGTCATGGCCGAGCCGAGACCGGATTTCAAACCTCATACGCCACGCGCGGAAACGGTAATCATCGACAAAGAGATGATCGGCGCGGTGATCGGTCCCGGTGGAAAGATCGTTCAGGATATTCAGAATACAACCGGAGCTACTGTTGTTATCGAAGAAGTCGACAACAAAGGGGTCGTCAGCGTCTTCGCAAGTAACAAAGAAGCGATGGATGGTGCCCTGAGACGTATCCGGGCTATTGTCGCTGTACCGGAAGTCGGCGAAGTGTACGAGGGTAAAGTGAAATCGATTATGCCTTTCGGTGCTTTTGTAGAGTTCATGCCGGGTAAGGATGGATTGCTGCACATCTCTGAAATCAAGTGGGAGAGACTTGAAAACATGGAAGGTGTGCTTGAAGTAGGAGAGGAAGTGAAGGTAAAACTCATCGACGTCGACAAGAAGACAGGAAAGTTCCGACTCTCGCGTAAAGTATTGCTACCCCGGCCGCCACGGAAGGAAACCAGCCCCGCGGAATAAAACGGTCGCACGCTGTTTGACAGGAACTAACTTTTCGGTTTACTTTGTTTTGACATCACGTAGCGTACCTGAATGAGACAGTTAAAGATCAGTAAACAGATTACGAATCGCGAGAGCCAGTCCCTGGACAAGTATCTCCAGGAGATTGGTAAGGTGGATTTGCTGACGCCGGACGAAGAGGTCGAACTCGCGAAACGTATTAAAGAGGGAGATCAAATCGCGCTGGAAAAACTGACGAAAGCAAACCTCAGGTTTGTGGTATCCGTTGCAAAACAGTACCAGAACCAGGGCTTGTCGCTCGGTGATTTGATCAATGAAGGTAATCTGGGACTCATTAAGGCGGCACAACGCTTTGATGAAACTCGTGGTTTTAAGTTTATTTCGTATGCCGTTTGGTGGATCCGTCAATCGATTCTGCAGGCGCTGGCTGAACAGTCTCGTATTGTCCGCCTCCCGCTTAATCGCGTAGGCTCGCTGAACAAGATATCCAAGACGTTCTCGGAACTTGAGCAGAAATACGAACGTGAACCTTCCCCGGAAGAACTTGCTGAAGTACTCGATGTGACTACCGCCGAGGTTGTCGACACCATGAAAATTTCAGGACGCCACGTTTCGATGGATGCCCCTTTTGTTCAGGGTGAAGAAAACAGCCTTCTTGATGTACTGGAAAACGAAAGCGAGGAGACTCCTGACTCGGGTTTGATGAACGACTCGTTGCGCAGGGAAGTGCAGCGCGCACTGTCAACGCTCACACAACGTGAGGCCGACGTGATCACTCTCTATTTCGGTCTCAATGGCGAGCACGCTATGACACTCGAGGAAATAGGGGAGAAATTCAACCTGACCCGGGAGCGGGTGAGGCAAATCAAGGAAAAGGCCATTCGCCGCCTGCGTCATACGTCGCGGAGCAAGGCGCTAAAGCCTTACCTGGGTTAATAATGTTTGAACTACTTCATACAAAGGGTCTCATTGCAGGCCCTTTGTTTTATCTTCTTAGTGAACCTATATCATGAGCAAAGACGCAGTAAAAGTTCTCATCATCGGGTCCGGACCCGCCGGATATACAGCAGCCATCTACGCGGCCCGCGCCGGCCTGAATCCTGTATTGTACACGGGCGGACAGCCGGGAGGACAACTCACGACCACTAACGATGTCGAGAACTTTCCCGGATATCCTGACGGGATCAACGGTCCGCAGATGATGGTTGATCTTCAACGCCAGGCGGAACGGTTCGGCACGAAAGTTCATTACGGTGTAGTCACCGCGGTTGACTTCTCCGGTTATCCTTTCAAAGTCGTTGTTGACGAGCGCCAGGAAGTCTTTGCCGAAAGCGTTATCGTCGCAACGGGTGCGTCGGCCAAGTATCTCGGTTTGCCGAGTGAAGTGGTCTATGCAAACAAAGGCGTGTCCGCATGCGCGGTCTGCGATGGCTATTTCTATCGCGGAAAAGATGTCGCGGTAGTTGGCGCCGGAGATTCAGCGGCGGAAGAAGCCACCTATCTTGCCAAGCTCTGTAACAAAGTTCATATGATCGTTCGACGCGATGAAATGCGGGCTTCGAAGATCATGCAGCAACGCGTGTTGAATACACCCAATATCGAGATTCACTGGAATACGGAAACAGAGGAGATTCTTGGCGACGAAAGTGGTGTTACCGGAGTCCGCGTGGTGAACAACAAGACATCTGAAAAATATGAAATTCCCGTCCAGGGTTTCTTCCTGGCAATAGGCCACAAGCCTAACACCGATATCTTCAAAGGCATCCTCGATATGGACGAGACCGGCTATATCAAGGTTGTTCCCGGTACCACCCGGACCAATATCCCTGGCGTATTTGCAGTCGGAGACGCCGCTGACAAGGTATATCGCCAGGCGATTACAGCCGCGGGAACCGGATGTATGGGGGCACTCGACGCAGAGAAGTTTCTCGTGTCTAAAGAACTGGAGGTCGCCTGATGAGTCTGGATATCCTTGTGCTTGCCGCTCATCCCGACGACGCAGAACTCGGTTGCGGGGGTACAATCGCCAGGCACGTAGCGGCAGGCTACAAGGTGGGTATTGTTGACTTCACGAGAGGCGAGTTGGGCACACGGGGTACGCCCGAAATCCGGGCGGCTGAAGCGGCGGCATCGGCTAAGATTCTCGGCATCAGCGTTCGCGAAAACCTCGAACTTCCTGATGGATTCTTTCAGAATGATCCGGAAAGCCAACGGGTAGTAATCCGGGCGATTCGCAGGCACCGACCTCGTATCGTGCTTGCCAACGCCGTGCATGACCGGCACGTCGATCACGGAAAAGGAGCTTCCCTGGCCCACGATGCATGCTTTCTGAGTGGATTGGTTCGCATCGAGACTCATGATGAAGAGGGAAATCCGCAGGCTCCGTGGCGTCCTGAGGCTGTCTACCATTACGTGCAAAGTCAGTTTATTACGCCCGACTTCATTGTGGATATCTCCGATCACTGGGATACAAAGATGAAGGCGATTCGCGCTTTCTCCTCGCAATTTCATAATCCGGAAAGTACGGAGCCCGAGACTTATATCAGCAATCCCGGTTTTATCAGGATGCTGGAAGCCCGCGCCATCGAATATGGTCATGCTATAGGCGCATCGTACGGCGAAGGGTTTACGGTACGACGCTTTCCGGGGGTGAGTAATCTGTTTGACCTGAAGTAATCGTATTTTTCGTGTAGCCGTCCCGTTACTCGGTCACGGAGCGACTCGGTGGATTGCCCATGCGTCTCCCTCCTGGACATAGACTATACGGTCGTGCATTCTTCCGGGACCTCCCTGCCAGAACTCAATGCGTGCGGGGATCACTTCAAAACCTCCCCAGTGTTTGGGTCTCGGCAGCACTGCCTGTCCCGCAAAACGGGTCTCCACTTCCTTCATTCGCTGCTGAAGAGCTGCTTTATCTTCGACTTTTCGGCTCTGGGGTGATGCCCAGGCCCCGAGTTGAGATTCACGCGGCCGACTCTGAAAGTACGCTTCTGAACGTTCTTCACTGGTTCGGGTAGCGACCCCCTCGATGCGCACTTGCCGTTCGAGTTCCGGCCAGAAGAAGGTCAGGGAACACGCCGGGTTCTTCTCAAGCTCACACCCTTTTCGGCTTTCGTAGTTGGTGAAGAAAACAAACCGGTTGTTGTCCAGTCCCTTCAGCAATACAATACGTCCCGATGGCCGACCCTGCTCATCAACCGTAGCGAGGTGCATCGCATTGGGTTCGTTGACCTGAGCATTCAGCGCTTCTTCAAACCACTTCGCGAACTGGGTGATCGGATGCCCCTCGACATTTTCAACATCCAGTGTTGCCTTTTTGTAATCCTTTCTCAGCGCGGCGAGGTCTTGCATGGTTCTGTCTTAGCCCAAAAATGTTTCGGCCAGCGGCCTTTCGGCACGAAATTTATCAAAGAAATAAGATTTGCATAGACGGTCGCAAAGTATTTTATTCATGTGAACAAAGGCCGTTTTCTGTCGCCGGCCAAAAACCCGAACAGCTTTCCATGGAATTCTTCAAGTACCGTAATAAGTTGAAACCGGAGAAAGGAAGACTGCTTATCTCCGAACCGTTCTTACCGGATCCTAACTTTGAAAGAACCGTCGTACTTCTTTGTGAACACAACGAGGAAGGATCGTTCGGCTTTGTCCTGAATAAACCTTCCATTCTGAAAGTAAATGAAGTGATGGAAGACCTTGAACAGCTTGACAACCTCGTCTACATCGGAGGTCCGGTCCAGCAGGATACTATGCATTTCATTCACCGCAATGTCTCGATCGAAAACGCGGTTGAGATCGTGAACGGAATATACTGGGGTGGGTCGTTTGAAAATCTAATGCTGCTACTCGACACGAGTCAGGCAACGGCCGATGACATTCGCTTCTTTCTCGGATACAGTGGCTGGGGACCAGGACAGCTTAACGACGAATTGGAACAAGACTCTTGGATCGTGTGTGACTTTGTATCCGATCAGCTGTTGTTCGATACCAGTCCGGAAGTCATGTGGAAAAAAGCGTTGGAAAATATGGGCGGGCGTTTCTCGGTATATTCCAACTATCCGGTGGATCCACGGTTGAATTAGGCTTTTTTAGTAACTTAGCATAAAAGGCGGCAGTAATGGATTCTTTTACCATGGAAATCGACAAAGAAAAAGACGGTCGTGATCAGCTGCAAACGGGCATGCCTGATACGAAGGGCGGGGATAAACCATTGCAGTCGGAAGCAGATCTTGCCGAGCGGGAAGATTATGAAGAACATCTTGACGAAGATGACCACAAGCATGTCGACGTCGACTACAGCAACTATACGAAGGCACAGCTGGTTGCAGTGGTGAAAGACCTTTCACGCGATGATAACTTCAAGCGCGTGGATGATATTCTCCGCGATGTTAAGGCGGTTTATGATGAGATTTACGAACGCGAAAGATCAGCGGCCTTTGACAAGTTTATTGCCGAGGGAGGGGAGGCCGACGACTTTGAATACAAAGGAGAAGACCTCGACACGGCTTTTGATGCTCACGTCAAGCTAATACGGGACCGACGAAACGCCTATTACCGTCAACAGGAAGAACAAAAGAACGAGAACCTGAGATTGAAACAGGAACTCGTTGAAAAGTTGCGTGAGCTGATTGATGCTACGGATCATGCCAACCAGTTCGAGGCCTTCAAAGAACTGCAAAAGCAATGGAAGGCAATCGGACCTGTTCCGGCGCCACACGCCAAGACATTATGGGCGAACTATCATGCCCTGGTCGATCGATTCTATGATAACCAAAGCATTTACTTCGAACTGAAGGAGCTCGATCGAAGAAAGAACCTCGAATCCAAAATAGAGTTGTGCGTGCGAGCTGAGCGACTGGCTGAGGTAGAGATTATCAAAGATGCCATTCGCGAACTCAACGAACTGCACCAGGAATTCAAGCATATCGGGCCCGTGCCTGCGGAAGAAAAAGAGGCCGTATGGCAGCGCTTCAAAGCGGCGTCGGATGCTGTGTACGCCCGACGTGATGCTTACCTTCAAACGCTTCAAAGTGAACTGCAGCAAAATCTCGATGCGAAAAGCAAACTTGCCGAGGAAGTTCAGGCTTTTGTTTCCTTCGACAGTGATCGCATAAAGTTGTGGAACGAGAAGACACGGGAAATTCTTGAGCTACAGAAACGATGGGAAGCGGTGGGGGGCCTTCCCCGGGCAAAGGCTCGTGATGTGAACAAGAAGTTCTGGTCGGCCTTCAAGACGTTCTTCAACAATAAGAACCAGTTTTTCCGGAAACTCGATGAAGAGCGGGAGCAAAACCTTCAGATTAAGAACGAACTCGTCCGACAGGCTCAGGAGCTCCGCGAGAGCAAGGACTGGGAGGCGACCTCTAATACGCTGAAAGCACTGCAGCAGAAGTGGAAAGATGTGGGGCCGGTGCCGGAGAAATTCAGGGAAAAAGTCTTTAGAGAATTCAAGGATGCGTGCGACTACTTTTTCGCACAGAAGCGCGGTCAGATGGGAAAGGTAGAGCAGGAGCAGATCGACAACCTAAACGTCAAGATGGCTATTTGCGAAGAACTCGAACGCCATGTGGTTAATGGGACAGCGCGCATCGAATTACTTCACGATCTGCAGGACCGGTACAGCACAATCGGATTTGTGCCGCGGAAAGATATCGCCATGATCAAAGCGCGCTATCACGAGGCGGTAGAGAAGTTCGTAGCTGCCATTCCCGACCTCACCGATGATGAACGCAGCCGTCTGATGCTGGAAACGCAGCTTAACGATCTGAAAAAAGATCCCATGGCTGACCGCAAGCTTTACCAAAAGGAGCAGGCCATCCGAAAGAAGATCGCGAAGACCGAAAACGACATCGCCCTCTGGAAGAACAACCTCGAATTCTTTGGGCGTTCGCAGAATGCCGATAAAGTCCGCGACGAGTTTAATCAAAAAATCGAAACGGCGACCGAACACCTCCGTGCGCTCAAGCAGCAACTGCGGATGTTACGAGCGGTCTAGGGCTTCATAGCGTTCAGACCGCGGTTCCAGCAGGAAGGATTTTCCCTGCCAGACGATTGTCTTTCGCGCGTCAGAAAGGTTGACAACACCCAGTGTCTTTTCGTCCAGTACAATCGCCTGAACGGCGAGAGGGTCGGAGCTCTCCAGGATAGTGACTCCCCGGCCCTGGTATTGAGCAAACCGCTTGAGGGTATGGAACACCGGCCGCAGCTCACCCTCCGGACTGATGATGCCCAATTCCCCCCATGTCTGGAAAAGGGTGATAGATGACGCCCCTCCCCGGATCAAACTGCAAAGCGTGGCGAACGTCCAGCACGCAGCAAAATCAGTAGCTAATCGGTCGTCTATCTGACGATCTCGCGGCACATCCCAATCGATGGGGTCGCCGGCGTAAGGGTTGAAACGTCTTTTGAGAACAACAGGGGATACTTGAACCGGAATTTCTCTGCCGAAGGCATGCCGGGCACTGGCGATCATGTATGAGGGCGTTTCTGCATTCTCCAGCAACGTAAGATCGTCGGAGGCGTGTTCCTGGGGCGAGAACGAGAAACTGATGAAGTCAGCCCTACGCGCATCAAATCGGTTCCGGTTTATCTCGGTGAAATTGTAGTCAGTCCCCGCACCAATGCGGGCGTTGCGAAGGCCATTGCGAAGCCGCTGGATACCATCCAGTGCGTTTTCCCTCGTAACCAACGCACCTTTCGAGAGCACAACAACACGTTGCGGGCGAACGCCGTTCTGCTCGCACAGAAGAAGAAACGCCTCTATTTCTTCATCTTCATTTTCTGACAAATGCAGGGCAACTTCCAGCGGCATACCAAGACGTGCGGCGTTCTCGCAATCTTGTGACATTTGGCGCACCCATGTATCTGACGATGGTGTCACCTCAATGCGGTAATGGTTGAAACGAGCGGTGCGCAGCTGCGCCACAACCGCCTCGCTCATTTCACCGGATTCGGTGGATGCCGCAAGGCCCAGGGCTGGGACGACGCGGGGGAGAGACGTTGGCATGAGGGTGACCGGCTCATCGGATCGTACAAGTGCGGGGAGGGAAACACGCGGACGAAAATGTATTCGCTGGGTGATTTTCTCGCCGGGTTGCAACGTCACCGGGAAAGGGCGATCTAGCGGAGTGCAGAATGTCTTGTAGGAGGCGTCACCCCAGTTGCGCTGATCCTCTGTTTCAAAAAGATCACCTTCAAAGGCGAGCGCAAAAGAGTAACCGCCAATAGACCACACCATCTCTTTAATATGTTTGAACGGGTCGTCAGGCGCTATATGTTCGGGGAACTTGATAACCGAACGTGAGCCGTCGCCGTGGAGGATCGTGCATTCTGTACCGGCTACTCCAGGAGGGTGCAGTATACAAAACCCTGCGCGGTTTCTCTTGAATTCCTTATGGACTTCCCCGTCAATGCCGAACACAATTGTTCCATCCCGATGTCCTTCAATGCTGACCCGCCAGGTCATCACCACATCAGGGCCTGCAACTTCAAGACGGCGGTAGAGAACAGAGAAGCCTTCTTCTTTTTCCGTTATCTGCTCATCGCGGATCACCGCATCGACAGTGTTCCAGTTGTGATCGCGTAACGCGAAATAGATCATACGGAGGATTTCATGCTTTCCGTATGTTATGCGGCGGATTGAACCGCTGTCGTAGATCAGCGAAAAGGGTCCAGCTTGTAGTTGTCTCATTATGAAGAATTTTCCAGTCCGATCCTGGGACCGGAAGGAAGTCGGAAACGTTACGACGTTTGCTCAGGGTTTCCACAACACCTTCCGGGCGTTGTCGCGATAAATCTTCCGAAGGGCTTTATCGCTCAGACCAAATCCGTACAACGGCCAATGATATTCGAACAAGTCGATCTCGTAGAAATGCTCGTCTTCAGACTCCAGGATACGAAATGTCGTCTCATACATGTGCTCCGAAAAACGCATGTCGGTGCCGTACAGCAGGCGGTCCTGGTATTTCTCAGAGAACTTCTTCATGTATTTGGGAATTGGGCCGACCTCTGCGTAGCGGGCACCAAACTCGGAATACAGGTTCGGGTATTTGTCTAGCAAGCGACCCAGCATCTCCGGGTTGTATCCACAGTTCGCCAGGTGAAGGGCGATGAAGGTCGTACGCGGATTACTCCGCACAGCGGTTTCGAGGGTCCCGAGAAGTTGCTCGTGGTTTAGAATACCTTCGCGGGTGAGGTCGATGCGCCAATGGTAGGCGTTCATAAGTCCGTCATTGGTCGAATCCATCGGCAAGTACATCCAGTACGGTTCTGCTACATGAATGCCGACCGGTATCCCAAGTTCTCCGCAGCGCTTAAAGAAAGGCTGCAACCGTTCATCATCAACATGCATTCCATAACCGCGGGTGGGTCTGGAAAACAATTCGCCTAGTCCTTTGTCGCCCAGTTCTCCAACACCGCGCGCACCCACCTGGAAGCAGCGCTCCAACTCGCGAATGGCACGTTCGGTCCAGCCGGGCTCCTGGTAGCCCGTATAGTCGATGCCGCACCAGACTTCGAAACGATCGGGGTAACGCGAATACGCTTTGTACAAACTGTCGAATTTGGAGCCCGTCCAGCCCGTCATGACAATAGTCTTCTGTATTCCTTTCGCATCCATCATCTTTACCCATCGGTCAAGATCTTCCTCGCTTCTAGCATATGCGTGAGCGTGTATGTCGATGGCAGGGTATCTCGCCTTCTCAATCTTTGTAGCGGGCACCTTGTAGATGGAAACCGGCCGGAAGTCTTTTAACCGGATTTCTTCCGGATGCGTTTGCGCTGTGCTGTAGCTGGCGACGACTGTGCAAAGAAGGAAGAGGAGAAGTCTCATAACCTAGAATATAAAGTGTGAACGCGTTCTTAGTTCAGCGTCAACGATCTCCTGCAGTTTGCCCGTTGCTGATTCCAGACATTTGAGAAGGACAAGCTGGTTCCCTGCTCTGACGAAGTTATGGTCGGGATAGCGCGCACCATAATAGACATCCCGATTCAGGTGGTCGGTCAGGAAACGCAGTGCCTGCATGTAAATCATGAATGATCCCGAATAGATGACAAGAGCTTGCTCTTCGGCGGTAAGTTCATCGCCCATGCTACTGATGTATCCGTTGACGATAGCGCCAAAGACGTCTTCGCGCACACTGATGAGGCTGAAGTCTTTTTCTTCCTCATTGGCGGGCGAGAGATAGGTTCTCATCATGTCGCCAACGTCGCTGATAAAGTAACCGGGCATCACCGTGTCGAGATCAATAACGCACAGACCTTTTCCATCCTCCCCAAAAAGGACATTGCTGATTTTGGTGTCATGGTGTGTTACCCGCTGGCGAATCTTGGGGGTCTGACGGATTTTTTCGAAAGTTTCGACCAGGTTTGAAAAGCGACCGAGCTCCCGTATCATGTCCTCAGACTGCTTGATTCGGTCGGGGTCACCCTGTTTCAGGGCTTGCTGAAACTGTTCATACCTCAGCGTGAGGTTGTGAAAGTCAGGGATCGTGTAGTGGAGGAGGCGCGCTTCGAAGCCCGCCAGCAGACGCGTGAACTTGCCGAACTGAAGGGCGGCTTCAAAGGCCTCTGTCGGAGTGGTAACGGTATTGATCGTATGTGAACCCCGGATATAGGGGAATGCCCTGAAGTATCCGTGCTCGGGTTCATAGTAAATGTCTTCTCCCTGCGCATTTCCCACCGGTGATACGAACAAATAGCCAGGTGAGTTCTCTTCAAGATGCCGTGCGATCATTCGAATGTTCGCAGCAACTTCCACGGGCTTCTTGAAGACGTGATGGTTAATACGTTGAAATATAAATTCGCGGTCGGAGGAGGATACTTTCCATGTGTTATTAATAAGACCGCTCGTCAATGGTTCAACTTTGCATCCTTGAGGATCAAGGCCATATACTTCCAGAATTTTTTCAATCATGAGAGTCACTAAGACTTACGCCAGCGGCGTGTAAAACAATTAAGCGTTTCCAATTTATTGCGGAGACTTCAGAACTACAAATTGCCCCGGATGATCCTATATTTTAAAGAAGATCCCTTTTCGGTACAACCATCGAAGCATCATCCACTCCAGCGTGAAAATCACAAGAGACGTTGTGATGATCATGGCGGCATGCGGTACGGAAGCCAGCTCCATCAGTCCATTCGTGAGGGCAGCGATGTAGTCATTGAACCAACGGTCCCCAGGAATCTCGATAAAGAGATAGATAAATAGTGAATTCATACCGACGATGACGAAGAAGTTGACAAACCTTTTATGGTCGCGAAGGTCGATCCACCAGTAAAGAAATGCCAGCGCGAGCAAGCACCAACCACCCGACGCCAGTACAAACGAACTTGTTGAAATCCGTTTGATGATCGGCGTAACCGAACTCCAGTCAAGGACATATCCAAGTAACAACGCAGCAGTTCCAGTAATGACAAGCCACTTAACTTTCTCCGACTCCTGGCGCTGTTCAATGAGTAGTTTCCCGGCCAGGCATCCCCATATGGTATGGGCGGCCGTCGGAAGAAAGTTTATGGCAACCCATCCGCCTGAATTGATCTTATTCATCAGCACAAGGTCCATGAAGTTCCCAAAGTTGTGCTGATTCGTAAAGGGTTGGTCAAATCCGGGGATATTGGTAAACCGGTACAGGCCTTCTGTCAGGAGCAATAAGCCAAGACTGAAGACAATTTGCGCCGAATACGACCAGCGAAAAATGAAGAAAGCAATCAGGGTGGTGACGGACAATTGCGTCAGGACATTCCACAATTCGAACGACAGGCCATTAGGGCGAACAGCATAATCGAGGACACCCCAGAAAAACAGCCAGCATGAGCGCTTGAACACCTTGACAAAAGACTTGCTCCAGGGAAAGCCGGTCGCCTGCTGGCGGTGGAGGGAGTAAGCCATGGCCGTCCCCGCCATAAACATAAAGCCCGGTTGAATAAGATCCCAGAAACGCAACCCGTTCCACGGGTGGTGGGAGAATTGCCGGAAGAAGCCCTCGAATAAGGTTCCGGTACTCAGATCCAGAAAGTTGTGAAAGAAGCGGACACTCTCAAGCATGAGAAGTACCATGATGAGGCCGCGCATGAAGTCGAGGGAGAGAAGACGCTGCATTCGGGGCTTTGCAGAGCCAGACGCAGCGGTTGCGGCCTTCTCACTAAGCACAGTTTCCATGTCAGTTTAGTATAAAGAAACGTAAAGTAAGATTATTTCCTTATCTATCCTTGCGGCACGGCCGGAAAACGAAGGCTTTTCCGTGGGTCAATTCAGCCCGGGATGAGTGCCGGTTGGCCGATCCTTCCTATATTTGTCGCCATGAAAAAGTTCTTCTATACCCTTTTTATCTGCCTCGTTGCGTCAACCGTTGTTTTTGCGCAAAACCGCCCGTTCTGGAAAGATATCCAGAAGTTCAAGGCTGCCGATAGTGTGGAAATGCCTCCGAAGAATGCCATTGTCTTCGTTGGTAGCTCATCGTTCACCCGCTGGTACGATGTTCAGAAGGACTTCCCCGGGCACACGATCATCAACCGGGGTTTCGGCGGTTCAAGTCTTCCGCATCTGATTGAGTATGCTGACAGGATTATTATTCCTTACCGCCCCAAGCAGGTAGTCGTTTATTGCGGCGAGAATGACTTTGGCGGAGCCGGGGTTACCGCCGACACAGTAGTGAACCGGTTCAAGACTTTGTATGGAATACTGCGGAACGAGCTTCCCAAGGCGGAAATAGTGTACATATCGATGAAACCCAGCCCCAGCCGGGCACACCTGATGCCGGGGTTTGCGGCAGCTAACGCGGAAATAAAGACCTTCCTGGAAAAACAACGTCGCACTCGGTACATTGATATCTGGGATGCCATGCTCGACGACAAAGGGTCACCGCGCGAAGAACTGTTCGTCTCCGACATGTTGCATATGAATGAGAAGGGCTACGCAATTTGGCAAAAAGCGATTGCGCCTCATCTCAAGTAATGCATTTTTCGATACAACTAACTACTTGATATTAAAGTAGTTATTCGAACCGTTCAGGGCGGACAAGTGGACCTAGAAGCACTTCCGGGATGCCGAAGGCCTCCGTTAGCGGTACGGCGTCCTGCCTAACTTCCCAGCATAACTGGTCAAGGGCTTTCCGTATGGCTTTGGTTTTGCCCCCTTCCATGTAGCCGTTTTCGAGGTACCAACCCTTGTGCTCGTCAAGACGAGCCAGGGCGTATAGCTGACATAGCTTGTTGAGGATCTTCTGGCAAGGCGCGTCTTTGACACCCCCAACCGCGGCGACGAACTGCTCGAGTACAATGCGATCGACATAAGCATGTCCAACCTGTACCAGGTGGTTCTGAACCACGTTGAAGGCATCAAAGGAGTCCATACCGCTATCAAGATGGCGTTTGATTCTCCGCGCGGCAGACGAGAGTATCTGGCGCTCGCGGTAGCGGAAGGCGCTGAGATGAAATTCGGTATCAAGCAGATGCGACTCGTCGGTGTTGCGAACGGCGAGTATGTTTCGCTCTACCAGGGTAGTGCGAGCCTGCTCGGCAACGTAACTGAACATCCCCAGCAAATCCATGTTGCTGAACTCGCGCTTGAATTCCGAGAGTCGGCTCTTCGCGACGAGTTGCATCAGTACCGTGTTGTCGCCTTCGAAGGTGGTATAAATCTCGGTATCGTTCTTCAGGGCGTCGATGCGGTTTTCCGACATATAGCCTTTTCCACCACACGCTTCGCGGCATTCCTGTAGCGTACGCGTCGTACTCCAGGTGGCCGAGGCCTTAAGACCCGCGGCCAGAGCTTCGATCTCCTGCATGTCGTCTTCGGTTCGGTCAAGAAATCGCTGCGTAAGGTATCGCAGGGCGAAATGATAGGCGTACGCATCGGCGAGTAGGGGCATCAGACGCCGCTGATGTTGCCGGTAGTTGAGGATTGGTACTTCTGCTCCGCCCTCGGGACCGAACTGTCGGCGGCGATCGCCATACCTTATCGCTATGGTCAGGCCGGTTTTGGCCGCGCTGATGCCTGATCGGGGAATACCGATTCTTCCACCTACAAGTGTTCCCAGCATGGTGAAGAATCGACGGTTGTCGCTGAGAATGGGAGTCTCGAACCTGCCGTCTTCCGTGACACTGGCGAAACGGTCAAGCATATTGTCATAGGGAACAACTACCTGATCGAAGCGGATTATGCCATTGTCGACGCCATTCAAGCCCATTTTCCGTCCACAGTCCGAAATGCTGACTCCCGGAAGCGTATTCCCCTCTTCGTCCCTGAGGGGTACCAGAAAGGCGTTTACGCCGTAGTCTTTCCCGTTGAGTATGAGTTTGGCGAAAACCGTAGCCATTCTCCCGTGGGCGGCAGCATTTCCTATGTACTCCTTTTGCGCCTCGGGATGGGGCGTATGAATGGTGAACGTGCGGTTCGCCGCATCGTAGGTGGCGGTGGTTTCAATACCTCTGACGTTCGAGCCGTGACCGGTCTCCGTCATGGCGAAACAGCCTGGAAGGCGTAAGGCGCCTATTGCAGGAAGGTACTTTTTGTGGTGCTTGTCTGTACCGAGGAAATAGACGCTCATTCCAAAGAGACCGAATTGCACACCGAATTTCACCACCAGACTCAGGTCGTGGTAACTAAGGCCCTCCATGACGGCAAAGTAGGCGCCCATGTCGGCTTTTCCTCCGGTGCCAACAGGATAGCCGAGCGATCCGAGACCTTCATCAGCAAGAAGTTGACACCACCGAAGTACTTTCTCGCGATATTCCGACAGGCTGTCCGGCTCAGCGAGGGTGAACTCCGGACGTTGCAGCAAATTTCGAATCTGTTGATAAGTATTTTCGTCCGGCGCATCGAGGAGCCTGCGCAGCGTCTCGGGATCGAAAGTCCTTTCGGTGGCGCGTCCAGCTGTAATGGTCTTTCGATCCTCGGGGCGGAACAGGAAAATCCACTCAGAAGGTATGTAGCCAATGCCCGCCTCCGTAGCACGAAGGTCAGCCACGGCCTGCTCAAGCTCCGGACCGACTCTTCCTCCGGAATGCTGGCGAACAAGACTGAGGCCCAAGTCCGTGAGACTTCTCGCTGGCTCGGCGTCACCCAGGCTTCTGACCTCTTCAAGCCACGTCTTGAACTCTTCCGGAGAGGGAGGAGCCTCCGGGGTCAGATGTTCGACCAGGGCTTTCTTGTCTTCTTCATTGATCCAGGGCTGTCGGGAAATGAAGTCGCGAAGTGCGTTAAACTCAGCGGGGCTGAGCACGGCGTCCGACCAGGCTACGTAAAAGACGGGCAGAAAGACATACAGGTCGGAATTGCGACGGAGCGTTTGAAGTAGTGTCATGCTTTTGTATTGTGTGCAAATTACAAAATGCACCGGTCTGGTGCGTTGCTTACCCACTGCCAAAAAAAAACTGCCCGCGTCGTATGAGGCGGGCAGTAGTTCTTGTCTTTGCGGCAGAAATCAAAGCTCCCGGATACGAATGTTACGGAAATAAACCGGAGCGCCGTGGTCTTGCAGGGCGATTGCCCCCTGTTTTACCTTATTCCAGTCAGGGAATTCTGTCCACTTACTGTTTTCGTAGCGCTCCCTGTAATCGTCGCTGTTTTCATCAAATTCTACTACTTTTTCGCCATTGAGCCAATGTTCTACCCGACCGTTGTTGTACACCACACGGGCGGTGTTCCATTCGCCCGCGGGATTCAGCTTTTTGGTACTTGCCGCGGGGAACATATCGTAGTAGCTACCTGCTTTCTGCGCTTCTCCGATTTCGCCCTTCCAGCCACCATCGTCCAACAATTGATACTCCGGTCCCGTTTCATAGTCGTGTTTGTATTGGGGATCTTCAATGACATGGTAGAGGATGCCACTGTTTCCGCCTTCGGAGAGTTTGAAGTCGAGAATAAGATCGAAATTTCCAAACGTTCTCGTAGTGATCAACGATCCACCCATTTCACCGCTTCCTTCGCCCAGACCCTCGCCATCACAGAGAATTGTACCATCCACGACGCTCCACAAGGGACCAATAGTATCGGCATTGTAACGCTTCCATCCATTCAGTGTCTTACCGTCAAAGAGAAGAATCCAGCCTTCAGCCTTCTCTTCTTCCGTAAGGATATTGACAGCATTATCGGTTTTTGCTTCAGGGTCAGTGTTTGATTCTGAATTCTCTTTCTGGCTGCCTGAGCAGGCCATCATAGAGCCTGCGATGGCGAGCGCAGCAAGTGGGGTTAGCAGTTTCTTCACAATGTTTTGTTTTGGTTTGTCCATGCAATTTAGCGGGCATTTGTTTTTTCTACAAGCTTTCTCCGGAACGCCATTAATGGAGTGACCTGGTGTGAGGAGTACAAAGGGGCGTTCTGGCTGTTTTTCCGTAGTTCTGTCTCCGTATTCCGGCTTTTCCTCCGAAACCGGATTTCCGTTGCGAATGTGTCGTTTAACTTGGTACTCTGTTGTGTAAATTCACCATTATGGGAAAGACGAAACAGGCTCTTATATCTTGGGCCGATGGTATTGCCCTGATACGCATGGCGTTTGGCGCGCTCTTGCTCTATCAGGGACTTATTTTGATTCCGCAGGCCCGTTCGATCGGGATGTTGCTCCCTTTCGCAAACGAGGAGTTACTGGAAGTGCTCACTTTCTCACTCCCGGTAATCTCTGCAATAGGAGGGATGCTGCTGATACTCGGACTTATGACGCGTATTACGGCGTTGCTTTTCTGTATCAGTTTTCTTCTTTCAGCTTTTGTGATAGGAACTGGCGATGTCCTCGCGGGTGATCTGATCCCTGCACTGCTGGCTATGCTTTCGATGACATTCTTCTTTACCGGTGGTGGTCGGTTCAGTATCGACTATGTGCTCTTCCTGAATCGGCGCGCCCAGCATGAGCGGGAATCGCTAAATCGCTTCGGTCGTTACGTTTCGCGATAATCAGGGTCTTCAATAGCGGGCTCAATTCCGTTTCCCCTTCGTCGTCGCCATAGAGACACGACGTTGAAGAGAATAGCGCACAACGCTACCCAGATCAATCCACCAATCCAACCTGCGAGTACGTCGGACGGATAGTGGACTCCCAGGTAAACGCGACTCAATCCGACTGAAACGATAAGCAGCGTCAGAACCACAACCGTGACAAGGCGAAGTCCCGCAGCGAGTTTGTAGCGAAGGCACAGGTAAATCAGAAAACCGTAGAAAGCCATCGCTGACATAGAATGGCCACTTGGATAGCTGAGCGTATTCACGGTCACCAGGTGTTCGAGTGACGGGCGTTCCCGATGGATAATTTCTTTAAGAATAACATTGGAAAGGGACGCGAGTGCCAATACTCCGACGGTCTGTGCAATGAACTTCCAGTTTCGATACCGGTAAAAGAACCACACAGCCAAACCAACTCCAACGGTGAGGTAAGCGTAGATGTCTCCCAAATGGGTAACAAAGGTAAAATAGCGCGTGAGTCCCGGATCGCGGAAGGAAGTGACACAGTCCGTAACCCGATCATCAAACGTTGACAGGTCATTCTCTGCAAGCTCATCGGTCAGCATTACAAAGCTGCTTACAGCTACAAGGAAAATTACTGCGGCAATGAGAGCCGTCAGGTAATAGGGAAGGTCCGGATTCCGGGAATCGAACCGGGTTCTGATAAATACTTCTATCCACCGGACAATTCGGGCAACGCGATCTTTCATTGGTGGCTAAGATAGGATATTGCGTCGCCCGATGAAAAGGGAAAGGAAAGAGAACGTGCCCGCGACTCAGCCCCGTTGTTTTTTGCGCTCTTTTTCTTTCTTGTCGTCATCGCGCGCTGTTTCCTTTTCATCATCCTTGCCACCGAATATCTTTTCAACGATGTTCTTCTTGTCCTTAGGCTCTTTTTCGTCCACCGCGGCGAGATTGATTTCTCGATCGATGGTTGGCTGAAGCGCGTTAATGAATGCGTTTTCCATGATTTGAAGAACAGCAAAAAACATATTCGCCCTGGGGTTGTCAATGTCTCCTTCAAAAGGAATCTTCGTCGCAAAGGTTTCCTCCGATTGATTCTCAAATATCTCCGTCACAGTTCCTGCAACACCTTCCCACGCCTTTCTTAGAATGTTGTCATCCCGGTCTTCCCGTCCCAGAACATCAATGTCTTGTACGAGAGGCTTTACGTATCCGGCAAAGCGACCTTCCTTCGCGGCGACTTCCGTGTAGAGCCCAAAACTTCCTTTATTTACATCTATCTTGGCATACGCCTGAAAGAAGTCATTTAGTTTTACCAGGTTTGTATTTTTCCACTCGGCGTTCATATCAAAAGTGGGTACGTCGGCCAGCGGATTGAGATCCATTTCCATCACGAGGCGGCCATCGTAAATAGTAGCCTGTGCTTCGATACGTGCCGGCAGCGTTTCTGACACTTCATAACTGTTGCGCAGGTTGTGCGCCACCACATCGACATCGGTCATACTGATGTTTACGACAGGTTTTACCGTGTTATCGACATATTGCAACCGCCCATCAATAAACTCGAGACGATTAATCTTGAGCGGCATAAGATCTTCAAGCACCTTGCGAAAGTCGGTCGAGTCTTTCTGAACCTCTTCCGGTTCAACGACTTCTTTGGTAAAGCGAACCATTGGCTCGCGCACGACTACCTGTCCGACTACAGATCCTTTGAACAACGCAGCCCACTCAATGGCAAGGTCGATTGATGAGGCCGCCAGGAAGGGAGTTTCTTTCCCGTTCGCGCTGTCGTACTCGTTAACATAGATGTTGTCAATAGTGTACGCCCCCCGGATAACCGCGAGGTCGATGTCATCGATGTGCCCCCGGTAGCCCTCCAGTTGCGACAACGATCGATTCGCATAGCTCAGCATGGCATACGGCAGGGCAACCCGGATGACCACCAGAACGGCAATCACTATAACAACGATCCGCAGGGGCCTTGGGATTCCTGAGCGCTTATGAGTTGTATTTGCCATGCCGACATTCGGAAAAAGTTTATGCCTGCACACACAACCTATTGACAAACAGTTTATTTAATAAATCGTATGCGCGATGTTTTTTATATATTAGCGACCGCTAACTAAAATGAATATGCGTATGAAATCATTCTCGTTCTTGACGCCATTACTCCTTGCTGTATCGTTGGGATGCGGAAATCAAAAGCAGGATCAGCACACCGACAGCACGGAAGGATCGGACGCCAAACCTGTTACCCTCACGCGGGTGTGGGAAACAGATCCGGTGCTTACCACCTGTGAGTCGGTTCTCTATGACGAGAGCCAGAATGTTCTTTATGTATCCAACATTAACGGTGCTCCGGATGGAAAGGATGGCAATGGTTTTATTTCCCGTCTCTCACTTGAGGGTGAAATTCTCGATCTCGAGTGGGTACGCGGTATTGATGCGCCGAAGGGCATGGGCCTTCATAATGGTAAGTTGTATGTGACTGACATCGACCGGGTACATGAAATAAATACAGCCGATGGCAACATCACCCGGACATATCCCGTAGAGGGGGCGACCTTCCTTAACGATATCGCAGTTGACAATGGTAAAGTCTATATCAGCGATTCGCGCGGGGGAGCCATTTACGTTATTGAAGACGGTGAACTTTCGACTTTCATGCGGGATCTGAAGGGTCCTAACGGATTGTTTGTCGATGGCGATCGGCTTTTGGTAGCCTTCTGGGGTGAAAGTACCCTGAATACGCTTGACCCTTCTACAAAGGAAGTGATCAAGCGTACCGAAGGAATTGAGAACCCTGACGGAATTGAAGCAATTGGTGATAACGAGTTTCTTGTCTCCAGTTGGAACGGAATAATTCATCATATCGACAGCGACTGGAACCGGACCGTTTTACTTGATACAAGGCAGGACTCTGTTCATTCGGCCGACATTGGATATGTGAAGGCCAAAAACTTACTGCTTGTTCCCACTTTCTTTAAGAATACGGTAGTAGCGTACGAGGTGAAATAGCTTATTCAGCATTTGATAACAGGCGGCAACGGATGACCCGTTGCCGCTTTTGTTTGGCACAGTTTTTCGCCCTGCCTCCGTGTGATGAGGTTGATACTTTTAGCGCTCGTATTTTTTCCTCTATCAGGAAACGGACAGTCTACTCGCGGAGAGAGGAACGAACTTGTATGGAATCCGTATTACCGACTGCAGGAAAGTGATTTCCGCGGTATCCCCGATGTCGATTCACCCAGCGATGCT
The DNA here is from genome assembly GCA_964532595.1 of uncultured Roseivirgaceae bacterium. Taxonomy (GTDB): domain Bacteria; phylum Bacteroidota; class Bacteroidia; order Cytophagales; family Cyclobacteriaceae; genus Chryseosolibacter. The sequence goes on from CAZHIQ010000010.1 coordinate 23,884, forward strand.
GGCGCATCTGTAAAAATCACAGCCAAACCCTTCGTGTCCGGCAAACGTATTGAGTACGATGTTCGTGCGATCTTCGATCGACAGAGGTCGTGGGCACGCGGAATGTCCACTTCCCTTCTTGAACACGAACAGCTGCACTTCGATATCGCAGAGCTCTATGCGAGAAAGATCCGGGAGCGTATCCACGAACTACAGCAACAGCGTGTTCGCGACATAGCCGTTTATAACCGTGAAATTCAAAAGCTGCTGGAAGAGAGTAACGCTTATGATCAGCGCTATGATATTGAGACGCTTCACGGCGCCATGTCGGGGAAACAAGAGATATGGACCGAGCGGGTACGAGCGGAGCTTGCAAGCCTGGACGAATATCGGGAGGTGAAACGGACTATTGGTCTAACCCCTCACTAGCCATACCTCGGCACGGGAATTTTACCGGCAGGAACTGGAAGGCGTAAAAGATATCGCGCGTTAAAGAACTATGCTGGGTCAATGGAAAAGGGTAGGCATTCTCGTTGTACTGTCCGCTGTTTCGAGTGTTGAACTGTTTGCTCAGGCGGTCGATGACACACTCCGCTATGCGGAGAGTCTGTGGTCGATGGAGAAAAAAGCCATGGTGTTGTCAAGAATGAACTTCACGGAAGCTGAGAAGTCGTCTTTTTGGCCGGTCTATGAAAGCTACACCAACGCGACGCAATACCTGGATATGGAGTACATCCGGCTTCTTCGCTTGGAGTCGGATCAAACACTTTCGTCAAGAGAGGCAGCGTCTATTGCCGACCGGTTGTTGCTGAATGATCTGTTGCTGGCTAAAACCCGCCGGCAGTACTTCAGAAGGTTTCGCAAAGCGATCGCACCCGATCGCGCCGCTGAGTTCATGAAAGTGGATCAGGACTTCCGGACCATGCTGCGCGTACAGATGCGAAGTGATTCACCCGGTCTCCTTAGTTCGCTCGACAGGGTCTACTTTAGCAACTGAAGCAGGGGCATCACTTGGGAGAAAGATGCGAAAGACCGAACCGTGGTCTGGCGTACTTTCGACATCAATAAATCCTCCCATATTGTGAGCAATCTTCCGACAGAGAGCGAGGCCGATCCCTGTTCCTGAGTAGGTATCCTTGTTGTGAAGTCTTTGAAACAATTCGAAGATCCGCTTCTTGTATTTGGGGTGGAAACCTATTCCATTGTCGGCCACAGCGATGCAGTGGTACATCATTTCTCGACTGGCCATTTCATGTTGTACGTCACCTCCTTTCATGAGGGTGTATGAAACGGACACCAACGGTCGTGTGTTCGGCTTGACGTATTTGAGAGCATTCGACAACAAGTTAGCCACCAGCTGCTTCAGATGAAATCGAATGCCGTACAACCTGGGCAGTTGCCCGACCTGAATGTCTGCCCCCTTTTCTCCAATGGTGACTGCCATATCCCGCAAGATCTCATCCACGACTTCGTTCAAGTCAATTGCCTCTTTTGCCTGCTGTGTTTTTAGCGTTTGCGAGAAGGAAAGAAAGTCGGCAATTAAGGCTTGCATACGCCCCGAGGCCTTCATTATTTTCTCGAAATGTTGTCGGGTCTGGGGTGATAACTCATCTGCCTGCTCCAATATCCTGTCGCTATACACCTGGATCTTACGGAGGGGTTCCTGCAGATCGTGACTGGCAATGAAGTTGAAAGACTCGAGCTCCTCATTCGTTCTAAGTAGTTCCCGATTAGCGTGCTGCAGCGACGTATTCAGTTCTCGGAGGTAGCGTTCGCGCTCCTTAAGAATTGCCTGACTTTGCCTTAGTTGATCAATCATCCGCATACGTTCCGTCACGTCCATGACTGTCCCCAGCATGCGACTGACGCGACCGTCGGTCATTTCAACTTTTCCCCGGCTAAGAACCACTTTGGGGAATGCACTGCCGGTGTAGCGAAATTCACACACGAACGCCCCATGTTCGATTGCACTCTCCACGGCCACTCGAAGTTTATCGCGGTCATCGGCGTGGACGAACTGGAGGAATTCAGGCAGAGTGGTGGGGGCGGGTCTTTCAAGTATTCTATCAACATAAGGGGTAATAACCAGCTGACGTCGGTTGAAATCCCATTCAAAGCTACCGACGAGTCCCACTTCCTGAGCCTCGATGAGTTGCTGTTCCCGGTTGCGCAGCTGTTGATTGACTTCAGCCAACTCCTGTTTCCGCGATTCCATAAACACGGTAAAAAGCTCGGAGTTGAGGATTACGGCGAGACGTTGCATTTCGTCGGTCAGCTCGGCTTGCTTCTGCGGGTCGGGCGTATACCGATGCATAAACATAAATAGTGCGCGAACTTTGGCGTAGTTATGAAGCGTAATGTCATAGGCCTGAATCTGATTGCGGTCGACGACCGTATAAGCATCGTCCCGCCATTGCTGGACCGTCTTGTCGACAAAGGTATGAGCCTGATTGATCGCAAATAGCTCGAGCATCTCCTGTATGCCTGGCTTCATTGCCTCCACCATTTGTTCGTGTGTATAGCTTGTATAGAATCGAAGAAAAGGGACGTTCAGTTCTTCGTACAGGCGCACGAGAGTATCGGCAAAGGCATAGCTATCATCGGCCAGAATATGTCTGGCAAGTCCGGCCAATTGATTAAAGTTACGACCGACCTTGTGGCGTACGGACTCCGCCGTGCTCATCTTACATGGTTTTATTTGGTGAATCAGACACACCCCAGTATCATAGTGGCTGCCGATTCGCGATGGCGTGTTAAAGGGCTCCCGTGTCTTCAAAGACCAGGCTATGTCTTCTGCTTTTTCTTCTGCGCAGAAGGAAACAGCACGTTGTTCAGAATGATGCGGTAGCCCGGTGAATTGGGGTACAGATTAAGATCGGTCGGTCCGCGACCCCGCCCGGGAATTCCCTCCGGATCATGTCCGCTGTAATAAGTCCAGTGACCGCGACCGATCTCTCCGTATACATACCGCACATGGTCCTTTTGTTTGTTTTCACCGAGTATCAAGGCTGTTGGTTTTACCACGTGGCGGCTGAAAGCGGTAGTCTGTCCGTGAAACTCCCTGATCTGATGATCGTGATTTTGAGTTAACATCGATGGAACGATGTCCCATTTGGCCGAGAATGAAAAAAGATTGAAGAAATCGCCCGACGCGTCGAAGTAATCGCTATTCACATTGATGTCTGAAAAACGGCGACTATAACCCGGTTCCAGCGTGAACCTTTCGAACGCCAGGGACTTCGAAAAGTTGAGCTTCTCTTGGGCGAGGGGATCCGCATCATCGCCATCATAGGTGCTCTCGCTGATATCCACTCCGTCAGCAGCGAGCGCTATATCAAATGTTTCGGCGCCTGAGCACATGGCAAAGAGATACCCACCGTTTGCGCAGAATGCTTTTATCTTGTGCGCGACCGCAAGCTTCATTTCGGATACCTTGCCGAAGCCCAGGCGCATGGCTGTCACTTCCTGCATTTCAGTTTCAATGCGACCGGCCCCACGTCTCATATGACGACCGTGTTGTCCAGTGAAGTCCTCATGATGCAGATGCAGCCAGTCAAAGCGAGCCAGGGCCTCATCCAAAATCTCCTCATCGTAAATGATTTCGTAGGGAATCTCTGCATAGTCCAGCACAAGCATCACTGCGTCGGTCTCATCGAGAATAAATTCATTACGCGGCGAGTATACCGCAATACGCGGCGCTTTTTCCATACGAACTGCGTTCATGTTGACCGCGGGACTGGAAATCTCCTCAAGCAACTTTCCCACTCGTGCATCGGGAAGAACCTCAAACGTGATTCCACGCACCATGCACTCCTGGCGAACTTCAGGGTCGTCTTCAATCAGAAAACTCCCCCCGCGATAATTCAGCAGCCAATCGATGGGAACACGCCGTTCAAGGGCAAAGAAAGCAACGCCATAGGCTTTCAGGTGATTGCGCTGATCCTGGTCCATAGGTATGAGTATGGAGTTACCAAGGCAAACATAGGGGCCGAATACCAGCAGCAGAAAAGTCAAACGCCTCATCTCAAGCCCTTTTTTGAAGTGTTATGAACTGTCGAACGACGGTTCGTGGAAGGCATGAAAAAACACATGCCAGAACGACAGGCAAGAAAAAGCCCCGTCCGGGCAGACGAGGCGCTTTAGCTATCCGGGTCCGGAACCCAACTCCCGAACCCTGTACTCCTGATCAATATACGCATTTGATGCTACGGGTTCATAACGGGAGTGTTAACGAGACGGGAACTCATTTGTTTGAATATTAACGCAAGTTCATATTTTGTAAATATGCCCTCCAATACCATTTTCTACCGGCGAAAACGATCGTGCCAGACAATTTTAAGGACGGACAAAGTCGAGAGAATCAATGGTGCAAAGCTTTTTTTCCGCATTTTGCACTATTGCACACATTATGAACCTACTACGGAACCTATCTATCAGGACCAAGCTTTTTCTTATATCCCTTCTTCCAACACTGGGATTGATCTTTCTTCTCGCCAACTCCATCAACGAATCCCTTGCGGAGAAGGAGGATGCCCTCGACATCGACGCGGCTACTGAACGCGTCGAACACTTGTCGTCGGTTATTCATGCCCTTCAGACAGAACGAGCCTACTACCTCAGCTACCTGGCAAGTCGAAGTGAGCGCGACTTGCAGCGTATCAACGACCAGTTGCCAGAGACCGATGCTGCGGTTTCGGGGCTTGCGGCCACCTATCGTCGCCATGGCGTCGAATCGCCCTTGTTTGAATACCTCGACAGCTTGTCGGTCTGGCGGCAGGACTTTAATGACTTCCCCAACAAGGCCAACGAGGCAAAGTCGGCCGTGCTGATGGAAGTGTACGACATCAGCCGGTTGTCAGCGCATCCCGAGATCAAGAATCACCTGGAAGCCCATCGCCACCTGCTGTATACGAAGGAATATTTCAGCCGGACGCGAAACCTATTGTTCCCCTTCTTTATCGAAAAGAGTTTCAGTGACTCGCTTCACAATGCCTTCGTTAATCGGGTAGGCCAGTTTGCGCTGAGTGAGGAAAAATTTCTCTTAACGGCAGACGAGGAGTTGGTGGATCGTTATCGGAGGGGTCAGGCCGAATCTGCCTACCTCCGGGCGCAGACAATCATACAAATGGCGATTGACGGAGGAAGTGGCCTTACTGATCTGACCGATCAGGATTGGTGGAATCTCAGCACGCCGGTGACCAATCTTCATGTGGAAATGGAGAAGCTGTCGCTGAATCTCATCCGTACCACAGCAGGTGAGCTCGTCAACTCCATCAATCAGAAACTGACCGCTAACATTGCAACCGGCCTCATTGCGTTAACACTGATAGTTTCCCTGCTCGCTTATACCATCCGGCAGATCATTATCGGTATTGCAGGAATCAAAGAGGCCGCTCAAAAGCTTGCGCAGGGGGAGGTTGAGTTCTCTATCGATATACATACGAAAGATGAGCTGGGAGACCTTGCGGAGGCTTTCAACCAGATGATCGCCGTTCAAAAGAGCTACGCCCACGCGGCTGAACGAATCGGCATGGGGGAGTATGACACCCCGGTTGTCGTCCGATCCGAGTCCGACACCCTTGGGCATGCCTTGAACAGGATGAAGACGAACCTAAGCGATCTGTCGCGCGAAAACGAACGCCGAACCTGGCTATTGACCGGAACAAATCTGCTCAATGACAAAATGCGGGGCGAGAAAGACGTCCCCGTCCTCGCCAGCGATGTAATTACCCAAGTTGCGGAACTTCTGGAGGCGCAGGTCGGTACATTATACGTCCGTGAGAGCGGGCACATGCGGCGTGTTGGCGGTTATGCCCACACTGACGCTTCGGGCAAGGACCGGTTCGCGCCGGGTGAGGGGCTTGTGGGGCAGGTGGCCGTGTCGCGCAAACATATCCTGCTCCCGGATGTACCGGATGATTATCTAACGATTACTTCCGGATTAGGTCAAACCCGCCCGAGAAACATCATTGTATACCCGCTGACCTACGAGAACGAAGTCAAAGGGGTACTTGAACTCGCCTCTGCCCGAACGTTTTCGCCCAGAGACCTCGAGCTTCTCTCACTGGTGGAAAGCCATATTGGCATCGCTATTCACGCTTCTCAGTCGCGTCAGACACTCAAGGAACTCCTGGAGGAGACGCAGCGCCAGTCTGAAGAGTTGGAAGCTCAACAGGAAGAACTCAGGCAATTCAACGAGGAACTGCTTGTAAAAACCAATCTCCTTGAAAAGTCCGAGGAAGAGCTCAAAGCACAGCAGGAAGAACTCCAGATGTCTAATGAAGAGCTTGTCGAGAAGGCAGCCCTGCTGGAGGAGCAGAAACAGAACCTGGAATTCACCAAGCTTCAACTTGAAGCAAAGGCTCAGGAACTTGAACTGGCAAGTCAGTACAAGAGTGAATTCCTGTCGAACATGTCGCACGAGCTCCGCACGCCCCTTAACAGTATCCTGATTCTGGCCCAGGTGCTGATGGAGAATCGGAACAAGTCGCTAACCAGCAAAGAGATAAAGTTTGCGAGCACAATCTACAATTCGGGTAACGATCTGCTGAATCTGATTAATGAGATCCTTGATCTTTCGCGCATTGAGGCAGGGAAGATGGACCTGGACATCCAGTCGTTTGCGCTTGACAGCATGGTTCAAAACTTATCAAACGCTTTCGACGAGCTGGCGCGAAGTAAGAAGCTCAAGTTTGATATCGTAGTGCCCGCGGCCATGAAGCAAAAAGTACTGATTTCGGACGGGCGACGTATTGAGCAGGTGCTGAAGAATTTCCTCTCCAACTCATTCAAGTTTACCCCGGCCGGAGGTCAGATCTCGTTGATTATTGATCGGCCGGCTGAGAATTCCGGGCTGAAGCGGAAGTCGCTTATTTCCCACCCGGATGTTATCGCTTTTACGGTAAAGGACACCGGCATCGGTATTCCCAGCGATAAGTTGTCGTCCATCTTTGAAGCGTTTCAGCAGGTTGACGGTTCTACCAAGCGAAAGTATGGGGGAACCGGTCTTGGGCTGTCAATAAGCCGTGAGCTTGCCAACCTACTGGGCGGCGAGATTCACGCGAGCAGTCGGTTGGGCGAGGGGAGTTCCTTCACGTTGTTTATTCCTGCGGAGCTTCACGAAGAACCGCAGTCCGACGAGAGTGACGAACGCACGCTGGCGCCGGAATATGATGTGATTCGCGCGGCCCAAAGTGCGGACCCCGTAATTGATGATGCTTCTCATTACGACGATCAGCACCTTATTACAGAGGGCGATCGGAAGATACTTATCATGGAAGATGATGTGGCCTTTGCCCGTCTGCTACTCGATTTTGTCCATGAGAGAAATTACAAAGGAATTATCGCCCATCAGGGTAACGTGGGATTAAGCTACGCCCGTCATTACAAACCTGATGCGATCATTCTCGATATGAAACTTCCCGTGATCGATGGGGAAGAAGTCCTTCGTAAACTCAAGGCTGACCCTGAACTGCGGCACATCCCTGTTCAAATTATTTCGGGATACGACTATCGACGCACGGGCCTGGAACTCGGTGCCATTGACTACATAAAGAAGCCTGTATCGCGCGAGGGTTTTTGGAAAGCCCTCGATAAAGTGGAGCGCTTTGTTTCGCGCAAGCCCAAGAAACTCCTTATCATTGAAGATGACCAGCAACACAATGAAGCGGTCAAAGAGTTGATTGGAAACGGTGATGTGAAGTGCTACTCGGCCTACTCAGGTACGGAGGGATTCGACATGCTTCGCACAACCTCTTTTGATTGTATCATTGTTGATCTGGGACTTCCAGACATGCCCGGGCTTGAATTTCTGGAGAAACTCCGCGAACTTAATGAGTTGAATCGAATTCCTGTGATCGTTTACACGGGGAAAGATCTTTCGCGCGAGGAGAACAAACAACTGGAGAAACTGGCAAACACGGTGGTCCTAAAGACAGCATTCTCTAACGAACGTCTGCTGGATGAGACGACGCTGTTTCTCCATCGCGTTGAGTCGAAACTACCAAAAGAAAAGCAACAGATTATCCGGAAGTTGCACAAGTCGGATGAAGTATTGCGCGGTAAACGCGTGCTGATAGTCGACGATGATGACCGGAACGTGTACTCTTTGCAAAGTGCACTGGAACCGGAAGGGGCGGTCTGTACGAAGGCTTTGAATGGGAGGGAGGCCGTAAACCTGGTCCAGGAACAGGAGCGGTTCGACATTATTCTGATGGACGTCATGATGCCGGAAATGGACGGGTTTGAAGCCACGAGGGCGATCCGTAAAATTGCCGATTATCAGAAGGTCCCGATCATCGCGCTTACTGCCAAAGCGATGAAAGACGATCGTCAGAAATGCCTCACCGCGGGAATGTCGGATTATATCTCCAAGCCGCTGAACGTACAACAGTTGCTGTCGTTGATGCGCGTGTGGTTATACACATAAAAAGTATGGAGGCAAAACTCAGAAACCGCACTGTGCTGATTGTCGACGATGACGAACGCAACCGATTTGCCCTGTCGAGCTACCTCGAACTGCTCGAGATGCGGGTGGTAACAGCAGACAACGGACAGACAGCCCTCGACCTTCTGAAGGGTGGGGAGGTTGTGGACATCATTTTACTGGACATCATGATGCCCGTCATGGATGGGTACGAGGTACTGAACCATCTTCGAAAAGACGAAGCGTTTAGTCAGATTCCGGTCATTGCTGTCACTGCGCAAGCCATGAAGGGAGACGATCGGCGATGCCTTGAGGCGGGAGCGTCCGATTATGTGGCTAAACCCGTTGAGCTTAACAACTTTGTATCCAAGATTGCGCAATGGTTGTAAGAAACGTAGAATCCATTGATTCGGCCGAGCTGCAAGAGTTTCTGACGACTATCAGAACAGTTTACGGTTACGATTTCACCGAATATGCGGAAGCGTCAATCAAGCGTCGGAGTCTCTATTTCATGAACGCCCGGGGTATTGGCACCGTCCGCGAACTTACCACGCGGTTGTTGGCCGACGAACACCTCTTTGGAGAATTTCTGGAAAACTTGTCTGTCACGGTGACGGAGATGTTTCGAGACCCAGCATTCTACCGTTGCCTGCGGGAGAAAGTAGTGAAGCGGCTGGCAACCTACCCTTTTATCAAGATTTGGGTAGCCGGTTGCGCCACCGGCGAGGAAGTGTATTCGGTAGCTATCCTGTTGAAGGAAGAGGGCTTGCTGAATCGGTCCCTCATATACGCCACTGACATAAACCAGCAGTCGCTCATTCATGCGCGTGAAGGGATCTTTCCACTCGAACTGATGAAGATTTATACGTTAAATTATCAGAAAGCTGGAGGGAAGGAAGACTTTTCATCCTACTATGTGGCTCAGTATAATGCTGCACTCATGGACCGAAGTCTGCGTAACAATGTTGTCTTTGCTCCTCATAACCTGGCCATCGATCAGTCGTTCAATGAGTTTCATCTGATTTTGTGCCGGAATGTCCTGATATATTTCAATCAGAAGCTTCAGAATCAGGTAATCAACCTCTTTTACGACAGCCTTTGCATGTTTGGTACGCTGGCACTCGGAACCCGGGAATCGCTGTTATTTACCGACAGGCACGGCTGCTTCGATCCCGTTGACAGCAAGCAGAAGGTATTTATGAAGATGCGCTAACCTTCGCCGAATTCTCTGGGAAATTTCCGGAAACGTCTTATCTTTGAAACAAGCGACCCAGTTGTTGCCAAAACCCCACGCCTTCGACGCCTTCCGCGTCGATCCATGAAAACCAATTAAATTTCCAATAATCATGAAAGAAGGCGTAGTCAAATTCTTTAACACCTCCAAAGGTTTCGGTTTTATCAAGCCCAGCGATGCCAGCAATGACATCTTTGTTCACCAGAGCGGTCTGATCGATTCGATCCACGAGAATGACCGTGTCCAATTCGAAGTACAGCAAGGAAAGAAAGGACTCAACGCGGTAAATGTGAAGGTCATGCAATAAAGCTTTGCCCGGGAAAGCCGTCGCCGCGACGGCTTTCTTCTTTCCACTTATCCGCGAAGCAAATCTGATCCTTCCCGCTACGCCATTTCAGAAAGATGGAGAAACAGCCGCCAACCATCCCGTTGACGCGTATTGGCAATTAATTCCTGTGTTCCGAGGGTTAACCGAATAAATGTGGTAGCTTTGGAAGTAAGATTATTATTCACCTAAAAGTACAGTATGGGACGATCACAAGAAACCTGGAACAAACGCGAACATGAAAAGCGCAAGCGGCAGAAGAAGCAAGAGAAGGAGGCACGCAAAGAAGAGCGCAAAGCTCGCGGAGGTAACAGTTTCGAGATCGCCTATGTTGACGAATTTGGAAATATCACCTCCGAGCCTCCGGATCCGGCACAGCGGACGGAAGTCGATCCCGAGGAGATTTCTATCAACGTTCCCCGTGACACTGCTCCCGAAGAACCTGCTTTGCGCACCGGCGTCGTTACGTTCTACAATGACAGCAAGGGCTACGGCTTTATCCGCGATGGTATGACGAAAGAAAGTATCTTCGTTCATGCTCGAAACGTCGCTGAACCTTTGCATGAAAACCTCCGCGTATCCTACGAAGTAGAAAAAGGACCTCGTGGCCTCAGCGCCATCAACGTGAAAGTCGCTCGTTAAGACACCGTCTGGCATACGTTTTTGATTATCCGCCAGGAGACCCATTGGCGTGATGAATTCAAAACCGGCTACACGTGTCAGATTCGAACGGCGTAAAGATAAAGAAGCTACCGGCGCTGCTGTCGGTGATATTGCTCAGCGGCCTGGTGGCGGCTTACTTTGTCTTTCCGTCCTATAGCGCGTGGGTTAACGAAGCTTTTGAGGTACTCACCAGTCAGGATGCCGCCCGTATCAGGCTATGGGTGGCCCGGTTTGGTGCGTGGGGGCCTATCGCGATCGTAGTCGTGATGGTTTTACAGATGTTTCTTCTGGTAGTCCCCAACATCCTTCTTATTTTGATTACCGTACTGAGTTACGGTCCCCTATGGGGCTCTTTGCTAGCCTTGTTTGCCAACTTTGTGTCTTCGTCTGTTGGGTATTTCATTGGACGAAGACTCAGCCATGTCGTTGTAGATAGATTGGTTAGTTCTGCCACGCAGGAGCGCTTACGGGAATTCCTTCGCGACTACGGGATGAAGGCTGTTGTAGCCCTGCGGCTCTCCACACTGTCGAACGACGGGCTGTGCGTTGTGGCGGGATTGCTGAACATGAAATACTGGCGATTCATTACCGCTTCGATGATCGGGATCACACCGCTGATCACGGTTTTCGCAATCTTTGGACACAACGGTCGGCTTGAGCGCGGTCTGATCGTAGTGGGTGTTGCCTTGATTGTAGCCCTTATTGCCTATGTCGTTGTGGATCGCCGTCGACAAAAACGTCCATTGCCTGGGTCTACGAAAGCGCAGTCTTCAACCTCCCCATTTACAGAGTAGCCATATCGATAACGAACCGATACTTCACATCTCCACGCAGCATGCGTTCATAAGCTGTATTGATGTCTTTCATCGCAATAACTTCAACATCGGCTACAACATCATAGGCGGCGCAAAAATCAAGCATCTCTTGTGTCTCGGGGAGGCCCCCAATGCTTGAGCCTGCAATGCTTCGCCGGTTGTCAATAAGCGTAAACGCCGGAATTCGGGCGGGCTCAGTGGGCGCGCCGACACAGATGTAGACTCCATTGGTGCGCAAGGTCCTGAGAAGTGCATTATAGTCATGGGGAGCCGACACGGTATCGATAATGAAGTCGAAATGGTTCCTGAGCTGTTTCAGTTCTTCAGGCTGTGAAAGGACAAACCGGTGTGCTCCCAGGCGCTTGGCGTCGGCCTCCTTCTTTGCCGATGTACTCAGCAAGGTCACTTCGGATCCGAAGGCAGAGGCGAATTTTACGGCCATGTGCCCCAGGCCACCCAATCCGATGACGCCTACCCGGTGACCTTTACCGACTTTCCAATGGCGCAAGGGCGACCACGTGGTGATACCGGCACACAACAGCGGGGCTACTGCTTTCAGATCAAGTGTCTCCGGAACCTTTAACACGAAATCTTCATGCACGACTATCTCCCGCGAGTATCCGCCGTACGTTACCGTTTTGCCGTCGCGCTCATAGCTGTTGTACGTGAACACCGCGCCCTGCTCGCAATATGGTTCCAGCCCTTGCTTGCAGTTGTCACAAACACGACACGAGTTTACCATACATCCAACACCGGCGAGATCGCCCGCAGCGAACTTGCGTACTTCGTGACCCGTCTCGACTACCCGGCCGACGATCTCATGGCCGGGAACCAAAGGATACATTGAGTGTCCCCATTCGTTGCGCACCTGATGGATGTCGGAATGACAAACGCCACAAAACAAAATCTCAATGCGGACGTCGGTGGGGCCTGGATTCCGGCGGGTAAAAGAAAAGGGTTTCAGGGCGGATTCAGCATCAAACGCAGCGTAACCGTTGGTTTCTATCATAACACTTCAGTTTTTGTGCGGTGACTATCGCAACCGCGCCAGAATTTGTAATGACAATAAAGGGGATATGAACGAATGGCTCCAAATATTCGCTCAATTTTTCAACGTCAGCTATTACACGGGCCGGGCCGGGTGTAAGTTTCCTGTGTAGTTTTAGTGGTTCTAGCGGCGGTTTTTTCGGAGATTTGGGAAAAACCGCGTTGATGGTTTCAAGGGTACTCTTCACGTTTTCTGTCCTCTTCTTGCTTGGTCTACTGGCAGCCTCCGCCCAGTCGGAAGAAGAGCTCAAACATTTTCGCTCGTTCTCTGAAGCCACACCGACCCTGTCGGTGGAGCAGGACATTGAGCGCGTCGAAGAGCGGATCCGTCAGGCCCTGGAAATAGGCGATGGGATTGAGGAAGCCAAAGCTCAGCGCCACCTTGGACTGATCTATCTCTACCGTGTTCCTGTGTATGAAAAGGCCATGGAAGCCTTTATTCGCGCCCTTACACTGGAAGAAACCCTGGCGCTCGACGAGCGACGCATTCTTACCTATGTGGCTATCGCCGATGTCTTCCGTACGGTAGGCAATTATACCAAAAGTGAGGAATTCCTCCACCAGGCGCTGGAAACTGCACCCCAGGCGCGCCGGATCGAAACGGAGGCCCTGATCCTGATACGGTTGGGAAAAGTTCAGGTAGCCCTCGGCAAAATGGAGGATGCCCTGGAAAGCTATAAGCGCGTGTTAAATCAGCACAGCGATATCGATAAGGCCCTGCTGGCTGAGGCCCACTACCAGCTGGGACACTTACACGCAACCCAGCACGTATATCAGCAGGCGCTCGAAAGCTTCAAGAAAGCCCTTGCGACAGCGCGTTCCTTCAAAGACCGACGCCGGGAGGCTCTTTACCTCAATGACATTGGCACCGTATACGCTTCGATGAACAACGCGGAAAAGAGCCTGGCTAACCATGATGTCGCGCTCGCAATCTGGACCGAACTAAATGACCCGGTAGGAATTGCGGAATCGCTGATCAACCTGGGCGCACATTACCGCTCAATCGGTCAACTCGACAAAGCCCTCGAACACGGGCACAGGGCGATGGAAAAGGCCAGGGAGGGACAGGCCCAGGACCGCATTTTCCGCAGTTATGAGCTGCTGAGTCAAGTTTACAGCGATCTTGGAGATTACAAGAATGCTTTGAATTACAAGCAGTTATCGCTCGCCATCTTTGATTTCATGCAGCAAGAAAAGGAGGAGCGCCGACTCGCCGAGACCCAGGCCCGACATGTTGTCGACCGGAAGCAGGCCGAAATTGAGAAGCTCGACCGCGTGAGGCAAGAGCGGGAAAGAGAGATCGTTGAGCAACGCAGGTTCCGGAACACGCTGTTTGTCATTGTCGCCCTGGTTCTCGTTATTACCGGGTTGCTATTCATTCTTTATCTCGTCAAGCACCGCGCAAACAGAAGTCTGCGTGCCAGCCAGAGAGAAATCGAAGAACGAAATGTTCAGCTTCAGCAGTTGAACAGCACCAAGGATAAGTTCTTTTCAATCATCGGCCACGACCTGAAGGGACCGCTTAACTCCCTTACTTCGTTTTCACATCTGCTCATCAATCATACCGACCAGATGTCGAAAGACGAGATCAGGATGCTCGCCAGCGACCTCGATAAATCGGTAAAGAATCTCTTTGCCCTTCTGGAGAATCTGCTTCAGTGGGCACGATCACAAACCGGCAACATCGACTTTAGCCCCGAAGTATTCAACCTTAACGACGTACTGGTCGAGAACAGGGACCTGCTGGCGCAACAAGCCGGCCAAAAGGGAATCCATCTCGAAATAGACGCCCCGGAAACGGTGGTTGTCCGTCTGCACAAGGCCTCTATCACTACCGTTGTGCGAAACCTGCTTGCGAACGCTATCAAATTTACTCCGGAAGGCGGGGCCATCCGCGCGGGAATACGCAGATCGGCCGACGGCGTTGCTTTTTATGTCGCGGACAACGGCGTAGGTATGAGCCGGGAGACGATCGATCGACTGTTCCGCATCGACAGCAAGATCTCGACCCGGGGAACGGCGGGTGAAAAAGGCACTGGGCTGGGGCTGATTTTGTGTGCCGATTTCGTTGAGCGCAACAAAGGAAAACTTGCCGTCAAGAGCGAACCGGACAAAGGATCGGTATTTTCTTGCTCGTTTCCAGCCTCTGTAATCGTCTCCGAAAACGTGGCAGAAACTTCCGTCACGACATTCTGAGACCTGCTGGTTTTTTCGATAAAATGCTTACTTTGCAGGTTGAACAGTCATTTATGAGCGATTCCGCCCTCCTTTGGACACTTTTCAACGTCTTCGTACTGGGAATGCTGGCCCTTGATCTGGGGGTGTTTCACCGCAAGTCTGAGACTATAACCGTTAAGGATGCGCTGATATGGACGGGGATATGGATCACCCTGGCCATGGCCTTCAATCTGTTCATTTATTACTATTTCGGAAAGCAACACGCGATCGAGTTCTTTACGGGGTACTTGATCGAAAAGTCGTTGAGTGTCGACAACATCTTTGTCATTATACTCATCTTCTCGTACTTCCATGTCCCACCCGAGTATCAACACAAAGTGCTTTTTTGGGGGATTCTCGGTGCTCTGGTGATGCGCGTAACCTTTATCCTCACGGGTATCGAACTCATTCATCGCTTCCATTGGCTTATCTACATTTTCGGAGGGTTTCTTGTCATCACGGGAGTACGTATGGTGTTCGGCGGAGATACGAAGATCGACCCGGAAAAGAATCCGGTTGTCAATCTCGCCAGAAGGATATTTCCGATTACTCCGAGCTTCGAAGGTGATCACTTCTTCGTCCGCAAAGCGGGAAGGCTCTGGGCGACCCCTCTCTTCCTTGTCGTTCTGCTGATCGAAACAACCGACCTCATTTTTGCTGTCGATTCAATTCCCGCGATTCTAGCCATTACCGACGATCCGTTTATCGTCTATACCTCCAATGTATTTGCGATTTTGGGGTTGCGATCCCTCTACTTCGCCCTTGCGGGAATAGAGAAGTATTTCCACTTCCTCAAGTATGGCCTTGCTGGAATCCTGATCTTCGTTGGGTTGAAAATGTCGTTGTCGGAATACTTCAAAGTACCGATTGAAATCTCCCTGCTCGTAATTCTCTTGTTCCTGGTGCTGTCGATCGTCGCCTCCCTTTTGTTTCCGCAAAAGAAGGAAGAAGATCCCGCTAATATCAGCGAGTAACTAACGACGCCCGAGGAAGTGTCGAGCCTGTTTCAGTACGCTCAGACTCTTTCCAAGCAAGCCTCCGGACACCTGATCTTCGTAATTGGAAACGGTAAGATCGGAAACCGTCGCGGGATAGATAAACACGAGGCTGTTGTCACGATACTGCCGCGGCATCTTCTTCGGCAAGACATCCAGTGCAGGAGTATGCGACAAGCCTCCCTCGCGGCTTGATACAACAATGACCATGTCGTAAGGTTGAACCGTGAAGTCAGTGGCAACGGCGATATCCATTGCCCCCTGATAGTCGACCTCTACTGCCATTTTGTTTTCCTCGAGGAAGTGATTGATCGCGCCATGAGTTTCCTCCGAAGCGTACAGTCGAATGACCGTTGACAACTGCGTAGCCAGACGCAGAACGCTCGCCAGCCATTTATAGAAGCCGGGTTCCTTGTCAGCAAAGTCGGGACACAACAGAACAATTCGTTTGTGAACGTTTAGCGGGAGGGTAAACCGGGTGATATACATGGTTTGCGTTGTCTGCTTCACGAGACGATCGAATGTCTGACCGAAGATGATATCCGCCAGGTTCTTTTGAGGCGACCAGCCCGCCACAATGTCGGTAATGAATTTCTCGGTGGCTATTCGCTTGATTCCATTGGTGATGTTGCGATCGATGGTCGACATAATCTCCACCTGCCTGTCGGCAGCGGCAGCATGATGAATTGCTTTATCGAGAAGCTTCCGCGATTGCAGGATACGCGATTGTGCCTGATCATCATCCTTCACGACCGTAAGTCCGAGCACGGGTGAATGGTCTTTGGGGTTTTTCATCAGAATGGAGAAGTCGATCAATTTCTCCATGGTCTCCGGGTTGGCTATCGGCACGAGAATACGCTGCGCGCGCTGTTCCGGTTGCAGCGGTTCATCGTCAGTCGTCAGAACTAGTTCCTTGCCGGCCTTCTCCGTTACAAATGATGCAACCACACATGTGATCAGAATCAAGACGATCGTACCGTTGAGTACGTGATCGTTGATGATGCCCAGGTTATACCCCACGAGAATCACGGCGAGGGTTGCTGCCGCATGGGCGCTGCTCAGGCCAAAGATCAGACTGGTTTCCTGCTTCGAATACGAGAAAATTCGTCCTGTGGCACGGGCGGCGAGCCATTTCGCCACGATCGCCACCAGAGTAAGCGTAGCAGCGACGATGAGGGCTTGAGGGCCATTGGTCAGTACCCGAAAGTCGATCAGCATTCCCACACTGATAAGGAAAAAGGGGATGAACAAAGCGTTACCCACGAACTCAATGCGGTTCATCAAAGAAGAGGTGTGGGGGATGAGGCGATTCAAGGTTAAACCTGCGGCGAAGGCTCCGATAATAGGCTCAAGGCCCGCCAGCTCTGCAATAAAGGCTGTAAGAAAAACGGTGAGCAACACGAAAATAAAGTGCGCGTTCTTCTCGTCTTCCAAGCGTCGGAAGAACCATGAAGCCACCCGTGGAATAACGAAGTATACAAATGCCGCAAAACACACGATGGAGATAATAAGCCGGGTCCAAAGTGCACTTGTAGCCGCTCCCGATGCAGTACCGGTGATGATTGCCAACAAAACCAGCACGGCACTGTCAGTAAGAATAGTACCGCCAACGGTAATGGCAACAGCCTGATTCTTCGCGATCCCCAGGCGATTTACGATGGGATAGGCGATCAACGTGTGCGTGGCGAACATACTTGCGATAAGCAAGCTGGCATTCAGCGAATAGCCCAGCAGGTAATGACATACCGGGAATCCAATCACCAGAGGAAAGGCAAAGGTCAAAAGGCCGAAGACAAGACTCTTGTGCCGGTGACGTTTGAACTCATTCATATCGAGCTCAAGGCCGGCGATAAACATAATGTACAGCAGGCCGATTGTTGAGAAGAGATCAACGGCGGAGTTTTTTTGAATGATGAACAATCCGTGTGGACCGATTATCATTCCGGAAAGAATCAATCCGATGATGCCGGGAATTTTGAAGCGATTCAGAACAATGGGCGCGACAAGAATGATCAGCAGAATCAGGGAGAATATAAGTACTGAGCTGCTGAACGGCGTTTGAAATTCGTGCGCCAGTTTATCGAGAAATGCTTCCATATATTTAATCGTAGGGCATCCAGGGCCAATGATAGTAAATATACGTCAATTCACGCTCAAGCCGCACGATGATCACCCGGTGTTACGGCTCAGTATCAGGAACATCGCTTTCAATTTTCCTGACCAGGACCTTGTCAATTCTGACTTTGTCGAGATCAATTACCTCGAATTCAAAGTGCTTCCAACGTATGCGCTCACCCGTTCGGGGAATCCGATCAAATATCCTGAGAACAAGTCCCGCGACAGTGTTGATATTTTCCATCCCGTCCATTCGTTCAAGATCAAACAACATGTTGAATTCCACCAGTGGAAATTCGCCGTCGATGAGGAAACTTCCGTCTGCCCGTTTCACAACTTGCGCGTCGCGTTCGTCAGGATCATAAACGTCTCCCACAAGGGCACGGAGGATATCGTCAACGGTTACAAGGCCCATGACCATGCCATATTCATTGGTGACGAGAGCATAGTGCGTACGGGCCCGTCTGAATTTTTCAAGTGCCGCATAGGCCGATACCGATTCACTGAGGAAATGCGCTGGGCGCAACAGCTCCCTTAAGACAAGTCGCCCTGCCGCGAGAGCACGAAACATATCTTTAAGGTGTACTACCCCCACAATATTGTCTTTCTCTCCGTCGATAACCGGATACAACCGATGGAGATCATCGTCAATGGCCGTTACGACAGTTTGATCGTCCGCGTTGAGATCGATGAAGGCGATGTCGTTTCGTGTGGTCATCAGCGATGCAATGGTTCTATCTCCCAATGCAAAAACTCGCTCCACGATGTCACGCTCGATCAGTGCCACTTCTCCTCCCAGCGTGCCTTCCTGCACTATCGCCTTAATCTCCTCTTCGGTAACATGTTCACCCGATGAACGAAGTCGCAGAAGTTTGACAAGTGCTTCCGAAGTAGCAGTCAATAGCCAGACGAAAGGATAGGCGAGCCGCGACAGTAGCTGCATGAAAGGTGCAATCCGAAGAGCGATTGCTTCCGGCCGGGTCAAACCGACGCGCTTGGGGACAAGCTCTCCCAAAATAAGGGTAACTGAAGTAATGGCAAGCAGTACAATCATGACAGCAAGTTCGCCGGCAATATGAGCGATGTAATCGAATTGCGCGAGCCACTCGGTAAGTCCGCGAGTGAACTTTTCTCCGCTATAAATCCCCGTCAATACGCCAACGAGCGTAATTCCAATCTGAACGGTCGAGAGAAAATGGGTGGGCGATTGTTTCAACGTCCAAGCGGCGTTGGATCCAGGCCTGCCATCCTTCAGCGCCGTTGCCAATCCCGATTTGCGAGACGCCACCACAGCCATCTCAGCCATTGAAAAAAAGCCGTTGATAAGAACAAGTAAAAGGATAATCATCCATTCCATGGCAAAAGTAGAGTATGGTCATTCCTAAGATAGCAAACGTTAACGGTCGCTTTAGTATAGTAACTACTGGCTTCGTCGCCGTAAAGCCCGTGCCGCATTCAGCAGCGGGGATGATAATTGGCATTACTTTTTTTCCGGGCACAGCATCTCCTCAACAAATCCCGAGCGATGAAACACAATGTGCCTATGCAATGATTTTTACACACGGCATTGATTGCGCCGATTTTTCGGATTATTTTACACTGTAATAACCTGCTCATGAGAAGGATTGCCCTGACACTCGTGTTGGCATCACTTGCGTGGCAAACTGTTGCCCAACACGCAAAGAATACTTTAGCCTTTAGCGTATCCGGTGACGATCGCATCTCGGTCGTAAGAAATAGTGTTCGTCTTGCTGAGTGGCATGAGCGTTCGTTCTGGCCTTTGTACGAGAGCTATCTCGGCGAAGTCAGTGAGGTGTCTTCAACATCGTATCGCTGTCTGCACGGCCTTGCGACAGCAGGCCGCGGAAGTAATGAAGGGGAGGCATTCGAACATGCCTGGAACCTGCTGACTTATCGCAACAAGGCTCTTAACGTACGTAATAAATACTACAAAGAGGTAGCCGCTGTGCTGAACGGCGTTGTGGCGCTGCAATTTCTTCAAACGGAAACGATGATGGAGATGCTGGAGACCACGCAGATTTACGGAGCTACAGAATGGGAAAATTTCCGATTCAGTGTAGCGACACTGTCGAGCCGCGAAACGAGAGAAGCTAAACACAATACTATCCGGGCAGCACTGGAAATTCCGCCGAACAAATCAGCGGCATTCTGGGCCGTTTACAACAAGTATGAAAACGACTGTGATGCCTTGCTCGGAGAGAATTACAACGTCTACTCCTTATTTGCCAGCGATCCAGCCGACTTCACACCGGCGCTGGCGAAACGACTTGGCTATGACCTGCTGCAGGTAATGGACCGGGAACTGCGTCTTAAGGAGCGTTACTTTCTTGAAATGAATAACGCAGTCGGACCGATGTTGGCAGCGCGCTTTCTCGCCTGGGAAGACTATTACTCAGTCGTTGAGAAAATGCACGCCTGGGCCGACTGACGGTCGCACGGTTACTCCCGCTTGTCGACTTTTGAAACCGGAATTTCTATCACTCTGGCGTCGCTCGCGTAATGACCTGAATTTTGAGAAAGATATGCGACTGCGTTGGTAATATCATGTCCGCTCGGCTGTTGATACATCCGAAGATCAAAGAAGGAGATCGCCGCAATGAGGTGATCGAAAATATCGGCCTGTATCGTCTCATATTCAGCCCACACCACCGTCTTCGTGAAGCAGTACACCTCAATCGGAATACCGCGATCTTCCATAGGAAGTTGCCTTACGAGCAGCGTCATGTCCTGATGAATCATCGGATGACGCCGCAGGTACGCCTCGACGTACCGGCGGAAGACTCCTAAATTCGTCATACGACGGCCGTTAATCAGGATGGAGGTATCGAAATCGTGTTCTGCATTGAACGCTTCAATTTCGGCTTGTCTCCGCTCGATGTAATCCTTCAGCAGGTAATATTGCTTATACCGCTCACGTGTCGCGGGGTCTACGAATTTCACCGACTGGACATCAATGTAGAGAGCCCTTTTGATTCGTCGCCCGCCACTCTCGCGCATACCCCGCCAGTTTTTGAAGCTGTCGGTGATAAAGTAGTAGGTGGGAATTGTCGTTACTGTCTTGTCCCAGTTCCGCACCTTGACTGTATTAAGGTTTATGGCAATCACATCTCCGTCTGCATTGAACTTGGGCATTTCCACCCAATCTCCCACGCGTACCATGTCATTCGACGAGATCTGGACACTCGCCACAAGACCGAGAATAGTGTCCTTGAAGATCAACATAATGATAGCGGTCATCGCCCCGAAGGCGCTGAGGAAGTAAACCGGCGATTTGCCGAGAAGCAGGGAAAGAACCAATATCCCGGTCGTGATATAAATGAGGATCCTGATCAGCTGAAAGTAACTTGCTATTGGCTTCGTTGTCAGTACCGACGAGCGCGCCATAGAGAATTCAATAACCCGCGACAGGGCAATCACGATGCGCATGCTGATGAAAATCAAATAGACATCGGTAAGACGAATTACCCACGGGAGGAAAGCGTCGAAATCCTTGAACAGAACCGGCGCGAACACCCTTACAAGCAGCGCAGGAACAAAGTGGGCGAGACTATCGAACACCCGGAAGTCGGCCAGTTGATCGTCCCAGGCGATCGGTGTTCGCTTGAAGAATCCATAGAGCGCATTGACAATTACCTTTCGGGTAATCCAGAAAGAAACAGCAGCCAGTATTCCCAGCGCCACTAAAAGGACGAATAGTCGGAGAGACGGGACAAAGAACTCGGAAGCGCCCGCATCGGTGAGCAGACGTTCAATGACGTTTTCAATCTGTTGCATGAGAAAAATAAAATGGCTGAACGCCGCGGCAAAAGTAGCGCTTTTACAGGAATCCGACGAGTCTTACGGTCGGGTGAGTCGCTCAAACGCCCTCATTCCAGGCATGTAAAGGTAATTGGAGGTTTTTCGTCTGACCGTGATGAGTGGTTTCAATGAACTGCCGGCGGTCTATGGCTGTTCTGACGCAGGAGAAACAGGGGAGGCGCAATCGTTTCCCGCCAAAATACTTTGGCCAAGAGTGGACGAATGGCAGGTTACTTTATCGTTATTCGTTATATTTAGAACCGGCCGCTACGTTCTTACTGCGTCCTGGAAAATTATTGAGACAGCTCATTTCATATCGCCCGCCGCACGCAAACACCGAAATGTGCCATATTTTCATCAGAATGATGAACCTAATCGCACCTGATAGGGTTAACCGAGAGTGCTCGGGAAAAATGTGTTCCTGAACACAGTAATACACGCCAAAAAATACACGAAAGAATTCGATGAGACAGCTTAAGATCAGCAAACAGATTACGAACCGCGAAAGTCAGTCGCTCGACAAGTACCTGCAGGAGATTGGAAAAGTAGACTTGATCACGTCTGATGAAGAAGTTGAGTTAGCCAAGCGCATCAAGGAGGGCGATCAAATTGCTCTTGAAAAGCTCACGAAGGCCAATTTGCGCTTTGTCGTTTCTGTTGCCAAGCAATACCAGAACAACGGTCTCACCCTCGGTGATTTGATTAACGAGGGAAATCTGGGGCTGATCAAAGCAGCCAAGCGTTTTGATGAAACGCGCGGCTTCAAGTTTATTTCCTATGCCGTATGGTGGATCCGCCAGTCGATCATGCAAGCCCTCGCTGAGCAGTCCCGCATCGTAAGGCTGCCGTTAAACCGGGTGGGCTCGCTGAACAAGATTTCACGGACTTTTTCAGAACTTGAACAAAAATTTCAGCGCGAGCCGTCTCCTCAGGAGTTGGCTGATGTGCTCGGTGTTACAGTCGATGAAGTGGCCGACACCATGAAGATCTCGGGCCGCCACGTTTCGGTGGATGCTCCCTTTGTGCAAGGGGAGGAAAACAGCTTGCTCGATGTTCTTGCAGACGAAACGGAAGAAACGCCTGATTCAGACCTGATGCACGACTCTCTTCGCAAGGAGGTCCAGCGTGCTCTGGCAACGCTTACACAGCGCGAGGCCGATGTTATCTCGTACTACTTTGGCCTGAACGGCAAGCAAGCCCTTACGCTCGAGGAGATTGGCCATAAATACAACCTTACACGCGAACGTGTACGCCAGATCAAGGAGAAGGCTACGCGTCGGTTGAGGCATAGCTCGCGCAGTTCTGCGCTGAAACCGTATCTCGGTCAATAACCCTGAAGAAAACGAAAAAAGCCACCGCAAGGTGGCTTTTTTGTTTCTTCAGATCTGTTGTCAAAGTTCCTTGATGCGGATGTTGCGAAAGCGCACAACCGTACCGTGCCCCAGGAAGCCGATATGACCTTTGTTTCGGTTGAGCCCGGGGTGCTCGCGTCCGTCAGCCGTACCGTTACGAGCTGCTTTCTTGATATCGGCATCGACGATGACGGTGCCGTTGAGGGTTATCTTGATGTGGTCTCCTTTGACATACACTTCCTGTTCATTCCATTCTCCCAAAGGACGCAGGAAACCTCGTTTGGCCGCAACGATTCCATAAACGGACCCATGATATTGCCACGGCTTAAGTTTGGCATATACCGGGGCGGTATCGTCCAGAATCTGCAGCTCTTTGCCTTCATAGGCGGCATCTCCGGTCAGGGGGGCATGTATACCAAGACCATTATTCGCACCCGGTGTTAGCTGAAACTCAAATCTGAAAACGAAATCCGAGTACTCTTTCTCCGTAAACAGGTTGCCATGGCCTTTGCCCTGAGGATAGATGGCGATGCTGTTGTCTTCTACAACATACTCGACCTTATTACCCACCCAGTTGTCAAGATCCTTACCGTTGAAGAGCAATTCGAAGCCTTCAGCCTTTTCCTCCGGCGTCAGCTCCGACGGTTTGCTGCCCAGCTCCCGGATGAAAATGTTCCGGAAAGCGATTTCGTTACCGTGTGCTTGCAGCTCGATTGCTTCCTCGGGGAAAATAGGGAGGTTGCGATCCCAGTAGTTCTCGAGCACGACGTTATCCACGACTTTGACTCCGTTCAGATGCACGGTCACGCGTTCGCCGACCATCTTGATATGGAAGGTGTTCCATTCACCCACGGGGTTATCGGCCAGTACAAGTGGCTTGTCCGGATTCTTCTGATTGTTGTACAATCCTCCTGAACCCACACGCGCATCCTCAAGTTTACCCCAGGGATCCCATATCTGCACCTGCGGAGTACCGCGCAAGTATATGCCGCTGTCTCCATCGCGCGATATCTTCCAATCGACGTACATCTCGAAATCCCCGTATTTGCGAACGGTACACAGGTTGTCACCTTTTCCGCTGAACCAGATTATACCATCTTTGACCGACCAGTTCTGCGACATTTTGGCGTCTGCGGCCTTTTGTCTTCGGGCCAATTCCTGTTTCGACAATTTGGCCCGGGCGATCGGGTTCTCAACCAATCCTTGCCATCCGGTAAGATCGCGCCCGTTAAACATCGGCTCGTAACCACGGCTGAAGGGCATGTCAGCCAAATACGTCTGGATATCAATCCGCTCATACGGACTGTCCTGACCTTCGAGTTTGTCCAGGATACGTTGCAACGTCTTGCGGACAAATGCTCCTGTCAATCCAGGCCGACCGTCCGCGGTGGGGAGGGCAATTTGCATGACCGAACGACCGGCAACCCGGTTCAGAGCTTCATCGTCGAGATAGCGCGAGACAAACACCAGGGCCAGGAACGACCGCAAGCCACCTACGCCGCGGATTACCGACGTCTTTTCCTCGTTTGTAGCTGCTTCCTGCATGGCTGCATCGTACATCAGCAGTTTCTGTTCATCGGGCCACGACGAGCGACCTATCTGGCTCACGAGCGCCTGGAAAGCCTGACCGTGATATTCCTTCTGCGAAGCATCGCGACGAATCGCAAGCAGGGTGCGAACCGCCTGATGATCCTGCCAGTTGATCAGGGCCTGAAATGCAGCTGCGCGTTCTTCGTCGCTGCCTGACTGGAAAGCCTCCGTTACCTTGCCAAGAGCATCCGCATCGTTGACATAGGGCAAGAGAGGCAACAGACGCGCTTTGTTCTGGGCATAAGCGGCGTTGATAGCCGCATGGCTGTTGCTGTCCATTGATTCAATGAGTGCCTGCTGAACAAGTTTTGTTTCCTCTCCCTGTTCCGCCCGAGTCAGTAGATCAAGCAACTCATTGGTGTGCTTCGCGACGGCCAACCGCGGAAGTGCTGCATAGGCAGCTTTCCGAACATTTGAATGGGAGGAATGCGTTTGTTCCAGAACGGACGAAAAGCTCTCCGTAACCCTGCGCTCGGCCAGGATACCGATGATCGCAGCTTGCACATGAGGTTGTGCACCGCCGAGGTGACTGGAAAGAACCGCAGCGGTGTTTTGATCCGAAACACGCAACAAAGCGGTCCGGGCAGCATTCACTTCTTCGTCGCTCTCACCGCGCAGGAGATAGCGAATCAGTGCGGGTTGCACGTCCTTGCTTTCGCCATAGGCCAGCTCTTCGGCCGCAGCCATACGCAGATGCGGATCGCGCGATTCGAGGGCGGGCATCAGAAAAGCGCTCACAAAAGTCTGTGAACGATCTGTTGAAGCAAGAGCATGGAGCAATTCAGCGCTTGGCGATTTCTTGTAAAGCTTAAGCCACTGTTTACGCGCCGATGCCTGGGTGAGGAGAGGGCTGGCGATTTTGAGTACTTCCCCCCGGTATTCGGCGTCGAAGCGGTTGATTTCTTTGAGAAGAACTTTATTCGCATCACCCGGCGTAGTGCGGGCCAGTGTGCTCAGCGCCGCCAGACGGAAATGGTGCTGATCGATCGTTTCCGCATTGCTCAGTAAAGTCTTGCTCGCTTTTGCCGCGAGCGAGGAATTCCCGTTTTGGCTGAGCTGATAGATGTACTCGACCAGTGCGTGAGTAGCCTCAGCAGGGTCGTTCTTGAACCCAACACTTTGTGCCGCCTTCAACAGTGCCGCATATGACGAGGGGTCTGCGATACGCGCCAACGCCCAAAGGGCGTGCTGACGAACCACGGTGTTTCCGTCCGCCACATACTTCGATATTTCCGAAACAGAGCCGGAATGCTTTGCCTCACCCAGCGCTTGAATAAGACGTGCACGTGTTTCGACTGAGGCGTCCGACTGCAAAGCAGAAAGTAAGGCCTGATGTGCCTGCGGCGTACCAATCGCAACCAGTGCTCCGATGGCCTGATCTGCAAGTTCGCGGGTCTTGATATGTGACGCCAAGGGCGCTACCGAGGCATCCGTTCCGATCCGTTCGATGTTTTCAATCAGATAAGATCCGACCTCGGGGTCTTTTGACGATTCCAGTCCGCGGAGATAGGCCTTTTCGATGCGCGCCTTTTGTTCCACCGTTGATGCATGGTGGGTGAGGAGCGACACAGCGTAGCGGGGAGCTACGCCATCCGGTTTTCCATTAGGTACGACCCGGCTAACGATCGCGTCGAGGCCTTCGTCGGGCAGATTTATAAGGTCGCGGAACAGACGATCCGCCTCCGCTGCATCTTTTGCCGGGAGCAGCGTCAGCACGTCGGCCACGCGGGTTTCTACTGTCCGATTATCCTGCCCCTGCGCTGAAGGCAGAGCAGCGAGGGACCAGAACAGTATTAGGTAAAGAATATTTCTCAGTTTCATCTTAGCGAATTATTGTATTAAGTGTCAATAGTGCTGAACACGTTTAGATTTTCCAGGGGCCGCGCATGGGCTGATCTATGAGACGGTTTGCCGCATCGTCGTTGATAAACACCTGCTTAACAGGGTCGAACGTCAGGGAACGACCGAGTTGCAGCGCGATTTTACCCATATTGACAACCGTGCACGAGCGGTGACCATTCAGTTCGTTAAGCGCGAACTTCTTGCGTGTTCTTACTGAATCGGAGAAAAGGCCCACCTGTGGATCAGGGTCGGGCATTGCGTCGATTACCTTGAGAATATTCGGGATATCGGAACGGAATCCCCGATAAACCTTACCGTTAGGACCTTCGATATAAGGGGCGTTGATATCTTTATTTTCACCATCAAGGATGATCTTACAACCATCATCATAGGTAAATTCAACGCGTCTCCAGGTACCCACGGCATCGTCGTGCTGCTGGGGCGCGTCGACATCGACTCTTACCGGAGAGGTGTCGTCCTTTCCGAGGAAGTATTGAACCGGGTCGATATAGTGTTGGCCCATATCGCCGAGACCGCCACCGTCATAATCCCAGTAGCCGCGGAAGTTCATGTGAACACGGTGAGGATTGTACGGCTTATAGGGCGCCGGCCCGAGCCACATATCGTAATCGAGGTGGTCGGGCACAGGAGTGGGTTCCAGATTGGTTTTCCCTACCCAGTAGAATTTCCAGTTGAAGCCCGTCACACCGCTGATTGTTACCTTAAGCGGCCATCCGAGAATACCACTGTCGACGAGTTTCTTGATAGGCTTAACCGTCGTGCCCATTCCGTAGAAGTTTGAGTTAAAACGGAACCATGTATTCAGTCGGAACATCCGTCCGTACTGTTCCATGGCCTCGATTACCCTTTTTCCCTCGCCGATAGTCCGCGTCATTGGCTTTTCACACCATACGTCTTTTCCCGCCTGGGCCGCCATCACCGACATGATGCCGTGCCAGTGCGGAGGCGTGGCAATGTGAACGATGTCGACGTCGGGCTGAGCCAAAAGCTCGCGGAAGTCGGTGTACGCGCGGACACCTTCGCCAATCATTTCCGCTGCCTGTTTAAGGTGATGGCGATCCACGTCGCAAATCGCGACGACACGCGTGCCTTCGTAGGGAATGTGGCCCCGGCCCATTCCACCAACACCGATAATGCCTTTGGTAAGCCGGTCACTGGGAGCCAGATACCCGGGACCACCCACAACATGGCGGGGAACAATGTAAAATGCGCCGATAGCCAGCGCCGACTTCTTAAGGAAATCTCTTCTGCTGTTTTTCGACTGAGAATCAACTGTTTTCTTCATTACTTAACATTTCAGGTCAAGCAAAGTAGGAAATTAAGTTAATGTGTGAAAGTCGTGAATCGTCAATCGTGAAGCGTGAAGCGTGAATCGTCTCCCAATGACAATCGGGAGAGGGTGGCTGATTCGCCGGGGCGTGGGCATAGGGAAGCTTACCTCGCGAAGGGTACCCTCACTCAAACACCTCCTTCACTTCATTCCAGAAGGCAGTCTTCCCTGCGCTTTAGCTCTCAGGGAGGCAAGCTATAACACTGTAACACTATGACACTCTAACACTTCAACCGGTATCTCAGCCTTATACTTCGACGGATAGGTCTGTGGTGGTGGAACTTCGCGCGAGGAGAAACTGCATTGCCCGAGAGCTACCCAGATGATGATAAACACGATAATAGTGCCGAAGCAACCACCGCCGAGCTTTTTGGCTCCGTAGCCGGCGATCAGGGCTCTGAAGAAGTTGTTCATGATACAGCGCTTTGGCCCGTATGCTTAAAACTTTATGCCTGTTCATCATTCAAGCGGATAAGCAGCCCTTCGTCACCGCTTACGGTGAGGCTGTTTTCGACAAGGGCTCCGTCGCGTTCAGGGATAGTTGAAAGGACAATCGTGCCTGAAAATGGAAAAGACTCGGGTTGGAAGAAATAAGGACGGTGCGAAAGGTTGAGCACCACCATAAAGCGTGTATTGCCGGCGCGGCGGATATACGCCATTGCCTGGCGGTCGCAATGGACCGGAGAAAAATCTCCGTGATGAAGCGCGGGTTCCATCCGTCTCAACCCGAGGAGTCGCCGGTACAGGTTAAGCATTGAATAAGGGGCTTCTGCCTGAAGCTTGACATTGATTCGCTTAAACGAAGGAGGGAGGGGAAGCCAGGGTTCTGTAGCGGAAAACCCTCCGTACTGACTATCATCCCACTGCATAGGCGTTCGGGAGGGATCCCGGCTTAGATTGAGGCCGGGCATGTTCAACCCCTGAGGGTCTTTGAACTGCTCTGGCGGGATGGCGACATCGGCCATCCCGATTTCATCCCCATAATAGAGCGTTGGCGTACCGCGCAGGGTCAGCAACATCAAGGCCGCTACTTGAGCCTGAGCACTTCCGATGCGGCTGATGACACGCGGCTGATCGTGGTTGCCAATGACCCAGTTCGGCCATCCGCCTTCCGGCAAAATAGACTCGTACTCCTGAATCGCCGCGTAGATACGTTCCGGTTCCCACTGGAGTTCCAGCAACTGAAAGTTGAAAGGGAGATGTGCCCCCGAGTTGTTTTCGCCGTAGTACTTCACCAGCCGGGTGAGCGGAAGATATATTTCACCGATCATCATCCTCTCTTCGTATTCTTCAAGTACCGCCCTCATTCCCCGGACGACGTCGTGTACTTCCGGCTGATCCGTTGAGTAAACGGGAAGAAGTTGTTCGTAAGGGGCCCGGCCCGGTTGATAATCCGGGTTCGGAGGGTTATCGCGAAATTGATCATCCTTCACCATGTGCCACATAACATCTACGCGAAAGCCGTCGACACCTTTATCAAGCCAGAACCGAATCACATCGAACATGGCGTTTCGGACCTCCGGATTTCTCCAATTGAGATCGGGCTGTTCCTTGAGGAAAGCGTGGTAATAATACTGTCCCGTATCATCGTCCCACTCCCACGCAGGACCTCCGAATACGCTGAGCCAGTTAGTCGGTGGACCTCCATCCGGCTTTGGATCACGCCATATATACCAGTCGCGCTTCGGATTGTCCCGGGAGGATCGGGATTCGATAAACCACTTGTGTTTGTCAGAGGTGTGGTTGGGAACCAGATCCATCACCAGCTTCATGTTGCGACGATGAACTTCCTCTACGAGGCGATCAAAATCTTTCATGGATCCAAACAACGGATCAATACTGAGATAATCCGCGATATCATACCCGAAGTCAGCCATGGGGGAGGTGTACACCGGAGAAATCCAGATGGCGTCCACGCCGAGCCACTCGAGATAATCGAGTCGCTGGGTGACGCCCGCCAGATCTCCAATTCCATCTTTGTTGGCATCCTGAAACGACCGCGGGTAGATCTGATAAATAACTCCCGTCTGCCACCAAAGGTATCGGTGTTTGTCGACTATACTCATGATTTTGACGTGTTATGAAGGAGATGGCTCAGGTCATCGGAACGGAACCACCGATAGCCATAGGCGCCGAGGCGGATTCGATGCCGTCCCTGCTCATCGGCAACAAGTTCCTCGATATTCAGAAGGTCGGTGAGCTTAGACTCCTCCTTGCGTTTAGTATCGAGAATCACCTCGTGCGCATGAGCATCAAAGTTGTGCAAGGTGATGAGCGAACTCCCGCGCCATCGATAGTACAACGCGAGGATGGAGCGATTATCGGTTTCTATGATTACCCAGTCGCCCCAGCCTATCTCCGAGCACTCCTGTCGAAGCCTGATCATCGAAGTCATCCAGTTGAGCAGCGAGTCCGGTTGCCGCCGCTGGCTCTCGACATTCACGGCGTCATAGCCGTAAGGACCTTCGTCAATGACTGGATGAACGAGTGAGTCGGCTTTGGAAAATCCGGCGTTTTTTTCTCCCGACCATTGCATCGGGGTTCTAACGGCATCGCGTTCCTTGAGGCCAAGGTTATCGCCCATACCAATTTCGTCGCCGTAGCGTATGACAGGAGTTCCCGGAAGCGCAAACATCAGGCTATACGCGAGCTCCGTTTGCTGGCGGTTGCCCAACATCGGAGCCAGGCGCCGTCGTATTCCCCGTTCATAGATCTGCATGTTCTTTTCCGGGCCAAACCGCTCAAATACCTTCTTGCGTTCTTCATCCTTGAGACGTCCCAGATCCAGTTCATCGTGGTTTCGCAGAAATGTGGCCCATTGCGAACTCGGGAAGTACAATCGTGTTGCCTCAAGAGCGCGCACCAGCGGCCTAACATCGGCTGTCGCCAACGCGTAGAAGATGTACTGATTGACGAAGAAATTAAACATCAGGTGAATTCCGTTTCCCTCTTCGCCGAAATACTTCCCCGACTCCTTAGGAAGCACATTCGCTTCACCGAGAAGAATTGAGTGACCCTTTCGCCACTGCAGGAATCGTCGCATCTCGCGGAGATACTCGAACCGCAGTTTCTTGTCGGCTCCGGGTTGCCGCGATTCCAGAATAAAGGGAACGGCATCCACGCGAAATCCCTCCACCCCAAGCTCGAGCCAAAAGCCCATTATTCGCCGGATTTCCGCTCTTACTTCGTCGTTGTCGATGTTGAGATCGGGCTGAAACTTATGGAAGCGATGATGATACCAGCTCTTTGATTTCGCATCGCGCGTCCAGGTCGCCTCCTGCACCCCGGGGAATACCATCCCATCGTTCCAGTCTTTGGGCCTCTTATTCGACCAAACGTACCATTCGCGATGACGGGCATCCGGCCCTGTCCGTGCATCCTGAAACCACGGATGTTCGTCGGATGTGTGATTGACCACCAGATCGATAATAACTTTGATACCACGCTTGGTCGCCTGGTGAATGAACTCGACAAAGTTTCCGGGAGAGCCGTGGCGGGGATCAACGCCGTAGTAGTCTTTGATGTCATATCCGTTGTCGCGGTTGGGAGTAGGCTGGAAGGGTGCGAGCCAGACGGTGTCAACTCCCAGCGCATGGAGATAGTCGAGACGGGCGGTCAAGCCTTCGAAGTCGCCGACACCATCGCCGTTTCCATCCATAAACGTCTCCAGATCCAGGCTGTAAATAATCGCATTCTTGTACCACAGGTCTTCTATCATGTCTCGCCGGTTTCAAAAAAGGAATTCGATGATCTTCCAGACGCCCCAAACGACCAGAGCGACCAGTGTCAGAGCAATAACGATAATCAATGCAAGCAACCCCTTGCCCGACCCCTGGTGTTTGCCCTCAAAGTAG
Organism: uncultured Roseivirgaceae bacterium; assembly: GCA_964532595.1. GTDB lineage: Bacteria > Bacteroidota > Bacteroidia > Cytophagales > Cyclobacteriaceae > Chryseosolibacter. The sequence goes on from CAZHIQ010000010.1 coordinate 55,507, forward strand.
TGTTCCCGAAGGAGACGGACGTTGCGTTCATTCGCCCTAAAGAAGACATCACCAATTGTGCCGACTAACGGAACCGCGCCGATGAGGGTATCAATCCCTGCATTGAGCAGCATCTTGACGACTACTTTGCGACTGGCTCCATGGTTATGCATCGTATAGATCAGCATCCCTGAAATTGCCAAGGTTACAAGATCGCCTATCACGGGAACCAGGCTGAGAATGGGATCCAGGCCAAATCGGATGTTCGTACCCGGAATTACGAACTTCGAATCAAGAAGCTGTGACATTTGTTCAAATGCCTGCAAGGAAGGAACGGACGACTTTCCCCTGGGATTCTGCGGATCATACACTACGCGCACATTGGGTTCCATGTCCGATGCGACGAAAAAAAAATGCCAACCCGCTGCGGGTGGCATTTAGTTCGTGTGCCTGAAAAGGGCGTTATTTCTCCGGGACCGGGAAACCGCGTTTGACCATGAGCGCCTCGATTTTCGGATCGCGGCCACGGAACGCGCGATAGCCGTCGGCCGGGTCAATGGTGTTTCCAACGGAGAATACATGCTCGCGTAGTCGTGCCGCCACCGCTTCGTCGTAGGGACCTCCAGCCTCGGTAAAGGCGGTGAAAGCATCGGCCGTAAGAACATCCGACCACAGGTAGCTGTAATAACCTGCCGAGTAACTGTCACTTGAGAAAATATGCAAAAAATGGGGACTTCTATGCCTCATTACCAGCTCTTTGGGCATTTCAAGCTCTTCCAGCACTTCGCGTTCAAAGGAGTCGGGATCGATCGACTCGTCGGTGGATAAATGCATCCGCATGTCTACGAGTGCACTGGCCAGGTATTCGGTCGTAGCAAATCCCTGATTGAATGTTGCCGCGCGTTCGATGCGATCCACTAACGCCTGGGGTATGGGCTCATTGGTTTGGTAGTGCAAAGCGAATCGTTGCAGTACCTCAGGCGTCGAAAGCCAGTGCTCAAGGAGTTGAGACGGGAACTCGACATAGTCGCGAACAACGGCCGTTCCGGAAAGGGATGGATAGGTAACACGCGATGCCAGACCGTGGAGTGCGTGCCCAAATTCATGGAAAAGCGTCGTAGCATCGTCCCATGAGATCAGCACCGGCTCGCCCGGCTTTCCTTTGACGAAGTTCGAGTTGTTTGAAACGATGGTCGTGACCGGGCCATCCATGCTTTCCTGCTTGCGATAGGCGTTCATCCATGCCCCCGAACGCTTGCCTTCCCGCGCATAGGGATCAAAATACCACAAGCCAACGTGCGCTCCCGATGATTTATCTTTCACCTCCCATACTTTGACATCGGGATGATAGACGGGGACACCTTCTACCGGACTGAACGCAAAACCGAAAAGCTCACCTGCAACCCAGAACATCCCTTCGCGCAGTTTGTCGAGCTGCAGATAAGGCTTTACCTCATTCTGATCCAGGTCGTAGCGCGCTTTGCGCACCTTTTCCTGATAGTAACGGTAATCCCAGGGCGCGATGGTTATCCCTGCGCGCTCTTTATTGGCCAGCGCCTGCATGTCAGCCACTTCTTCCTGCACGCGAGCAATCGCGGGCTTCCAGACAGCCTCCAGCAGCTCCATCGCCGCTTCCGGAGTCTTAGCCATGGTGTTCTCGAGGCGCCAATGGGCGTGAGTTTCGTATCCCAGCAATCGGGCGCGCTCCAGCCTCAACTTCAGAATGTCCGTGATAATTCGGTTGTTGTCGTGCTCGTCACCGTTGTCGCCGCGATTAACGAACATCTTCCATACGCGTTCCCGCAGCGCTCGCTTTCCCGAATAGGTAAGGAACGGATCAACCGACGAACGTGTGTTGGAGATGACCCACTTGCCGTCCAGCCCCTTCTCTTTTGCCACTTCTGCCGCGGCTGTCTTTACGGAGAAGGGTAGACCTGCGAGATCATTCTCGTGATCTATGACCAGCATCCTTTCATTCTCATCGGCGAGAACGTTTTGGCTGAACCGGGTAAAAAGACCGGCCAGTTCCTGGTTGATGGCCGACAATCGCTTCTTCTGATCCTTGTTCAGGCGGGCACCCTGACGAACAAAGTTAGTGTAATACAGCCACACGAGGCGCTGTTGTTCAGCCGTGAGGTTGCTCGCTTCACGCGCCTTGTACACCGCCTCGATACGGGAGAAGAGTTTTTCGTTCTGATATATCTTATCAGAGAAGGCCGCAAGTCTCGGCGCCATCTTGCGTTGAACGTCGCGAAACTCGGGCGAACTCATCGTAGAGCTCCAGACGCCGTAGACCGTGGTCACCCGCGAAAGCGTTTTTCCACTACGCTCCAAAGCCGCTATGGTATTTTCGAAAGAGGGGGCCGCTTGGGTAGAAGTGATGCGCTCGATCTCGGCGAGTTTCTCGTCCATCGCCGCCTGTAAGGCCGGTTCAAAATCAGCTACCCGGACCTTGTCGAAAGCAGGGACACCTCCATAAGGCCCCGTCCATGCCGCTAAAAGCGGATTATTCTTTTGTGCAGACTCGTCACCCGAGTCAGTAAAGGCCGAGCCTCCCGATTGCGTTGATATCAAACCCATTGCTATGGCCAGAAAAAGTGTTAGACGAACATGTTTCATACCTGTAGTCGGTTCTGAAACAAAGATAGTCAAAAAAACAGGGGCCATGGCCGCCAGCAAACCACCTTAACGCTCTTCGTCGTAGTAAAGTTTGTAGAACTTCCGGCCATCTTCATCGACGCCTTTCTCGATTAATGAGCGGTCTCCATGAATGTAGATGTGGAAGTTGCGATCAAGCTTAAGTACGCTCTTAAATACTTTCGCCTGTCTTTTTACGGCATTAACGGCAATTTCAAACTCGGGTACAACATTGACCTGGTGCTCGTTCTGGTAATCTCCCTTGAATTTACGAAAGGACGTGATGACTTCGTCGTGTTGAAATACATCACGCGCGAACTCCTGCTCATTAAACGTTTCGTTCTTCTTGAAGTAATTGATTGAACGGTTGAGGTAATCGATCTGGTCAGCCTTGGAAATATCAAACTCTTCGTCGAGCCGGTCCGTGACAAAATTCCGGGTAAGATCGAGATAGTTTTGGGTCTGATAGTAGTTGTCGGCCACCGGTTTAAGCTTCAGGAACTCGTCTTTCCAGTACTGTGCTTCTTCTCCACTACTTTGCGTGTCAAGGACACAAACGCGATAACCTTCCTCTTTTCTGGTGTCAAAAATGATACAGGCTTTGTCCGGTTTCTTGACGCTGATACCCTGGTCGTGGTTCACGCCGAAATAGGCATCTTCCTGAAACACCTTGAGAAATGTTTCGCGGTTTTCGGACTTGAATATCCCGATCGCATCGACCGACTCTTCGTTGAAAATGCAGTCGCCAAAGTACGCGACATACATTTCACCGCCCTTTATCCTCGGATGATTTGAGTACCCGTACAGGATGTTAGCCAGATCTTTTGATCGATCGACAAACACTTCCTCGTCTTCGAAGATGGCTGAAGCCACGGTATAGACTTCGTTGAGATCAAGTGACGACACATGATGAAAATGATAAAAGACGGGCTCCCGGAAAGGAGAGAGAAAATAGGAGGTGAGTATGCGATCCAACTCAGGTTGAGCTGCCGTATCCGTCAGCTCGTCTGACAAAATTACGGGCTCCTCCTGCAACGGATTTCCGACTTTATGAATAATGAGCTTCTCAAGTTGTGTTCGTCCAAAGTTTATCATAGCACGTAGTGGGTGGCGCAATGATAAGGAAAGAAGGACAGGTGGAAAAGGGCAGCACGGCCGGGCGTCTGAAAAGTTTGAATATGATCACGGGCGGTTTGAATCTTAGCGATCTGATCTTTAATTTCCGTTAAGAAATTCTCCTCCACATGCCTCAGTACAAGCTCATGATCAACGGCCAACCACGCGAGGTTGACGCGGATCCCGACACGCCCCTTCTTTGGATTTTACGTGACCACCTTGGTCTGGTGGGTACAAAATATGGGTGCGGTATTTCCCAATGCGGCGCCTGCACGGTGCATCTGAACGGTCGCCCCAGCCGGTCGTGCACCTTTCCTGTGGCTGCTGTCCGCGACAATCCGGTGGTCACGATCGAAGGATTATCTGAAGACGGCAACCACCCGGTGCAACAAGCCTGGAAAGAAGTTGACGTTCCGCAATGCGGCTATTGTCAGGCGGGTCAGATCATGACGGCCACAGCCTTTCTTGCTTCGACCCCCAACCCTACGGTGGAGCAGGTTGATAATGCCATGAACGGAAACCTCTGTCGCTGTGGAACTTATCACCGTATTCGTGAAGCTGTACTTCTTGCTGCCACCAAAATGAAGCCGTAACGATGACATCCCTGACAAAAACTTCCCGCCGCAACTTCATCAAAATCGCCGCCGCCACAGGGGGCGGCTTGATGCTCGGCTTTCATTGGTCGGAGTCTTCCGCCGGTATCAAGGTGCTCAGTAGTCCTGCGGAGAACATCACCTTCAACAGCTATCTCCAGCTCTCACCCGACGGCATCATTACGTTGTTTTCACCCAATCCCGAACTAGGTCAGAATGTCAAGACTTCCTTTCCCCTGATTGTGGCGGAGGAGCTCGACGCGGATTGGTCGCACGTCCGGGTTGTTCAGGCACCGCTCGACACCAAGCGGTTTGATCGCCAGGTCACGGGAGGCAGCGGGGCGATTCCGCATTCCTGGGAACGGCTGCGCAAAGCCGGAGCTACAGCCCGGCAAATGTTGCTTGAGGCCGCGGCGAAACGCTGGAAAGTTCCGGCGAGTACTCTTATCGCCGAAAACAGCACCGTGATCCACAAGAAAAGTGGTCGCAAGCTGTCTTACGGAGAGCTCGCCGCCGACGCAGCAAAGGTACCCGTGCCCTCGGATGTGCCCTTGAAGGATCCGTCGACATTCAAGCTCATCGGCAAACCCATAGCCAACATTGACAACCATGAGATGGTGACAGGCCAGCCTCTTTACGGGTTGGATTTCTACCGGGAAGGCATGCAGGTGGCGATGGTTCAACGCCCTCCTTTTGGCAAGAAAATCAAGTCGATCGATGATTCGGACGTGCGAAAGGTGCCAGGCATCACCGATGTGGTGACGTTCGGAGAGAATATTGCAATTGTCGGCAAGAGTACGTGGCCCGTCATGAAAGCACGCCGTGCACTAAAGGTGGAGTACGAACCCGACGGCGTCGTCGAGAGTACGGCTGATCATGACCGTGTTCTTAAAGAACTGCTCGACAGTCCTGAATCCACTGTTCGACGAAGCGATGGCGATGTTGCTTCCGCTTTCAGAAGCGCTGCGAAGGTAATCCGCAGTGAATATCAATGCCCGTTTCTCTCCCATGCTCCGTTGGAACCGATGAACTTCTTCGCGCATGTGCGCCCCGACGGAGTAGAACTGGTGGGACCGACTCAAACACCCGAACGGGCACGCAACGCTACAGCTACACTACTGGGTATTTCACCGGAGAAAATAACCCTGGAGCTCACCCGTCTTGGTGGAGGCTTTGGTCGGCGGCTTCAAAGTGATTACGTACTCGACGCCGTACACGTATCCCGTCTTATCAAAGGGCCTGTTAAGGTGATGTGGACGCGGGAAGACGATCAGGCAGGCGGGCACTACCGTCCTGCAGTCCGCTACCGCTTTGAGGCCGCCCTCGACGACAAAGGCAACATGACGGGATATAAACTGCGCGGCGTGGGTATCAACGCTGGCAACAGCACGCGCGAACACAACTTCCCGTCAGGAGCCGTCGACAATCTGCTGATTGACTCCATCGACTATTCGTCTCCTATTACCACCGGGGCCTGGCGTGCGCCTATTACCAACTTCCTCGCGTTTGCGGAACAGTCTTTCCTCGACGAAGTGGCCCGGGCAGCAAACAAAGATCCGATAGCGTTTCGACTGGAGCTTCTTGAACGAGCCAAACGCAATCCCGTCGGGGAGATCCATTACGACATCGATCGCATGATTTCGGTGACAAAACTGGTTGCCGAAAAAGCAGGGTGGGGCAAAAAGTCAGGCGTATTCCAGGGCTTCAGTGTATACTTCTCGCACCGTTCGTATGTCGCGCAAATTGCCGAAGTTGAGATTAATAACAACAGCCCTGTGCTGAAGAAGATTTATGCAGCGGCCGATTGTGGAATTGTCGTCAATTTAAGCGGCGCACGTCAACAGGTGGTGGGAGGAATCGTCGATGGCTTTGGTCACGCGATGTTTGGAAACCTGACGTTTCGCGATGGCCTGCCGGAGCAACGCAACTTTCACGACTACCGCCTTGTGCGCATGAAGGAGGTGCCCGCGGTGGAAGTGCACTTTGTTGACAACGGCATTTCACCCACCGGATTAGGCGAGCCCGCCCTTCCTCCGACAGGGGGAGCGGTAGCCAACGCCTTTTTCGCCGCAACAGGGAAGCGGCTCCGCAATCAGCCCTTCATTCTTCAGGACGAAATGAAGGAATCAGGCTTCGGTGGAAAATTGTAATATCTTCGTGGTCAGCTGCGCAGTTGTTGCTGTTTTGACTGACCGCTATGAAGACTGAAACCCTTGCGACCTCACCCTCTCAGGTAACTGATCGTTTAAGTCCGGAACGTATCAATACGATTGATATTCTCCGGGCTATTACGATGGTAACCATGGTGTTCGTTAACGATCTCTGGTCACTCACCAATATCCCGCAATGGTTGTTACACGTCGATGTAAATGTCGACGGGATGGGATTGTCGGATGTCATTTTCCCCGCCTTCCTGTTCATTGTTGGATTATCCATTCCCTATGCGCTGAAGAACCGACGCCGAAAAGGTGATTCCACCGCTCAACTGTTGGGGCATGTCGTATGGCGGAGTGTCGCCTTACTCGTTATGGGCGTATGGTTGGTCAACGGAGAAGGCATCAACGCTGAGGCTACTGGCATTCCGCGTTGGGTATGGGGCCCCGTTGTCTGTACGTGTTTTATCATGATCTGGCACCAATACGACGCAAGTCGCCATCGCCTCCTGGCTCCGGGTTTGCGAGCGCTGGCCATTGTCATCTTGCTGGTACTGGCTTGGATATACCGCGGCGGCCCTGATGACGCCCTGCGCACCTTCGGTCCGCGTTGGTGGGGGATTCTCGGACTAATCGGATGGGCATATCTTGCGAGTGCGACTATCGCGGTATTTGCCCGAAACCGAATACCCGTAATCTTTGGCTTCTGGCTTTTCTTTTGCCTGCTTAGCATTATGCATCATGCGGGCATGATACCTTCCTTCCTGAACTTCATTCCTCCCGCCATCCGCGGTGGAACATTAACCGCCCTTGCCCTTGGCGGTGTGCTCACCGCCTTGGTCTTTGAACATTATCGTCAACTCGGCAAAAACAAAACGTTAACGCTTGTACTTGCGTGCGCTGCCATTGCACTCTTCGGTCTCTCGGTTATTTTGCGGCCCTATTGGGGAATTTCCAAGCAGTACGAAACACCTTCATGGCTCTTCGTGTGTAGCGCCATCACCATTGCGGCATTCCTTGTCCTTTATTGGATCGTTGACATCGGGGGGAAAGCCCACTGGTTCCGATGGGCTAAGCCCGCGGGCGTGGCCACCCTGTTGTGCTACCTGATGCCCCATTACGGCTATTTCATCAAGCAGCTATCGGGCATCCCTCTTCCCGACGTTATGCTGTCGGGCGCGTTAGGCCTTATGAAGTCGTTCCTGTTCGCACTTCTTTGTGTATGGTTCACCGGACTACTCCTACGGGCGGGGATAAGAATGCGGCTATAAACCTATTCCTTCACCAGCTTCCACGCCGCCTGCTGGCCGCCGGAGGTTACGATCCGGATTATATAGGTGCCTGCGGGGAAAGACCGCAAGTCGATTTCGGAATTTTGCAACGGGTAAGCCAAGTTCAGGACTTCCCGCCCCATTGCGTCAACCATCAGAAGTCGAGCTTCTTCTGCAAGCTCCGACTCGACGATAAGTACATCGCGGACCGGGTTCGGAAAGAACCTCAGTGAAACTTCCCAAGGGGAATCCACCCCCGTGATCGGCGAAATGGTCCACGCCCGCGAAGTAGATACACATCCGTCAAGATCGGTAACTTCAACGTAATAGCTGCCTGCAGCCTCCGGAATGTGTACCTGTGTGGTTCCCCCGGGCACGGCCATCCCGTCGAGATACCATTGATATGAGGTTGCCGGATGAGGGAAGGCATACAAGACACCGGAGAAATCGTCTTCTTCGATGTAAGGGTAGGGGACGCACACGGTGACGGGTTCCGTCTCCATTACGCAGCCATCGTCGCTGGTGACTACTACCGAATACTCACCCGACTGCTGTGCAGTCAACCGACGTCCTACGCCTCCTTCCACCGGAAGGCCGTAATAATACCACGCATAAGACGATGCCGCGGGGGTGACTTCCAGAACATCCTGGTCCCGCCTGATCTGGACAAGAGGCACACACATGGGTAAAGGCTCGGAGGTAGCCTCGCATCCATCCTGGTTGACAACTTCGACGTGATAGACACCATCCTGGTTAACCCTTACACTTTGCAGGTTTGCTCCTGCAATAGGCGATCCGTTGCGATACCACTGAATATTACCGAAGAGAGCAATGGAGAGGAACGCCTCATTTCTCTCAATTACCGGTTTGGGATTTGGTTTCAGGTTCAGCGTAACTGCGGCGGATGTATCGCGGCATGCAGCAACTTCCGCGATCACCCGATAGCTACCCGCAGCAAGTGCCTCATATTCCGGGCCGCTGGCCCCGGCGATGGTGAGACCGTTATGCATCCACCGATAGTTGTAGCCAGGACCCGAGCCCGCACGCAGGAGTAGCGCACTTCCCTCGCACACGCTGGTTTGTCCGCCATCGGCCGACAGCGTAGCAACGGGATAAGCGACAGTCTCTACAACAAGCGGTGCGGAGACGTTGCTACACAGATTGCTATTGGTTACTCTGACCTGATAAGAGCCTTCCATTGAAGCCTCCAGAGATCGCTGCGCTTGGCCACCTACAACCACTCCATTACGCAGCCATTGGTAAGTGAGTGCGTTTCCTGCGTTGGCCAGCAGTATTGCGCTTCCTCCTTCACAAAACGTCAGTGGATCATTCGTCGTGAGCAGGGCAGGAGGCAGCAGGTTCACCTGAACGAACGTCGCCGGTGAGGTGTCGGTACATCCGTGCACATTAGCCACACGAAGGCTGTAATTCCCTGTCTCGCCAACAGACAAGGAAGGTTCTGTCCCGTCGGTGATCAACTGCCCATTTCGCAGCCATTGATACTGGTAGTCTGGTTCCTCCCTTGCCAGCAATGCATACCCGTCTCCCTCGCAAATGCTCGCAGGAGTGGGATTGAGAATTTCCGCGTCGGGAAGTTCATTTACAGTCAAATCGAAAGTCTCCGAAAAAGCCTCACACAGCGTATTATTGGCTCGCACCTGGTATGTGCCGGCCTCGTTCACGTCAAGAGTGTTTTCGGTAGCCGAGGGCAACGGCGATCCGTTACGGAACCACTGGTACGTTTGGCCAATTACGAAGGGAGAAACGAACCGAATGCTCTCGCCCTCGCAAATGCTACTGGGCAGTACGTTATCGTTTAGATTTACCACCGGAGAAAGCTGTACAATGACGGTGTCAGCGAGCGTCGTCGTGGCACACCCTATAGAGTTAGTCACGACCGCGTGGTATATCCCCGACTCCGTTATGGTTAGCGAAGCTGTAGTGGCATCGGCTATGGTCACATTATCGCGTTTCCATTGCCACACCATCCCCGGTTGGGAGTCGTCGGCGTGCAGTTGCATCCCGTCGCCACTACAGAAGGTATAGACGCCGGGCGGAGGCGTGAGCACGTCGGACGGATAAGCGTGGAAGCGCAGGGCGAAGGTATCCGATTCGATAGAACACCCTATGGCATCTTCAATTCTCAGATGATAGTCGCCATCGGTCGTGATCTTTACGTCGCGGGATGTTAATGCTGTAGGCGCGCCGTCGCGATACCACATGAAGGTGTACGACCCTACGGGGCCGGTCAGCCTTACCGTATCCCCTTCACAGCGCTCCAGCGGATCGTTGGTGATCACCTGGGAGTCGGGTAGCGGATTAAGGATCAGCAAGGCCGGCGGTGTAAACTTTGTACATCCTTCTCCGGTTACTTCTGCGCGGTAATAGCCCGCCTCCGTTGCTTCAACATCCGCCATGGTAGCGCCGGTGATGGGGCTTTCCTCATGATACCATTGGTACGAATAGGAAGGGTTGTTCAGCGCTGACAGGATGGCGACATCCCGATCGCATATATAGGTTGTATCTGCTGAAATGCGGTCGGCCCTAAGGGCGGGACAGATGTCGACACGTGCGGTGAAGCTGTTCGGAACTGTGCTATGAAGTTCGTCGCCGGCAACGCGAAGGTAATTGCTGTAATAACCGGAAACATAGATACGGTCATCAGCGCTGGCGGCCACCGACGACAGGGTGTCATAGCCGGAACCTCCTAAAGTCTGAACCCAGGACTCATTGCCCGCGGCATCGAGGCGGAGAAGGAAGGCACTTACATCACCGCCGCCTGCGGCGGAGGAAGAGGGCAGGCTCACAGAAGCCCCTCTGAAGACCCCGCCGGCCAGGACATCACCGGAAGGACTGATACTTATACCTGTGCCCGTCAGGGGTACCGTTGCGCCTGCCGTGATGGGGACAAACCATTGCAACGTCGCATTGGCATCAACGTCATGGCTACTGACAAACGCGCGCGTGCCTGCTGCGGTAAAAAGGGTATCTTCTCCTACGGCAGTGATCCCCTCCGAACGTCCGGTCAGGTAGAGTCGATCGTGAGGCCGATGAAACGCCAGCGCTTCTATCTTCGGAGTATTCGTGATAATGGTGTTCAACAGCGTTCCTGCGGCATCATAGAGACAGATGACACCCGCCTCAATGGTCCCGTCAGGTCCCGGGGGGGGCGTCGGCGTCCCCGCGATAGCTACCGTATCGCGGAAGCTGCTGAATACCCAGATGCTGTCACCGTGTGCCGTGATGGCTTTTCCACGCGACTGCCCGTTGGGATTGATCTCCCGGAAAAAGTCCGTCCAGCGGTGGCTGCCATCAAAATCAAACGACGCGACGAAGGAGGCTTCGCGCCCCGTGCTGTCTGTTACGGCACCGATCTGAAAATCGTCACGTACTGAACCCGTAACATAGATCGCGTCTTTCGTCGTCACAATCTTACGCGCAGCGGTTTCAGACTCTGCGTCGGCTACGTCTGACTGAACCCATTCGACCGCGCCGTCAGTCCCCCTTACCTTTGCTATAAAATACTCAGTAGTGCCATCGGGATTGCTCAGGGTTTCGGCAACCAGATCAAGCGATCCGGTAAATGCGCCCACCACATAGGCATCACCATTAAGGTCGACCGCGACATCACTGACGAAAAGCCTGTTGCCGGGACTTCCCGCAAACTGTACCACCCATAGAAGGTTTCCCTGATCGTCGCGTTTTGCAATGAATCCGTCTGTCTGCGTCTCGGTTGGCGCAGGCGGTGTGATTTCGCCGCATGCGTTATTGGATAAGGTTGTTCCATCAAAGGAGGTGACACACGTGAACACCCCTACGGTGAAGACGTTACCATCAGCATCGGGTGCTACACCGTTTGAAAAACTAAAGGCTCTGGTCTTCGCTGTTCGCACCCACTGCGCTTGCACAGCAGTCACCATTAAGAGTAGTGTCACTAACAGACAAAATGCTCGAGGAGAATACATCAATCAACAGGTATCTTCTGGTCAGGTTCTCAAAAGTAGTACATGGAAAAGAAAGATACTTGTCAGAACGCCATAATAGTGGTAATTTTCCGCGCCTAACCAAAACTGAATGATAAGACTACTCCTGCTAGCGACTGCGTTGCTAGGTGTCAACACGGCATTCGCACAATTAAGCGATGGTGAAGGCCACATGATAACGCTCCCCGGAAAACAATTCAGCTGTTTTCTTCCTCAACACTTCGAAGTACAGGAGAATCCCCCCGGCGTGATTCACAAAGTCAGCGGAACGTTTGTCATCGTTGTAAAAATGCCCTCACAGCCTCAACAGCAACAACAGCGCATGACTGCGCAAGGGGGCCTACCGCGGAGTTTCTTTGAAGATCCGCGTTATGAAATCACAGACTTCAGGGAAGAGTCCGCTGTGAGTCGTCAAAGTCATTCACAATCGTCGGACAAGACCTATTGGATGGAGTATTCACTTCAGGGTCATTCATTCGGGCGCTATACAACGCTCAAAGTGCATGGCCAGGACCAGTACCTGATTATTGGGAACTATCCCGTAGTGTTCCAGGATCAGGTTTTGGAAGAGGTCAAAAAGATCATGAACAGTTTTGTGATCCATTAGGATGAAGTACATCTGGATATTCGCGTTGCTTACCGTCGGACCTTGGGCAATCGCTCAGAAGACAGTTCAACAGTATCCGGTATTTCAGACAACCGGGCAGTCGATGTGGGGAGGGGGCAGTGCACCGGGGCTCAACATGAACTTTCAGATCTTCCCCCAGTACAAGGTAGAGGTTCCCTTCAATACCGAGTCATTCACCAAATTTCGATTCTCCGGGCTGGACTTTGGGGCAGTGCTCGATGGACACGTTGCCTTTGGCGTAGGCCCGTTTGAATTTGATATCTCGGGATTCACGGCAGGATCGATCGATGTCGACTATCCGGCGATGGTGAACATGGAAGTGCCCGATGACAATACGTTCAATCCTGGCGAAACGGTTGTCATTCGTTCCGGCTTCCAGGCGCTGCCTGGTGCAACCCTTAAGACAGAGTACCCCAGTGCAGACGAGGGTAAGATCGGACTCTATATGGGAATGCTCTTCGACGCTAGCTTTGGTTTTCGCGCCTGCTTTGCGGGATGCACGCCGCGTGTCTCGATTGTCCCTCCTCCGGGTATTCCAATGCCCAGTCCCCTCTATGACGAACCCTTCACCTTCTTCGAGATGAGCAAGACGGGGCTGACCATCGTTTGTAACAATCAGTTGAATTCTCCACCCGAAAACCCGATCCAATGTTTCTTTCCCTCCGGCTTTGACGAGGACGAAACTCCGGAGTGGACGATCAGCAATGGCGCCTTTTCGGGCACTCTGAAGTTTCCCGATGTGGAGACTACATCGTCTCTTAATGGGATCAATCTCTCGGCCTCGGGCAGTGATCCCTATGTTATTCCCTCGGTAAACATTATAGAGTTACTGGGCTACATTCCGCCGATCAAGCCCGCGATGCAGGTGATCCAAGGGTCGTTCACCCAAAACATCTTCCCGGATGCGACTGGGACGATGCGGGGCATCACGATCGAATGGGCACTTGTCTCGATCGATTTCAATATACCCATCAGCCAGAGCCAGGAGTTTCATTTTCGGCCGACCATCTACACTACGCTGACGTTCCCGGACACCGTCGACTATGTCATTCACAGCCGAAAATCGGGGAACATTCCGGGTCGTGGCGTGAAATTCGAATACGAAGCAGGCGATTCTATCAGTGTGCGTTTTCCCTGCCACTACGACTTCATGGATGTCTACGCCCAACACCGCATACGGAATCGGTTCTCCAATAAGACATTCGACAACATCGCGCTTGAGCTCGACTTCGCGGTATTTGATTTCGCCCTTATCATCGACCCCTATATCATCATTCCCCGCGTTTGTATTCCTATCCCTTTTGCCAGCAACATCTGTATAGGCCCCGTCGGATTTCCCGGTGCCACAGTAGATCCTCCGCCGCTGGTTGATCCGGCCCCCATTACACTCGTGAGCCAGGACTTTCCGCCCTACTTTGAAGATGAATGGGAACTCGGTGGATTCAATGTTGTTGACGTCCCGCAACCTTTTCGTCTCTATCCGCGGAAGCGTCAAACACAATTCGCGGTAGAACACATCTCTTGTCATGGCGATAGCACGGGAACGATCGTCACCACGATTCCCGACGCAGTCGAGCCCCTGAAGTACGAATGGTCTTTTGGAAGCACCGACCCGAACCCTGTAGACGTGCCCGCAGGCCGACATTATGTCAAAGTCACGGATGCCAATGGGTGTGAGTTTATCGAGACCGTAGAAATTCTCCAGCCTCCAGCGATCGACCTCCAACTCGATGCAGGTACGATTGCGTGTGCCGGGGGGGATACGGAAATTGAAGTCACCGGCACAGGCGGTACCGGCGCCCTAACCTACACGTGGTCTACGGGTGAAATCACACCTTTCGTCTCAGGAAAAACAGCTGGGACTTATGAAGTCACCGCTACCGATGGAATGGGCTGTAGCGCAACAACATCACTTACCCTTGAAGATCCTCTTCCGCTGGAGCTCGGTATCGCCAAAGCCGTTGATCCGTCGTGTGCAGGCGCTGATGATGGTTCAATCGAAATATTTGTCCAGGGAGGTACAGCTCCTTATCGATATGAATGGTCGAATGGCTCCTCTCTGCGTGATCAGCAGTTTCTGGAGGGTGACACCTATAGCATAGAAGTAACCGATGCCAATGGATGTACCGCTACCGATGCTGTAACACTGGTTGAACCCACCGAGCTGGAAGCTACACTGAGTAAGTTGTCGGATGTGAGTTGCTTTGGTCTGAACGATGGATCCCTTCAGGTCGCGGTTGATGGTGGAACGCCTCCCTACCAATATCGATGGTACGACAGCCTCGTCACCTTGAGTGAAACCGGTGCTACCATTGCTCACCTGCAGCGAGGAAATTACGCCGTAGAAGTCACTGATAGTCGTGGTTGCCGTGTGGTCCGCAAGGGCCAAGTGACGGAGCCTCAGAGCCCCTTACATGCCGATATCAAGGCGATGATCGGAAATTGCTTCAATACCAGTTCCGGTTCGCTAGACCTGACCGTTCAGGGAGGAACGCCTCCGTACACATACCAATGGTCGAACGGACAAACCGTCGAAGACCTCAGTTTTGTCCCTGCGGGTACCTATACCGTTACCGTGACTGATGCACAGGGATGCGTTTACTCCAACAAAGCACGCCTCACCGACCCGCAACCCGTTCGTGTTCATATTTCCCGGGAAGATGTCAGTTGCATGGAACAAGCGGACGGCCAGCTGACCATTACTTCGATACAGGGTGGAGTTCCTCCCTATACCGTGCAGTGGTCGACGGGCGAATCGACGGAGACTATCAGTGATCTTCCTGTAGGAACATATTCCGTAACGGTAATGGATGCCGTAGGATGCCAGGTAACGGAAAGCAGGGAGATCCGCGGAAACGAAGCTGATTGTCTGTTTATCCCCAATGCATTTTCGCCCAACGGCGATGGGACTAACGATGAATGGAACATTCGCAACCTCGATTTGTATCCGGGGGCTACGGTAAAGGTTTTTAACAAATGGGGCATGGCTGTCTTCGAATCAACGAACTATGACCGTCCGTGGGATGGCAAGTTTAATGGCAAGACGCTCGAGCCCGGCACTTATTACTACGTTGTTGATTTGCGCAACGGCGAAGCCGTTCAACAAGGTTACTTGATGATTCTCAAATGAAACGCACGCTCCTCCTATGTATGATATTTCTGTCACCTGCCGTTGGGGTGTGGGCTCAATGTAATTATACATTCAGTATCGCAGGGACGCCGGTGCGTTGTTTTGGCGAATCCAATGGAACTGCTAAGTTGACCATCACGCCGAAAGGTGCCGATACTTCACCTTATGAGATTCAGTGGTTCGACGGCTATGACCAGGATTTCCGTAGCGATTTGCCCGCGGGAACGCACTTTGTCAAAGTCACGGACAGCTATGGTTGCGCCACTACCGAATTCATCACGATCGATCAACCGCGTCTCTTGACTACTTCATTATCGGCAACCCACGTGCAGTGTCATGGGGAACCGCAGGGGAGTATAGACCTAACGGTGGAAGGGGGAACAACACCGTATACATATCAATGGTCGAACGGAGAAATCACGGAAGACGTCTCCATGCTTACGGCGGATATTTATAGCATTAGAGTCCTTGACTTCAACGGCTGCGAAGCTATCGATGGAGTTACCATACGCGAACCTGAGAAGCTGAGGATCGTTCCTTCCATAACGGCGGTGTCATGCAATGGGGGAGAGGACGGCTCCGTTCGCGTAACAGCCTTCGGCGGCGTCCAGCCTTACCGTTACGACTGGAGCAATGGTGTCACTATTCCCGATGTCTTCAACCTATCGGCGGGCGGTCATGACATTACCATCACCGATGCCAACAATTGCGTCCTTATTGAAACGATTGTGGTCCCGCAGCCACCGCCACTCGGTGTGACGTTTGATGTTAAGAAGGCGAGTTGTTTTGATCTTCCCGACGGAGAAATCGTCGCCCACGTAACGGGGGGTACACCCGATTATCGGTATAGCTGGTCGAACTCCTCGTTTGTTCTCGGCGATACCACCGCGAATCCGGTGAATCTTTATCGCGACGACTATACGTTGCAGGTAACAGATGCCAATGGCTGTACTTTGCGCGACCGCGTCCGCGTGGAGGAACCGAATCCTCTTGTCATCAACCTCGAAGCAGAAGATGCGACATGCTTCAGTAAGCCCGACGGGATAATTGATCTGAGCGTCAGCGGTGGAACCACGCCGTACTCCGTTCTGTGGTCGACCGATGATCGTTCGGAAGACTTGCTCGGGCTTCCGGCCGGGCAATACCAGGTTGTTGTAGTCGACGCGCTTGGCTGTTCCCGGTTTGGTGAAATCAGGGTCGGACAGCCCGACAGTCTGGATTTCCGGGTGACGGTGACCGCTGTAAGTTGTAAGGATGAAACGGACGGCCGTATTGCCATTCGCCCGAAAGGGGGAACTCCAGGCTATTCCGTTCTTTGGTCCAACGGAGAAACGGCGCTTACGATTGACGAGCTGCGAGGTGCCACCTATTCGGTGGTACTTACCGACGCACAGAGTTGCAAGTACGAAGCCGAGTTTGAAGTACCCGTCACCCCTGAGGCGTGTATCACCCCCGTTGGTGTTCCGAATACCTTTACGCCTAACGGAGACGATTATAATGACTTGTGGGTCATTAACCACTACGAAGAATATCCTGAGATGGAAGTAGCCGTGTTTGACCGTTGGGGGCAACGCGTCTTTTACTCGAAGGGCTATGAGAAGCCCTGGGATGGAACGTATCAAAACCAAATCGTTCCCCCGGGTGTGTATTACTATACCATTAAGCTGAACAATGGCGATGCGCCATTCACTGGAACCTTAACTATTATCCGATGAACCGGTTTGCCATAAAAATATTGCTGTCAATAGCCTCCGTTGTCACGACGACCACGTGGATCTATGCTCAACAATACACTCCGCGGACGCACTTTTATGAGAACCGGTTGGCCTACAATCCGGCCTCCGCAGGCGTAGAAGAAGAAATTCCTATCCGATTGAACTTTCGACAACAGTGGCAAGGACTGAAGGATGCCCCCTATACCCAGACATTGTCGTCGCAGGCTTTCGCTGGAAGGCATATCGGGCTGGGACTCGTCCTGTACAATGATGTTGGCGGGCCGGCGCGAAATACAGGCCTGCAAGCTTCTGTGGCTCGCCATTTCGCCCTCGATTCTGAGGGGAGACGATGGCTTTCCTTTGGAATGTCGCTGTTGCTGTATCAGTTCAAGTTCGACGTCAGCAGCCTCCGGACGGACAAGCCGAACGACCCCGCCGTCTATGCCCTAAGTCGTCAAAACAGCAGGCTGGTCCCGGATGCCGCGACCGGTGTCTATATCAACGATGACAATGGCTTTGTAGGCATATCGGTGCTCAACCTCATTGAGAGTCGCTCCGACATCTTCACCGCTCCAGAGAACCCGAACACGGTAGGACGTACCTACTACCTGATTGCGGGTTACCGGTTCCCCCTTACTGAGAGGTTTTCCATTGAGCCGGTAGCGCTGGCAAAACTGACCGATAGCAAAACCTGGCAAGCCGATGCCATGATTAAAGCAAACTTTGATCAGTACTGGGGTGGTTTCTCCTACCGAACCAACGATGCAGCTTCAATTCTCCTCGGCTTACGCATTGACATGTTCAGCTTCGCTTACAGCTACGACTACCCCCTTAACGACCTGGGTGTATTCAACACTGGCACCCACGAAGTAACGGTGGCGGTTCACATCTTCAACGCCCAGTCGCGCACGGGTGCAAGTGCCGCCAGAGGTGGTCCTGTTCGTCGGGTAAAAGGCACGGGATATAATCCCCGTCGATGGCAATAGACCAGCGCGTCTACTGAGCGGTTTCCAGTTTCTTGAGCGCGGCTTCGATGAACGTTGCGTCGAGCCACTTGTCGCCAATGAACACTCCGGAAATCTTCCGGACGTTGTTGATGTCTTCCAGAGGATTTCCGTCCAGAAGAATGAGATCGGAAACGGCATCCTTCGCAACAAGCCCTGCATCAGGCCTTCCAAGGTAACGCGCGACGTTGACGGTACCGGTTACAAGCGCCTCATATGGCGTCAGCCCTGATTTAACGAGGTACTCGAGTTCGTTATGGGTAGAGAATCCGGGGACGTTGAATATCTGCGGCGCATCACAACCCAGGAGGAGCCCCACGCCGCTACGCTGGCATTCCAGAATCAACTCGCGACGTAGCTGTACAAAGCGCCGAACCTGCTCCGCGTCATACTTAGGGTTATTCATCAAACTATTCTTGCTGTTAATCCATTGCCGTGTAATCGCTTCCGGCATATAACGGTTGTGGGGATCGTGTTGAAAATCATCGGCCGAATAGTCGGGACTAAACCACCGCTCGGCGAGAGACTGTGTCGGGACCACCCAAATATTGTTGTCTTTGAGACTTTTCATCAGACGGGGTATCTGACCGCGGTCAACTTTGTCTGCGACATACATACCGAAGAGCCCGGCCTCCGGCTCCGGAATCTTCTCGATG
Organism: uncultured Roseivirgaceae bacterium; assembly: GCA_964532595.1. Lineage (GTDB taxonomy): Bacteria > Bacteroidota > Bacteroidia > Cytophagales > Cyclobacteriaceae > Chryseosolibacter. The sequence continues at coordinate 74,372 of CAZHIQ010000010.1, forward strand.
TTGGGGACCAATCCTTCAATGAAACCATCGAGATGATCTATCGACGAATACCCGGCCTCAATAGCACGCCACACACCGACTCCGTAAGACACGTGCCCGACAAAAGGGATATCAACTTGCTTAGCCGCCGCGGCGATGGCGTCGAATTTCGGCCGGGTGAGTCCGGGATGAAGCTTGAGATAATCGTAGCCGGCTTCTTTTTGTCGGCGAACCATGGCAGCTCCTTCTTCAGGAGATTTTACACTCATCCCGTTAAAAGAGGGACCGGTAGTATACAAGTTCGGCCCCAAAATTTCGCCGCGTTGAACCCCCGTCCGTAAAACGAGATGGTTGGGGTGACCCAGCATCCCCCGAATCGTCGTGATGCCGTTAACAAGGAACAGGGTGAATACATTCTTCGCTGATTCTATATCACCGTCAGGAGGGACGTGAGCATGCATCTCGGCAAGACCCGGCATCAGAAACTTGCCCGCAGCCTCCACCACGACAGCGTTCCGATCATAACGTACGCTTCCCGCAGGGCCGATATCCTGAATGCGTCCGGCCCGGACAATAACATCCTGACGCTCCAATACGCCCTCCCGATCCATAGGGATAACATTGACGTTTTTAAATACAACCTGACGATCGCTCGAAGAAACGGGCTGTTGTGCCAAACCCGATAGGGTCAGCAGCAGACAGGCAGCGAGTAGGATTCTTTTCATGCCTTTGTCGATTTGTTTTGAATAGCGGAAGTAGAAAAAATAGAAAACGTCCCGTACTCGGACGTTATGCAATTATCCACTACCTTTGTTGAAAATAGCCAAAATTGACGCACGAGCAAATCATATCAATGTATCAGCCGCTGCTTGAACGCATTGCCATGCGCATGCTGAAGTGCAAGGCAGATGCCCAGGACATCGTGCAAGACACCTTTCTCAAATGGCTTTCTCAGGAGCATGAGAAAATTCGCAATACGAAAGCTTATTTGATCCGCTCCGTAACCAATAATTGCCTCAATCACCTCAACGCTCTAAAGAACAAGCGATTACAGTACCTTGAATCGCTTAATATTTCGGAGATTATTGAGAAACTCCGCGAAACGGCCGACTTTTCGCATATCGATGTTGAAGCCGAGCTCACAAGGGCGTTTCAGGTTATTCATACACGTCTTGAACCCCTGGAGCGAGCGGTTTATGTATTGAAGGAAGTATTTGATTTCGATTATAAGGCTCTTCAGCAATTGCTGGATAAGAAACAGGATCACTGTCGCCAGCTCTTCTGCCGCGCGCGCAAGAAAATTACTGATGAGAAACTACAACTGGCAGCATTGCTTCAACCCCGAAAAGAAGCCCTTCTGGAGGGTTTTCGGAAGGCTTGCGCCGGACAGCCGTTCGACCTTGTCACCCAACTAAAGCTCGCCTGATTAATTTTTTTCAAAAAAAAGACGGAAGTCTGTCACAAAACTGCCCCGGCTTTTGTCTTATCTATCACGCCGGAAGAATTTTTAACGGCCGCCTAAAACAGTAAACCTAATTTTCATGACCATTCTGCTCATCTTTGCTGCCCACTGGTACCTCTCGCTTTTCTTTCAGACTTTTTTCCTCCATCGGTACGCGTCCCACCGGGCGTTTACGATGAACAAAACGACTGAAAAGGTATTCTTTGTGCTTACCTGGATATTTCAAGGCTCGAATTACCTGAGCCCCTATGGATACGGTGTTATGCACCGCATGCACCACGCTTTTGCTGACACGGAAAATGATCCCCACTCGCCGAAATACGACGAGACCATCTGGAACATGATGTGGAAGACAAAAACGATCTACTCAGCCATTGCCAACCGCAAAATGGTGCCGGATAAGCGCTTTACCGAAGGTGTACCGGTATGGGAATCGTTCGACAAATTCGCACGCTCATGGCCGTCGCGTATTTTCTGGGGATTGGTTTATACCTTCCTTTTCGTCCAGTTCGCAACCGCCTGGTGGCAATGGTTGCTGCTGCCCGTTATGTTCCTGATGAGCCCGATTCATGGTGCCATTATCAACTGGTTCGCCCATAAATACGGATACCGCAACTTTGAAGTAGGAGACACATCGAAAAACTTCCTGCCGTTCGACTTCTTGATGATGGGGGAAAGCTACCACAACAACCACCACAAGCATGGCAACCGCGCCAACTTCGGCGGTATTCGCTGGCACGAACTTGACCCCACTTATCAGGTCATCAAAGTCCTCGATAAAATTGGTGTGATCAAGTTGAGGGAACAGAAGACAGTAGAGTTTGAAGGCGTCAAGAAAGCCGCCTGACGCAACTCAGCTTGAAATAATTGGAGAGAGGTCCAGCGCATGCTGGACCTTTTTCATTTAGCCTCCCACCGCAGAACTCGCATGTGCCGACGGAGGCGCCCGATGCCCGCGGCGCCGGGCCCACACTCGCGTAAAGGCTGCTCCGAAAAGAAGAATTAGTCCCGCGTACGACACCCAAAGCATGATCAACACGACCGATCCCGCCGCTCCATAAGTTGAGCCGGGTTCACTTTTACCGAAATAGAGCCCGAGAAGGAACTTGGCGATCACAAACAAAAACGAAGTGAGGATGGCTCCAATCCAGACCGTACGCCACCGGACACTGGCGTCGGGAAGGAATTTGAACATTGCAGCAAACAACACCGTCACCACTCCAAACGAAAAAAGGATGTCGAGTATCTTGAAAATCACCCGAAGACTATCCGAAATGTGCGTAGAGACCCAGTTGGAAACCGCCGACAACGCGGCTGACAAAACGAGGGATACCAGGAGCAAGAAACCTACGATGAGGATGAGACCGAAAGAGAACACCCGATCCTTCACAAGCTTTAGCAGCTTACCCTTCGGTTTGGGTTTAACCTCCCAAAGAGTGTTGAAGATCAGTTGAAGGTTGTAGAATACCCCCGTCGCGCCGAAGATCAAGGTAGCCAGGCCCAGAACGGAGGAAAGAGTTGTTCCCTGTGATTGCGATGCTGTAGCAACAATGCGCTCGATGTCTTCAGAGGCGTTTCCACCAACGGCATCCTCAATTTGTCGCGAAATTTCTCCGGTAACGGCTTCGTCTCCGAAAAAGTACCCTGCGATGTTAATGATAATGACGAGCAGGCCGGGTAACGACAAAATCGTATAGTATGAGATTACAATGCTTTTGTTGAACGGGTCAGCCTCTCCGAATACGGTAACCGTTTGTTTGAGGGCCCTCCAAAGTTCTTTCAGAAAATTTCCGACGCGCCGCATTACTTTTTCAGCCCTTTGAAACAAAGTCGTGCCGCGCGGTAAGTAGCGCTACCGGGAAGTTTTGAAACAACAAACGCAGGGGTATTTGATGGGTTTGTTCGTATTCCTCTCCAGTGAATCGATTGACCCATGTGTCCGGAGCTTCGTCGGGAAAGATCAGCAATGGGTCTGGACCGGCATCCTCGAAGAGGTTTTGGTGCGTGATACTCCCCAGGGGAAAGACAACGGCAATCCATTGACCGTCATAGTGACGGGCATAACCGGCTGCAATCCCCTTGTCGCCCGTTACTGCCAGGGGGACGTATTGGCCTTCGACAAACAGCTGAGGATTCGCTCGTCTAAAAGTCAGTGTCTTCCACGTCACGAACAATTTCTCCACACCTACCTGTCTGTGTTCCCTTAGAAACGCCGCGACACCGTTCCATCCGCCTTCCTCTTTGACAACGAGTTGAAAGAGGAGCCCCATCCTTTTCTCATAGTCGACAGGGCGTCGATTATCAGGATCTACAAAACTCAGATCCCAGAGTTCACAGCCCTGATATACATCCGGAATGCCCGGCGCGGTAAGCTTAACCAGCGTCTGAACAAGCGCGTAGACCGTGGCCTGTTCAACAACCATTTTCACAAAGGGAACAAACGAATTCAGGAAAGTGTGTTCGGGGCGGAGAATATTGCTGACGAACTGAGCACATGCTTCTTCGTAGGCCTCGTCCGGTTCCGACCAATTCGTGTGAACTTTTGCCTCCCTTGACGCCTTCACCAGGTAGGCCAGGAACCGCCCGATCCACTCTTCATCCACGGAAAAGTTTTCAGGGAAGCCACCTATCATTGCCTGATAGATCAGATACTCATCATTGGTTGAAGGTACCTCTTTTCCATTGATGTTTTTTCTAAACTCCGCATTGACCTCACGCCATTCCCGGACACGTGATTGCCATTCATCCGGCATCCGGCTGAGTACATTGATTCGGATACGCGCGTCTTCACCGCGCTTTGTATCATGAGTAGCGGTTGTGTTGAGCGAGTAGGGGGTGTGTTCCTGGCGATGCTTCATCCGCGCATGAAAAGTCTCTACGCTCATGCCCAACGATTCGGGAGAGTCACCCACTTCATCGTGTGAGATGAGGGGGTTGTACACATAAAACGTTGTGTCTTCCACTCCTTTCGCCGTAAGGGGCCCGGTGAATTGCATCATCCGCTTCAAAAATCGAAGGATGCGGGCTGCCTGTACCGCATCGCGTGGGGTATCGGTGAAGAGTCCACGCAAATACAATAGCTCATCTCGATGGGAGTGGTCTATCGTCAGCGCGCGGTCAAAAGCTTCATGAAAGGTCACAAGATTCTCCCCTCGTAAGGGCAACTGGTCGGGATAAATCCGGTATACGGGCAGCGACGCCATGAGGTAGCCGAGCGCTGTTCGCATCCGCTTTGACGGTTGTCCTTCATCAAGCCCTAGATTGTAAAATAACCGAAGGAGATTATCCCACTCGCCACGCAGGTGGTGGGAAAGAATGTTGCGCTTGTTTTGCAAAATCAGATCGGAATACGCCGGCAACTCAGGAACAAGCTCGCGATAAAACGCAAGGAGCTGACGTGCTCCTTTCCGATGGGTAAGTAACTGACTCAGGTGGGAGAGAAACTCATATCCACTCGTTCCCTGGACAGGCCATTGATGGGGAAAGTCTTCTGTTCCCTCCAGAATCTTTTCAGCGATGATATAGCACGCGTCGCCAACTTCTTCGCGAAGTTGCTGCGTATAGCGGGCAGGGTCGTTGAGGCCGTCAATGTGGTCTATTCGAAACCCGCTGATGACCTTTTCGCGATAAAGGCGAAGTAGTACCTGATGGTAGTCCTCGAAAACGGGGTCGTCTTCCATACGGAGGCAGATCAACTCATTGACCGTGAAGAAACGCCTGTAATTGATAAACTGATCTGCATCTTTCCAAAAGAACGGACGGTAATACATTGCGTCAAGCAGTTCCCTGAAGCGCGTTGTGTCACGGTTGATGGCCGAGGCAAGATCCCGCAGCAAAACCTCCTGTTCGGGCAGCTGTCTGATCGCATGCAGAAATCCGGCTTTACTCTCCCGCCATGTTTCGTATCCGGCTCCCTCAGCGGCGCTTACCATACGGGAAATAACTGCGGCAACGGGATTATCCGCTTCGTGACGACGTATCCACGTTTCGATCAGCCGATACCCTGGTAATGACAGGGGCCAGGCCGTTTCAAAATATCGCACTTCAAAGGCACCATCGGTGTAGGCAAGCTTGAGCTCGTCGCCCTCAATGCATTCTTCGAGTGTTTTACCCAGCACCGGCACCATAACGCGACCTTTCAGCGCCGGGTGAGGGTGGTCCCAGTCGATGTCAAAGTAGTGATAGTAGGGCGACAACGGTCCTCGCTCGAACACGTCCATCAGACGCCAGTTATCAGTATGGAACGCCATGTGGTTGGGTACGATATCCTGCAACCAGAACATATCTCGCTTGTGAAGTTCGCGTACCACATTACAGAGATCATCCAATTGCCCAAGTTCAGGATTGATTTGATGCGGGTCGGTTACATCGTATCCGTGTGCACTACCGGGCACAGCCCGCATCACGGGTGAAGCATATACCGTACTGATACCCAGTGTATGGAGGTAATCGACGATACGCTGAAGGGAGCGGAGCGTAAAGTCCTTGTGGAGCTGCAATCGGTAAGTAGAAGAAGGAAGATGCATACTAGTCAACAATTTCAAATACGGATACAGATTCTGCGTTGAGACGCCAGCCGCTTCCCGTTGCGTCCGAACCTCGCCAGTCAGCGGTGCTGCTATCGAGTATTTTTTTCAAAGGCTTATCACCCGGCCATTGAAAGGTGGCTTCGGCTGGGTTGAAGTTGAGCGCTACAACAACCTGATCTCCCCCGGCTATTCGAGCGAATGCCACAACCTTTTCCGGCGTGTCCAGCATGCGAATAGTATCACGTGTATTGCCGCGAAAGGCCGGACGCTCTTTTCTGAGACGAATCAGTGCCCGGTAAAAGGAAAGCAACTGTCCCGACTGTCCCTCGTCGTCAATCTGCCAGGAGAGAAGACAACGGTTGAACGTAGCAACATCCTGAGGGTCGGGAACATCACCTTGCCAGTCGAAATAGGAGAACTCTTTCCGGCGGCCTTCCTGCACCGCTTTGACAAGTGTCTCATCCGTATGGCTGATGAAGTACTGAAACGGATTTTTCTCCCCGTATTCTTCGCCCATAAAAAGCATCGGCACGTACGGGGAAAGGAGATAGGCGGCAGCGGCAACTTTCAGTGCTTCGGAAGAAACGAGCGCGCTTAATCGTTCGCCGAGCATGCGATTGCCCACCTGATCATGATTCTGTGCAAAGACGACGAATTGATCAAGGTTCACTCCATCCGGGTATCGTCCGAAGTGTTTCTTGCGATGTTGGGAATACTGTCCTGTGTAAACATAACCGTCCTTAATCGCCCGCCTCAGGTGATCTGTACTGCCAAAATCTTCATAGTATCCGTCGTGCTCATCGGTAATCAGCGCATGCAAGGCGTGGTGAAACTCGTCAACCCATTGCCCATCAAGGCCGTACCCGCCTCGACCGACAGGAAGCACGTAGCGGGGGTTGTTAAGATCAAACTCGGCGATCAGGACTTTCTTTCTTCCTGTTTGGTCCTGCAGACGCCGGACAACACTGTTCAATTCTTCCATCAAGGGGAGCGCACTGTAGTCCCATATGGCATGGACGGCATCAAGACGAAGACCGTCGATCCGGTATTCGTCCAGCCACATCAAAGCGTTCTGCAAGTAAAATCCGCGCACACCATCGCACCAGGCATCGTCAAAGTTGATGGCCTGCCCCCATCCGGTTTTATATTTGTCCGTAAAGTAGGGCCCGTATTCCTCGAGGTAGTTCCCTTCGGGTCCCTGGTGATTATAGACGACGTCGAGCACCACGGCAATTCCCTGACGATGGGCAGCATCAACGAGGCGCTTTAGTCCATCAGGCCCTCCGTACGATTGCTGGACAGCAAAAGGAAAAACGCCGTCGTAACCCCAGTTCCGCGACCCCGGGAAAGAAGCGAGAGGCATCAGTTCAATGGCGTTCACACCAAGCTCGCGCAGATAAGGGAGCTTGGCGATTACACCTTCGAAGTCATTACCCGGCGTAAAAGTCCCCACGTGGAGTTCGTACAGAATCATCTCCCCGAGCGGAATTCCTTTCCATTCACCGTCGGTCCAGTTGAAGGAAGTCTCAACCACCGCAGACGGGCCGTGCACACCCTGGGGTTGCGACCGGGAAGCCGGATCGGGAAGATCTTTCTTACCGTCGAGACGATAGTGATACAACGCTCCCGCGTGAACCGGACTCACTTTTGCGCTCCAATACCCGTGGTCGTCACGCTCCAATGGGGTGGAGATTCCATCAATAACAACTTCAACAGACGACAAGGAGGGAGCCCAGACGGAAAAAGTACAGGTCGTTCCCGTCAGACGAGCGCCAATGGCTGGATACTTCATGATCAACGTTATCGCCCGGAACGGATTATTTTCATGCCATACCGGTGAGGTGCGGCATCAAGGAACAGTCAGTCAGTCGTTAAGCGGGTACATTTTTTTCCACACGCCCGTATAAACCAAACGCACTTGAATACAAAAGCTTATCCGGGCTCCCCTTATCCGCTCGGAGCCACATGGGATGGGGAAGGCGTCAATTTCGCCTTGTTCGCGGAGAACGCTGCCGCGGTAGAAGTCTGTCTGTTCGATGAACCGTTAGGAAAGAAGGAAACGGCTATTATTAAAATGCCGGAGCGGACTCATCATCTGCATCATGTTTACGTGCCTGGCCTCAAACCGGGTCAACTTTACGGCTACCGTGTCCACGGTCCCTACGATCCTGAAAACGGTTATCGCTTCAACCCGGCGAAACTATTAATTGATCCGTACGCCCGCGCTATCGCGGGAACGGTTAAGTGGGACGACTCCCTTTTCGGCTATGCCGTTGGAACTGAGACCGAAGATCTGGAGCCTTCCGACACAGATAGCGGTCCTTTTCTCCCCAAAAGCGTCGTCGTCGACCCCGCTTTCGATTGGGAAAGGGATCGGGCCCCCAAGGTACCCTATCACGACTCCATCATCTATGAGGTGCACGTAAAAGGCTTTACGCAACGCCATCCCGATATACCCGAAGAAATCCGGGGAACGTACGCCGCGCTGGGTCACCCGGCCGCCATTGAGTACCTCAGGAAACTTGGAGTAACTGCAGTTGAGTTGCTGCCCATCCATCACTTCGTCGCTGATCGTCATCTGGTTGAAAAAGGGCTCACCAACTATTGGGGCTATAACAGTATCGGCTTCTTTTCGCCCGATGCCCAATATTCAAGCAGCGGTGTTCAGGGTCAACAGGTAGTCGAGTTCAAGAATATGGTAAAAGCCCTTCACAAAGCAGGCATCGAAGTAATTCTCGATGTAGTGTACAATCATACCGCCGAAGGGAATCATATGGGTCCGACACTGTCGTTTAAAGGGATAGACAACGCTTCCTACTATCGGCTCGTCGAAGACAACAAACGGTTCTACATGGATTACACAGGCACCGGTAACACACTGAAAGCCAATGAGCCAATCGTACTCCGGCTGATGATGGACAGTCTTCGCTACTGGATACAGGAGATGCATGTCGATGGATTCCGGTTCGACCTGGCCTCCGCGCTGGCGCGTGAACTCCACAGCGTCCAAAAATTGAGTTCGTTTTTCGATGTCATCCATCAGGATCCTATAATCTCCCAGGTAAAACTCATGGCTGAACCTTGGGACGTCGGCGAAGGGGGGTATCAGGTAGGAAACTTTCCGCCGGGCTGGACTGAGTGGAACGGTAAGTATCGGGATTGTGTCCGGGACTATTGGAGAGGTGCCGATAGTATGCTCGGAGAATTTGCTGCCCGATTCACCGGAAGTCCCGACCTCTATCAGGACGACAACCGCCGCCCTACAGCCAGCATCAACTTCATTACCGCTCATGACGGGTTCACCCTCCACGATCTCGTCTCCTACAACGAGAAGCACAACCTCGCGAACGGTGAAGACAACAACGACGGGGAAAGCCACAACCGCTCCTGGAACTGTGGCGTGGAAGGGCCGACCGACGACGTCGAGGTGATTAACCTTCGGCAGAAGCAAAAGCGAAACTTCATGACTACGCTGTTCCTCTCACAGGGAGTTCCGATGCTTGTCGCCGGCGACGAAATCAGCCGTACGCAACAAGGAAATAACAATGCTTATTGCCAGGACAACGAAATATCGTGGCTCGATTGGGCAGCTGCCGATCAAGATCTTCTCGGGTTTACGCAAAAAGTCATCGCCTTTCGCAAAGCACATCCACTGTTCGGACAAAGAAAGTGGTTTCATGGAGCCCCGATCAAAGGTCTTGGTGTCGAAGACATCGCATGGTTTCTACCGGATGGATCGGAAATGACGGAAGAACACTGGAACACGTCTTTCGCCAAGTCGCTCGGCGTTTATCTTAACGGCAAGGGCGTCCATATGCGGGGTCCGCGAGGGGAGGAGATTGTCGATGATTCGTTCTACATCATCTTCAACGCACACCACGAAACTCTTTCATATACCCTACCCCAGGCAAAGTACGGCCGTGAATGGACAAAGGTGATCGACACTCATTCGGGAAAGGTGGGAAACCAGGATCACTACCGCGCGGGAACGGTCATCGAGGTAGAGGCGCGTTCGGTCATTGTATTACTTAGCCCCAAAGCATGAGTAAATCCGCCGCGAAGAAGACAGCCAGGAAAACGACAGCCGCAACTTCAGCCCTTCCGGCGGGAAGAAACGCCGGCGTTTTGCTGCACATTACCTCGCTACCCTCAGCCTTCGGCATCGGTGACCTGGGACGCGAAGCCTTCAAGTTTGTCGACTTCCTCGCTTCCGCCGGTCAGCATTACTGGCAGGTGCTTCCTGTTAGCCCGTCCGGAGAAGAGCAGGCGTGGTCGCCGTACAGCGCAGTTTCGGCCATGGCTGGAAATCCCCTGCTGCTCAGTCCCGAAGGCCTGGCCGATCAGGGATGGCTCTCCCATCAGGAAATACGCCGTTACTGGGTCCCCAACACCGGCAAGGTGAATTACAAGGCTGCACTGAACCTGCGCGAGACACTTTTTGAGAAAGCGTTCCACACATTTCTGTCGCAACCCAAAGATCAGTCTGTCTTCCTCGATTTCTGTGAACAACAGGCATGGTGGCTCGATGACTTCGCTACCTATATGGTCCTGCGCGAAGTGAATGACAACAAGCCATGGTACTCCTGGCCCGCGCAATACAAAAACCGCAACCCAAAAGCCCTTGGCGATATCAATCGGTTTCACGGGGAGAAAATCAGTAAAGTCAAATGGTTACAGTACGCCTTTCACCTCCAATGGAAAGCTCTTCGCAACTACGCGCGCGACAACCAGGTCCTGCTCTTCGGCGATCTCCCGTTCTATGTGGGTTACGATTCGGCGGATGTATGGTCCCATCCGGAGATTTTCAAGCTCGATGCGCAGCGGAACATCAAAGGTGTGGCCGGAGTACCGCCCGACTATTTCAATGAAAACGGACAACTTTGGGGAATGCCGGTGTTTCGCTGGGATGTGCTCAAGAGGCGAAAGTACAATTGGTGGATTGACCGCATCAGACGAAACTTCGAACTTTTTGACCTCGTCAGGCTCGATCATTTCCGCGCCTTTGCGGCCTATTGGGAGGTGCCTGCTGATGAAACCACGGCCAGAAACGGAAAATGGCGCAAAGGGCCAGGCGCTGATCTATTCCATGCCATTGCTGATAACCTCGGGCCGCTGGCGTTTGTAGCGGAAGACCTCGGTGATATTGACGATGCCGTATTTGCTTTGCGCGATCAATTCGCCTTTCCGGGCATGAAAGTTCTCCAATTTGCCTTCGGTGACAACATGCCGTCGTCCGAATACATTCCGCACAATTACTCAGACAACTTCTTCGTCTATACCGGTACGCATGACAACAACACCACAGTTGGGTGGTGGCTCAAGGATTCGGACCAGAAGACCCGTGCGAACGTCAAACTATATGTTGACCAGCCGGGGGTTAACCAAAACAATATACACCTCTTCCTTGGTCGACTGGCTTATGCATCGGTGGCCCGAACGGTTATACTTCCCTTGCAAGATGTATTGGGCCTGGATCACACCGCACGCATGAACCTGCCCGCTTCGACGAAAATGAACTGGCAGTGGCGCCTTAAACCCAGTCAGTTAACACTGAGTGCTAGAAATCTGCTGCTGAAATGGGTGCGCGTCTACAGGCGGGGAGGGTAGTCCTGTCATCGTTCAAGGATGGCAGCTACACCCATTCCACCTCCCGTACAGACCGAAATGAGTCCACGGCCTTTTCCTTTCTGATGAAGGAGTTTTGCGAGCGTCCCCACAATCCGCGCCCCCGTAGCTGCGAAAGGATGGCCAATGGCAACGCTACCGCCCTTCACATTCATCCGTTCACGATCAATGCTTCCGAGTGCCTTATCAAGGCCCAACACTTCGCGGCAATAGCGGTCGTCCTCCCAGGCACGCAACGTGCAGAGTACCTGTCCTGCAAACGCCTCATGGATTTCATAGAAGTCGAAATCCTGGAGGGAGAGGCCGTTCCGCTGCAGCAAGCGCGCCACCGCAATGGTTGGCGCCATCAGCAACCCGGCCCCGCCTACGAAGTCGACCCCAGCTACTTCCGCATCGACAAACCAGGCCTGAATCTCCAGCCCTTTCGTCAGTGCATAGTCTTCTGAAGCCAGCAACACCGCCGCCGCTCCGTCGGTAAGCGTCGAACTATTCCCCGCTGTGAGAGTGCCCTTGTCGCTCTTGTCAAACGCAGGACGAAGACGAGCCAGTTTTTCAAGACTGGTGTCATTTCGGACGATAGTGTCGCGGTTGTTTCCCTTATAAGCGATCACGAGATCCTGGTAAAAACCCTCATCATAGGCAGCAGCAGCCTTGCGGTGACTCTCGAGGGCGAGTTGATCCTGCTCCTGACGGGTAACGCCCCATTCCTTAACCATTTTCTCCGTGTGTTGCCCCATCGAAAGACTCGTTCGTGGTTCCGTAATGCCGGGATACGCGGGCTTCAGATCGGAAGGACGCAGACGGAGCATTCGACCAAGACGCTGCCCAAGAGTTCGCGCCTGGCTGATGTCGATCAGCTTCCAGGCAGTTGGGCGACGTACCATTATGGGGAGGTCGCTGTTCGTATCCGCCCCCCCGGCAATGCCTGTTTCAATTTGTCCACAGGCAATCTTCATCGCAATCAGGTTCGCAGCCTCCAGACTGGTGCCGCACGCTCGCTGAACGTTGAAGGCAGGCGTGTGGGGGTCCAGGACGGAGCCAAGTACCACTTCACGGGCCAGATTCCATTCGATAGAGCTGGTCATGACAGCTCCCAGACTCACATCGCCGATTTTCTCTCCGGCGAGACTATGTCGGCTTGCCAATGCGTCGACGGTGGCCGTGAGCATCTCCTGATTTGTAGTGCGGGAATACTCTCTGAAGGAACGCACAAATGGAATTCGCTGGCTGCCTATTACAGCCACGCGTCGCTTGGTGTTGTACATAAACAGGGGTGTTACCCTATAATGGTAGTTGAATTTCCGGGAATAATCAAGGTCGCGATCGTGCCAGAAAGCGACGAATCACATCGCAGACGTCGAAAAATGGAAGTTCCGCTGAATTGCCTATATTGTGGTAAATCTTCAGCGCCGCTTTTGGCGCCGGAATCAATTTGCAGTCTGATATTTTCAAAAGCACCAGCGGCACCTCATCAAGCCCTGCTTCAGGGAATACTTTTTTTTCAACTATTGACAACCTAACTAAGAAGAATGAATTTCACTTTCGGCGCGGAAAAAATAGACCTCAGTAACCTCTCGACCCTTGGCAAGTCGGTGCCCGACCTCCTTATCTGGGCGGCACCGGTTATGTTTCTGTTTGTCATCATTGAATATGTCGTTTCCCGCCGCCTGGATCATCACAACGTCTATGACAAACGTGAAACCTTGGGCTCCATACTCGTCGGAGTAGGAAATGTAGCAATAGGGGTAGCGTTGAAGACACTGTTGTTTGGACTTGTAGTGCTCGCCTACAACCTCGTTCCCTGGCGCATGGAATTCAGCTGGTGGTCATTTATTCCCTGTTATATCATCTTTGACCTTTGCAGCTATTGGGCGCACAATGTTTCGCATAGAATGCGCTTCTTGTGGGCTACCCACGTGGCCCACCACTCCGGCGAGCATTACAACCTAACTGTTTCGTTTCGTTTGAGCTGGGTTCAGTGGCTTAAGATCGTCTTCTTTTTACCCGTAGCGTTTCTCGGGTTCCATCCGGTCATCATCTTCTTTGTAAACCAGATTGCAATTCTGTTCCAGTTCTGGCAGCATACCGAATACATTGGAAAGCTCCACCCGTGGCTTGAGTATATCATCGCTACGCCGTCTAACCATCGGGTACACCACGGTTCACAGAAGAAATATATCAACAAGAATTACGGTGCTACTTTCATCATCTGGGATCGTATTTTCGGAACGTACCAGGAAGAGGATGAGCCCGCCAAGTACGGTATTACGAAAAACCTCGAACACGCTCACAAGCATGATCCTATTCATATCAATTTTCACGAATACGTCGATATGCTTAAGGATGTCAGGAGAGCGCGCAATTGGAAAGAAGGCTTCTTCTACATTTTCGGAGACCCCGAAGACATCTACCAGTACAAGCTTCAAAACGGTATCATTCAGGCCCCTGCTGACGAAGAACATCAGGCCCACGTGGTAGAGATGGGGTCGCAAACCCGCCCCCCGGCTGAAGGACCCACCGGCTACAAAAACGCCGTAGGAGAATAAGCGAGGCACACTTTTTGTCGCGAGTTCTTCATAAAATCTCCCGGTTATGAAGAACATTTACAGGCAAGTAGCGACGGCCGCAGGCTGGATGTTTCTGATTGTCGCGCTAAGCGCGTGTTCGCGTTCTATCTCGTACAATGATGCCGTTCAGAAGAACATTCGACGGGCCGACAACCCCGACATGCACGATGATGCGCGGTTTGTTGCCGATGCAGCCAGCTACCACCTCTTGGTGACGCAAATGGCGGAGCAAGCGATAGAATCGGGTTATTCAGCTGCCCTGGTACGATTAGCGCAGGAAACGCTGAAGCAGCAGGAAGACATGCTGAAAGACCTTAAACGAATTGCCCGCCGCGAAGACATGGTATTACCCACGAAGATGCGTGACCAGCATGAGCAGATGCTGAGTGAGCTGAAGTCGACCGGTAGGGATCAGTTCGATCGAACGTTTACACGGATACTTATGGATGTCAATCGCGACGACCGCGCCAAGTTTGAACAGATGGCTACCAACGGCGAAAGCGCCGATGTTCGCGCTTTCGCCGCCAGACAAATTGGTTTCTTCAATAACTATCAGGACCAGTTGCGCACTGTCGACGCCGAGTTATTGCGTACATACTAGGACCTACCGTTTGCGTCTGCTTCGACGCATGCCCTGATCCAGATCACTCACTCCGGCGATGTCGTTAGGTTCGCTGCCTGTCCGACGCTCACTCACCGTACCTGACACGTCATCGGCGAGTTGTTCAATATTGGAATCATCCTTCTTTTCTTCCGACTCGCTAGCGGTTTCGCCGGTGCGCCGCTGCTGATTCATCTCGTCACGGGCCTGGCGACTCTCAGGAAACCGTTCCTGATCTGCGCCAGTACGGTTGCCTTCATTCTCCGGTCGCCGCTCATCCCTCCTGGTATTCTTATCGTCGCTTTTCATAGTGCTTTTTAGACATACAGCGACCAAAATCATTCCCGAAGAGAACTCACTTTAACACCTCCCTACGCTATGCTCCGGGAGGCAAGCTCTAACACTCTTACACTCCTTTCAGCGGCTCAAGTCTTCCCTTGCGCTTCACCAAATTCTTGTAGTCCCATTGAATATCGCGGGCCATTTTCAGCCATCGCCCGAGGTCATCGGTATCGACGTCCTGCTCGGAGTTGAATCGAATCTCAGCCGCTTTAAAGGTTCCTTCGTCCTTGAGCTTTTCCTCACCGAACGACTGTCCGCTCCAAAAAAGAAGCCGTACACAATTCTTCAGTTTGCTGTAACCGACAACGGGATTGCCTTCGAGAAACCATACCGGATGGGCGTGCCAGATCTTGCTTTCGGCGTCCGGCAGGTGCGTATTTATGGTTTTGGCGAGAAGGTCACAGATCATACGATCTTCATCGGCCAGTGCATCATTGTAGGCTTGGATGTCTTTGTTCATAGGCAACCGAAACGTAGTTCGCAAAGGATATCAGTTCGAGCTTTGGGACCGAGTCCGTTCCCTTACGATGCGTTCAACTTCCCGGAGGAGCAGGGGGAAGGCCGGCTCCGCCATCGCATGACCATAGCCGTCGAGTTCGTACAATCGCGTCTGGGTGTGTCCTGCAATCTTCATCATACGCATCATATAGGCGTTCTCTTCGTAGCGACCGAGCATTTCAAGTTCGCGGTCGCCGGTGATAAGGAGGAGAGGGGGA
The DNA here is from genome assembly GCA_964532595.1 of uncultured Roseivirgaceae bacterium. Lineage (GTDB taxonomy): Bacteria > Bacteroidota > Bacteroidia > Cytophagales > Cyclobacteriaceae > Chryseosolibacter. The sequence continues at coordinate 90,193 of CAZHIQ010000010.1, forward strand.
GCATCAGGCCTTACGTGGTACAGCGGCGCAAATGCATCAACAATGGGTCGAATGTCCGGGATACCTCGTTCCGCCCGAATAGTAAAGTGCGTGATGGTGTGCCCCGTGAAAGGGATGAGTCCGGCGATACGGTTGGCGTCAATCCCATGGGCGTCGAGGTACTGCTTGTCAAGACCTACCATCATGTCGAGATAACCTCCCGCTGAACTTCCGGAAAGAAAAATCAAGCCAGAGTCACCGCCCAGTTGCGAAATATTGTTGAACACCCATGCCACCGCCGCGGCCGCATCTTCGATGTAGACGGGAGACTTGACCTTGGGGGACAAGCGATAATTGGGTGCCACGATGGCATAACCTTTCTCCTTCAGCGCCTCCGGAATGTGCTTTTCACCCCCCGTTAATCCTCCACCGTGGAACCAGACAATCGTAGCAAAACCCTTTCGGTTGGTTGGATAATAGATATCGAGAACGCAACGCTCGCGGGCGTAGGCGTCGGAAGATTGAGGGCGGTAGGGAACATCCTGCTGAATCTCGTATTGTAGCGGGACTTCCTGAGCGTTTAGCGATAGCGTGCCCAGAAGCAGGGCTGAAAGGAAAAAAGTGCGCATGTCTAATTTAAGTATACCAAATCCGGCCGCATAATGCCCTGTACGCCAGCGCAGCGGAAGATTAACCAACTCGAATATAGGAAAATAAAAAAGACGTGCTTAAAGCAGGACTTTAAGCTCGAATCATATACGGCCAAGGGGTGACGCCTGAGACAGGATCAGGCTCCCATGAAGAGGGCCCACAAAGAGATGAGAAAGATGAGCGCTATGATGATGACGTTCTCCCAAAAACGTAAATGTACGCCGTGCTTCCGTTGATACCTGGTCTTCGTTTCCATACGCAAAAAATTTCGATCCGGATACGGGCATCGCCCGCCTACCTAAAGAATTACTTTAAATATACGGCGATAAACCCACAGGGGTTAATACGGCTCACCGGGAGTATGTAACTCCTGGATTGAAAAAAAAAATGCCGGTACAATTCTCGCCTTAATAGAGCCGACCTTACACCTGCCTCGGAGAGTTCATGCTGGAAAAACCTTGTGAAACGGCCGTTTCAGCGACAGAAAGGGCTATTTGCACAGGAGAGGAATGCTCAAAAGACGCTTTTTCTTGCGTGGAGCCAAGCAAAGGGCAAAATGAACCGTTCAGCGATGGACGGACGCGTGTCACG
>CAZHIQ010000011.1:0-90250 GCA_964532595.1 uncultured Roseivirgaceae bacterium
TGATCTTCACAACCTTCACCTCGATCGACTTGTTCACATAAATGTCGAAGTCGCGAATCGGTTTCACGTCGATTTGTGAACCCGGAAGGAAAGCCTCGATGCCGAATACATCGACGATAAGACCACCCTTCGTTCTGCGCTTCACAAAGCCCTCGATAACTTCATCGTTATCCAGCGCTTTCTGTACATACTCCCAACCCTTCACAAGCTTGGCTTTGCGACGGCTCAAAACGAGCTGCCCCATGGCATCTTCCCGCTCTTCAACGAACAGGTCAACTTTGTCGCCAATCTTAAGGTTAGGCATATCCTTAAACTCAGCCAGCGGAACAAGGCCGTCTGACTTGAAGCCGATATTCAGGATAACATCGCGGTCGTTGATACCAACAACCACACCCTCCACGACGGTACCGGACTCAATGCTGGCTACCGTACCGGAGTACATGTTCACCATCTCGTCGCGCTTGTCTTTGGAATACCCTTCGCCGAAACCTTTGCTTTCAAAGGCGTCCCAGTCAAATTCTCCAGGAACCTGCTGGACATACAAGGATTTCCTCAGCTCAGTTACAGGAATCGCTTCTGAATCGATCTCCTCCTCGCGATTGCGGGTACGGGTATCTTCGTCTTCATCCCCCGCGTCGTCTACGACTGCTTTCGACTTGGAAGTTCCAGCATTTCCTGATGAACCTGCTGCGCGTCTGGGTCTGGGTTCCGACCCTCTTTGTGCTTTTGCCATAAAAATAAAATCGCCCTTTTTACGTGCACCAGCCGGGCTTTTCTGCTGCACCTTGGTTGTACATGCTTCTTGTTGAAAACAAAAAGCCCCGACCATCCGGCGGGGCTGCAAAGGTACGAAAAATTCGGATAATAAAGCTTCCAGCGCATTCTTAAGGACTCGAAAAGTCGTCAATTCTCAGCGTTCCAAGCGCATATTCCATCAGCATTTTCTGAAAAATCAGCGTTACCTCGGCTTGCGCCCGCGATGCGGCAGCCTGAACGTAAGTCTGATTCGCCTGAGCCAGTTCAACCTGACTGGAAACGCCCAGCAGGAAACCCTCCTGCTGGGTCCGGAGCGCCAGTTCTCCCGCCCGATATTGCACCTGGCTGGCGTCATACGACTCGAGTGCCGTCAGGTAGTTATTATACATTTGTTTGACGTCAATTTTTATAGACCTGGCCAGGTTGTCGCGTTCCAGCACGGCATTGTCGTACGCCACTTTGTTCGCCACCCGCGTTACACGGGTCAACTGCCTGTCAAACAGCGGGATACTCACATTGACACCATACGATACACTGGGAAAGACATTGGTGAATTGATTGCGAAAATGGCCGTAAACCGGATCTGCCGTCAACGTCGAAATGTATTGCGAACCATAGGACGCGAACAGCGAAACAGTCGGCATGAACCCGCTGAACGCCGCTTTGTAGGCATGGTGCTGGGCGTTTACCAAAAATTCGGCCTGCCGGAGATCTTCACGGTGCGACAGAGCGATGGTATACAGACTATCGAGTTCAAGAACCCGAACCCCTGCGTCCGGTTTGACCGCAGGAAACGCCAGTTGGACGGGCAGCGTTGGATCCAATTGAAGGGTCTGACTAAGAATAGCTTTGTCATTCTCGAGTGTTACTCTGGCCTGAAGCGCCGTGACCTGAAGGTTTCTCACCTGAGCATCCTGGGTATAAAGGTCGGCCTCCGCCCTGGCTCCCAGTCGGACCTGCTCGCGCAACTGCTCAAGAATAACTCCTTGTACCCGATGAGCCTCCTCTGCAATGCGCAGCAGCTCCTGGTCAAGCAGCACCTGAAGAAATTGTGTAGTAACGGTATAGACAACATCTTGTTCAGCGCGCTTTACCCGCGACGTCTGAGCGCGAAACAGCTCGCTGGCCTGTCGCAGGCTGTGAATACGATTGAACCCATTGAAGATCGTGAGCCCCGCCTGTAACCTCGCATCAAAATTATCGACGCTAAGATCCATCAGTTCCCCGCCATCCGGGTTCGGCTGCTGACCGTCAGTGTGAGAGGCCGAGCTATTGATATTAAGACCTGGTAAAAATGCCGCAACGGCCTGCCCCTTCTGAGCCTGTCGAAGCGTCAGGTTGTTCTTCTGCTGATTGAGTTCCAGATTGTTTTTCAGTGCAATGCTCACCGCATCGTGCCACGAAAGGTGCAAAGTGTCGGACGACTGCGCCAGTGCCGGGGCACACGCAGCAAAAAATAAGACTAAAGCAAATCTCTTCATGATGGGGTTAAACACGTTCCACAACAGCGGCGTCTTCTACAATAGCTCCGTCGGAAACCCTGACAATCCGCTTCCCGTATCGTGCGTTTTCCTCGGAATGCGTCACCTGAAGTATTGTGATGCCTTCTTCGTTCAGCTTCTGAAATATCTCCATGATCTGCCGTCCCTGATCCGAATGCAGGTTGCCGGTCGGTTCGTCAGCAAGCAAAAGCTTGGGCCCCCCGACAATCGCGCGGGCAATGCCCACGAGTTGCTGTTGTCCGCCACTAAGTTGTTCGGGAAACAAGTCCTTCTTCGCCACAATGTTGAAGCGATCCAGCATCTCCGCGACCATACTCTTTCGTTGAGACGAATTAATACCCTTGTACAACAAAGGAGTTTCGATGTTCTCATAAACGGTGAGCTCATCGATAAGATGGTAGGCCTGAAAAATGAAGCCGATGTAATGCTTGTGCATCTCCGACTTCTGCTTCTCTCGCATCCGGTGAACCGGCTCATCAAGAAAAAAGTACTCGCCTGCCGAAGGTTCATCCAACATCCCGATAATATTCAATAAGGTCGACTTCCCCGCACCACTCGGCCCCATGATCGTAACGAACTCCCCCTGAGCAACATCCAGGTCAATTCCCTTCAGAATAAACGTACGCTGGTATTTCGCATCGACGAACTTATCGAGATCACGCAATTTGATCATGTCTATCCGGTTTCCACGGGCCGGGTGCCAATATGGTGCCAACACCCACTCTCCCCCCATACGGCCTCAATTCGTCGCTTTTGGCCATTCCAGGCGTTCGCTTCCGAATACAACTGTCCGAATTCGAACGACGGGGAAGGGTTAAAGGGATAAAGTGCTGGAGTCTTACGGTGTTAAAGTGGGATTCACGGCCTCAGCACGTCGGCATTCGTCATTTGCAAGAGTTCCCCTAGTGTGTTGGCTTCGCGGGCGGGTTTGTCGCGGCGCCACCGGGCCATTCTTGGGAAGCGTAATGCTACGCCCGACTTATGTCGGGTAGATTTGTTGATCCCTTCAAAGTGAATCTCAAATACCAATTCCGGCCTTACACTTCTTACCGGACCAAACCGCTCCACCGTATTCTGCTTCACCCATCGGTCAACCTCCCGAATTTCGTCGTCCGTTAGTCCGCTGTAAGCTTTCGTAAACGGTACGAGTTTATCTCCATCCCAGACGGCGAAGGTGTAATCGGTGTACAGATTAGCTCTTCGTCCGTGACCCCGCATCGCATAGATGAGTACGGCATCAACGCTAAAAGGATCGATTTTCCATTTCCACCAGTCGCCACGCCGACGTCCGTGCCGGTATATCGAATCGCGTCGTTTCAACATGATACCTTCACTCATCAGTTCGCGGGAGCGCTCCCGCTCGCGCGAGAGCTGTTCCCAGGACTCAAAGACTACTTCCGGCGAAAGCCGAAGAACAGTGCTTTTGACGGAACAAATCTCCTCCACCTTCTTTCGCCGTTCCGACAACGGCCAATTCCTTATGTCTTCTCCCTTCCACTCCAGAATGTCGTAGCAGACAAACGCTACCGGGACTTCAATGAGAAGTTTCGCTGACGGATTCTTTCGTCCTATTCGCGTTTGAAGGGCCTGAAACGGAAGGGTTTTTCCATCCCGGAACGGAAGGATTTCGCCATCGAGCACGGTCCCATCCGGAACAAGCCCCAAGAGGGTCTGGTATTCCGGATACTTGTCGGTGACCAATTCCTCACCCCTCGACCACACAAAGAGTGTGCGCTCGCGAACGACAACCTGTCCCCTGATACCGTCCCATTTTCTCTCGGCCAGCCAGGCTGACGGGTCACCAAGTTCCTGGACGGGGCCTTCAAGAGCGTAAGCGAGATAAAACGGATACGGTCGTGAAAGGTCGCCGCCGTCTCCGCTGTGAATGAGGTCGTGAAAGGTATCGATGTCCGGCGACCAGTTTCCCATGAGACGGTGCGCGAGCGCACTCTCTGCAACGCCCGAATAAGCTGAGAGAGCTTTTACCATCAGCTGTTGTGACACCCCTACCCGAAAGCCCCCCGTTATCAGCTTATTAAAGACAAAACGCCCTGTCTCATCGAGGTGATCCCACGCCCAGAATATACTTTTCTTCTTGTCGGCCACTTCGCGCCCCTCAAGTCCCTTAATCAAGTCCATCCAATGCGCAAGAGAGTAATCCGACACCTGACTGGGCGGCGGAAGCACCAGGGTAATCGTCTCGGCCAGATCGCCGACCACGTTATAAGACTCGTCGAACAGCCATTCCGGTAGCTGCGACAGTTCTGTTGCCCACTCTGCAAGGTAAGTTGCATTTACCGTTCGTTTCGGTCGCCGATGTGATAGCAACGCAATGGCCCACACTTTATCCTGATCGGAAGCACGCTCAAAATAATCTCTCAACGCGCGGATCTTTCCGTGGGTTTTCGTTGTCTGATCGAGTTCAGTGAATAGCTGCGAAAAATACTTCAACGGAATACGATTATGGTTCACTCGACGACTGAGATTCACTCTCCACACCTTCGGCCATTTCACCCAGTTCACCCTCGAAGCGTGTTTTGACCTCATGGGCTTCGATACCGATTGAGTTGAGCCAATGAGAAAAGGTCTCCGTGTATCCATGGGTGACAAACACCTTCTCTGCGCCACTTTGTCTCACCACCTGGTTGAGCTCCTCCCAGTCAGCATGGTCTGACAAAACAAATCCGCGGTCTGCCCCCCTTCGCCGTCGCGTACCGCGAAGCTTCATCCATCCGGAAGCCACGCCCAGGCTCCACGGATAGAAACGGCGTAACCACGGCGAGCCTACTGCAGAAGGCGGACATAACACCAGGGCCCGGCGAAGTTCGTCCTTTGATATTGCATCCGTGACACGTGGTGCATCCGGCAAAGCAAGTCCTGCAGACCGAAGACAGGCATTCATATTATCTATGGCTCCGTGGGTAAAGACAGGGCCAATAGACGTGTCGATATTTGCCAGGATGTGTTGGCTTTTTCCAAGGGTGTAACCCGCGATCACGGATGTCTTGCCTTCTTGCTGATTGCGCCGCCACCACTCGCCAATCTCATAAAAAATACTTTCTGATGATTTCCACCGGTAGACGGGAAGTCCGAACGTTGACTCCGTCACCAACACATGGCATCGCTGAAGGTCGAAGGGTGCAGAGATATTGTCGTCACCAGTTTTATAGTCGCCTGTGAAAACCCACACCTCGTCCTGGTATTCAACCCTTATCTGCGCTGATCCGGGAATATGTCCCGCGGGGTGAAACGAAAAAGTCACTCCCTGGATCGTTAGTTTCTCACCGTATTCAACGGTCTGGATGTTGTCGGAAAGATGGAGGCGATACGCAATGATCGCGGCGGTTTCACGCGTACATAGGTAGTAGCGATGTCCACCCGTGGCATGATCGGCATGACCGTGTGTGATGAGCGCCCTGTCGACCGGCTTCCACGGATCGAGGTACACCTGCGCACGGGGGCAATAAATCCCGATGGGTGTAAAGGTGAGCAGCGACTCCATACACTCTGGTTTATAAAAACCGGGCCGCAACGCTGCTTACGGAGCCCCGAGGTCGGTCGATTGCGAGCTGATAAGATGGCTAATATCGGTGCCAGCCGGTAACTCCATTGGCGGATTACCCGCCTCATACAACTTGGCTACTCCGGTTCCACCCACCTGTAATTGCGTTCCTTGCCGCTGAACAAACATTCCTTCCGGCAATCCCAACACGAGCAACTCAGGATTCACCACCAGGAATTCCCGCAGACGCTCAGGCCGCGTCTCACCCCCCTGCCCCTCAAATCTCAGCTCGTGGTAATGGGGATTGATCTGAAATGGAACGAGGTTTAGCGCTTCGAACGACGGCGGCATTACGATGGGCATATCGTTCGTCGTTTTCAGCGTTGGACATGCGAGGTTAGCACCCGCGCTCCACCCTATGTAGGGAATGCCAGCATCAACCCGCTCGCGGACAACGTTTAGCAAATCGTACGCATACATTTTGGCCAGCAAGGTAAAGGTATTTCCGCCACCGACTACAATCGCTGATGCCTCCTGGAGAAGCCTCTTTTTATCATCCGCGGCATGGATTGATTGAATACTATACCCCATCGCTCCAAACACTTGCGAAACCGACTCGCTATACGCATCGAACGTGAGGGTCACTCCCGCGAACGGAATAAACGCTACCGGACCAGGAAGCGATCCCAGAAATTTCTTGACGTGCGCCTGCGGCCAGGTGAAGAAGGCCGTGCCCGGCATCGTTGAATTGCTTAAGAGTAATAGTCTGGACATGTTGCAATCGAATGCGCAATTTTAAAGAGAGAAAAGTTTAGTTATTCGCCCGAAAAATATAGATTTGCAGGGTAAGACAACTACGCCATGTTTGAACAGTATATCGGAGACGGAGCTAATCTTTTCATAACGATCGCCGCTGTGGTGGTCGGCTTTATTGCAGCATTGGGGTACCTTGATTTTCTCAAGACCAAGAAAGAGCAAAAGGAAGACTAGTTCGCCGCCGATTGTGATTTTATGACAAACCACGCAGCGCGTGGTTTTTTTGTTATGGTGCCATGGCAAACGGCGAGCGATATTCCTTCTCCCATTCCTCAATACGAGCGTCCTTATAATGACCACCTCCGATATAGGAGGCAATCTTGTGAAAGTCAGGAGCCTGCTGAAAACCCTTCATTATATGGATGATGGCGAAGTCCTCGTTCAGAAAAACAACCGAGGGGTAACTTAGCTCGTTCTGAAGGAGCGCTGCAGCCAGCTGGTGAACGCCGCGTCCGCCATACGCCACATATTTAAAGGTAGTCCCCTTGAACTCCACGTCCTCACGTTGTTCCGCGTTAAACTTTACCGGATAGTACGCTTCGTTCAATAGTTTCGCAACCGCAGGGTCGCTAAAGGTTTTGCGGTCCATCACTTTGCACCAACCACACCAATCGGTGTACACATCAATAAAAATGGTGCGCTTCTCGTGTTTCGACCGCTCAACGGCCTCCTCGAACGTCATCCATCGAACGCCCTCGTCCTGCGCCTGCACGAAGGTGCTGGTTGCCAGAAAGAGGATGATCGCTGCTATCTGCCTGGTCATATCCCTTTTGGTAAGTTTATCTTCAAAGCTAACGAAAAACGAGCCGTTTTGATCTTCATCAGGGTAAAATGGCCGCATGGGGCGACCTTTCGGGGAAATTAATTGTACGATTTCAGGGGAATCTGTTCAAAAATGAACAACCTTTCCCTTCGGAAAACGTTAAAACGCGACTTTTCGGTCTGGCACGGGATTAGCGGGCGCCTGGGTATGAGGAAGCTCATCAACCAAAGGGAACTAACGCTCGCGCTTGGCATACTGGTAGCGATCGTCATCGCCCTGACGTTATGGGTTGCCGGCCCTCAAACAGCCTTTACCGGCGGGGAGAGCAGCACTGCTCTTCCTCTGGCATCGCCGGCCAAAGTGGACACTTCTCCCGCCGACGCCCTGCGACAGTTGGCTGATCAGTTCCTTCGTTGGCCCTAACTTTTTTCCTTCAAGCGGAATTATGCGGCTGAAGCGCCATCGTCCTGGTATGAAAAGTGGTGAAGGACTAATTCTATTGCGCGACGAATAGCGTCATTTACCGGGAAGAAGTAGCGGGCGAGATCGGCATCGACTGCATGCAGCCGCATATAATACTGGCTCATTACCGGCACTGCGCGGCCATTATCAACTTCTTCAACCGCTGCCTGCCATTTCTCTGCCTGCTCGTGTTTGATAGTCTGACAGGAGACCAGTTCTTTGCGACTATGCTTGTTAAGACGGGCCGAAAACCCGAACAACCTGCAGATCAATCCCCTGTGAACATATTGCTGGCATCCGCCATTCGTCAGCGACGGGCTGAACAAAATGCAGACCGGGTTTTCGTGTTGTCTGAGCCGCTCGAGCCACTCGAAGGCTTCGCCGGCAAGAAACGCGCGATAAGCGAAGGGAAGAAATTCAAGAACAGTCGCTTCGACATCGGGCTTTTGACAGCACCGGCCGCAACCGGTTTTACAGGAAAGTTTCGACCATCCCTGAAATGTAGATATCTCAAGGTCGAGGAGTGCAAACACCTCCTCTACTGCCTGAACTTTCTGACCTAGCAGCAACTGTTATTTTTTCGGGGAGCAAATATAAGGGTTTTCAGAAAACGTCAATTTTCTTTTTGGCAGAACTCCTGTAGCCGCGAAACCGATTGCATGTCATCGTTGTTGGAGCATTGGTCCTCCGATGCGATTTCGACGCAAAGCGATGCAAGATTATTGCACTCAATCATATATTCTACTGAAAATAAGGGTTAATTTTGGCCGCCGAAACTTTGAACTATGACAGAATCGACGCTGAGTACTTATCTGCCCATCGGACTCATGTTCCTGTTCGCCGTGGGATTTGTCGGGTTAACGATGCTTGCTACCCACTTGCTGGGCCCTAAACGCAAGTCTGCGACCAAACTCGACACTTTCGAGTGCGGCGTCGAGGTAAAGGGAAATGCGCGGGTTCCTTATCCCATTCGGTATTTCCTGGTGGCTATTCTTTTCGTCCTTTTTGACGTGGAAGTAATCTTCATGTACCCCTGGGCGATTAATTTCAAGGAACTGGGGCTTACGGGTCTGGCGCAAATGATGGTCTTCCTTTCGCTGCTGCTGGTAGGTTTCATGTATGTATGGAAGCGGAAGGGGCTGGAGTGGAAAGACTAAACCGAGAGAACATGGAAAAAACATTGAAATCAAGCGATATCAAGCTGGCTGAGCGGCCGGAAGGTTACGAAGGGGCAGGCTTTTTCGCTACCCAACTTGACAAGGTAGTAGGAATGGCCCGGAAAAACTCGCTGTGGCCGCTGCCATTCGCCACGTCATGTTGCGGTATCGAGTTCATGGCGACTATGGGAGCTCACTACGACCTCGCCCGGTTCGGTTCGGAGCGTATGAGTTTTTCTCCGCGCCAGGCTGACCTTCTCATCGTCGCAGGAACGATTTCCAAGAAGCTTGGCCCGGTACTGCGTCAGGTTTACGAACAAATGGCTGAGCCTAAGTGGGTTCTCAGTGTAGGCGCTTGTGCCTCCAGCGGTGGTATTTTCGATACCTACAGTGTTTTGCAGGGAATTGACCGCATCATCCCGGTCGACGTGTACGTCCCGGGGTGTCCTCCACGTCCCGAGCAAATTCTGGATGGCATCCTCAAAATTCAGCAGCTGGTAGAATCGGAGTCACTTCGCCGTCGCGACTCCCCTGAATACAAGGCGCTGTTGAATAAATACGGCATCGAGTAATTATGAGCAATACGAACCACGAACAGATCATCGGTATCATTCAGGAAAAATTCGAGGACGAAGTTCTTTCCATTGAGGCTCCTTACGATTTTCTGACGGTCAATCTCAAAAAGGATCGCATCGTTGAATTGATTCAATTCCTCTACGACCATCCTGTTGCCAAATTTCAGTTTCTTACCACCCTTTGCGGTATCCACTATCCCGATGCCAAGCAAATCGCGGTGATGTATCAGCTCCACAGCCTGGAAAACAACTGGCGTATTCGCCTGAAGATCTATTTACCGGAAAATGACCCGGTAACGCCGACCATTACGCACATCTTCTCAGGCGCGAACTGGATGGAGCGCGAGACGTACGACTTCTTCGGTGTCAAGTTTACCGGCCACCCCGACCTGCGGAGAATTCTCAATGTTGAAGAAATGCTCATTTTCCCGATGCGCAAGGAATACCCGCTGGAAGACCAGACCCGGGAGGACAAGGTTGATAAAATGTTTGGACGATAACCATGGCTGACGAAAGCATTATTCATACTTCAGACGCGCTCGAAGAGCGGCAGTACACGACGTTGAACCTGGGGCCCACCCACCCGGCTACGCATGGAATTTTCCAGAACGTACTTACCGTGGATGGCGATGTTATCATCGACTCGGAGCAAACCGTTGGATATATCCACCGCGCGTTTGAAAAACTTGCAGAACGACGCCCGTTCTACCAGATTACTCCGATCACCGACCGCCTTAACTATTGCTCAGCACCGATCAACAACATCGGCTGGCACATGACGGTTGAAAAGCTGATCGGCGCCGAAATACCAAAGCGCGTCGATTATCTGCGTGTCATCATCATGGAACTCGCGCGGATTTCCGACCACATTATCTGTAATTCCGTTATTGGCGTCGATACCGGGGCATTGACCGGCTTTGTGTACATGTTTCAGTACCGCGAGCTTATTTACGAAATTTACGAGGAAATTTGCGGTGGCCGGCTGACAACCAACATCGGGCGTATCGGCGGATTTGAGCGCGATTTCAACCAGACAGCCTGGACCAAGATTGACAAGTTCCTGAAAGAATTTCCCGAAGCACTCACTGAGTTCGAGAAACTGGTGAAACGCAACCGTATCTTCATGGACCGGACGATCGGGTCGGGGGCAATCTCTGCGGAACGTGCTCTTAGCTACAGCTTTACGGGTCCTAACCTGCGCGCGGCCGGCGTCGACTACGACGTACGGGTTATGAACCCCTATTCCAGCTACGAGGACTTTGATTTCATCGTTCCGGTCGGCCTCCACGGCGACACGTACGACCGGTTTATGGTACGCCAAGAAGAGATGTGGCAAAGCTTGAGCATTATCCGTCAAGCGATTGAAAAGCTACCCGACGGTCCACATTACTCACCGAACGTACCCGACTTCTATCTGCCTCCCAAAGAAGAAGTCTACAACAACATGGAAGCGCTTATCTACCACTTCAAGATCGTCATGGGTGAGACCGACGTTCCGAAGGGTGAGGTTTACCATAGTGTTGAAGGAGCGAATGGAGAACTCGGTTACTATCTGATCAGCGATGGTGGACGTACACCGTTCCGCCTGCACTTCAGAAGACCGTGTTTTATATATTATCAGGCGTTCCCTGAAATGATTCGCGGCTCCAATATCTCCGATGCGATTATTACTATGAGTAGTATGAATGTGATCGCAGGGGAATTGGATGCATGAGAAAGAGCATTCGTTAATCGTAATTCGTCATTCGAAATGGCTGAACCAGTAAAATTTTCCGACGCTACGATGGCGTTGGTTCAAAAGATTATCAAGCGATACCCGGAGGGACGGCAAAAGTCTGCGCTGCTGCCTGTTCTCCACCTCGCGCAGGCGGAGTTTGGAGGCTGGTTAAGCCCGGAAACGATGGACTACGTCGCTTCAATTCTTGATATCAAACCTATTGAGGTTTACGAGGTCGCCTCATTTTATACGATGTATAACCTGCGCCCCGTAGGCAAATGTGTTCTGGAGGTTTGCCGGACGGGACCTTGCCTCTTACGCGGCGCCGATGATATTGTCGCTCATCTTGAGAATAAACTCGGGATCAAGGACGGTGAAACGACACCCGACGGAATGTTTACGCTTCGTACGGTAGAATGTCTTGCCTCTTGTGGCACAGCCCCGATGATGCAGGTTGGCGACCATTATATGGAAAATCTCAGTTGCGAAAAGGTTGATCAGATTCTGAACGACCTGCAGCAGGCACATCAAAACAAGTGACATGGGAAAAAGGCTCTTATTAAAGGATATCGACGTACCCGGCATCAACACGTTTGAAGTATACCGCCGTCAGGGTGGCTATGCTTCTGTTGAGAAAGCCCTTAAGACGATGACCCCCGATGATGTCATCGAAGAGGTAAAGAAATCGGGTCTGCGCGGCCGCGGAGGTGCGGGTTTCCCCACGGGTATGAAATGGAGCTTCCTGGACCGGAAGTCAGATAAGCCCCGATACCTCATTTGTAACGCTGACGAAAGTGAGCCCGGTACATTTAAGGACCGGTATCTCATGGAACACATCCCCCATTCACTCATCGAAGGGATGATTGTTTCCAGCTACGCACTCGGCGCGAACACGTCATATATCTACATGCGAGGCGAATTCAGGTGGATCTTTCCTATCCTCGAAAAAGCCATAGAAGAAGCGCGCGCAGCGGGATTCCTCGGACAAAACATCCTGGGAACTGGCTACTCGCTTGAAGTCTACGTGCATCCCGGTGCCGGAGCCTATATCTGCGGGGAAGAAACCGCTCAGATAGAATCACTGGAAGGTAAACGCGGAAACCCGCGCAACAAGCCTCCCTTTCCTGCAGTGGTCGGACTCTACGGTTGCCCCACAGTGGTGAACAACGTCGAGTCTATTGCTACTGTACCCCATATCCTCAATATGGGCGGCGATGAGTACTCGAAGATCGGTATCGGCAAGAGCACCGGTACCAAGCTCATTTCAGCGTCGGGGCACATCAATAAACCGGGTGTGTACGAGATCGAACTCGGCCTTCCTGTAGAAGAGTTTATATACTCCGATGAATACTGCGGAGGAATCTGGAAAGGAAGAAAGATGAAGGCTGTTGTTGCCGGAGGTTCGTCCGTTCCTATTTTGCCCGCCGACCTGATTCTCAAGACGGCCGCAGGCGAGCCGAGATTGATGAGTTATGAATCGTTAGCTGACGGAGGATTTCAGACCGGGACTATGTTGGGATCAGGTGGTTTCGTCGTCATGGACGAAACAACTTGTATTGTTCGCAACACATGGTCCTTCGCCCGTTTTTATCACCACGAATCATGCGGACAGTGCAGCCCCTGCCGCGAAGGAACGGGATGGATGGAAAAAGTATTGCACCGCCTCGAGCATGGCGAAGGAAGAATGCATGACATCGACCTGCTCGTGAACGTCGCCAAGAACATCGAAGGCAATACAATTTGTCCGCTGGGTGATGCTGCTGCCTGGCCAGTAGCCGCCGCAATAAGGCACTTCCGTGAGGAGTTCGAATATCATGTGAAGTATCCCGAGAAGGTTAAGGATCCTAAGCATTTTGAAAAGGAACCCTTTGTTCCGGAACGTGTTGTCGCAGCAACAGCGTGAAGTAATTGAAAAGTGTTTTATGGCGTCTGAGCGCCGAAATAGATAACAGCAATGCTAAAGGTAACCATAGATGGCATCGAAACCGAGGTAGCGGAAGGAACCACCATTCTGCAAGCAGCCCGGCAGATCGGCGGCGAGATCGTTCCGCCGGCGATGTGTTATTACTCATCTTTGAAGAATAGCGGAGGTAAGTGCCGTGCATGCCTTGTAAAAGTGGCACAGGGCTCCGCACGTGACCCGCGGCCGATGCCCAAACTGGTCCCTTCCTGTATCACGGGTGTTCAGGATGGCATGGTCGTCGAGAACATTACTAATCCACAGGTACTCGAAGCGCGGAAAGGCGTGGTGGAGTTCTTACTCCTCAATCACCCGCTCGACTGTCCTATCTGCGACCAGGCCGGTGAATGTGATCTTCAGAATTTTGCCTACGCTCATGGTATGGCAAATACGCGCTATGAAGAAGAACGACGCACTTTCGAACCGCACGAAATCGGCGACAAGATCAAGTTGCACATGACGCGGTGTATTCTGTGCTACCGGTGTACCTATGTCGCTGACCAGCTAACCGACAGCCGCGTTCACGGCGTCCTCAACCGGGGCGACCGGGCGGAAATCAGCACCTACATCGAAAAAGCGATCGATAATGAGTTCTCGGGGAATATGATTGACGTATGCCCCGTGGGAGCACTTACCGACAAGACGTTCCGTTTCCAAAGCCGTGTGTGGTTCACCAAACCCCTTGATGCCCACCGTGAGTGTTCGAAGTGCTGCGGAAAAGTCGTTCTCTGGACTCGCGGCGAAGAAGTTCTCCGCGTGACCGCGCGAAAAGATCAGTATGGTGAAGTGAAGGAGTTTATCTGCAACGAGTGTCGTTATGACCACAAAAATCTCAACGACTGGGTGGTAGAAGGCCCTCGACATATAGAGCGAAACTCGGTGATCGCGCAAAACCACTACGAGCGGATTGATCTTCAGAAACTGAAGCTTGAAGTTGAACGCCAACTGCGGTTCCAACAGGGAAAAAGGTTGAACGAATCGAATAATATACCTTCATGACGGAATTTCTGACCTATAAGTTGATCCTCGTCGCCGCAGTATTCGGCACCACGCTCTTTATTGCGATGTACTCGACCTACTTTGAACGCAAGGTCGCCGCCTTTATGCAAGACCGGATCGGCCCCAATCGCGCGGGTCCGTTCGGGATTCTCCAGCCTCTCGCCGATGGAATCAAGTTCTTCATGAAGGAAGAAATCATTCCCGTCAACGCAAACAAAATACTGTTTGTCATCGGTCCGTGTATTGCCATGCTTACTGCCCTGATGGCCGGGGTTGTCATCCCGTGGGGTAGCACATTAGTGATTAACGGCGTTGAATACAGCCTGCAGATTGCTGACCTGAACATCGGCATCCTCTATGTTTTCGCGGTTGTCTCAATCGGTGTGTACGGAATCATGATTGGTGGATGGGCGTCAAACAACAAGTTCTCCCTGCTAGGTGCTTTACGTGCATCAGCACAGATGATCAGCTACGAACTTGCCATGGGCCTTTCCATCATCGCTCTTATTTTGATCACCGGCACTTTAAGTCTTGGTGAAATCGCGGCAATGCAGGGCGGAGGCCAGGGCGACCAATGGAACATGTGGAACATCGTATACCAACCCCTTGGCTTTCTGATTTTCCTCATCTGCGCCTTTGCTGAATGTAACCGCATGCCCTTCGACCTTCCGGAGAGTGAAACCGAACTTGTCGGTGGGTATCACACTGAATATAGCAGTATGAAGCTCGGGTTTTACATGTTTGCCGAGTACATCAATATGTTCATCTCGTCAGCACTGATGGCAACCTTGTACTTCGGTGGGTATAATTTCCCGTTCATGAACGACCTCGGGTTGAGTCATAACGCCGTGACTATTTTGGGAACACTCGCGTTGTTCTTCAAGATATCGCTCTTCATTTTCTTCTTTATGTGGATTCGCTGGACGTTACCGCGTTTCCGTTATGATCAGCTCATGAACCTCGGATGGAAAGCACTTCTTCCCATCGCGATTGCTAATGTGTTGATCACTGCGTTTGTGATGGTTTTATTGGATTAAGTAAAGATATTTTATGCAGTCTCTTAGCGGAAGATCGAAAGTTGTAGTCAAAAAGGAGATGACCTTTTCCGAGCGGATGTATCTGCCCGCTATCTGGAACGGCATTATGATTACTATCCGGCACTTCTTTGGTAAAAAAGCCACCATCAAGTACCCGGAACAACAGCGACCCATCAGCCCCGTATGGCGTGGCCAGCACGTGCTTAAGCGCGACGAGCAGGGCCGCGAACGTTGTACAGCGTGCGGGCTGTGTGCGGTCTCTTGTCCCGCCGAAGCCATTACCATGCAGGCAGCAGAACGCAAGAAAGGCGAAGAACACCTTTATCGCGAGGAGCGGTACGCTGCAACATATGAGATAAACATGTTGCGCTGTATATTCTGCGGGCTTTGTGAAGAAGCCTGCCCGAAGGAAGCCATCTTCCTCACTGACAGGCTGGTGACGACGGAATATGGTCGCGGTGAGTTTATCTACGGAAAAGACAAACTGGTTGAACCGGTTAATGCGCGAATCGATGTATCGAAACGTCAGAGCAAAGCTGTTCTCGAGTTCAAGGAAAACAAACGCTTTGCACACAACCGTTGATTAACCGAAAAGTTTTTTTTGAAAAACCTATAGGTTTGCACAGAATACGCAGGTAACCCTACTGATTGTGAGTTTATATATATTCTATTTTCTGGCTTTTGTTGCCGTGTTGAGCGCTCTGATGGTTGTGTTCTCACGCAACCCCGTTTATAGCGTGCTTTACCTTGTAATCACGTTCTTCAGCGTCGGCGGCCACTATCTGCTCCTTAGCGCAGAGTTTCTCTTCGCCGTTCATATCATCGTTTACGCAGGTGCTATCATGGTACTGTTCCTCTACGTCATCATGCTGATGAACCTGAACAATGAATCGGAGGCACCTAAGAAGACACCTTACCAGTTCGCCGCCGTGATTTCCGGTGGGTTGCTGATGATGGTTCTGGTGGGTGCCGTTCGCGGCGCGGAACAAGCACAGGTAGGACTTGGAGCGGACCCCACGATAGGAACCGTTAAAACCCTTGGCAACATGTTGTTCAACGAGTTTCTGTTGCCTTTCGAAGTTGTATCAGTGCTCCTGCTCGCCGCCATGGTAGGCGCTGTTATGCTCGGCAAGAATCCGCTGAGAGCGCGCAGGTATACACCGAAGACCACCACGCGCACAGGCGCTGACGACCAAGAGAAGGACGTCACTATTGAAAATGTAAAACAGTTGACCAATGAATGATTCAGTTAGTCAGATGATCCAGCAGGTTCCCCTGAACCATTACATCTGGCTCAGCGCGGCACTTTTCGTCATCGGCGTCCTTGGCGTACTGTATCGCCGGAATGCTATCGTAATCTTTATGTGCATTGAGTTAATGCTTAATGCCGTCAACCTCCTCATGGTTGCTTTTGCAGCCTTTCACGGCAATGCCGCAGGTCAGGTTTTCGTGTTCTTCGTCATGGCCGTCGCTGCAGCTGAAGTAGCCGTTGGACTGGCCATACTTATCGTGATCTACCACAACACCGGTAGCACGGACATTAACGTATTGAATAAACTGAAATGGTGATGGACGTTATCGTTGGTCTTGTTCCCCTTGCTCCCCTCGCAGGGTTTCTTCTCATCGGACTCCTCAATAAGCAACTCAGGCCCTGGCTGGCAAGCCTGGTAGCTTGTGGATCAGTTCTGATATCATTCCTGTTGTCAATCGTGCTTTTCTTCGGCATGGGTGAACAACAATCCTTCACCTTTACCGCCTTTGAATGGATCGCCGCGGGCGACTTTGCAGTATCCTTCTCTTTCCTGGTGGATCCGTTGAGTATTCTTATGATGCTTATCATCACCGGTGTCGGTTTCCTGATCCACGTGTACTCGACCGGATATATGAAGGGAGACGAAGGCTACAACCGGTTTTTCGCCTACCTCAACCTGTTCATCTTCTTCATGCTCCTCCTTGTTATGGGAGCCAACTATCTGCTGATGTTCGTGGGCTGGGAAGGCGTAGGACTCTGCTCCTACCTGCTGATCGGCTTCTGGTTCAAAAACACGGAATACAACAACGCCGCGAAAAAGGCCTTTATCATGAACCGAATCGGTGATGTCGGGCTAATCCTCGGCGTCATCATGATACTGATACATTTTGGTTCACTTTCCTATCCGGAAGTATTCGCGCAAGCCGGAGACATAGATTCAGGCGTCATCACAGCGATCACATTACTGCTTTTCGTCGGAGCAATCGGGAAGAGCGCCCAGATTCCCCTTTACACCTGGCTTCCCGATGCCATGGCGGGTCCCACGCCTGTATCAGCCCTGATTCACGCCGCCACAATGGTGACAGCAGGGATCTACATGATCGCGAGAAACAATCTGCTTTACACCCTGGCACCGTTGGCACTTGACATCGTAGCCGTAGTAGGCGTGGCAACAGCTTTGTTCGCGGCGACTATCGCCATCCTGCAGAACGACATAAAGAAGGTACTTGCTTACTCGACCGTAAGTCAGCTCGGACTCATGTTCCTGGCGCTTGGCGTCGGAGCCTACACAACCGGTATTTTCCACATGACGACCCACGCCTTCTTTAAGGCATTGCTTTTCCTTGGCGCGGGTAGTGTGATACACGCTATGAGCGGCGATCAGGATATTCGCAACATGGGAGGACTCAGAAAATACCTCCCGATAACGTTCGCTACATTCCTGATCGGAACGCTGGCAATTGGCGGATTACCTCCTTTTGCGGGCTTTTTCTCGAAAGACGAAATCCTGGCTTCTACCTTCGTAAACAGTCCGGTGCTCTGGATCGTCGCCCTGGTGGCCTCACTGCTGACAGCATTCTATATGTTCCGTCTGTTCTTCCTTACGTTCTCGGGCCAATCCCGCGCCAGCGAAGAGGTAAAGGGACATCTCCACGAGTCGCCTACCAGCATGACATTTCCCCTTATCGCACTGGCTATTCTTTCGGCGATTGGCGGATTCATTGGAATCCCGTCTGTTTTTGGAGGCGGGCATGCGCTCAACAATTTCCTCGCACCAGTCTTTGCCGCATCGCACGAGGTAGCCGGAGCGCACCACCTCGATCACAGCACCGAACTCATTTTGATGGGCGTTGTCGTCGGCCTGACATTGATCACTATCTACTTTGCTTATAACCTTTACGTTAAGAAAGGATCAGTTCCCGCTCCCGAGAGTGCCGAACGCACAGGGTTGGTGCGACTCATATACAACAAATATTACGTTGACGAGTTGTACGAGAAGGTGGTTACCCAACCGCTGAACTTCCTTTCGCGCGTAACGGATACCGTTGTTGAGCGGCTGATGATCGACCAGCTTGTTAACGGTACCGGGAAACTGGTAACATGGGGCGGCAGGACCCTGCGATTAATCCAAACCGGCAACACTGGGTTTTATGTATTTGCCATGGTCATAAGCATTATTATCCTGTTTGTAGTAAAAACACTTATCTGACGATATACCTGAGGATTCAAGCCGATGTTAACGCTATTCTTGATTTTCTGGCCAGTACTGGCAACGCTCGTGTTCTTCGCCCTCAAGCGCCAAGACGCAAAGAAGTGGGCACTTGCCGCGTCCCTGATCGAACTCGCCATAGCTTTGGTAATGGTTGCCGGATTTAATCCCGCGGGAGGTCTTCAGTTCGAAGTCAACTATCCCTGGATCCGTTCCCTGGGCATTAACTTCCACCTCGCCATTGACGGTATCAGCATGTTGCTCGTACTGTTAACCACAGTACTCACGCCGCTGATCATTTTGTCGTCATTCAAGCACGAGTACGACAACGCCAACGCGTTTTATTCGCTTGTTCTCCTCATGGAGATGGCTCTAATCGGAGTGTTTGTCGCGCTTGACGGGTTTCTCTTCTATATTTTCTGGGAGATGGCACTCATCCCGATCTACTTCATTTGTCTGCGTTGGGGCGGCGTAAATCGCGGGCCGGTAACACTGAAGTTCTTTATCTATACACTGGCCGGTAGCCTCATCATGCTCGTCGGCCTGCTGTATGTCTATTTTCAGACACCGGGCGATCACAGCTTTAACATTCAGGCCCTTTACGCGGCAGGTCAGAGCTTGCCTGTTGCCGAGCAAGGGCTCGTGTTCTGGGCACTCTTTCTCGCCTTCGCAGTAAAAATGCCCATATTCCCCTTCCATACCTGGCAACCCGATACCTACTACACGTCACCGACTCCGGGAACGATGCTGCTTTCCGGGATCATGTTGAAAATGGGTATTTACGGGGCGATCAGATGGCTGCTTCCGGTTGTTCCTGCAGGGGTTGACGCGTGGGGATCAACAGCACTGATCCTGTCAGTGATCGGGATTGTCTATGCCTCGCTCCTCGCCATCATGCAAAAGGAGTTGAAACGCCTTATCGCGTACTCATCTATTGCGCACGTGGGACTTATCGCGGCGGGCGTGTTCACACTGGAACAGACCGGCCTTCAAGGTGCTATGATTCAGATGTTCAGTCATGGAATCGTGATCGTGGGATTGTTCTTTATTGTCGACATTATTTTGTCGCGGACATCAACTCAGGAAATCGCGAGTCTGGGAGGCATCCGCAACAACGCACCGGTGTTCAACACGGTGTTCATCATAATCCTCCTGGGCAGCGTAGCTTTACCTCTGACCAGTGGATTCGTCGGTGAATTCCTCCTGATAAAATCAGTTTTCGAATACAACGGAGCTAGTGGGACTTTTGCCGCGCTGACCATGATCTTCAGTGCAGTTTATATGCTTCGAAGTTTTCAAAATACGATGCTCGGCGAGAGCAACGCTATCACGAGTATCTTCAGTGATCTCGACCAACATGAAAAATGGGTTTTGTACCCTATTGTAATCCTGGTGATTCTCATTGGCGTTTATCCAGCCCCCCTGCTTGAAATGACTGAGCCGGCCGTGGCTGATTTGCTGAACGCCATGGGAAGAAATTGATCGATAATTCGTAACAAGACATAACGTGAATTCTGTATTCGTACTTTCAGGATTGGCCGTCATCTCCTTGCTGGCGGAAGTATTTAGTTTCAAGCGCTACCTGTTCCCTTTGGTCTTACTGGGGCTGCTTGCTTCCGCCGTCCTCCTTGTGTTCGATTGGAACGCGGGCGGATCGCATTTCAATAACATGCTGACGTTCGATAACTATGCCATCGCTTTCAGCATAGTCTTGTCCGCAACAGCTGTATTGTGGTTTCTCCTTGCACGTAAGGATCTGGAAGCCAACGAAAATATTACCGATCACTTCGCCCTCATCCTATTCTCCGTCGTAGGGGGCGTATTTATGGTGTCGTACACGAACCTGGCAATGCTTTTCATGGGCATCGAGGTTCTCTCGATCTGCCTTTATGTCCTGGCGGGAAGTAACTTCAAAAGTATTTTCTCAAACGAAGCTGCTTTCAAGTATTTCCTGATGGGCTCGTTTGCCACCGGGTTTCTCCTGTTCGGGATAGCCCTCGTATTCGGCGCAACTTCGTCGTTCGATCTCACTGTAGTGGCGGCTCAGGTCGCTGACGGAAGTGCGAATACCGGATGGCTATACGCAGGTATCCTGATGCTCATCATTGGTCTGGGCTTCAAAATTTCGGCAGTTCCCTTCCACTTCTGGGCTCCCGATGTTTACGAAGGAGCTCCGACACCGGTAACCGCATTTATGTCGACGATTGTTAAAATCGCCGCCTTCGCCGCGTTCTATCGGTTGTTCTCTATGAGCTTTGGTGCTGTCGCTGCGCAATGGGTCGATGTAGTGCAGGTGCTTACCATCCTGACGCTGTTGGTCAGCAACATCACTGCGGTTTACCAACACAACGTGAAACGTATGCTGGCCTATTCGAGCGTGTCACACGCCGGGTACCTGCTCATCTCACTCGTAGCGCTGAATGACATCTCGGCAAGTGCTATACTGTATTACGTCGCAGCTTACGCAGCAGCAACCATCACCGCCTTCACCGTACTCCACGCCGTGGAGGGCCGCGAGCAAGACGCCGTGGTTGACACGTTCAACGGACTGGTGAAACGCAATCCGTTCCTTTCCTTTTGTATGGCGGTCGCAATGTTATCCCTCGCGGGAATACCTCCGATGGCTGGCTTCTTCGGAAAATACTATCTCTTCACAACAGCCTTCGAAAGCGGATACATCGGCCTAGTTCTCGTAGCTGTTCTTACTTCACTCATTGGTATTTACTACTACTTCAGAATCATTATCGCCATGTATCTGAAGTCGACCGAGAAAGAAAGAATCGTGGCCATTCCGGCTTATGCCCGGATTGTCCTTGTTGTTACAGTGATTCTTACCCTGCTTTTCGGAATCTTCCCCGACTTGCTGGTAGGCCTGCTGTAAAGTAAAACGGGTCGTTACGACGTGAGCGCACCTGCATAGTGCGCCTGAAGTTCGGAAACAAGTTGCGTCATGACTTCCAGGGCTTCTGTTGGCTCTTCGATTTCAACGTTGGCACCATACATCATGAGCCACCGACAAAACCAATGAAGGTTGCTCACGAGGAAATTCATTCTGATGTGATCTCCGAGATCCTGTTCGGACACAAATCCGTAGTAGCTCCTGGCGTTACGCGCATACGCTGCGGCGGTTCGACGAAATGTAACGACAACCTTCTGAAGTTCCTTTGCATCCTCGGATTCCTGCTCGAAATACTCCTTAAGCGAGTAGTATTTTCCTGAATCGTATTCTTCGTCCGTCACGGTCATCGTCCTGATCAGATCAACGCGAAAATCACGGTAGTCTTGTCGCAGTGTACACCAGCCGATGAGGTGCCAATGCCCTGAATAGAAAACCAATCCGATTGGATGAACCAGCCTCCTTGTGTGTTCATCTTTGCGCGAGCGATATGACAGATCTACCGCCAGGTGAAACGAAAGAGCGCGCTGTAATTCAACCAGACACATGTTGGATACTGACGATTCACTCTGCTCGCAGAAACCGCGATACACTGCAATCGACGACTGCAGATTTTCCAGGTGATCCTTCTCACGGGCATTGAGGACGGAGGTGATCTTGAGGAGCGCTGATTCGTAGGCTTTGCGGATTGATGCATCCGTCATTTTCTCGATGAGCTTGCCACCGGTGAGCAACGCACTCGCCTCATCCTGGCTGAACATCACCGGAGGCAGATGGTAGCCGTCGACGATGAAATAGCCTTTACCGGCCTCCGATCCAATAGGCACTCCAGCCTCCATCAGGGCCTTAACGTCGCGGTAAACCGTTCGCAGACTGATACCAAACCTTTCGGCGATCTCCTCTGCCCTGACGACCCGTTTGCTTTGAAGCTGAATCAGCGTTGCGGTAAGACGGTCAATTCTGTTCATAGGCGGTCTTTTTTCAATGCCGGTCGAAAGTCTTCGTTTCCAAGACCCTTCGAATAGCAAAGGGAAATATCGCTATTTCTACCAGAAAACCGTATATAGGATCGTCAGAATAGCAATCACTACAATGGCACCAACCGTAAAGGCACCGTGACTCTTGAACATCTCTGCCTGTACTTCCAACCCCTTCGGATTGTCTTTACTTTTCGGATCGGTTAGCGATACAACCACCATTACAGCCACCACGATCAGAAACACAAAGCCCATCCGGTCGATAAAAGGAATCTCAAAGAGGGCAGTCTGTGGGTTAAGCGCTGCGAACCCGTACCGAACGAGCCCCGAGAGATCCACCCATGAGGGCATCAGCTTGAATAACATGGAAAGTGGAAACGTAATGATGGCGGCAATCAGCGCTGCCCGGGCAGTAGTGCGTTTCCAGAAAAACCCGAGTACGAAAATAGCAAAAATACCCGGCGACAAGAACCCCGTGTATTCCTGGATATACTGGAAGCCTCCCTTCTTGTCGATGCCCATAAACGGAGCAATCGCCATGGCCACCACCATGGATACCACAATAGCAATTCGGCCCACTATGACCATCTGTGTTTCACTCGCATCGATGCGGAAGAACTTTTTATAGATGTCCAGCGTGAAGATCGTTGAGATGCTGTTCGCCTTTCCTGCGAGCGAAGCCACAATGGCCGCTGTCAATGCAGCAAATGAAAGCCCCTTCAAACCCACGGGTAAGAGGTTAAGGAGGACCGGGTAGGCGCGATCCGGATTGATGACACCATCGTCCATCATTTCCTGCTGGAAGATACCTTCCTGGTACAATACATACGCTGCAATTCCCGGGAGTACAACGATGATCGGCATGAGGAGTTTGAGGAACGCTGCGAACAATATTCCGTTACGGGCAGTCTTGAGATCCGCACCGAGGGCACGCTGGGTGATGTACTGGTTACAGCCCCAGTAATTGAGGTTGATGATCCACATCCCTCCCAGGAGAATGGATAAGCCCGGCAAATCGAGATAATTCGCGTTTTCCTGATCGAACACCATGTGAAAGTGCGACTGCGCGTTGTCGAGCATCAATGCGAATCCTTTCAACGCCCCTGTCTCCCCATAGTGTTCGGCAACAAGATGTACAGCGAGATACGTGGTAGCCAAACCTCCCAGCGTAAGCACCAGCACCTGGATTACGTCGGTGTATCCAATCACCTTCATACCCCCGAGTGTTATAAAGATGGCGAACACTCCGAGCCCGATCATACACAGATAGAAGTCGAGTCCCGATACTGTACTGACGGCAAGCGCACCGAGGAAAAGGATAGAAGTGAGATTAACAATGACGTAGAGTAAAAGCCAGAACACCGCCATGATGGTACTGACCGTCGAATTATATCGCTGCGTCAGAAACTGCGGCATTGTGTAAATCTTATTCTTCAGGTAAATCGGCATGAAGAAAATGGCGACCACGATAAGAGTAGCCGCTGCCATCCATTCATAAGTCGCGATAGCGAGTCCCATCTGGAATCCCGATCCTGACATACCGATAAACTGTTCGGCTGAAATATTCGAGGCGATAAGGGAAGCCCCGATAGCCCACCAGGTCAATGCTCCTTCGGCTAGAAAGAAATCCTTCGAATCGGTCTCCGCCTTTTTCTTCTTGTGGTATATCCAGTAGCCATAGCCGGCGACAATGACAAAATAGATCAGGAAGATAATGTAGTCTAATGCCTGAAGGTGTTGCATGTTCGGGTAATTGGGTAGTTAGGGTTTTACATTAGGATCAGGCCGCAATGCCTCGACATTGCAATGAGTCCAATCAATAAAAATGAGTCTTTTTTTGAAACATGCAAAGCACCGGAAGAAAAATGGAATGAAAACCAACGACAACAAAAAAAGCCCGACTCTCGTCGGGCTTCTCCGTTTATGCTCACAAAGGACTACCCGAGACGATCGAGTACATCCATTACTTCACGCACTGCTTTGCGACTGGCTTCGAGAAGAGCTTTCTCCTCCTGGTTAAGGTCTAGTTCGATGACCTTCTCGATACCGTTCTTACCCAGGATTACCGGAACACCAAGATAGCAATCGTTAATGCCATACTCGCCTTCGAGTTTGACACACACAGGGAACACACGACGCTGATCACGTACAATCGCTTCCACCATCTGGGCCGCGGCTGAACCGGGAGCATACCAAGCCGATGTCCCCATCAGTTTTACGAGTTCGCCACCTCCTACTTTTGTACGCTCAAGAATAGCATTGAGTTTGTCGCTATCGATCAACTCGGTTACGGGGATACCTCCTACGGTAGTATATCGGGGCAGGGGTACCATTGTATCGCCATGACCTCCCATCAACACAGCCTGAATGTCTTTGGGTGATACATTCAGTGCTTCTGCCAGGAAAGCGCGGTAACGGGCAGTATCCAGAATACCGGCCATGCCCATGATGCGTGTGCGAGGCAGCTTGGACGTGATGTGTGCCTGATAGGTCATCACATCAAGCGGGTTGGAGACCACAATGATAATCGCATCCGGCGAATGACGAACAACATTCTCGGTTACCGTTTTCACAATGCCGGCGTTAGTACCGATGAGATCGTCACGACTCATCCCCGGCTTCCGGGGAAGTCCGGAGGTAATGACTACTACGTCCGATCCGGCTGTTTTTTCATAGTCGTTCGTCGAACCTATGGTCCGGGAATCATAGAGATTGATTGGCGCCTTCTGCCAGATATCCAGCGACTTTCCTTCGGCCAGACCTTCTTTAATATCTACGAGTACGATTTCGTTGGCAATCTCGCGATACGCCAGAACATCGGCACACGTTGCGCCCACGTTCCCAGCGCCTACTACGGTAACTTTCATATGCTATAGTTTTTGGTTTAAGATGGATCGTCGGCTAACGGCCGTGGCAACTCGCCGGCAAAGAATTGACTTCCCGGCCGCCATCGGCGCGCCAATTTATTAACTCACCGTGGATTACGGAAATTTTCGCACAACAAGTACACGCCGGGTTTTTTCTGTGACTTTGTATCGCTCGTTTATTCGATGTCCGACCACCCATACGATCTCTCCGGCCGATTCCAGGACGGTGACGTCGGCCTTACTGTTGAACGGCATTTTCCGATCTATCAGGAAGTCGCTGAGCTTCTTATCGGCCTGCATACCCAACGGAGTAAAGTAATCGCCCGCCTTCCATGCACGCCACACCAGCGGGTAGGTTAGCCGGTCAGCATCAAGCTGAGCAATCGTTTCATCATGCTGAAGTATAAAATCCTCTCGCGGCAGCACAGTGGTTTCAAGGGATATACCCGCCTGTACCGCCCTGGCCTCTTCAGTTTTGAGCTGAACAGGCGAAAACACCTCCCGTTTTTTCGGGGCAACTATATACATCGCCCGGTCGACCACTAGTTCATGGGTAGGCGATTGAAATCGCTTTCCTGGCTGATGATCTCCGATTATCTGCTTACAGAGGTCGAAGTGAAAGCCGTATGATTTGATGATCTCCCAGAGCAACACCGCCGGGAAGGGTGCCCGCCGTATGTTTTCAATAACGATACTAAGGGCACCCGCCGTCTCAAACACCGACTCAGCTCGAAAACCCTCGATATAACTGAGCGCAAATGCCCGGCCGCCCATCAGGCGTTCATGAGTATCCCGAAAGCTATCCTCAAACGATGGGTTCAGCTCTTGCAAGCGGGGTATCACCTGATGCCGCACGAAGTTCCGCGGATAGTCGTCCGTTGCGTTGGTCGCATCCTCGCGCCACCGGATCCCCTCCGCTTCCGCGTATTCCCGGATCGCGTTCCGGGTGGCAAAAAGAAGGGGACGAATTACGTTTTGCTTCTTCGCGGCAATACCGCGAAACCCATCCACGCCCGTACCCCGTATCAGATTGAGCACGACACTTTCAATAAGATCACTGAAATGGTGGGCGGTGGCGATGTAGTCGTATCCGTTCTCGCGAGTAACCTCCTGAAAGAACGCGTAGCGCAGATCGCGCGCCGCCATCTGAATGGACACGCCTTCCGCCAAAGCCCGGGCCTTGGTATCAACCTTCTTGACAAAGACCGGCACACCGAATTCCTGACAAGCCTCGCTGACAAAGTGTTCATCGCCGTCCGACTCCTCACCGCGAAGTCCAAAATTGACATGCGCTACTCCTATCCGGAAACCCGCCGTCCGGAGAAGATGAAACATGACCATTGAATCGAGCCCGCCACTAACAGCTAACAGGATTTTATCTGTAGCTTTGCACAGGTCGTTCTCGCTTATATGGTCCAATACTTGCTTGAGCACCCCCAAATTTATCACTTAGGATGAACGAAACGTCAATCAACACTATAATTCGCGGGCTACTGGTCATCGCACTTGTACTGGTTGCGTTTTCGGCCGATGCACAGCGACGCGTGCGTCTCAAGGATGCGGACGAACTGCGGGCTGGAACCCGCGACAACGTTCAATACCAGCGTCTGATTGGCAACGTCGTGTTTACCCACAACGAAACCACGATCTACTGCGATTCCGCCCACTTTTACAGACGCGAAAACTCACTGGAGGCGTTTGGCAATGTCCGGATCGTAGAAGGAGATTCTATAACGATTACCGGAAACAGACTGATTTATAGTGGTGATGACAAGGTGGCGAAACTCAGGCGAAACGTGGTGTTCACCAAACTGGCAACCGCAACGCTGTATACCAATTACCTTGACTATACGCGTCCTACCAACATAGCGTATTACTACAATGGAGGGCGACTGGTGGACAGCATCAACGTACTGACCAGCCGCAAAGGCCACTACAATGCCAACAACAACCTGGCTTCGTTCCGTGAAAATGTCGTCGTGACAAACCCCGATTACACAATGTATGCCGACAGCCTCCAATACAACTCGCGAACGAAGGAAATCTACTTTGTGACGGAGACGACTGTTATTAACAAAGACAGCAGTAGAGCCGTATATCAGGGCGGTGTATACAACACCATATCGAAGACATCCGACTTGTACGAGGGCGTGGGTGAATCGGGCGATTATACTATTTCGGGCGACAGCTATGACCTCGATGCCATCCGAAACGTGGGACGCGTTCGCGGCAATGTAGTTATGGCCTCGAAAAAAGAAAACCTTATCATCTACGGTCAAGCTTCCGATTTCTACCGCGCTGAAGGAATTACTAAAGTGTATGACAAAGCCTTCGTTACAAAACTGACCGACGACAGCGACAGCCTCTTCATCACCGCCGATACTCTCGTTTCCATCGACAGTGACGACCCTGCGAAAAAACGAATTCTCGCCTATCACAACGTCAAAATATACAAACGCGACCTTCAAGGCGTAGCCGACTCACTCGTCTATCAGGCAGCTGATTCTACTATCTACTTTTACAAAGATCCCGTACTCTGGACGCAAGGCAACCAAATGACCGCCGACTCGGTGAGCATGCTTATCGAGAATAATACCATCAGCAAGATGTATTTGATCGATAACGCCTTCGTCATTTCTCAGGACACGTTGAAAAACTTCAATCAGATCAAGGGTCGGACGATGACGGCGGAATTCGCCAACAGTCAATTGCATCGCGTTTACGTTGAAGGAAACGGGGAGAGCCTGTACTTCGCTCTCGATGAGAATGACATGTCGTTTATGGGCATGAACCGGATTGTCTGCAGCAGCATTACTATCCGGTTTCTCGATGGCAAAGTCAACAACCTCAGCTTTTATGTTAGTCCCGAAGCACGGTTTATCCCTCCCCATGAGTTGAAAAAGGAGGAAATGCGTTTGAGAGGGTTCCAGTGGAAAGGCGATCGCAGGCCTGACCGGAGCCAGGTGGTAAGAGGCCCTATCCTGCCAATCGCCCCACCCCCTACCGCGGATGCTGAATCGGGAGAGTAGTGCACAAAAAAAGACCGCCCTTTCGGACGGCCTTCTTAAAGCAATCTAAGACTAGAATTAACGACGTCCGCCGCCGATAAAGCCACCCAGGCGCACGCCAAGATAGCTATTCTTCACTCCGCTGGTCTCCGGTACGATGTTGTAGTCAAGCGAGAACTGGAAGTGACCTGCATCAAATCCGACACGGGGATAAAAGCCGAGCTTGCTGGTGGCTGCTTCGCTGATATCTCCTCCGGACTGGTTTGCCTCAATGCTAACTGCAGCGAGGGAGTAAATCCCGAGGCCCAGGCCTGCGAAAGGACGGAAATTGTTGTTATTGAAATAATACTGACCGTTGACTGTGTAAGAGCTCAACGCAGCGACGTCTAGTTCTGCTGATTGTTCATCAGCGAAACCGCGGGCAATTACTGCCCCCTCAATGCGAAGGTTAGCCAGAATCTGATCACTAACCCGGTATCCAGGCTCGATGTAATACAGGATCCCGGCTTTGGCACCTTTTCCGCTGGGGCTGGCATAACCAAGACCAAGACCGACGCGGAAGGGATTAAACTCCTGCGCAAACGCTCCGACCGCCGTGGCGGCGATGACAAAACAAACGATTGCAATTCTTTTCATAAAAAATTGGGGTTTAAAAAGTTTGGGTTTAAAACGGCAGTAAAGCTGCTCTAACTGCTGCTACCAAACAAGCGCAAAACAACCAAAACCTTACCTGACCCCGAAAATCGCTTTAATATCGACGGATAAGGCATTTTGCCGCCTGATATCCGGTAACAGGATTTCTACCGCCCGAAAAAGAAAATCACCGGCAACGTGGTATTGTCACCAGAATTGTATCCGGAACGGAAAAAAATTGCCAGGAACTATGAGAAGCGGCAAAAAAGCTTAAATTTTGTAGCTCACTCGAACGCGCTATGCGGTATCTCCTCTGGTTGGCATCGGTTCTGATTGCAGGCTACGACCTGTCAGCTCAATCCTTTGAGCTCGGAGCAACGCAGGAGGTTTATAAAGGCAAGATCGGGGAAACAGTCCGGGTTCCGCTAAAACTGACCAACCGCACCGGCGAACCGCTCTCCCTCATTATCAAGAAGGTTTCTTCCAACCTGGGCAGCACGCAAAAAGACATGTTATGCCCTGATAATGATTGTTTTACGACCCCTTCTGACGGGCTGGTGGTCAGACTTGGCCCGGAACAATCCCTTGAAACGGTTGCCGTCGCCCTGGAAGCGGGGTTGGCGAGCGGCATCAGTTCAGTAAAATATATCATCTATAACCGCTCCAGTCCAGGCGAGGCGGTCGAGCTGGATCTCAATTTTTCCGTGGAGGAATGGTCGGCGATTCAAGATATCCTCACGCATCCTGGGATTGTCCTTCACGACGTATATCCCAACCCGGTTACCGACCACGCCTTCGTGAAATACGACCTGATCAATCCCCAGCTTGAAGCCAAGATTGTCATTCACAACATCCTGGGCAATACAATCGACGAATACCTGCTTCCGGAGGGTGAGAGCGTCGTCAAAATCAGGACGGACGCCCTTTCGGCCGGCATCTACTTTTATACACTTTATCTTGACAATGAGGGCATTATGACCCGAAAACTTATTGTCAGGAAATAATTGGGTTATTTTGCGCGCAATCTATCATAGACGGCTGCCGATTCCGTTTTACTGTTGCAGACGATGTGTTATATTTGCGGGCTTATGCGGAGACTATCAGCACCTGTTTCGTTAATTCTCCTGCTGCTTGTCGTTACGGCGTGTAGCAAGTTTAGAAAAATCGAAAAAAGCCAGGACTGGCGTGTCAAGTACGAGGCGGGAATCAATTACTACAACAAGGAAGACTATTACCGGGCTTCTGTGTTGTTTGAGCAGATTTTGCCTATCGTTCGCGGCTTGCCGGAAGGGGAAAAGGTTCAGTTCTACCTGGCGTACTGCCAGTTTCATGACAAACTTTATCTCTTGGCCTCCGAGCAGTTCAAGACGTTTTATGAGACGTATGGACGCAGTGAACTGGCGGAGGAGGCCCGCTTTATGCGTGCCTATTCGCTATATCGCTCCTCGCCAAATCCCAACCTCGACCAGACTTCGAGCGTGGATGCCATGGCAGCTATGCAGCAGTTCATAAACCGGTATCCGAACAGCAAATTCAGAGACCGGGCGGTTGAAGTGATCGAGACTGCCCAGCACAAATTGGAGAAGAAGGGTTTTGAGAATGCACGCCAATACTACAAGATGCGTCTTTACAAGGCAGCTGTAGTGGCGCTCAACAACTTCAAACAGAATTTTCCTGATTCGAAATACGTTGAAGAAGCATATTATCTGGCAGTTGTTTCGCAGTTTCGGCTCGCAGAACAAAGTTTGCGCTCCTTACAGGCGGAACGGTACCAGGCTGTCGTCGATCAATATTTGGAATTCCTCGAGCGTTATCCGGACAGCAGTTTCCTGAAAGACGCCGAGAAACTCTATGCGGAGAGCCTGGAGAAAGTCAATTCATTTAAAGTAGCAAAATCTTAGAAACCATGGCAGTACAATCATCTGTAATCACACGCGACCTCGATAAAATAGCTGCTCCCACCGGGAATATTTATCAGTCGGTTGTCGTAATCGGTAAGCGTGCCCGGCAGATTTCAACCAATCTTAAAGAAGAGTTGAACAACAAACTTGCTGAGTTTGCCACGACCGTCGATAACCTGGAAGAGGTGTTCGAAAACCGGGAACAGATCGAAATCTCGAGATTTTATGAAAGGTTGCCTAAACCGACAACGACAGCTACGGAGGAATTCCTGGAAGGAAAACTGAACTTCAGAATGCGCTCCGAGCTTGACGAAACGCTTGAGTAATCACGCCGTCTGGCGACTGCCGGACAGCACCATTCGATAACTTTTCAGAAAGGTGCTTGAAAACAAGAAAATAGTGGTCGGTGTTACCGGCAGCATCGCGGCGTATAAATCGGCGATGCTGGTGCGGCTCCTCGTGAAGGCAGGTGCCCAGGTGCGCGTGGTAATGACTTCCGATGCCCATGCTTTTATTACTCCCCTGACTTTGTCCACTCTGTCCAGAGAGCCTGTTTGGACAGACTTCGTCAGGGACGAATCCGGTCAGTGGAACAACCACGTTGAGTTGGGTTTGTGGGGTGATGCTTTGGTGATTGCACCCGCCACCGCGAATACGATCGCAAAAATGGCGCACGGCCTCTGTGACAACCTTCTCATGGCCGTCTATCTCTCTGCGCGATGTCCGGTATTTGTCGCTCCGGCGATGGATCTCGACATGTTGCAACATCCTTCCACCACAAAAAACATCGAAGCCCTTCGCTCCTACGGCAACAGGATAATTGATCCCGGATACGGAGATCTTGCAAGCGGGCTCACCGGCACAGGCCGAATGGCCGAACCCGAGGAGATCGTTGGCGAGCTATCGTCATTCTTCCGCAGAAGTCAGCGTTTGTCGGGTAAGAGGGCCCTCGTAACTGCAGGGCCTACAAGGGAGGCGATCGACCCCGTCCGTTTTATCAGCAATCACTCCAGCGGTAAAATGGGGTATGCTGTGGCAGAAGCGCTGGCTGCAGCGGGCGCCGAGGTCGTCCTGGTCAGCGGTCCCACGGAACAGCGCATACACCACCCGTTAGTAAAGGTAGTCCCCGTTGTCACGGCACGCGAAATGCTCGAGGCCAGTGAGCGGGAATTTGAAAACACTGACATCGCCGTCCTTTCCGCCGCTGTAGCCGACTACCGGCCCACACATACCGCCACCCAAAAAATCAAGAAATCGGGAGAGTCCCAGACTCTGTCCCTGACGCGAACTGACGACATCGCCGCCACACTTGGCAAAAGAAAGCGAAATGGCCAGGTAGTGGTGGGATTTGCCCTTGAGACCGACAACGAAGAATCTAACGCCCTCGCAAAGTTAAGGGCGAAGAATTTCGATCTTATTGTCCTGAATTCGCTAAGAGACGAGGGGGCCGGCTTTGGCTACGATACAAATAAGATCACCCTCTTTGATGGCGAGAAGAAGTCCACCTTTCCGCTGCAATCGAAGAAACAGGTGGCGTATGATATTGTCGACGCGATAATTGAACGGAATCATGCGTAACGTAGCCCTGTTCCTTTTCTTATCGTTGCCATTCACGGCCTGGTGTCAGGAATTGAATTGTTCGGTCGCCATTAACGCATCGCAGGTGCAAACCTCTGAACGCGCCATTTTCGATGACCTCAAGAACGCCATCGAGCAGTTTATGAACACCCGGAAGTGGACCAACGATGTCTACAAGCAACATGAGAAGATCGCTTGCAACCTCCTGATTACTATCACCCGGATGCCAAGTATCGGTACCTTCACCGCGTCGGTCCAGATTCAGTCAGCACGCCCCGTGTTTAACAGCACTTATACAAGTTTGCTGCTGAACTTCGCTGACCGGGACTGGGAATTCGACTATGTAGAGGCAATGCCTCTGGAGTACAACGACAATACCTTTACTAATAACCTGACCTCGATGCTGGCGTTCTACGCCTATCTGATCATTGGCTTCGATCATGACTCATTCAGCGAACTTGGAGGAACTCCGTACTTTCAACGCGCGATGCAAGTGGTCAACAACGCCCAGCAGTCCGGTCACGCAGGGTGGCAAGCGCTCGGCAGCAATAGAAACCGCTACTGGATCATCGAGAACCTCATCAATCAACAAATGGTGGGCATCCGGCGCGCGATTTATCAGTATCATCGCCATGGCCTCGATATGTTCCAGTCGAATCCCGATGAGGGCCGCCAGAAGATTCTCGACGGACTAAAAGAAATCAAGAAAGTTCGCGATATCAATCCGAGTGCGATCCTGGTTGTCAGTTTCTTCGATGCAAAAGGAAAGGAACTTGCAGACATCTTTTCCGACGGCAACATCCAGATCCGCCGCCAGGCGTACGATATTGTAACGGCCATCGATCCCTCTAACCGGTCGATGTACGACAAAATCATTGCCAATTAGCCGCGCGCCTGTGCGCTCTGCTATCGATACCCAAACATTCAGCGTTATGGCCACACGCCAGTTAAGACTGACTACCCTACAAGAGATACGTGAAAAACTCGGCGCACATACAGGAAAAAAAATTAATATTGTTCTTCGTGACCGAACCGTATTTTACGGGAAACTGAAGGAAATCCAGGCAACGCATCTTGAGTTTGTGAACCTGAGAAACCGCAGTGAAAAACTTCCGTTGGATACGATCAGTGAAGTTTACCTCGATTCGAACCAGTAATGCTAAGGCGTCTGACCATAAAGAACTACGCGCTTATCCAAAGCCTGGAGATGGAGCCTTCGGGACACCTGAACGTGATTACAGGAGAAACCGGCGCCGGAAAGTCTATTATGCTCGGAGCAATCGGGCTTCTGCTGGGCAACCGGGCTGATACAAAGGTGTTGTGGGATGATCAGGAAAAGTGCATCATCGAAGGTACCTTCAACATCGACGCCTACGAGCTTAAACCCCTGTTCGAAGAACTTGATCTCGACTATGCCAACGAGACCTTTATTCGCAGGGAAATCAGTCCCGGTGGAAAATCGCGGGCCTTTATCAATGACACGCCGGTGACCCTGGATGCCTTACGACGGGTAGGCGGGCGTCTGATGGATGTACACTCCCAACATGAAACACTGGAACTCGGCAACCAGTCTTTTCAGTTGCATCTGATCGACAGTTATGCGGGCAATGCCAAGATCAAAGGTTCGTACGAACAAGCGTGGAAGAACTTCTCCGCGGCGCGGAAGAAATTTGAGAAACTGAGTGAGGAAGCTAACCAACTCGGAGAAGAAGCCGACTACGTAAATTTTCAGCTCGAAGAGCTCATAGAAGCCCGTTTGGAAGAAGACGAACTTGAAAAACTCGAACAGGAACTAAAAGTAGCCGAACACGCCGAGGAGATCAAAGTCCGGCTTCAGAGCACTTCTCAACTGCTGAACGAATCCGAGTTCTCGGTGTCCCGGGCTCTCGCAGAAGTAAAATCACATCTTCAGACAATTGCCTCCTGGTCGAAACAATACGAAGGTCTGCTGCAACGGCTCGAGACCGCACGGCTCGAAATTGAGGACCTCGGTGATGAGATCAGCCGTGAGGAAGATAGGGTCGAATTTGATCCGGAACGGGCAGAGTGGGTGAAACAACGCCTGAGCACCCTCTATCATCTGATGACCAAGCATCGCGTTAATGATACCGCCGCACTGCTTCAGTTACAGGCTTCACTTTCCGAGAGAGCACAGCTCACGGGTAACGTCGATGGCGCCCTCGCGGACGCACAGGAAAAACTGAGAGAAGCGGAGAAAGTCTTATTGCAATCTGCCACGGAACTGCGCGCCACACGCCAGAAGGCCTTCGCTCCACTCCAGAAACAAATCACCGCGCTCCTGAAAGAACTCGGCATCCCGAACGCCACACTGGATATCGAATTATCAGAAACCACACCCGGCCCAAGTGGTGCCGACCGCATCGATCTGCTTTTCAGCGCCAACAAAGGAGTGCCTCCTCGTCCCCTCGCACAGGTGGCGTCAGGTGGCGAGTTCTCCCGACTGATGTTTTGTGTAAAGTACGTGATGGCTGAAAAAACGGCGATACCTACCCTCGTCCTGGACGAAATCGACAACGGCATATCAGGAGAAATCGCTATCCGGCTCGGACAACTAATGAAGCTCATGGCGCGGAAGCACCAACTGATAACCATCAGCCACCTCCCGCAGATCGCGGCACAGGGAGACACTCACTACTTTGTTTACAAAGACAATACAGCTAAGAAAACAGTTAGTTCAATCCGCCTGCTTAGCGAAAGTGAACGGATCGAGGAAATTGCCAAAATGATCGGAGGAAATAATCCCTCGCGCATAGCCCTCGAAAATGCACAGGAACTGCTGAGCGGAGCAGCTCAGTAAGACCGCTAGCGCGATTTCTGCAACCTCGACGCGTCATCATAGACCAGAACCCCTTCGTCAACCATCTCGCGCACTGCGTCGACAAACAATTCACTATCAGCGGGGTTAACAGCTTTTTCCAACTGGTCGATGGTGAGCGATTTTCCGTCTATGATCTTCAATATGATCTCGCGTATCGTCTTAAAAGCACCTTGATTCTCACTACGTCGTTTTGAAATGCACACATCGCAAATTCCGCAGGTTACCTCTGTGTGTTCATTAAAATAGTCCTGCATAACCTGCATGCGACAACGGAACGACTGGGTTGCATACTCAGTCATAGCGTTCATCTTGCCAAAAATGAGCTCTCTCCGCATCTCCAGCCGCTGAATGTCAAGCGGAAGGTGGTCTACATCCTGACGGGGAATAACAAAAGTAACCTGAGGTCGTTCATTTGAGGGCGTGTACACAAGTATTCGAAGCTCATGCAGATGGTTCAACATCTCGACGACCACCGGTCGTGATACCTTGAGTCCTTTGGCAATCAACGCTTCATCTATCCGTGCAAAAGAGGAGAAAATCTCACCGCCATACAGCCTTAGCAACGTCTTGATAATGGGATCAAAGCGGGCATTAGCGACCTGAAACTCATAAAGGCGCGTGCTGTCCACAAGCACCTGCACGGCCGACGGGTTAAAGAAACTCTCATTGAAATGAATCAAGCCCTCCTCTTCCAACTTTCGCAGACCATTAAATACTTCTACAGGAACAAGTCTGAAGCGATCGCAAAACTCGTGCATATCAAAATCGAAACTCTCCCCTTCGGCGCTTCCGACAGCAATCTGATAGTGGTTGGCCAGGCTTTGATAGAGCACCCGAAGGTACTCAACCGGAGGTTGCGACTGCTTTACTTTTGCCTCCAGGCTGGAAACGTCGGCTTCCTGATACAATACTGCCGCGTAAGCACGCAAACCATCGCGTCCGGCGCGTCCCGCCTCCTGATAATAAGATTCAAGGTTCTCAGGTAAATCCAGATGAACGACCAGTCGGACATCGGGCTTGTCAATACCCATTCCGAATGCATTGGTCGCCACCATGACCCTTGTCCGATTTTGAATCCAGTCGTCCTGCCTCCGCGTACGCTCTTCGAACGTCAAGCCTGCATGATAAAACGATGAGGGGCATTGATGCCGTTGCAACCAACCTGCGAGCTCTACGGTCGCTTTCCTGGAGCGAACATAAACGATAGCACTTCCGGGTACCTTGCGCAGAATATCCAGCAACTTTTCGCCTTTGTTATCGGTCTTGCGAACAACAAACGAAAGATTATCGCGAGCAAATGACTTCCGGAAGAATGCATAGCCTTCAGCGAATCGCAACTTCTCGGCAATATCCGTTTGCACTTGAGCCGTCGCGGATGCCGTGAGCGCTATTACCGGAACGTCGGGAACAAGATCGCGCAGGGTTGCTATTTGCAGGTAGGGCGGACGAAAGTCATAACCCCATTGGGAAATACAGTGGGCCTCATCAACGGCGATAAGGCCGACTTTCATCTGTTTGAACCGGGCGATGAAGAGTTCGGTCTGCAATCGTTCGGGCGACACGTAGAGAAACTTCGTATCCCCGTAGATCGCATTGTCGAGCAGGAGATCGATCGCGTCCCGCCTGAGCCCCGAATGGATGGCCACAGCTGGAATGCCCCTCCGTCTGAGTTGTTCAACCTGATCCTTCATCAGGGCAATCAGAGGAGAAACAACAATGCAGATTCCATCGCGCAGCATCGCGGGTACCTGAAAGCATACCGATTTCCCTCCCCCTGTAGGAAGAAGGGCAAGGGTATCTTTTCCAGACACTACAGCGTTAATAATTTCTTCCTGCAGAGGTCGGAAGTGCTCGTACCCCCAATATTTCCTGAGAACGGATAATGGTGTCTCCACGCTATCTGCAATGACAATTCACCAAGTTACAAAGAAATATCCACCGTTGAAGGGACCCGACGCTCGCAGGGATCAGGTTTTCCTGATGAACATCCGCCCTAGTCTTTAAGGAGGACCGCATCAATCAGAATGAAATTGATGTGGTCTGGATCATCGACATTGAGTCTGAGTTTTCCACGCACAGTAATCAGGTCGTCGACCCGGAATCGCTCCGGCCGGCCGGCGAAGTTTACTTCAGCAACCGACTCAGGTCCTCCGCCACCACAAAAGAAACACTGACTCATCGGATACTTCGAAACGATGATATAGTCATCACCTTCGGGAGCAAAGGGAACATAATAACCCGTCAGGGTGACCTCCTTTCCTTCCAACTGAAGCACTTCCTGAGGAAACTTCGGATAGAATATATACTCCCCCAACGATTCATCGAACTTTGGCTCAAACTGCGTCTTCGAGAATACGTGCCACATATCGCGCGTCTGCCCCAACGCAGTCATAAAGGTGAGGAAGAAGCAACTGGTCAAAAACAACCTTCGCATAATTTCGTTTTTTATTGTCGGGAGAGTACCTGTGCTATATCAACCCGATAAGCCTGCCAGGCAGGAATCATCGCACATATCGACCCCAATAACAAACTTCCACCCAAAAGTATTCCTTCTTCGGGATAGAAGACGAGACCTGTGATACCCGACCGTGAGGCGGTTTCCATGAAAATTTCCATTGCCACAAGGACACTGTGTCCCCAAATCAACCCGATACTACAACCAAGCAAAGTGAGCAAAACCCCTTCAACAAGAAGCACGAGAAATACGCGCTTCCGCGACGCACCCATTGATCTCATTATGGCAATGTCGAACCGGCGTTCTTTCAAAGAGTTGTACAAGGCTATGAAGATGCTCAACGCCGAGATAACAATAAGAACCACTGCAAACCCTTCGAGGATATCGGCACCCACACCGATTATGGAAAAAAGGCGAGCAGTTTCAAATGCCGGCGATGCAGCCTGAAGCGAAGTCTGGGTATTGATAAGCCGCGGGAGTTGAAGCGCCCCCATGGCCGACCGGTATTGAACCAGCAGTCCTGTTATCTCATAGGTAGAGTCTGCGGCAGACACCGACGGAACAAGTCTCGACGGTGAATCGTTCGATACCTCAACAGCAATGTAGAGATCATGCACGTGCCAGATACTTTCGACCGACGTAAGAATCAGGTTGTCGACTACGGTTTGTGTTGGCGCGAGTATTCCTTTTACAACGAATGGATGTGCATCATGCGAATGACCGTCACCAGACATTCCGTGACTACTGTTAAAAGTATCGCCGAGAGAAAGCTGTAACGCTCGGGCTACCGCTGACCCAAGGGTGACCTCCATGGGATTCTCCCACCACGTTCCGCTATTTAGCGTTCCGCCATAATGCTCGACGTAAGCACGCGTGGTCCCCACGATTCGATATCCCAGATAACTATCACCGAGGGCCATGGGAATCGCCTGCTTTACCAGCCGGTTGCGGGCTATACGTTCCGCTTCGTACAGCTTGATATTGCCTGTCGGGAAATCGATATGAAAGATGTTGCAAAGGATAAGTTGCATGGGACTTCCCTTCGCCCCTACTACCAAATCAATGCCCCTTGCATTGGTATCGATCCTATCCCGAAGTTGGTGTCCAATCACAATGAGGATCGTTACGACGGCCGTTCCTAAACCCAGGAGAACAATATTCAACACCGTATTCAGCGGGCGAGCCCGGAGGTAGCGCCAGACCAGAAATAGCAGATTCATATTCAACCCTTCGTTACCGAAACTTGTTTCTCAATGAGTGACTTCAATCGCTGATCGTGGGTAGCGACAAGCAAAGTACTATTATTCCTACGCGACGCCTCGAGAAGCATCCCAATAACGCGGTCACAGTTCAGATCATCGAGCGCCGACGTGGGCTCATCCGCCAGGATAACGGCGGGCTTGTTGACCAATGCGCGGGCGATAGCCACTCGCTGTGCCTGACCGTGACTGATGCGGTGTACCGGTTTATCGGCAAGTTCAAGAACACCCAATGCATCAAGCACCGCGTCGATACGATTTGAATCTTGCGTGTATCCTGCTAGCCACGGTGCCATCATGAGGTTCTGGCGTACCGTAAGAGAACTGATGAGGTGGTTACGTTGAAAAACGAAACCTATGTTTGCGGCGCGGAACTTGTCAAGCGCATCCGCCGGCAGCGTTGTCAGGTCCTGGCTGTTAACAATCACACTCCCTGTCGATGCACGCATCAACCCACCGATCAGATGAAGTAACGTTGTCTTTCCGCTCCCGGAGTTTCCCAGTAACAGACAAGCTTCACCGCGTCCGACAGAAAAGTCGGGAAAATCGAGATTATTCTCGCTACCGTAGCGAAAGCTCAAGTCTTTAACTTCGATCATGTCCTCCTAAAAAGGTGAATATAGCAAAAAACGTTGCGACCGACGGGATGTGTTACATAAAGAACTCGATCTCCACCCTGCGGTTGAGTCGGCGATCTTCTGCGGACGCCCCAGAAACCACGGGCATGGTTTCACCGTAACCACGCGTAACAATTCTGTTTACATCGATCCCTTGCGTCACCAGGTAGGCCGCGACGCTGCGCGCGCGTCGTAATGACAGTTCCATGTTATAAGATGGATCTCCAACATCGTCCGTATGTCCCGATAACCTCAGCTTGAGACGTGGATTACGTCGCATATGTCGGACGACGTAATTGAGTTCACTGTACGACCCAGGCAACAACTCATGACTATTGAAAGCAAAC
Source organism: uncultured Roseivirgaceae bacterium (assembly GCA_964532595.1). Lineage (GTDB taxonomy): Bacteria > Bacteroidota > Bacteroidia > Cytophagales > Cyclobacteriaceae > Chryseosolibacter. The sequence goes on from CAZHIQ010000011.1 coordinate 40,085, forward strand.
TGAATATTGTTTAGAACGTATGCCGTATTGAGGCGCGGTTCAGCGTCGGTCAGGACCGTCGGAGGCTCGGTCTTGTCTCCGTCTTGAAACAAGGGAAGCAGGCGCACATCATCGATATAGTAGTAGGCAGCATCGGCAAGCATCGGCTCCTGAGCAGGACGGAAGCGAATGTAATACCTCTTCGTTTCCGAGTCCTTATCGAAATTTCCAATAGTCAGAAACTGTTCCCCTCCGGCCGCGCGGAATTCCCCTACCGCTTCTTCCCATGAACCGGTTTCCGGAGTAAGAGCCGAGTCTTTCACGAATGCAAGGGTCGGAGAAATCTTCAGCCTACCGTCTCCCGAGACAGTGGCGAGACTATCGGAAACAAGTACTGCAATACGATCAATACTGTACTTCGAGTATGAGGAAAGCTTGTATCGAAATTCAATGCGATAGAGTGAATCGCGGACCAGCGGTTCCGTGAGTTTGCAGTGAAGGTACTCCCTGTATTCCTTTAGCGAAAGAAACGTGTAGATTCCTGCATATCCTCTCCCCTGATAGGCATCGGAGACTCCGGCCCAGTTATAAGGGACAGCCGCCTCCCCCTCGCTACAGGCATTGAAATAATCGGGCGACCCGGATGTCAGAGCTCGCCACGACGGCAGTCGAAATTCAGTCGGGTTGCGACTAAAACTTCCGGGACAGGAAGTATACATTTCAAAGTCCCCGTTGGGTACCAGGTTCTGGCCAGAGGCACTATATGCCAACATCCCCAACAGCGTGACCATTATCGCCGCACGAACTCCCGCCAACTCCGCGTGCTATTTGTAATACGTCACCTCAACACGAAACCGGGGATCGATCGCTCCAAGGCGGTCGTAAGCCGATTTCGAAATCCGAATAATAACTTTATCTGTCATCGAGGTGTCAGGGAGCTTACCCATCACACGAACGAATACCTCGCGGTTGTTCATCTCGTTACGAACCTTAAGAATCGTCCCCATTGGCGCCGTGCGATGCAGCGCCAGGTACTTGCGATTGCCATCGGTCCCTTCGATCAGTTCGGCAAGTCCGGCCTCAACAATTTCATCCCCGCTTTTCAGCGACTCTGAAATACGAATAGACTCAGCCGATTGCCCGGTTACCGGCGAAGGCACGTTGCGCTGAGGCTCGCTTGATTCCGCTGGCGGCGTCATAGCCACAACGGGAGCCTGCTCGGCCACAGTACTTTTCTCTTCTACCGGACGCGGAGACTCGACAGGAGATGCCGGCGCAGTAGTCTGTTGCGCCACTTCCGATCGTTCTGGTTGGGCGACATATAACGTTTGACCTACACGCAGCTCGTTCCCCTGCAGATTATTCCACTGACGAATTTCTTCAACAGTAACGCCGTACTGACGTGAGATGGCGTATAGCGTTTGTCCGCTTTCAACGGTGTGTACCCCCTTGCGAACCATTTGCACCGGTTGAGATTGAACTGGTTGGGATTGCACTGGCTGGGATTGCACTGGTGCAGCTCCGGTGCTCCTGATAATCAGCTCCTGACCGACAGAAATGGTATTATCCGAAAGGTTGTTCGCCCGACGGATTTCGTCTGGCGACACGTTGTACTTTCTCGAAATAGCATACAGGGTTTCTCCCTGAACCACCTTGTGTACCCGTCCTGAGGATTGCCCTGCCGGAAGGCGTACGGGGCGCGGCGTCCACGGCACCCGAAGAATCTGGCCTATCTCAAGTCCGCTGCCAGCACTTGTGTTATGCTGAAGAATGGCGTCGACCGTAGTGCCATAGCGCCGGCTAATGCCAAAAAGCGTTTCCTTCTCTTCCACCCTGTGAATCACGAAGGTCTGGCCATTTATCGTTTCGATCCCCAGCGAATCGGTAGTCAGGGCAGGTTGATGAAAAGAAATGACAGCGAGAAACAGTAGTTTAATCATAATATCGTATAAGCTCTAAGCTCTGTTTTGTCTTTTATGAACATGAGATGACCTGAAAAGATGAAAAAAGTATCCAGAGCAACTCCCTTCAGGTTTTCACCCAATTTCTCCTGCAGCAAAAATTGACCTCCGTCATCGAATACCAACAAATAGTTCGCCAATTCCGATTCCTGAACAAACGCGGAAATGATAATTAGTCCATTGTTTTCCAGGTACTCGATGCGCCGTAGTGGCGAAATACCCATCCGGGTCTGCAAAAAATTACCAACGGTGTTAAAATGGTCCGTTGCCTCCTCATAATGAAACGGTCGAATTACTGTAAAATTTTGTGAATCTGCCAAATGTGATTCGGTGGAGCTGGTGAGATTTCCGGTGAACAGATCCAGCGCTACGAACTGGCCTGGATTTCGTGTATCCTGACCAATCACATACCGGGAAGTTGTTTCCGACAAGGCGAACCCATTTCTATACCAAAGCACTTTGTGCGCATTAACATCATAGGCGACAACGCTCTTCTTGTCGGGATTGTCTGTACCGGTGTACACGGTTAGCAACAGGACATCACCCGCTGCGCCACCTAAACTGACCCACCAGGGCTCGTCGAAAATCTTGTCTTCGACCAGCCACTTGCCTGATGTCACCTCAACACACGAGAACATCGCCGTCTTGTTTCCAGCATCACGTGTTTCGATAAACAACCGATCGCCGTTGGCGAGCATATTCCAAACAATCCCTGAAAAGGTGTGCGAAAAAGCGAGTGTGAGTGACGGTCCCAAATCTTTTTTTCAATAAGCCTGCGATTCACTACTTTTAGTGAATTCTAAAGGTATGAAAAAATCGATCCTGTTGATGATGGCCGTTTTCTCGCTAAGCTTTGTTATGGCGCAGCAGAACATCATGGTGATGGAGATCAAAGACGTGATCGACCCACGCATGCACCGCTATGTCGAGTTGGCACTCGCCGAGGCGAAAGCAATTGAAGCCGACCTCGTTGTCATTGAAATGGACACCTACGGGGGAACGTTAAACGACGCGAAGGAAATCGTTGATAAGATCATGCGTTTCCCGACACCTGTCTGGGTTTTCATCAACAGCGATGCCGCGTCCGCAGGCGCGTTGATATCCATCGCCTGTGATAGTATTTATATGGCGCCTGGTGCCACCATAGGGGCTGCCACAGTGGTGGATGGGCAGGGACAAAAAGCTCCTGACAAATACCAGTCATACATGCGCTCTATAATGCGGGCAACGGCAGAGGAAAAAGGTCGCGACCCCAGCATCGCCGAGGGAATGGTCGATGAATCTTTGGAAATCGAGGGGGTGAAGAAAGCGGGGCAAGTTATTACCTTCTCGACGTCAGAAGCCCTGCAGCATGGTTATTGTGAAGGGCGCGTCGAATCCATCCAAGCCATCCTCGAAAGAAACAATATTTCGGACTATAAACTTCATCGCTTCGAGCTTGGACTAACCGAGAAGATCATTGCGCTCGTCCTGAACCCTTTTGTCAGCAGTATTCTTATCCTGATCATCATAGCGGGCATCTACTTTGAAATGCAAACTCCGGGGCTTGGATTTGCTGGATTGGCAGCCCTCATTGCCCTTATCCTGTACCTCGTGCCCCATTATTTGAACGGGCTGGCGGCTAACTGGGAAATCATTGCGTTCATCATCGGCCTCGCGCTGATTGCCCTGGAAATCTTTGTCATCCCGGGTTTTGGGGTGGCGGGTATAGCAGGGCTGGTCCTGACAGTCGGGTCGTTGTTTCTGATTATGGTCGACAACGACTTTTTCGATTTCGAATTTGTTCCTCCGTCGCAACTCATTTATGCGCTGGTAGCAGCATTAGGGGGAACCCTTGGGGGTGTCCTCCTCCTTCTCGTAGCGGGCAGCAAACTTCCCGGGACGCGTTTCTTCAACCGCGTTGCCCTCACAGCCACACAGGAACGCTCAGCGGGCTACGTATCCCTCCGATATGACGAACCCTTGGTTGGCAAGCAAGGAATTGCCGCGACTGTTCTCAGACCCGGGGGTAAGATCATGATTGACGGAAAGCTTTACGACGCCACTACCCGGGGCGAGTATATTGAAAAAGGACAGCCCGTAGAGGTTCTAAGCGAGGAGGGCCCCTCTCTAAAAGTCAAATTAGTATCGTAAATTTCCCCCCGGCTTTGTAACTTTGCCCATACCTGACCGCAGTTAAGCGCGTATCGGCCATATAAACTAGACTGGATCGACCTCCCTGTAAGTCATCCTTACTGCAACCAGGGAACCGTCCTTTATAGACCTTCGCGAATTGAATTCCTGGAACCGCTGATCGTACCCCCTCGGCACTCGTAAATATTTAAAACACAAACAAACACGTTCATTTATGCAAATTACAAAGAACAAGGTGGCTGCCATTCATTACACACTTCGTGATAATGAAGGAACCGTTATCGATTCCAGCGAGGGCCGTGATCCGCTGCACTACCTGCACGGTTTCGGCAATCTGATCCCCGGCATGGAGGAGGGCCTTGAAGGAAAATCAAAAGGTGAAAAACTGCAACTGAAAATAGACCCTGAAAAAGGCTACGGTGAGAAAGACGAAAACCTTATCCAGGAAGTACCTCGCGCAGCTTTTGGCGACCAGGAAGTGAAACCCGGAATGAGATTCTCTACCAATCAGGGCGGAGTTGTCACTGTAACCGAAGTCGGAGCCGAGTCAGTTACTGTGGATGGAAATCACCCCCTCGCAGGCGTTGAACTCAACTTTGACGTCGAAGTTGTTGAAGTACGCAATGCAACCGACGAAGAACTGCAGCACGGTCACGTCCACGGTCCGGGCGGACACGCGCACTGATCTTGTATACCTGAAACCAGTAAAAAGGTGCGAAGTGTTTCGCACCTTTTTTGTTACTGCCTTCCTGGGACCTCTGTCATCCGATACCCCCCATGCGACCCCGGGCCGCTGCGACAGGTCACCATCCCCGCCCGCCCCTCAAATAGGCATAAGGCCCATCTCCCGTATCTTTAGCCTAAATGAACGCTTTTGATTTCAAAAGTGATCGTTTCTGAACATTGACAGACGAAAGAGACCTTCCGGTCGGACACAAAGAATATACATGATACTGATTATCAAGTAATTAAAAGTGTGGTGCCAAAATACGGCACGGTACTTGGCCATACCTAGTACTTGCCGACAAAAGGCAACCGACAAGCCACTTTAGAAACGTGATATATGAATGTTGAAAACACGCAGGTCCAGATGCGGAAGGGAATTCTAGAATATTGTGTACTTCACATTATTTCGCGTGGAGAAGTTTACGCTTCTGACATGCTGGACGAGCTCACGGCGGCGCGGATGATCGTAGTAGAGGGCACGCTATATCCACTGCTGACTCGTCTGAAAAACGCGGGGCTCCTGGAATACCAATGGATTGAATCGAAGGCAGGTCCGCCGAGAAAATATTACCGACTCACCGACAAGGGGAGCAAGTTTCTCGAGAAATTAACGGAGACATGGGAAGAACTCGTACACTCAACCCGAATGATCACAAGCAAATCGACGACTCAAGCATAATCAGTGCCTAACGCATTATGAAAAAGAATATTAGCATCAACATCAGCGGAATTATTTTTCACATTGAGGAAGACGGTTACGACGATCTAAAGCGTTACCTCGACTCGATTCACCGATACTTCTCGAGTTTCGATGACAGCAGCGAGATCCTGGCCGACATCGAAAGTAGAATAGCCGAGATCTTCCTGTCAAAGTTGTCGGAAGAGAAGCAAGTCATCACGCGTGAAGACGTGCAGGCGTTAATGGCAACGATGGGAAGCGTAAGTGATTTCCGCGCGGAAGAAACCCGTGACGAAGGTGACAATCAGCACCAGGAAGCTGGCGATGCCGCCGAACCGGAAAGTTTCGCACCTCCGAAAAGGTTATGGCGTGACGAGCGGAGAAAGATCCTCGGCGGTGTCTGCGCCGGGTTGGGAAACTACTTCGAGATTGATCCACTATGGTTTCGTCTCATCTTTGCCGCACTGTTGCCAGCGGGGGGATTCATTATTCTGGTGTACATCGTTCTTTGGATTGCTGTACCCGGATCTTTTGAACTTGAAGATCCGGTAAAAGGCAAAAAGATGTTTCGCGATCCGCAAACGCGCGTGATCGGAGGCGTGTCGGGAGGAGTCGCTGCTTATCTGGGGCTTGACATCATTATCGTTCGCGTGTTGTTCATCGGACTGGCATTCGCGGGGGGATTCGGTTTGCTTCTTTACATCCTGCTCTGGGTCATATTGCCTGAAGCTGTGACGCTGACTGATCGAATGCGTATGCAGGGGGAGCCGGTAACCCTCTCGAATATTGAATCGACGATTAAGCGGAAACTCAACATTCGGGAGGGTGATTCGGAAAGCACCTTATCAACGGTGATTCTCTTTCCCTTCCGCGTGCTCGGCACGCTGCTGGCCGCACTCGGAAGGGTCATTGAGCCGTTTGGAGAATTTGTTCGTGTCCTGGCGGGTATCGCCCTGGTTGTCATCGGCTTTATCATGGTACTGAGCGTCTTGATTACGGCTGGGCTATCGCTTGGCCTGATTGTCGGAGGTTTTCCCGGATGGATTCCCAGCCTGGCAGACGCTGGTCTCCCATGGCAGGCATTCTCCGGCGCCGTTCCCGGCTGGCTGGTATTGGCAGCCGTTGTAGCCGCCTTGATTCCGACGCTGTTTGTCCTGCTTGTCGGTGCTTCCGTCCTCGCGCGGAAGTGGGTATTGCGCGGCGCCGTTGGGTGGTCAATGCTCGCCATCTTCATCGCCAGCCTTGGTGCGTTGGCATTCGGGATCCCGGCCGTTGTGTACTCGTTTCACGAACAAGGCGAACATCGTGTCGAAAACGTCTATCCGGTCAACGGAAAAACAATAGTTCTCCGGGTTCAGGGCGACAACAGTAACTACGAAGCGGTAAACCTGTATCTCCGCGGGCATGACCTTCCTGACCTGAAACTCGTGCAGCGATATCAGGCACAAGGCTCAAGCACCACCGAAGCCGAAAAAAATGCCCGGATGGTATCTTATGAGGTTGACTTCGCTGACTCCGTCCTGACGTTCGGCCGGTCCCTCGAATTCCGAGATGGAGCAATCTTTCGCGGGCAACAGCTGTACATGACACTCTTTATCCCCTTCGACCATCCCTTCGTCATGGAAGAAGATGTAAGTCGCCTGATCTCACAATACGTCGACCGTCGCTATCTCGATGGCTATACGTGGAAGATGACGACGGAAGGACTTGAGTGTATTGACTGCCAGCCCGAAGGTGAGGGATTATCCCTACAGTCACTCCGCGATTTTGATGCCATCAAGCTAACCGGTCGGTTCGACGTCAGGATCCAACAAGGATCGCAGTACAATGTCGAATGGAGGGACCGCCCGGCGAAGGGGGCTTACTCGATTGAAAAGGACGGCAATACACTGGTCGTCGACTACAAGAAGGAAAGTCGTCTTGATCATCAGGACTGGGAATCCATCACAGAAAACTGGCAACTGGCAATTGACGAGGTCGCGCTGGTTATCACCGTCCCGGACCTCCGAAAGCTTGAGGCAACGGGGATGGGAAGAATTCGTCTCGAAGACTTGTCGGCCCCTTTGCTCGCGATAGACGTCCGCGGGCCCGTTCATATAAGAGGGCAAATTCGCGGTGAAACGCTCGACCTTAATCTGGCTGGCCGTTCGGACGTCAGCATTTCGGGAGAAGTTAACGAATTGAATGCCCGCGTTGCCTTCGCTTCCCGCCTGCGCGGGACTAACCTTATTGCTCGCAATGCCTTTGTGAAGACAAGTGCTGGCTCTTCCGCCAATGTCCATGTGACCGGAACCCTGGAAATCGAGGAGGGGATCGCAAGCAGGGTTAACTATCACGGCAATCCCGAGAACGTTACTGTCTACTGATCGGAAATTTTTTCCATACTCACGCAACCCCCTGGCGGAAATCAGCATCTTGCATCAAAGGGTAAGATGAAATTTCGCATTTACGGCCCACACGAGAACGATCTGATCGAAGGATGCCGGCGCGGCGACCGCAAGGCACAGGAGCTGCTCTATCAGCGCTACGCCTCCCGTATGTACGGAGTCTGTCTCCGTTATACGCGCGACCCGATGGAAGCCGAAGACATCGTTGTGGTCGCCTTTACCCGTGCATTTAGCCGGATCGACCAATTTCGCGGTGACGGAAGCTTTGAAGGATGGCTGAGACGCATTACCGTAAATGAAGCGCTCGGCGTCCTCCGGAAAAACCGCACGATGGGCATCGAAACCGACCTCGACTCAGCCGACCGCGAAGTCGACTACAGCTATCTCAATGACCACCTCGAGGCCGAGGATCTTATCCACATTATTGAACAACTGCCCCCCGGATATCGGGTCGTGTTTAACATGTACGCGATAGACGGGTACTCCCATAAGGAAATCGCTGATGCGTTGGGAATTAGCGAAAACACTTCAAAGTCTCAGCTAAGTCGCGCACGCGCCTTGCTACAGAAACTGCTCGCAGAGAGCGGCTGGGACCGCGAAAAAAAAACGATCAGTTATGAATCAACAACCTGACAAACTCTTCCGCGACAAGTTACGCGATCACGATGCCCTGCCGTCGTCAAACGCCTGGCAGCGTATTGCAGCCAATCTCGACGAAAAACATCGTCAACGAAAATGGTTTATCCGTATCGCAGCCAGTGTAATTCTCGCGGTCGCGGCAGGCGTCTTTTTACTCCGCAACGAAGCGTACCAGCCGGAACAAAACCTCGCAACAAAGGAGTCACGACAACCTGACACCGTAACTCGCGATTCCGTGTCTCCTGCTGTGAAGTCTCCCTCGACGCCCGATAATACCGAAAAATCAACCAGTGATCTTCCGCCTGCAAAACAAAGGGTCCCGGAGAAACCCGGAGAAGAGAAGCCGGACAGTCGCGATACCTTCAACAGCCCTTCCCAAAATCAGTCTACCACTCCCACAGCTGAGCCTGAGGAGACGCTTATGGCACAGCTGGAAGAGAAGCACGATTTCGTGGAATCTCCTGATAGCAATACAGCACGCCCCTCGCAACGTGTAACCATTGTATTCACTGCAGCGGAAGTCAATCAAAACTACCTCACAGAAAAAAAAGAAGAAGTACATGCAACGCCCGAGGCGGAAACACCATCTGGTCTACAAAGGATCCTGGTAGCTGCCCGGGAATTGACAATAGACCAGGATCCAATCGGAGAGTTACGCCAGAAGAAAGATGATATACTGGCGAAAGGCCTCAGGAAAAATAAACAGGACAATCAACTTAATTAACATGTACTTTAAGCATCTTCTTCCGGTCCTTGCTTTGGGTTTAACACCTGCAATAGCCTCAGCTCAGGCCGACACCGTTGTGATACCCCTGGCTGAAACAAGCAAAATCGTGTTCACTATTGAAGACCGCAGAGACATCAAAACGCTTCGACACTACAATTTCCAAAAGCTGTTTAATGATGTCTTCAATCGACTTGACACAGCCTACGTTGCACCCGATACCGAAGTAGTCTCAGTCGAAGAAGCGGAACCCGCTGAAGAGCCTTCGGAAGAAAAAGACGGCCAACGTCGCCGCGACCCGCAGGTTGGGTGGACCCGACAAGCATTCAACATCGATTTGGGACTGAACAACTATATGGCTGGTGATCAGTTTCCGACGGGTGACGAATTATACGCGGTACGTCCCTGGGGCTCCTGGTACATCGCCGGTAACTCGGTCCACCGTACCCGGCTCGGGCGTCGCGCGTTTGTCGAATTGGGATTGGGAGTAAGCTGGTATAGCTTCAAATTTCAGGAAGACAATATGACGCTCTCCCGTGAAGCCGGAGGCGTTGTTTTCTCGCAAGATGACAGGGAGGTCGACTTCATCAAGAGTAAACTCAGCGCAACTTTCCTTAATGCTTCGCTCGTACCGGTCCTCGACTTTGGTCGAAATACGGTGAAAGGAAAAGGCGATGGCTTTCGGTTCGGTGTGGGCCCTTATGTCGGCTATCGGATATCCAGCAAAACAAAACTGGTATATGAAGTCGATGATGATCGTAAACGCGAGAAAAACAGGGACAACTTCTATTTAAATAACCTGCGGTATGGATTAAGAATGCAAATCGGAATCCGGTCAACCGACATCTTCGTCAATTACGATCTCAATGATTTCTTCGCGACGGACAAAGGTCCGAAGCTGAATGCAGTAAGTTTCGGCTTCATCCTGTAGCCCTCAATATTCGGCAATGAGCAGGCCTCCCGGGGTCTGCTTTTTTTTTGCCCGCCAGCAACGAACGGTTGTTAAATCAAAATAATTCTCAACATTTGCTGCTGGTTCTTGGCCAAGTCCGGGCGATTTGATTTTTTTATCGATCGCGAAGGTGTCGCCCCGGCCCTCCGAGTACTTAGGCGATTGGAACAAAGCCAGTGCGATCCCACAGGGAATCGACGACATCTATATCGACAATATTATTTATATTTAGGCTTATGGATAGCGTTGCAAACTTATCGCGGAAGGAACAGGTGATTCGGAAAGCCGCGGAGCTTTTCAAGGAGAAAGGTTACGCAGCTGCGTCTATGCGAGACCTGGCTCAGCTACTCGGAATCGAGGCGGCAAGTCTGTACTCGCATATCAAATCAAAAGAAGAAATACTGCGGAACCTATGCTTCGATATGGCCGCCGAGTTCCGGAAATCGCTCGATGCGGTTGAAAAGCAAAACTTGCCGGCCAGCGAAAAACTTCGGCGCGGAATCATCGGCCATATTCAGGTGATGGCGAAAGACCTCACCGCTTCAGCCGTTTTCATGAACGAACACCGCCACTTGAGCCAACCCTATCTCCGCGACTTCCTGTTGCTGCGGATAAACTATATAAACAGGTTCAAGAGTATCATCGAAGAAGGCACACGCTCAGGCGAATTCAAGAAAACCATTGACAAGAAGCTCGCCGTGATGACTCTGTTCTCATCTCTCAATTGGATGCCCATGTGGTACGATCCGGCCGGTCTCATTGATCCCGTCGAGGTGGGTGTCCAACTGTCCGATATGCTCGTCAACGGACTCAAGCAACCCGCCTGATCTATTGCCGCTTCCCGAGGCATGAATTTTTCGGTGAATACCCCAGCCAAAACATTGTTCGCATGTATGGAGGGGGAAACTCTTTCGAGACCATAAAGACGACGCCCGCAGTCGAAGACCCGGCAAAACTTGCGGCGTTCGAATCGCGTATCCAGCGCGGTGAGAAAATAGAGCCTTCCGATTGGATGCCCGAGTTATACCGGAAGCAACTCATCCGCATGATCGAGCAGCATGCCCACAGCGAAATAATCGGTGCCCTCCCCGAAGGAACCTGGATTACCCGTGCTCCGGGATTCAAGCGAAAACTCGGCCTTCTCGCCAAAGTACAGGACGAAGTTGGCCACGCTCAACTCCTTTACAGCGCTGCTGAATCGCTTGGAAAAACGCGCGAAGAAATGGTCAGCGATCTCCTGGCGGGCAGATCCAGGTACTCGAACATTTTCAACTATCCAGCCTTGACATGGGCCGACTCGTGTTTTATATCGTGGCTTGTGGATGCGGGCGCTATTGTAAACCAACTCGCCAACGCGCGGGGTAGCTATGGCCCCTATTGCCGTGCCTTGGAGCGGATTTGTGCCGAAGAATCTTTTCACCTGAAGTTTGGACATCACTGCGTCATATACCTCGCCACGGGAAACCGACGCCAAAGAGAAAGCTTCCAGCAAGCGCTCAACCGATGGTGGCAACCGATGATGCATTTTTTCGGCCCGCCTGATAAAGAGTCCGCCCATACGGCCACCCTGATGAAGTGGCGCGTGAAAATGGCATCCAATGATGATATGCGAAATCAGTTTCTCGACATGTATGTACCGAAAATCAGGGAACTGGGGTTCACGATACCGGATCCACTTTTACGAAAGAACCCGACGACAGGTCGGTGGGAATACACTGAACCTGACTGGAACGAATTCAAGCGAGTAATCAATGGCGAAGGACCTTGTAACCGGGAACGACTTGCTGTAAGAAGAATCACCGAAGAACGCGGTCGATGGATCCGCCAGGCGCTCAGAACACAGAGGTCTGCCTACGTCGCTCCGCTCAGTTAGTTTGGATACAAATGGGGCCCCGCCAGTAACTGAATCTCCCTCCACAAAGCCCGTAGTGCCTCCGATGGGGTATTGAAGTACTTCTTAAGATAAATCAGGGCACTGCTGTCTTCAGGCAGCTCATTGTTAATCCATTTCCAGATATCATCGGCCAGTAACAGCAATTCATGGCTGTGGTATTTCGGATAATACCGCGCCAGGAAGTCAAGTGCCACAAGAAATTCCACGTATTTCACAGCTGCAATATTTGGTTGTACGGCGTAGTTTTTTTCGAACCTGGTTTCGGGATTGCTACAAATCGGGCAACCATTCAGCGATATCAACGGCTATCGGAAAAACAACATGTGCGACGTAGACTCAGCCGATCCCAGAATAAAGCGACTACTAAAAACAGGCCAAGCAGTGGACCTATCGTCAACGCCTGTCCCCAGTGCGCTCGGCCCTTTTGAAGTGTTTGTCAAGCCACAAGAGGGAAAACCCTTTCAGCATGAGGGCATTGTACACGCCGCCGATCTGGAGACGGCCTTCGTCCTTGCTAAAGAAACGTTTACCCGACGATTCTGTTGCGTATCCCTTTTTGTGGCGGATACGCGACACATCGCGACATCACCAATCACCGAGGGCACGCAAAGCGTCTTCGAAGTACTCCCTCCGCCCGACCCGCCCGCCGGACCGGAGGAACAGTACGAGATCTTCTATCTATTCAAGCGCGGCAAACAACATATACACGTGGGAAGCCTCCCCGCCGTCAGTCACAGTCAAGCCATGATTGCCGCCCGATCGTTTTCAGATACCAAGACAGTGTACAGCATCTGGACGCTCCGCTCCGCAGACGTCCGATTCACAAAACCGGAAGAAGAAACAATGTGGCTAACCCTTCCGGAGAAAACCTTCAGGGGAGCGACCGACTATAAGGGAGGCGAACGATTGAAAGAATTCCTGGGTAAACGCAAAACATAGAAGTATGAATGACCCGGCAATCAAGGATCTGCTCTATCGTATTGCTGACGACCTTCTGATCATCGGTCACCGAAATTCCGAATGGACAGGGATTGGGCCGGTACTCGAAGAAGACATTGCCTTCTCTTCCATGGCACAGGACCAAATCGGACAAAGCCTTGCCCTGTACAACCTGTTGCACGAACTCGGTGAATCCGACCCCGATACACTTGGATTTATGCGCAACGCAGACGCATTCCGCAACTGTATATTCACGGAGCTACCGAACGGGGAATACGACTTCAGCCTCGTACGCCACTTCCTTTTTGACACTGCTATGATGGTTCGTTTCGAATCCCTTTGCCTATCGCGATGGAAGCCTCTCGCTGATCTGGCGGTAAAAGTACAGGCCGAACTAGTCTACCACCTCCTTCATGCCAATACACTCATAACCAAGTTGGGAACCGGCACACCCGAAAGCATTTCGCGCTTGCAGCGGTCTATTGACTACGGACTGCCCTACGCCCTGGGAATTTTCGAAGCAACGGAGTATGACGACGAAATAGGGAGACGACAGCTCTGCGATTTTGAATCCGTACTACAATTGCGATGGCAACACCGTGTTGAAGAAATCATTGGGAGGACTGCCCTGGTGCTGCCGCCGTGGACATCTCTCCTGCCCGTCTGCGGTGGACGGTCGGGGATTCACAGCGAACATATGCAACCTCTCATCGAAGAGATGACGGAAGTTTTCCGAAGCGATGTCGATCAGGAATGGTAGACAAGTGACCGTCAATGAAGACACTTAACCCACAACAGATTCTCGTATGGCTTTCCGAGGTGTATGACCCGGAAATACCGGTGCTGTCGCTGCCCGACCTCGGCGTTATCAGGAGAGTTGAAGTCGATGGAAAAACCGTAATGATCGAGTTGACGCCTACGTTCGTTGGATGCCCGGCTCTCGACGTGATGCAGGGCGACATCCGCACGACACTCGCCCGGCATGGCCTGACGGACGTGCAGATAACCGTTTCATTCGAGACACCATGGACGTCCGACCGGATTTCAGAGAAGGGACGTCAAAGCCTCCGCGCCTTCGGAATTAGTCCCCCCGGCAAGGGAAACCTCATCCCGGATCTGGCCATTCTTGAATATTGTCCCTGCCCCCGTTGCGGCAGCATCGAGACAGAACTCCGGAACATATTCGGGTCCACCCCGTGTCGTTCCATTCACTTCTGCCTGCGGTGCCGCGAGCCGTTCGAACAATTCAAGCCGCTATAAGCGATTGCCTTAGACCCGAAAAGCCTTCTTGCTTGTTTTTCTGTGTCCCTTCTTGGCGAAGCCACCTTTGTTCTTCGGGGGCCTGTCGGCTGTAGCCTCAATACGTACCGTACGCCCTTTGAATGAAATTCCATGAAGGCGTTGCTTTACTCTTTCCGTAAAACCGTCGGCAATCTGAAAGAAAGAGTAAGCTCCTTTGAGTTCAATGCGTCCTACCTTGTCTCTTGAAAAGTCACAACGATCACAGATCAGCGCCAACATCTTCCCGGCATCGAAGCCATCCATTTTGCCGAGGTTGATAAACACGCGATCACCCATGGGCAACTCTTCCGTTTCCCTGCCGCCATCGGTAACGTTAAGGTCGGGGGCGTTCCGATAATACTCCAGCGTGTTATTGAATTGCAGGGCGAGAAAACGACTGATGAGTTCCTCCCGCGACAATTCAGCCAGCTGACTGTCTACGACCGAAGCGAGTTCAGCGAGTTCCGGATGAGCAACGTTTACTTCACGCAGCTCGGTAACCATCTTAAGTAATCGTTGTTCGCAAACCTCCTGCCCCGTGGGGATGGCTACTTTTTCGAAAGTGATACGCATAGCTTTTTCAATCTGCCTTATACGTGAAAGCTCGCGTCGATTAACCAAGGCCAGCGACACACCGGTTTTCCCGGCACGTCCCGTGCGACCACTCCGGTGCGTATAAAACTCGATTTCGTCAGGGATATTGAGGTGAATAACGTGCGTCACATCACTCACGTCGATGCCGCGCGCAGCAACATCCGTTGCCACCAGAAGCTGGATCCCGCGATTTCTGAAACTCCGCATCACTTTGTCGCGCTGTTGCTGCGTCAGGTCTCCATGGAGAGCATCTGCATTATAACCGTCGCGAATCAGCTGCTCAGCCACTTGCTGTGCTTCCATCTTCGTTCTGCAAAAGACAACGCCAAAAATGTCAGCGGAATGATCAACAAAACGCTTTAGAGCAGCATAGCGATCGCCGTCGCGCAGCAAAGCATATTGATGCGTGATGTTCTTGTTCCCGCCATGACGCTCGCCAACCGAAAGCTCGAGGGGCTGATCCATGTAGGTATTTGCGATTCGCCGCACTGTAGGAGGCATGGTCGCCGAGAACAGCCATACTCGCTTTTGGTCGGAGGTATGGGACAGAATATGGTCGATGTCGTCTTTAAAGCCCATATTGAGCATCTCATCCGCCTCATCGAGAACGAGAAAGCGAACGACGCTCAGGTCAACGGCCTTTCGACCGATCAGGTCCATAAGTCGACCCGGAGTAGCGACAATAATTTGCGCTCCTTTCTTGATAGCCCGGATCTGATCTACGATACTTGAGCCTCCGTAAACGGCGACTACGTTCAGGCGTTTTACACCGCGCGAAAAGTTTTCAAAGTCGCGCGTAATCTGAAGGCAAAGTTCGCGGGTTGGTGCAAGCACCAGAGCGCGCGTAGTCTTGTCTTCATCGTCGATAAGTTCTATTAGCGGAAGGCCAAAGGCGGCAGTTTTGCCGGTTCCCGTCTGAGCCAGTGCGACGAGGTCGCGGTCATTGCCAAGAAGGAAAGGGATGGCTTTTTGCTGAATTGGTGTGGGGGTTTCGAAGCCCAGCTGTGCCACCGCTTCAGCGAGGTCCCCGGACAGGCCGAGGGTTGAGAATGAATGCATGTAAAGATTTTAATGAAATAAGGCGCAAAGGTACGTCAATTAATTGACAACACCGCCTACCCCTAAAAAAGGGGCCTTCGGACCTGGAATAACCCTTTATTGGATTTCGACAGGCTCCATGGAGCAAATATCTGCCATGAAGCCCAGGTTACCGCGGGCTTCATGACTGGCAGATGTTAGGGGTTTTCCGACGTGAATTTCGCTCTGAAGTACTCCCGGTTCATTCGCGCAATATTGGAAACGCTTATTCCTTTAGGACATTCAGCTTCACAAGCGAGCGTGTTGGTGCACGATCCAAAGCCTTCTGCGTCCATTTGAGCCACCATTCGCTCGACCCGCGTTTTCCGTTCCGGCTGGCCTTGCGGCAGCAGCGCGAGTTGCGACACCTTGGCGCTCACAAAAAGCATAGCTGACGAATTCTTACAAGCCGCAACACAAGCGCCACACTGAATACAAGCCGCGGCATCAAACGCCTTGTCAGCGTTCGATTTGGGAATGGGAATCTCGTTGGCATCGGGGACTCCACCTGTGTTCACGGAGATGTAGCCTCCAGCCTGTTGAATACGATCGAAAGCTTCCCTATCGACGATAAGGTCTCTGACCACAGGAAACGACCGGGCGCGCCAAGGCTCGACCGTGATGGTCTCACCGTCGCTGAACGAACGCATATGCAACTGGCAGGTGGTAGTCTGCAGCGGACCATGGGGGCGGCCGTTTATGTACATACTACATGCGCCACAAATCCCCTCACGGCAGTCGTGATCAAAGGCTACCGGCTCTTCCCCGCGTGTGATTAATTGTTGGTTTAACACGTCAAACATTTCGAGGAATGACATATCCGGTGAAACATCATCCAGCTGATAAGTCTTGAACTCACCCTTAGCCTTTTGATCTTTCTGCCTCCAAACCTTGAGTGTGATTTTCATCTATGTGAATATTTATGAATTCGTCAATAGAAGCATTTCAGTGCTCCTCTGTTTGTTTTATTTATAACTCCGTTGCGTGAGCTTCACGTTTTCAAACTCGAGAGCTTCCTTGTGAAGTACTTCAGGCTTATTGTCGCCGGTGTATTCCCATGCGGCGACATATGAGAACTGATCGTCTTTTCGCAACGCCTCCCCATCCGGAGTTTGAGACTCTTCGCGGAAGTGTCCACCACAAGATTCCGAACGATGGAGGGCATCGTCAACCATCAGCTCGGCAAGTTCCATGAAGTCGGCCAGACGCCCGGCTTTTTCAAGCTCCTGATTCAACTCTCCAGCCCCGCCAAGTACATTGACGTTCTCCCAAAACTCGGAACGCAGTTCCTGAATCCGGACCTTTGCCTTCTTCAGTCCTTCCTCGGTGCGTGACATACCACAGTAGTCCCACATCACCAGTCCCAGCTCACGGTGCAGCTGATCTACTGTTTTCTTTCCACGAATGCTGAGAAGCTTTTCGATGCGACCATTCACATTTTCCATGGCCTCGCGGAACGCGGGGTGGTCTGCGGGGATGCGATCGTCCCAACCGATATTGGCGAGGTAGTCTCCGATTGTATAGGGAATAACGAAGTATCCGTCGGCAAGGCCCTGCATAAGCGCACTGGCGCCAAGACGGTTCGCGCCGTGGTCTGAGAAGTTCGCTTCGCCGAGCGCGTATAATCCGGGGATAGTCGTCATCAGGTTATAGTCTACCCAAAGGCCACCCATCGTATAGTGGACGGCAGGGTAAATCATCATCGGCACCTCATATGGATTGTCACCCGTGATCTGCTGATACATGTCGAAGAGGTTGCCGTACTTCGCCTCGATCACTTTGCGGCCATCGCGTTTGATGGCATCCGCAAAATCGAGGAAGACCGCCAACCCTGAGCCTACACCACGACCCTCATCACACACATATTTTGCATTGCGGGAGGCAACGTCGCGCGGTACCAGGTTCCCGAAAGAAGGGTATTTCCGCTCGAGGAAGTAGTCGCGCTCCGATTCGGGGATACTTACAGCGTCTTTCGCCTTGAGCCCCGGCCGGGCAGTCTTGGGTACCCACACGCGCCCGTCGTTACGGAGCGACTCCGACATAAGAGTCAGTTTCGACTGGTGATCGCCGGATACGGGAATACACGTAGGATGTATCTGCGTAAAGCACGGGTTTCCGAATAAAGCACCTTTCTTGTGTGCCCGCCATACCGCGGTGGCGTTCGAACCTTTGGCATTGGTTGACAGGTAGAACACGTTACCATAACCACCGGTACAAAGTAACACCGCGTGACCACTGTGTGCTTCAATGGCTCCTGTAACAAGATCACGGGTGATAATGCCCCGCGCTTTGCCATCGACCACGACCAGGTCGAGCATTTCGGTGCGGGCATACATTTTCACCTTTCCAGCTGCAATCTGACGGTTTAGGGCACTGTAGGCGCCCAGCAACAGCTGCTGTCCGGTCTGTCCCCGTGCATAGAAAGTCCGGGAAACCTGCGCACCTCCAAATGAACGATTATCGAGAAGGCCGCCATACTCACGGGCAAACGGAACGCCCTGAGCAACACATTGGTCAATGATATTGACACTCACTTCGGCGAGACGATAAACGTTCGCTTCGCGGGCGCGATAGTCGCCTCCTTTTACGGTATCATAGAACAGGCGATAAATACTATCGCCATCGTTGCGGTAGTTCTTGGCAGCGTTGATTCCCCCTTGCGCAGCAATACTATGCGCGCGTCGGGCGCTGTCCTGAAAGCAAAACGCTTTGACGTTATACCCCAGCTCGGCCAGAGACGCCGCAGCTGACGCGCCGGCAAGACCCGTACCGACTACAATGATCTCGTACTTCCGCTTATTAGCGGGGTTGACAAGCTTAAGATTAAACTTATGTTTGGACCACTTCTCGGCTATCGGTCCCTCGGGAATCTTCGAATCTAATTTCATGTCGTGAGAAATATTTTCAGGGTTGAATCAACTGATCAAAAACCCTTAGGTAAAATACATGTAAACCGGAATCAACGCGAACAGCGCAGGCACAACGATGGAAAAGCCGACGCCGAGGCCACGGATCAATCCATTGTACTTAACATGATTCAGACCAAGCGTCTGGAATGCGCTGCCAAAGCCGTGGAAGAGGTGAAATCCGAGCAGCGCCATACTCACCACATACAGCAATACAAACCAAACGCTCTCATAAGCCGCATCAACAACCGCATATAAGTTCTTGTACTCTACGCCTGCGTAGGTCGCGGTGGGAATGCCTCCCCAGTGCATCTCATACCAGAAACTTCTGAGGTGGATCACAAGGAAAATAAAGATGAACGTGCCGAGAATTCCCATATTCCGGGAAGTCCAGTGCGAAGAATTTTTCGTGACCGCGTAGCCAACCTCGCCCCGGGCAGCGCGATTGCGTCTTGTAAGAATAATCGCCCAGATGATGTGGAATAAAATCATGGTATAGTTGACGTACGAAATCGTAACAATCAACGGATTAGACGTCATGAACGCCGCGTACACATTAAAGGCCTCCCCGTCGTCAGCCTTTAATAATTGGAGGTTCCCGATCAGGTGCACAACGAGAAAGAGAATCAGGAATAAACCGGTGAGCGCCATCACGTACTTTCTCCCGATGCTACTGGAGAAAAAATTCGAAAACCAATTCATAATTAGTAAAACTGAGTTTGAAGAGTGCGCCAAAAATACTCCTCACCGTTTTACTAAACAACGGGGCGATCTATTTAAACAAGTTCCAAATAAGCTTGTCTCCGGTTAACATCCCGCACAATAAAACTCGAATATGGCTACGAGAATACCGATCGTGACAAGAACCACCAGGAGGAACCACTCTTTCTTTAGAAAACGCTTGATGTGATCAATCATTAACTTCATTGGATTTTAGGCTTAGTTTGTACTACCTATCCAAAAAAAGCGCCTGATTTTATAACAATCTGTTTTTCAATTATTTACCATTGTACCCTTCAACTCCTGACCTGGATTTCGTCCCTTTTCCAGCCATCGTCATCCCAAAATGGGAAGAGAAATGCGTCACAAGTTGTCAATGAACCGGTTGCATATTAGGGAAGTTAGTACTTTTGCCAACTGTCTGAGCAGCACTTTAGGCGGGTGACAATCATCTCCCCCTTTGAAGCTGTCTCCCGACAACAACCACTACAATACACCCGCTCATGTATTTGATATTCGACACGGAAACGACCGGCGTTCCGCATAATAAGACTGCCCCTATCACCGACCTGGACAACTGGCCCCGTCTGGTACAGATTGCGTGGCAGCTTCACGATAACAAAGGTCGACTGATCTCCCGGCAAAATCGCATTGTCAAGCCGGAGGGATTTGACATTCCATACAAAGCCGAACAGATACACGGCATATCTACCCGTCGCGCTATGGAGGAGGGCCACAACCTCCGCGACGTCCTGGAACTTCTCATTGCAGACCTCGCGCAGTGCACGCTGATTGTCGGCCACAACATTGAGTTTGACATCAGTATTGTCGGCGCCGAGTTTATCCGTCAGCAACTGGATGTCGATCAGCTTCTCAAACTGGAAAAGCTCGATACAGCACTGGCTTCAACCGAGTTCTGCCAACTAGCCGGGGGTATCGGCGGTCGTCTGAAGATGCCGCGACTCACTGAGTTGCACGAAAAGCTGTTTGGACAAGGTTTCGACGATGCCCACGATGCCAGTTACGACGTTGCCGCGACAGCCCGCTGCTTTTTTGCATTGATCGAAAAAAAGATCGTTTCTCCGGCTGACGAAACTGCGCCCGAAGACATTACCTACGAGGCTCCTAATCTCGAGGCTGCTAACTTCAGCAAACGCGAGAAGAGAAAAAGCGCGGCGTACTCCCTGACCGGCGACGGCGATGTTCCCGTTACTGACAAGCCCTTTGTACACCTCCATGCGCACTCTCAGTACTCAGTCTTGCAGGCCACCCCGGATGTAAAAAGCATGGTCGCCAAGGCCAAGTCATACGGGATGTCAGCGCTTGCCCTGACAGACCTTGGCAATATGTACGGGGCGTTCAAATTCGTTAAGGAAGCCCTATCTCAGGAAATTAAGCCCATTGTAGGTTGCGAATTTTATCTGGCCGAAGAGCGCCTGAAACTGAAATTTACCAAAGACAATCCTGATCGACGGTTTAACCAGGTGCTCCTTGCGAAGAACAAGAATGGCTATCACAACCTGGCCCGGCTGAGTTCGCTGGCCTTCTCCGAGGGTCTTTACGGCATCTATCCCCGTATAGACAAAGCGTTAGTCTGTCAGTACAAGCAGGACCTGATCGCCGTAACAGGTGGTCTCAACAGCGAAGTTCCCTACCTCATTCTCAACGTAGGCGAGAAGCAGGCCGAGGAGGCCTTCCGTTGGTGGCACGAACAGTTCGGAGACGACTTCTACATTGAGTTGAACCGTCATGGCATTCCAGAGGAAGACCACGTAAATGAAGTACTGCTTCGTTTTGCCGAAAAATATGGGGTTCGCTACTTCGCGGCCAACGAATGTTTCTATCTCGATCGTGAGGAGTCGAACGCTCACGATGTATTGTTATGTATTAAAGAAGGTGAATTCAAATCGACCCCGATCGGTCAGGGTCGCGGACGACGATACGGTCTACCCAACGACCAGTATTACTTCAAGTCGCCTCAGGAAATGAATTCAATCTTCCGCGACCTGCCCGAAGCCCTCGACACGGTGCAGGAAATTGTAGACAAGGTTGAGTCTTACTCGCTGGAGCGCAACGTTTTGCTCCCGAAGTTCGACATCCCGGAAGGATTCGAGAGCGAGGATGACTACCTTCGTCATCTTACCTTTGAGGGCGCGCGGAAGCGCTATGGGGAATTGACCCAGCCCATCATTGACCGACTGGAGTTCGAACTCAACACCATTAAGAACACCGGGTATCCGGGCTACTTCCTTATTGTTCAGGACTTCACTTCAAAAGCGAGGGAACTCGGGGTTAGTGTTGGTCCAGGTCGCGGTTCGGCGGCGGGGTCAGCGGTAGCCTACTGCATTGGCATTACCAACGTCGATCCGATCAAGTACGACTTGCTGTTTGAGCGTTTTCTTAATCCTGACCGCGTCTCCCTCCCCGATATCGATATTGACTTCGATGATGAAGGGCGCGACAAAGTCTTGCGCTACGTCATCGAAAAATACGGTAGAACTCAGGTTGCTCAGATTATCACCTATGGAACCATGGCAGCAAAATCGTCCATTCGCGACTGTGCACGCGTCATGGAACTGCCCCTGATGGAAGCTAATGTACTGGCAAAACTGATTCCTGAAAGACCCGGCACGTCGCTCCAGGCAGCTTTTCAGGAAGTCAGGGAACTTGAGGACATCCGCAAAGGAGACGACCTTCGGGCACAGGTGCTGCAACAGGCCGTTGTACTCGAAGGCTCGGTCCGCAACACCGGCGTCCACGCCTGCGGGGTTATTATCACGCCCGACGACCTGCGAAACTTCGTACCGGTGTCAGTCGCCAAAGACTCCGATATGCTTGTCACTCAGTTTGACAACAGTGTAGTGGAAAGCGCCGGACTGCTAAAGATGGACTTCCTCGGACTGACGACTCTGACCATCATCAAGACGGCGATAAAAAATATCAAGAAGAGCCGAAACATCGACATCAATATTGACGAAGTCCCTCTCGACGACCCGAAAACTTACGAACTGTTCCAGCGCGGCGAAACTACCGGGACATTTCAGTTTGAAAGCGCGGGGATGCAGAAATACCTCCGCCAGCTCAAGCCCGACAAGTTCGAGGATCTCATTGCGATGAACGCTCTCTACCGCCCGGGACCAATGGAATACATTCCTGCATTCGTAAACCGAAAGCATGGAAGGGAGCCCATTACGTACGACCTCCCCGAAATGGAGGAATACCTGAGCGAAACGTATGGTATCACCGTCTACCAGGAGCAGGTCATGCTGCTCTCACAGAAGCTCGCCGGCTTCAGCAAAGGCGATGCCGACGTGCTGCGGAAGGCGATGGGTAAGAAACAGAAGGCGGTGCTCGACAAAATGAAGGACAAATTTCTGGAGGGGTGCGCACGGAACGGGCACCCCAGGGAAATTTGCGAAAAAGTGTGGGCCGACTGGGAAGCATTTGCTCAATACGCGTTCAACAAGTCGCACTCGACCTGTTATTCACTGGTCGCCTATCATACCGCTTACCTGAAAGCGAACTACCCTGCCGAGTACATGGCGGCGGTGCTTACCCACTCACAGAACAACCTCGAGAATGTTACTTTCTTCATTGAAGAATGTCGCAACCTGGGGATCCGTGTACTCGGTCCACACATCAATGAATCCGGGAAGTATTTTGCGGTGAACAAAGACGGGGAGATCCGCTTCGGTCTCGGCGCCATCAAGGGAACGGGTGACGCCGCCGTTGAGTCAATTATCCAGGAACGTGAGACCAACGGACCCTATACTGACATCTTTGATTTCGCCAAACGACTGACACAGCGCTCGGTCAACAAAAAGACGTTCGAAAGTCTGGCGCTTTCCGGGGCATTCGATTGCTTCCCCGATGTTCACCGTCGCCAATATGTTTACGCAAAAGAAGGCGACATTAACCTCATCGAGAAAGCCATCAAGTATGCCATCCGCACGCAGATGGAGGAACAAAGTGCACAGGCCAGCTTGTTCGGCAGCAGCACAGGCACAAGCATGCCCAAACCGCGCATCGAACCCGTCGAACCCTTCAGCGAAATAGAAAAGCTCAATCTCGAGAAAGAGGTAGTCGGAATTTATATATCCGGTCACCCCCTCGATAACTTCCGCTTCGAAATGGAGAGCTTCTGCAATACCGCATGTGGTCAGCTGAACGAACTCGAGCCCCTGGCTGGGCGCGATATACGCCTCGGGGGAATTGTCTCGGGTGTCGAACACCGTACAACCAAGACGGGCAAGCCCTTTGGACGTTTTTACCTCGAAGACTATACCGGAAACGCATCGTTTATGCTTTTCGGAGAAGATTACCTGAAGTTTCGCAACTTCCTGAACATCGGGTGGTTTCTCTTCATTGAAGGGACAGTCGTCCGAAGCAATTGGGGACAGCAAAACCTGGAATTCAAAATTCGCAATATCGATCTGCTGAACGAGATAGGCCTGAAGCGCAGCAAAGGCATTCAACTGCGCCTGAACGCCAGTGACGTCACGCCTGACCTGATCGGAAAAATTGAAGACGTTTGCCAGGAATTCAGCGGGAACACCCCTCTGTTTCTCAAAGTCTGGGATGAGCAGGAAAACATATCACTTGAATTGATGTCGCGGAGGTTCCGCGTCAATCCGGTCAATGATATGGTAAGAAAGATGAGGAAAGTCGCCGATGTAGAGGTCCGGACGTAGCCATTTCCTTCTTTGGATCGGAAACTTTAAATTGCTGGCGAACTAATTCACCCCCATGGGGTGTTGATAGTATAAATCATAAACACAATAACAAATGGGCAAAGCTATCGAACTCAACGACGCCAACTTCGACGAAGTCATCAATTCCGACAAACCAGTTCTGGTTGATTTTTGGGCGGAATGGTGCGGCCCCTGTAAAATGATCGGACCGGTAGTAGAGGAACTTGCCGGCGAATACGAAGGCAAGGCCGTTGTCGCTAAGGTAAACGTCGATGAGAACCCCACCGTTACGGGTCGCTTCGGTATCCGGAGTATCCCCACGCTGTTGGTTTTCAAGAACGGCGAGATCGTTGACAAGCAAGTGGGTGCCGTACCCAAGTCGGTACTCGCGCAAAAGCTCGAAGCACAGGTAGTCGCCTGAGCCCTACCGGGTCTCGAATAATACAAGGTACTCTAAACAAGTACCTTTTATTATTTTATAGCTATCGTCTTCAGCCGCTCTACCATTTCAAAGACAGCCGGACACACCATCGTGTTCTTTAGCGTCAGCGTAGCGATTTGCGCCACCTTCTTCCGATCGGTATGCGGGTACTCCCGGCATGCTTTAGGTCTGTGGTCGTAGATTGTGCAATAATTATCTATATCGAGAAACGGACATGGCGAAGATTTCAAGACGTTGTCTCCGTCTTCATCAACGCGAAGAAAGCGTGTCACAAAATCCCCCGGTTTCATGCGCAGCGCGCCCGCCGCACGTTCTATGTCGTTAGGGTAAAAAATCGGACTGGTTGTCTTACAGCAGTTCGCGCATTCTAAACAATCGATTTCGTCAAACACATCGTTGTGTATCCGATGGAAGATGTCGTCAACGCGCCGGGGATCCTTCTTCTTCAATGACAGCAAAAACTTCCGGTTCTCCTGTTCCTTCTTCCGGGAAAGCCTTGTAAACTCTTCAATGATCACGGTATGGTGCTATCGGTAATGCAGCACAAAGATCGAAAAAAGGATCCGGATGCTAATCGGCGGTATCGAAATGTTTAGTTGCTGAGCGTGTAATCAAACACATCCTCCACCCACCGTCCGGCCTCGTCCTGTCGCTCGAGAATAACCCGCAAGGTATCGGGATTTGTCCGACGGAAAGTCAACGCCGTCTTCCTGTCCTTCCGTTCGAAGCGGGCGTGATTGGGTTCAAGAAACATCAGCGGGTATTCCCACGGGGCGTCCTTCTCTTCCCAGCCAATGCCACCCCGACTGAAATGACGCAGGTACATCACCGGCCCTTCTTTTTCGGTCTGCTCAACAATTATCAGTTGATAATACACCACTCTTCCGTCTTTGACACAGCGATACGCGCACATCATATTGTCGCCCATAGGTCGCGTCCAGTGCTCCTCCATGTCACCCCAAGGGCTGGTGGTTACCCACCGTCCTGTGAGGAACGCCAGATCACGCACATTTCGCTGCGGCGACTGTCCGAACAATGACCCTCCGATGCAAACAAAGAGAAAACATACAACGCCTCTCATGATCCTTTTTTTGTGTTCCAAACACGATCGATAACGTGTTAAAAAATCATGCACCCTGCCATGGCCCGGAATACTCATTTCGATATATCGCCTTCCTGGGGCATCCAACGAAAAATAAAGCCAGTGGCGGAGACCTTAACAAAATCCACAGTTACCTCCGGAATGCAGGGGTATATTTATGAGCATTACGCGGATATTATGAAGGGATACTTCCGAATGCGTTTTATAGTCGGAAAACTCACACAAGACGAGATGGCAGCGCTAAAAAAAGGCGATCCCGTCATCGCTAAAATGCTGCTTATTCCCGACGACTATAAGGTCTTTCATTACAAAACAGGTGACGAAATCGAAGTGGAGACCGAAGAGGGTGACCGCGTTTGGGCCCGAATTCGCGGCATGGAAGTAATCGAAGACCCGCAGCACGTCATCATCATGTTCACGCTGACCTGCGACACGCCAGTCTCGTAATTCTCCGAACAATCAGGATCAGTCCTTAAGAACAGCAACCCTGAGAGGGATGGGGAGGTGGTATGCAATTTTATTTATCTCTCCATAATCCTCTTCTCATGTCAGAACGGCCCCGGATAGATGAAAAACTGCATTGGTACAAAGACGCAGTTATTTATGAAGCCCATATTAAAGCATTTCGAGACGGCAACGGAGACGGAATCGGCGATTTTCCCGGTCTGTTGCAAAAGCTCGACTATCTTGTCGAACTAGGAGTAACCGCGATATGGCTGCTGCCTTTTTACCCCTCCCCATTGCGCGACGATGGATACGATATCGCGGACTACTACTCGATCAACCCCGCCTACGGAGATTTGACGCACTTTCAGCAACTCCTTGACGCCGCGCACGAGCGAAATCTGAAAGTCATTACTGAACTGGTCATTAATCACACTTCCGACCAACACCCATGGTTTCAACGCGCGCGCCGTGCGCCCAAGGGCTCACCGGAACGCAACTATTATGTATGGTCCGATGATTCAGCCAAGTACAAAGATGTCAGAATTATCTTCCAAGACTTCGAGGCGTCGAACTGGACATGGGATAATGAGGCACAACAATACTACTGGCATCGGTTCTTCCACCATCAGCCTGATCTGAACTTCGACAATCCCCTTGTTCAGGAAGAAGTATTCAGTATCATCAATTTCTGGGCGAGTATGGGTGTTGACGGATTTCGCCTCGACGCCGTCCCCTATCTGTTTGAGCGCGAGGGCACCAACGGCGAGAACTTGCCGGAGACCCATGAATATCTGAAGAAACTACGCAAATACGTCGATACCCATTTCCCGGGTACGCTGCTTTTGGCTGAAGCCAATATGTGGCCGGAAGATGCCGCGGCTTACTTTGGCGAGGGTGACGAATGTCACATGAACTACCATTTTCCGGTTATGCCGCGCATGTTTATGGCCCTCCAAATGGAAGACCGATACCCCATTACCGACATTTTTGAGCAAACGCCGGAAATTCCCGACACCTGCCAGTGGGCGATTTTTCTTCGGAATCACGACGAACTCACACTTGAGATGGTCACCGACGAGGAACGCGACTATATGTACAAAGTTTATGTCAAAGACCCTAAAGCGCGGATCAACCTCGGTATCCGCCACCGTCTCGCCCCACTAATGGGCAACAACCGGAAGAAAATTGAATTACTGAACTACCTCCTCTTCTCCCTACCCGGAACACCGGTGATCTATTATGGCGATGAGATCGGTATGGGCGACAACTATTACCTCGGTGACCGTGATGGAGTGCGCACACCCATGCAGTGGTCGGCCGATCGCAACGCGGGCTTCTCCGAAGCAAATCCACATCAGCTTTATCTCCCGGTAATCCTCGATCCGGAGTACCATTATGAAGCAGTGAATGTTGAGCTACAAAGCGGAAATACGTCTTCGTTGCTGTGGTGGATGAAACGGCTAATCAGCCGACGCAAACAATACAAAGCACTTAGCCGCGGTGACATGAAATTCGTCTCCTCCGAGAATCCAAAGATTCTCGCCTTCACCCGGTCTTATGAAGATGAAGCAATGCTGGTCGTTGTCAACCTCTCACGCTACACGCAACCGGTCGAGCTTGACCTGACAGAATTCTCGGGATACAATCCCATTGAAGTTTTCAGCAAGAACAAATTTCCCCTGATAAAGCCCGACACGCAATACTTTCTCACTATGAGCGGTCATGATTGCCTGTGGTTTATTCTTGAACAAAGCCAGACTACACTACAGGAAAACCAAACACTTCCTCTCCTTCGTCTGCAGCGTTGGGAGGAAGTGATGGAGCCGCGAACCATGTCCCGTCTTGCCTCATCGGTATTACCCCGCTACATCAAAAAAATGCGATGGTTCGGCGGAAAGAGTAGAATGGTTGAGCACATCGATATATTCAACCACACGGTGATTCCGATGTCGGAGTACAGCACTATCATCTTCCTCCTGAATGTCACCTATCAAAGCGGTCTGCCGGAAATCTATCAGCTTCCTGTCACCTTCGCCACACAAACACAGGCCATTCGTATCGAAGATGGCTGCCCGAAAGCTGTTATCGCCCGGATGGAAATCGATGAAACGGAGGGCATTTTATACGATGCATTGTACGGACTTCCTTTCCAGGAAGCCATTCTCCGAATGATGGCTTCAAACCAGGACATTCGCTTTGGGAATACTACTCTCTTCTTTAAGGGACTTGCCCCTTTGGGCGACGCACTAGATGACGAAGAGAATCTGAAGCCGAGGGTGTTATCAGGAGAACAGAGCAACACGTCGCTAATTTACGGTAACAAGTATTTTATGAAGATCTTCCGGAAGGTAGATCGGGGTATCAATCCCGATCTGGAGATCATTCAGTTTCTGACACATCACACCGCCTTCAGCAATGTCCCGTCATATACAGGATCAATCGAATGGAGAAAGGGGAAAGAGACCTTGATCATCGGAATGATGCAGGAGATGATCGAAAGCAACGGTGATGGATGGACGAATATGCTTGACCGGCTCAACGACTTCAATGAGGCTATTCTCGTGAGCAACATCAGTCTCTCGGAGCACGACAAAGTCGGTACGCTACTCGATCCTGTTTCCTATGAAGACACGCCTGAGCTTATCCGGCAACTGATAGACACGAACACGGCGGAGCAAGCACGGATTCTCGGTGTTCGTACAGGTGAGATGCATATTGCACTAAGCTCGGGACGGACACCCGAATTCACTCCAGAGCCATATTCGCTTCACTATCAGCGATCGCTGTACGCAGGCCTGCAGTCTCTGGTAAGAAGTACCTTCGTCAGTCAGAGAAAGAGTCTGCAAAACCTCGACGAGGAGACCCGAAAACACGCCGAGGAAGTTCTGGCTATGAAAGACGACATTCTCAACGTATTCAAAGAGATATACCGACACAAAATAGACGTCACCAAAATTCGCATTCACGGCGATTTCCATCTCGGCCAGGTACTGTACACGGGGAAAGACTACATCATTACCGATTTCGAAGGCGAGCCGGCCAGGGCATACAGTGAACGACGTCTAAAACGATCTCCTCTGCGCGACGTGGCCGGCATGATTCGTTCCTTTCATTACGCCGCATACGCCAGTCTTGTCCTTGACACGCACATCCGATCGGAAGACGTCGACAAGCTTATTCCGTTTGTTGAACAGTGGTACCATTACGTTACCGGATTTTACATGAAAGCTTATCTCGATACCGTAGAAGGAAGTGCGTTCATTCCGCACCGCAAGGACGATTTGTCTATCCTAATGACGACCTTTCTCCTTGAGAAAGCCACTTACGAATTAAATTACGAATTGAATAACCGGCCGTCGTGGGTCATGATTCCGCTGCGGGGTATTAAGGCGATCATGGCGGAGAAACGCATGGCAGTTCCTGCTGAACTGCAACGACAGCTCTGAAGTAGCATCACGGCTGCGCCTCAACGACCGTCTTCAGTTTGGGCATAATTTCGAAGTCCCATTGGTTGGCAATTTGCTCCGCGCGCGAATCGTCTCCTTCAAAATTTTCAAGGGTCGTCAACAGCTTGGTGCGTTCACCTTCCGGCACGATTTCGTGCGTAATAACCAGCGTACCCGATCGGGATATATCTCCCGCTACCATTCGGTCGAAGCCGGAAAACTTGATCAGCCTTCCGGGAACAAAATCCAGAATTTCCGCCTCCTGCTCTATGTGTTCCCCTCCTTTCGATTCAGTCCAACGCCAATAGCCACCGGGGCGTAAGTCGGTGCTGAATTCGTAGTTGCCGAGATACTGTCTTGTCAACCTGGGATTTGTGAGTACATCCCAGACTTTTTCGGGCGAAGCATCGAGTACTACACTTCGCGTAATCATCATGTCGTTTACCATAGGGTTATCATTTGAATCTGAGGCGTAGGCTGAGAGCAAACCGGCAAAATGTTCAGGTCTGCGTTAGAAAGGGACGATAAAAAAGGCGTGCCTCCGCGTCAAATGCCGGTCCCTCCCCTAAGGGTAGAACATGGCGTTTTGAGAGGGATTCGGTATCTTGCATGAAACCTAACCCCCACAAAATGAATACACAAAGAGTTGACACCTTTCTTATGATCAATGCGCGTTACTTTGAGCCGCACCATCTCCCAACCATCAGAGAAAGAATGCTAGCCATGGACGACTCGACCTTCCTCAGGACGGCAACCCTCAATTTCAAGGATCCGACCATCATGCTTATTGTCTCGCTAGTTGCCGGAACATTTGCAATTGACAGGTTTATGGTAGGTGACGTGGGATTAGGCGTTGCGAAACTACTGACCTGTGGAGGTTTCGGCATCTGGGCGATCGTTGACTGGTTTATCATCATGGGGCGCGCGCGCGAAGTCAACGCCGAGCAGTTCTTCAACAGTCTCGCCATATTGCCTTCTGGCCCTGCGCCGCAGTCAGCACCTCCAACGGGAAATGAACCGGTCTAAGACCTTATACACCATCATTGCAGTTCTGACACTGGGCGCTTACGCCTGGGTCGGACTGCATTTAACGACAGAGTCGGGCATGGGGCCCGTATGTCTTTTCAAGAACGTAACCGGCATCCCCTGTCCGTCGTGTGGTATTACACGAGCGATGATCCTGTTCCTTAACGGTGAGTGGCAGGCAGGCGTCATGACCAATCCTTTTGCCGTGCTCGCGGTAGTGGCAATGTTAGTAGTACCCGCTTGGCTGGTCTTCGATGTGCTTTCGGGAAAACCATCGTTCTTGCAGGCATTTCGCTGGCTTGAAGAACGCGTTAAGACCAACAAGCTGATCTGGATTCCCCTTGTTGTCCTCGCACTGGCTAATTGGGGCTGGAATATTGTAAAGAACCTTTAAAGCTTATGTGGAGCTCTCCCCCCTTTCCCTATCGCCCCAATGACTATGAGTCGGAACGGGCCTCCAACAGTTACCTTATGTCGGTTGTCGCCGTTATAGCCGGATTGCCGTTGCCCATAATAAATCTCTTCGCAACTTTTGGTTTCTTTCTTGGCAACCTACGCGGTTCCTTCTTCGTCCGCTGGCATTGCATGCAGGCGCTGTTGTCGCAGATTACCGTTCTGTTTATGAACAGCTATGGTTTTGTATGGACCCTTTCCATTTTTCTATGGCAAACGAAGTCCTTGTCAAACGAATACATTGCCTATATGATCACGATCGTTCTCTTCAACGGCCTGGAGTTCATCGCGACGATTTACGCAGCGGCTCAAACGCGCAAAGGACGGCACGTAGAACTTTGGATTTTCGGGCCTCTTACCAACCTGGTTTACAAACCCCGCATAAACCGTCTTCAGCATGCTTAGAAAAGCGATTATTCAACTTATGATTCTGGCGGGCGCATTCTTCGCTACGTGGTATACCCTCAGCCGTGTCGACTTCATCAACGAACAGGAATATCAACTCATCAGTGAAGAGAAACAGGAACGCCTGGGTGACCTCATTCTCGAATCACTGACACAAGGCACGGAAGAAGTCACTGATGAAGGTGTTGTCGCCGTGATTGACTCGCTGAAAACACGAATCTGCCGCACACAATTCGTGAGCTGCGATGCCATCAAGATTCATGTGATCCGGAATCCTCAAGTCAACGCCTTTGCCCTTCCCGGCAACCACATCGTTATTTTCACGGGGCTCATCGAATATGCTGAGAACGCTGAAGAGGTTGCGGGGGTCATGGCCCATGAGATAGGCCATCTGGAAAAAAATCACGTGATGAAGAAGCTGATCAAGGAAATCGGCATCGAAATGCTCTTTGCCATTATTGGCGGAGACGCGGGCTTCGAGATCATCCGTCAAACGGGTAAGACGTTGTCATCGACGGCTTTCGACAGAGCTAATGAGTCGGAGGCAGATGCCTATGCCGTGGAAACCCTTGCTCTGGCTGATGTCGACCCGTTGCATCTCAGCAACTTTTTCTTCCGGATGTCCCAGGATCACCATCTTCCGCGAAATCTCAGCTGGCTGAGTACTCATCCGCACTCCACCGACAGAGCTGCGGAGATTATCAGGAAGAAAAAAGAGTTGATCGTCGAAAGCAGAGCGATTCTGGCAACGCCGTGGTCTCAGGTAAAAAAATGGTTGGAGGTAAAAGAAGATGTCGCTCGCTGGGAAGACAAGAAGAACAAGAAGGACCTTTGAGTCTATCGATGAATATCGATTTCATAGGTGAAGCTGTCGCCACGATAGTATCCCAGGTTGTACTCAATGGGTCTGTCACCCGGGTCACAAACGAGACGCTTCCTGAAAAGCACCGGATCACCTTTTTTGATGTTTAACTTACGGGCCATTTCCGCGCTGGCGGCCGTGGCGTTTATGCGTTCTTTTGAGATTACTGGCACGGTTGCATAATCCTGCTCCAGCACTTCATATAGCGGACGGGAAAAGTCTTCCTTCCCGGTAAGCCCCACACGCGGATGAAAGTAGGAAACGAAGTAGACGAACGGTCCCTTGTCGAGACCTCGGAGTCGTGACATCCGCAACACGCGTTTTCCCTTCGCAATCTGCAACGTAGCCGCTACATCTTCGTCCGCTTTGACCCAATCTACTTTTGTGTCATAGTTCACAAAAGCCATCCCCTTACTGTGCATTTCATCGCTGAAACTAAGCCAGTTATTAAGACGGGTAGTGACTGTTTGTCGAATCGCTCTGGTGCCGACGCCCTTCTTGCGGGAAAGAAGATTCTCGTGGACCAGCTTATTAGTGGCTTGCCTGATGGTATTCCTTGAAATTCCCAGGCGCTTGGCCAGATCAACCTCCTTAGGCAACAACGCTCCGTTCTGATAGTCGGGCCTCGCAATCAAATCCCGCAGCAGGTTCTCGACCTGAATATGAAGGGGAACCGGGCTGCTGTGATCGATCTTAAAATCGACAGGTTGACCTGAGGCGTTGGATTTCCGTGACATGGGTTAAGCAAAATTAGCGTCCACTGAAATTAAAACCAAGAAATTTTCGCCCGTGGAGCCAAAGATGGACAACGGAACCCCTATTTCCGCAAGTTGTGAACCTTCGAAAGTACCCCTGTAAAAGATCAACGGCGTTTCCAGCTTTGCTCAATTTCCTCGAGCGTACGCTGTTTCGTCTCAGGAATAACCCGCCACACAAAAACAAACAAAATGATCGTGTTCACGAAAAACAAACCAAATGTGAATGCACCGCCCATCGATTCGAGCAGAACGGGGGTGAACTGTGTTATGAAAATAACACCGATCCATAGTACGAGGGTACAAAAGGACATCGCAATACCCCTGGTTTTTGTGGGGAATATCTCCGAAAGAATCACCCACGGAATGGGACCAAGCGCAGACGCAAAGCTCGCTATATAGCCAAGGATGAATATCAGCAACCATGGTCCCTGAATGACATTGTAGTGAAAGCACAAAGCAGTACCGATGAGACAAATGGCCATTCCGCTAACACCCCAAAGAAGCAAGGTCTTTCTTCCTGCGCGGTCGATCAGCCAGAGGGCCACGAACGTGAACAGCGTATTAATCGCTCCGATCAGAACCGTCTGAAAGAATGCCGACTCATCGCCCAATCCAATGCTCTTGAATATCTCAGGAGCGTAGTAGATAATAGCATTAATACCGGTTATCTGTGAAAACAGGGCCAGCACGACACCAATAATCAGGGCCATACGCAATCCGGGACTGAAGAGTTCACGAACCGTACCCGTCTCCTGTGCGAGCGTCTGGCGGATTTCCGTCATGACTTCATTCGCCCCCTGGTATCCATTGATCTTCTCCAAAGTTTGCCGCGCCTCTTCTTCGCGCTTGCGCTTCATCAGCCACCGCGGGCTCTCCGGGACGAGGAACAGGAGAAGCAAAAACAACAACGCCGGAAGGGCACCGGATCCCAACATATAACGCCACCCAAGATCAACGTTCCAGGCAGTGTCGCCCATCGCGGCAATCCGCAAGTTCACAAAGTAGATAAGATTGATGCCGAGTACGATGGCAAGCTGATACATACTCACCAGTGTCCCTCTGAAACGCGCCGGGGCAATCTCTGAAATATACAGAGGAGACAACATTGAAGCGGCGCCTATCCCCACACCTCCTATAAAACGCGCAATTACAAACTCGGTAAGATTAGAAGGTAACGCAGCACCGATTGATGAAACCACAAACAGAACGGCCGTCAGAATAAGCGCCTTTTTCCGCCCCATGCGGTCGCTCATCCATCCCGCTAATCCAGCGCCGACAACACATCCCCAGATCGCGCTACTGGCAGCCCATCCCACCATGGCGGGCGAAAGGTCAAACCTGACCTGTAGAAATCCGATCACCCCGGAAATCACCGCCGTATCATACCCGAACAACAGACCACCTAATGCCGCGACAATGGATATTTTGATAACGAAGCCCAAACCGGTACTCTTCTTCTGACCAGGGACTGTTACTGCTTCATTCATATAAAACTGTTAATAGTTCAAACCTGTGCCTTGTGGCACGGTCAAAGATAAACTATGTATGAACATATATACAAGCAAAGAAAAAGGAAATTTCAAAGCATAGTTATTTCCTTTCAACTAGCGGTAGCACAGGCGGTTGTACGCGCAATATCGACAAGTTTCGGTGTGCGGGGTCTGATCAAACGGCTGCTCGGGATCAAACATATCGACAAAAAGTTCTCGCAGCTTTTCTTCAAATACAGGGAACATATCAGTCACATCGCGAACGTGATGCTTGCCGAGACGCAAGCCGAAACTAAAGTCATCGTCAAAGACATTGATTCGGTTAATCAGCCCGGGCACCACCCGAACCTTGCCCTCCAGTCGTCGACCAGCTGACCGCATGTAGAGCCAGGCATAAAGCAACGTCTGAAATGCAGCCTTGTTCCGTTTTCCATTGCGATCGAAAAGGGAATCCAGACTTGCAAAGTCAAGAGCATCCTTTCCGGTCTTGTAGTCGATGATGCGCAAAACGTCGTCCCTCAAGTCGACGCGATCAATCTTTCCACTTAATGTCACTTTCCGATCACCATCGAAGGGCAACGTATAGTTTATCCCCTCTTGTTCCAGCCCTTCAATGGTGAAGGGTGCGTAAGCACGATCCATAGCCAGAATCCGGTCAGCAAATCGCCGGACCACCTCCCGGACAATAAGGCGTTGCCCCGCATAGGCAACCGGTTTATTCGGGTCGAGACTGTATTGACCCACAAAGGCACGATCGATAAGAGTATCGATCGCTTCCTCCGCTCCTTCAAGATCCGTCTTCTCAATTATACGCCCGGCCTTGTTCTCCAGAATTCCCTTATAGAAATGCTCCATCACCTCATGCAGGAACGTTCCCAGTATACGCGCATCGAGATCTTCTTCCACCTCATCAGCCTCCTTAATGTGGGCCACGTAACGGAAATAAAACTGAAGGCGGCATTCGAGCCAACTGTTTAACGCGGTAGGCGAAAAACCATTCGACCGCTCGTTCTTGCGGCCGAGTTGAGCAAGCGTCGCGATGACGTCAGCATTCTTTCCAACCTGCAATTGACGGATACCCTGGGGCCGTACCGGATTGTGCAAAACATGTCTGCGGATGCGAAGGCCAGACTCAAACAACAGTTGTTGAAGATAACGACTCATCTCACCCTGTCCCAATACATCCGTTTCCGTATTGTAGAAGAGATAAATGTTTTCTGCGCGCTGCAACATCCGGTAAAAGAGGTAAGCATACATCGCGTCCTGGTAGGCGAGTGTAGGCAACCCGTAAGCCCGACGGATGTTATGAGGAATATAGGACCCCTTGCCTCCGGTCGAAGGAAGCGCCCCTTCGTTGACCGACAAGACGAACACATTCTTGAAATCGAGATTCCGCGTTTCGAGCACTCCCATAATCTGCAACCCCTGCAGCGGTTCTCCACTAAAGGGTATCTTCTGGTTTCGCATGAGCTGTCGGAACAGACGCAGGAAGGTTTTTAACACCTGCACCTGATTTCGAGAGTCACCCGACCGGGCGTCACTGATAAGAACGGTCTCCAGCAGATTGAAATAACGAAGAAAGTGCAGCGCATACTCCTTATCGAGATCGCTGAGGACCGGCAACATCCCGACCGTCTCCACTACCTGCTGGAGCCAATGAAGCACCGATCGTGATACTCCAAACGTATCTTCTTCAAGGGGCGTAAAAATGCTTCGATGTAGAGGAACCCCGGTCGCAAGGTAATTGGCCGGCACCGACACCCAATTGAAACGAATCACATCCTTGCGCTTCGAACGTGCCAGTCCGGCATCGGCAGCAATCACATAGGGATGTCCTAGCAGTGCAACCACCTGTCGATGGTTAAACATATCTCCACTGCAACCGATCTGCAACTCAATCAGCAACTCAACGAAATTGAACATTGGCGTGCTCCCGAGTGGAAAGCCCATCGTAACGTTCAATTTTTCGACCGCCCCTGCCACCCCATGGAGAACGGGCATCAACAACTTTTCGTCGGCGAGAACGATAAGTGTCTCGTCAGGATTCATGCCGCCAGCGAGCTCGTCGCCGAGCACCTGCGCCATCAGTTTCGCCTGCCCCACCGGCTGCGCAGCTCCATACAAGTGAACTTCTTTTCCCGATGTTACCTTCTTCTGAAAATTCGCCGGAATGTCCGACGGAAAAGTCTTGCCGAGAACGGGATGTTTTTGATAATCTCTAAAGAACTGTCCTGCCTCCTGCACCTCGTTATTCAGATACCACTCATCGACATCCCAGAAAACGCGGGCATCTCTGTGTTCAACAAAATAGGAGATCAACTTTTCCTCCGCAGTCGTAAGCGCATTGAATCCGGCAAAGTAAACGGGGCCCTTCACCGTTTCCGCCAACGAAGGAAGCTCGTCAATTACCAGCCGGTAAAGCATCCCTTCGTAGGCAAACTTCTTCTCCAGCAGAGCAGTCTGAAAGGCCTCGTAAACCGGTGCCAGACGTCGCCAGATTTGCAGAAACCGACTCTTATTCAGTGAGTGATCAACGTCGAAGTGCGACCAGAACTGCCTGAGAAAGTCCCTCTGTTCTTCGGTCAGAAATTCGAAACTGGCATCGAGTTCCTTCTGCGTACTGAGATCCTTAAAGACCTGCGTGGCCGATACCAGATACTTATCAACCTCATCGAAATCACGTAGAAGCATGTCCCCCCAAAAGTAAAAATCTTCGAAGGCTCCCACCGTGTCGTGTTCCGAGTCCGACTGCATCACCTTTCGGTAAGCTTCATGCAGTATCGAAATCAACACGAGTCTGTCGGGCACACGAAGGTTGGAGAAGGAACCAAAGAAGTCCTCAATCGTAAGCAACTTTGGAGAGAATACCGGCTTGGCGAGCATTTTCCCATAGTGCTTCCGGAAGAATAGCGCTGCGCGTCGATTGGGAAACACAATCGTTACATCCTCGGCACGCGGGTGCGTCTTATGAATATCCTCGGCAAGTTCCTGCAGAAACGTTTTCATATCAGATTTCGCTTACAACCCAAGATCGAGTTGATCCTTATCTTTCACCCTGGGCATCACTCTACGGCCCTTGCTTGTCGTGACTTCAACAACCTGGTTTTCGGCGAGATACAAAAGATATCCCTCCACGTGCGTATAGTTCATCTGTCGCAGGACATCCATATACGCCAATACCTGCGTTTCGTCCCGTTTCTTTCGAACACCGGTTTTGAAGTCGACCACCAGGGCCCTCCTTTCATGAGTCATCAAACGGTCGAGTCGATGCTCATCGCCCCCCGGGAGAATGATAGGAACTTCAGTGCGCACATGCCACGAGCGGCTGAACCAGTCTGCGATTTGCGGATGCTCCAGCAGGGTCTTTATTTGTTGCATCAACCCTTCAGCCTCTTCCGGTTTAATAAGGCCCTCTCCTTTCAATTTCTCGAGCG
Source organism: uncultured Roseivirgaceae bacterium (assembly GCA_964532595.1). Taxonomy (GTDB): domain Bacteria; phylum Bacteroidota; class Bacteroidia; order Cytophagales; family Cyclobacteriaceae; genus Chryseosolibacter. The sequence goes on from CAZHIQ010000011.1 coordinate 78,232, forward strand.
TATCCCCGAGCTCGTCACTGTAATGCATCTGCGATAACACCGCATGCATGTAGATACCATAATTGATCCGCTCCTGTTGATCACTCGTTCCGTCAAACCACGAGGCTCCTGCATGGCGGATGACAAGCCTGTCGCGCCATGAAGCTGCGCGATACTCACGCAGGAACGTTGCGTTCGTCAGGCTGTCGCGCTCTCCCGGTGTGACATTGATTTCGCCCGACACCCATGTTATCCTGTCGCTATCCCAGCCATCCGTCAATGACTCCGCCCGTTCAAGGCTGCGGTACAAAAGTTCTGCTACAGTCTTCGACGCACTGCGAACCTGAGGGGAGGGCGCCGATACCCAGAGTCCTTTCTCCGCTCGCGTAAATGCAACATAGAGCAGGTTAAGGTTATCAAGATGAATCCGCATACGTTCTTTCGCGTAATCATCGGCAAAGCAGGTGTTCGCCAGGTAACCCGCATACCGAACGGGAAGAACACCCGCATCCGCAAATGGGGGCTCGTCCGACTTCACCCAAAGGTTTGGAGCTTTCCAGCTTTCGTGATCAAGAGACCACATGCAAAATGGAATAATCACGTAAGGAAACTGGAGTCCTTTCGATTTATGGATAGTAAGGATTTGTACAGCATTGACATCGCCGGAGAGTTGAATGCTCTTCTTGTTCCCAAACACATCCCACCATTCGAGGAAGGCGCCAAGATCGTTTTTCTCGCGGTTACTGAACTCAAGCACAAGATCCTGGAAAGCCTGGAGGTACACCAATTCGCCCTCAACTGTCCCCAGTTTGAAGACATCGATGAGGGATTCGGTCAGTTCGATTAGGGGTAACTTACGGAGCCGTGCTTTTTCCCGGGCAAACGAAGGAGGCAAGTTGTTTTCAAAGGTTGCCTGATTCCCGATCTCAAACACATTGAGAAGGTCGCGTTCTGGTTCATGAAGTCGCGCGTACTCGTACCCGAGCTGCGCCCTGGCAATCGAGTCGTCGGTATTGAGTAGATACCTCAATGCCCCCAACAAAAGATTAACCGAGGCCGCTCCGTCGATTCGCAGCGACTCGTTCGATACTACATCGTACGAACAATGAGATTTTGCTTCGGATGAGTTTTTGTATTCCAGCAGGAAGGCGGCAATACGCTGTCCTTCTTCGTTCCTCCTTACAAGAATTGCAATTTCGGAAAGAGCCACACCTCGCTCCTGCAGCAATTCCAACACACGCGGAATATCCTGCAAAGCACTATCGCGCCATGACAAAGCCTTACCGGTATCGTCACGTGGCGGATCATCGAGAAACCGGACGCTCACATAGCCTTCCTGCTCCCGTGCTATCTTTTGCTCGACGCCCTCATAAGCCTGAGTCGGCAGTGCGGTTCCCGTATCCAGCGCCAGAATTTGCGCCGCCGTGGAAAAAAGGGCGTTATTAAATTGGACAACGCGCGCACTACTTCTGAAGTTTGTATCGAGCTGTTGTATTTCAACGCGTCCTGCCCCTACCTGGTCAACAATCGACTGCTGTAACAGGCTGAGATCTCCGCCCCGCCACCGATAAATGGCCTGCTTCACGTCGCCTACAACCAGACTTGGATATCCCTGATCCAGACTGTTAAGGATCAGCGGTTGAAAATTTTTCCACTGTAGTCCCGAAGTGTCCTGAAACTCGTCAATAAGATAATTCCGATAAAAAGAACCGACCTTTTCGTAAATGAAGGGGGTATCGCTATCCTGGATTACGCCCTGAAGAAACTTGGGCGCATCGGCAAGAAGCATCACGTTATTTTCATCCTTGTACTCCTTGAGTTTCCGAGAGATATCGGAAATCAATCCGAAGACATAGAGATTACTAAGGGCGACCTCGGCGCTTAGCGCCTGGCGGTACTGGGTGTCATAAACGTCAAGGATGCGCTTTATTCGCGGAATGATCTCATCCGCCGCCGTGCGTATGATATCGGCGGCATGCGACGTTTTGGGCGATGGCCAGTTGGCTGCTTCCAAGAAATCGCTGCGAATGCGTGTTCCCGGCTCCTTGAAAGCCGAAAGGGTGCGGCAGGTACCGAACTGTTTGAGGAAGTTTTCAATTCCTGACCCCCTCCCGTGTTTGATGTCCTGAATCCCCCAGCCTTTGGAGTCCATAATCGTCATGATCTCCCGGGCGGGTACCTGTACATTGTTCAGGAAGTCCGATTTTAGCTTCCCGAGTTTTGCTCTTAACCCCCGGAAAAAACCCTTGTCGGCCGTAATTGAGTTGACCACACCCTCTACCTCCTTGAACTCCTCGCGAAAAATCTCGGCAGCAAAAGCAATAAGGCTATATCGCACATCCCAGGGACGCTCATTTTCGAGGTTCTCGCGGGCAAACTTCACTACCCAATCGGTAAGCTCTCGGTCTTCCCCCAGTTCATCGATCAGATTGTCAATGACTTCCTCCAGAATAATCTCCTGATCGACCTCCAGACGATAATCCCCTACGAGGCCGGCTTCACGCGTGAAAGCCCGAATGACCTTTTGAAAAAACGCATCGATCGTGCTAATCGCGAAGTCGTCATAGTTATGGAGCAGTGCCGACCGGACCGCCTCGCTGTTATTGCGAAAAGTCTGGGGGTCCATTTTCAACTCCTCCATCAATTCCCTGCTGAGCGAATCGTCGATTCCGCGTGAAAAGTTATCCAGATAGAGCAGAATCCGGTCCTTCATCTCCTGGGAGGCCTTATTGGTGAAAGTTACCGCGAGGATATGCCTGAAGTAATCGACGCGATACTGGAGGGCAAGCCTCAACCAGGATTTGGCCAGGGTGCGGGTTTTCCCACTCCCTGCTGAACTCCGGTATATGGAAAATGTTTTTTGCAAGCGTTTCTCTTTTGATAGCAAGGATAAGAAGACTCTGCGACAAATAGTGACGAAGGCAGTGGTAAGCACGCCACCCGTTTGGCGATGGCACCCGGCCAACCAACATATCTTCGGACGAAGTGCGGAATTTCCGGTTATTCGCTACTTTTGGTATCTATCCAAAGCGTGCAGTTTATGAGAATACTTCGTTTCTTCCTTTTCGCTGTTCTGGTCGTCTTTTGCGCCCAAAACGGCCTCGCCCAGAATAAAAAGCTCGACAAGACGCTCGTGAAGGTAGAACGGTACTACCAGGAGGGTGAGTTTGAGAAGGCGCAAAAAACGCTGTCAAAGCTCAGGAAAGGAGCTTTGAAGATATCGCGACAGAACAATTATCTCGTTGAGTATCACCTTCGCGAAGCGCGGATTGCTCTGGCCCTTGGTCTCGTCGACGAATTTGAGAAAACACTGAACATGGCCCTGGAAATGAGCAAGTCAGTGTTTGGGGAGTCCAGTAGCAGTTACGCGGCCACTGTTCTTGAAGTGGGAAGAATGCACCTGGAGTACGGAAACTTCCGACTTGCACGTGAGCACGCTGAAGAATCGCTGGGCATTCTGAAAAAGACGGACGAGCTCACTGAGGCGCTCGATGCAGAAATCAGCCTTGTCCTTGCGGAAGCCATGATTGGTCAGGGGTTTGCGAAAGACGCTGTAGAGCTGCTTACGCGGTTCGAACAGTACTTTGCCGCACGGGCTTCGGATCGCGAAACGCTGGTTGAAAATGGACAAATCAAGAACATTCGTCTCGACGCCGACGAAATTTATCGCCGGCATAACGACTACGTACATTACCGGACTCTTTTCGGAATGGCCTACGCCAAAATGGGACGGATTGCTATCCCTGGCGCTACCATGGAAAACCCAGACGTTGATGCGGTTTTTCGAGAGCTGGAAAGCTGGACTTCCAAGAAGAGAAGATACCTCGGCCCGACAAGCTTGTCGGATATTCGCTTCCGCTATCTCTGGGCCAAAGCTCTGGAAGAAAACGGAAGCAAGTTCGACCTCGGTTACGACCGGCTTCTCAACGATCTGAAGCGAAAGAAGACTGCTCCAACCCATCCGCTGGCGCATGATGTTTACCAAAGCTATATAGCATCCGTGCTTGCGAAGGGAAACAGAGCTCGCTACAACAACGCCAAGCTCGAATATGAAAAGATGATCGAGCGCAAGTATCCGAAAAAAAGTCTGCATCGGATAAACCTGAAAGCAATCGAGTTCAATGCCAAACTCTCACGCGACCGCACGAGCAACCTGGAGAACGAAGCCGTGCGTGTTGTAGCTTCGAAAGACCTTCCCCGCTACTACAAGACGCGTATTACCGTTCTTGAATTCCTTTATCAGGTGGCCATCACAGAGAAGCGTTATGGAAATGCAGAGGCCTTCCTTAACCAGCTCGCTGAAATCCGCAAAGAACTTTGCGGTGAGTCGTCTCCGGAATATCACCTGGCTCTCATATCGCTGGCCAATTTCTATATCGATTACACAAATAAGATCGAGGAAGCTGGAAAGATCTACACCGACAGTTACTACGGTGTCGTAAAGCAGCAAATCGACGTCCAGCACAAAGATCTTATCAATATCCTGAACCACCTGGCACAGTGGTATGAGATCACCGATAATCATGTGATGGCCTCAGCAAGCTTGAAAGAAGCGAAGGAGGCAGCCACGTACAAGTTCAAGAACACGGATATTTCCTACGGAATCCAGCTCGATCAGATAGCACGCTTACAACTTGAACTGGGCGAGTACGAGGAAGCGGAAGCAAACATCAACCGTGCCCTGGAAGTTATCGACCTTCGGGAAAACCGAAGCTACGAAGAGTATGGCCCCGCATATATTGCGGCTCTGGAAACCCAAGCAAAGCTCTACGGTATCAAGGGGCTGTTTGACGAGGCTGAATATAACCTGGCCCGTACACGCAGAATGATCGCCCGGGCGTCGATGCCTCTCCGCGATGAAGCTTCAACAGCGAAAGAGCTCTCGTCTCTTTACGTTCAGCTGGGCCGCTACTCCGAAACCGACAAGCTTCTAACAAAGCTGATTTCAGAATATGAAAATCTTTATGGCCCCAACTCTTTGCGACTTATTGATCCACTGATTGACAAGGGGCGCATCCTGCTGGCGCGGGGCGATTATACGGAAGCTGACCGTACAGCCCGTCGCGCTCACCAAATCGCCTTAAGTGTGTATGGGGAGACATCGAGCAAGACAGCTCCTACGCTGAAGCTGATGTCGGATATCAATTACACGCTTGGCGACTACGACAAGGCGGAGGAAAACATTTCCAAAGCCCTCGAGAGCCAGGAACGCCAATTTGGTCGCAAACACGTGGAAGTAGCGCGTTCGTTAGCACAACTAGCCATTATCCGCTTCTACAAAGGTGCTGACCGCAGCAACGTTGAGAAGATCATGCTCGAAGCGCGAGACATCATGGCAGAGAAGCTCGGCAAGGACAATCCACAGTACGCCGAGATTCTTAAACACGTCGCTGTATTTTATATATCAGAGGAAAAATACGATATCGCCTTCAACGCTCTTACCACCGCTGAGTCAATCTGGCGCGAAAAGACAGGAAGTAAGAACAACATCAATGCCGCTTCGATCTTCACTCTCACCGGAGACGTCTACTACCAGTTGAAGAACTATCGAAAAGCGGAAGAATTCTACAACCGATCAAAGGCACTCTACGAAAAATTCTTCAGCTCCAGCCATCCGGAGTATGTGAAGGTCTTAAGCAAGCTTAGTAAGGTCTATTATATGGACCGGAACTACAAACAGTCGAAGCGCTATATCGAGCAAAGTCTGGCCAGTTACGAAGAATTCATCAAGCAATACTTCCCGGCGCTAAGCGAACGCGAGAAAGCGAAATACTGGAACACTATTCGCGGCGACTTTGAGTTTTACAACACACTTGCCTTCAGCAATCTTGAAGACTTCCGTGATCTCACAGGAAAAATCTACAATGTTCAGCTGCTGACGAAAGCGTTGCTCCTCAGTTCGTCTATCAAGATCCGCGAGCGCATTATGAACAGTACTGATGAAGAGCTCAAGAATAGTTACAATGAATGGGTTCAGAAGAAAGAATTGCTGACCATGGCGTTGTCGATGACGCCCCAGCAACTCACTGAGAACGAAATTGATGCCGTCAAACTGACGCAGGAGGTAGAAGCACTCGAACGCGATCTGAGTCAAAAGTCCGAGCTATTTGGGCAAAACTTTGAGACACGACGGATCACATGGGAAAACGTCCGGCAGTCGTTGCAACCCAACGAAGTCGCTATTGAGATGGTGCGCTACCGTCATTTTAATCACACGTTTACCGACTCCGTTGTATATGCGGCATTGTACATCTCCAAAGACTTCAGAGCCCCCAGGGCTGTCGTAATGAAGGATGGTCATAATATGGAGACACGTTATTTCCGCTATTACCGCAATGCAATCATCGGCAAGATTCACGACCAAGTATCGTACGACGCGTTCTGGAAGCCTATCGCTGACGCTATTGGCCAGGCGTCGACGATCTACCTCTCCGCCGATGGTATTTACAATCAGATCAACCTGGAGGCTATTCCGAGCCCCGATGGTCGTTATGTAATTGACAACTCGAATATCGTGCTCGTCAGTAACACCAAAGATATCTACCTCCGCCGAATCAAGTCGCGTGCCGTTGCTGACCAAAACACGGCCTCAATGTTTGGTAACCCACGCTTCTATCTGACGGCATCAACTGATAGCCGGGCAATCGCTCCACTTCCCGGCACCGAGAAAGAAGTTAACCAACTGCAGCAGATTCTGCGCGCAAATGGTTGGACCACCTCCGAATACCTGGAAGCGGCGGCCGCCGAGGAAAAAATCAAGGAATTGAACAGTCCCAAAATCTTCCACGTTGCTACACACGGCCTGTACCGGCCGACTGAGGAGATAACTCTTGAGAACCAGATTGAGCGCGGCGATGCAATTCTCACCCAAAACCCTCTGATGCGCACCGGACTGTTACTGCGCGGCGCAGGCGATCTGCTCGCACAGACCGACCATAATTACAACATGGATAACGGCATTCTTACAGCGTATGAGGCCATGAGTCTCAACCTCGATAAGACCGACCTCGTTGTACTGAGTGCTTGTGAGACCGGCCTTGGTGACTTGCAGGCAGGGGAAGGAGTTTACGGGTTGCAGCGCGCATTCCTGGTCGCGGGGGCCAAGGCCCTGATCATGAGTATGTTTAAAGTCGATGACGAAGCAACACAGGAGCTCATGGTCAAATTCTATCAGCGATGGATCTCGACAAACAACCTCAGAGAAAGTTTTATTGAGGCGAAGAAAGAATTACGCACCAAATATCCCGAGCCGATCTACTGGGGTGCTTTCATCATGATCGGACTCGAATAGGCCATGCGCGTAGACGGTGTTACACATCCGTCTACGCCTGTTGCGCATTCTGCACGCGATTGAAAGGGCATAATTTTGTTGGCGTCGCTGTATAGAAGCACGATCAACAAAACTCAGCATTATGGCAGATTACAATCGCAGTCGTCAGGAATACTGGCGACAACAACGTGGATGGGATGACCCGTGGGGCCATCAAAGCAACAATGAAGACGAACCCAACTACACTAACACGGAGAATCGCGGTTATCGCGACCGCAGCCGCTACTCAGGAAATCGCGATGAAGGATGGCAAAGTCGGTATGAGCGACAAATGAATACCGAGCGCGAGGGCGACTTCGACAACTCATGGCAGCGTTCCGGTCGGCATGGCGATTCCGGCTACAGGAGTGATTACAACTACGGCGGCGGGCAGCGTGGTTTCAGTTCAGGTTATTCCGACTTTGGAGGTGATTACTCGTCGTCGGGCGGATCAAGAAATCTATACGACCGCGGCTATCAGGGTATGAACCGCCGGGACTACGAAAACCGGGAGAACCGACTGGGCGGCGCAAACTACGACAGGTATGGCGATGCAGGTAGATATGAGGAGTACGGAAGCTACCGTGGATCGCGCTCCGGCTACCCGAACGAAAACTACGGAAGGTGGTCGGACCGCGGACGGAGTTATCGTCATAACGAATTCGGTCGCGGCGATGACAATGAGCGTTCCTGGTGGGACCGCGCTTCAGACGAAGTATCATCATGGTTTGGTGATGAAGAAGCCGAACATCGACGTGACCGCGACCGCCAACTTGCCCGTTATCGCGGCATGGGTCCGAAAAATTACACCCGCTCCGACGAAAGAATCCTTGAAGATATTAACGATCGCTTAAGCGACGATCCCTTCGTCGATGCCTCCGATATCGAGGTATCAGTGAATCAGGGAGAGGTCACGCTTAGCGGACACGTTGATCATCGCAGTTCAAAACGTCGCGCCGAAGATATCGCAGAATCGGTATCCGGTGTCAGGCATGTCGAAAACAGATTGCGCGTCGGACAGTCGACAACGATGGCGTCCGAGGGAACATCGGCAGTTCCGGGGTCTAACCGCGAGCGCAACGAAACAACCAGTTAGCCTGCCAGGCTTAAAGAAATCAGGTGACATACGAACTCGCGAACGCTACCTTGGCGTTTCGGTTCGTTTGTCACCTGTTTATTTTCCGAGAAACCGGGGCTTTCGCTTCTCCACAAAGGCGGTGACTCCTTCACGGTGGTCGTCTGTAGCACCCGCGATCTCCTGGCACCAAGCCTCATATTCCAGCATCTCTTCGAGAGTAGCGTTCGCCGACTTATCGAGCATCTTCTTAATGAGTCCGATGGCACGGGTCGGCGCATTTGCGTAATATTCAACATAATCCGCGACCACCTCATCCAAACGCTGGTCTGCAACCACCCGATTGACGAGCCCCAACGTGAGCGCCTGCGCGGCTGACACCTTTGAGCCCATCGTGCACAGTTCAAAGGCTTGCGCCCGCCCCGTAAGTCGGGGAAGAAACCAGGACGAACCTGAGTCGGGAACTAATCCGATATTGATAAAGACCTGAGTGAGAATCGCGCTTTCGGCCGCAACGATGAGATCACAAGCCAGCGCCAACGAGCATCCAGCACCAGCAGCCACCCCGTTGAGCCTGCAAATAATCGGCTTAGGGAGGGCCCGCATCGCGCGAATAATCGGGTTGTAACGCTTATGCAAAGACTCCCGGAATGACTTCTTGCCGGGCTCGACAGCCTCTTTGAGATCCTGCCCTGAGCAAAATGCCTTCCCTGATCCGGTGAGCACAACCACGCGAACGTCATCATTCCGCTCTATTGCCTTGAATACATCCTGGAGTTCATAGGTAACAACATCGTTCAAGGCGTTATAGACCTTGGGGCGGTTGAGACAAACGGTAGCAACGCCTTGCCGCACGTTGTATAGCAGGAACTCGTAGTTCGACATGATACATGTAGGGATTAAAACAGTAACAGCATTCCTAACGTCCCGGTGGTGAGCCCTGCGACCGCACCCCACATTACCTCGCGTAACGAGTGACTTCCCATCTTTAATCGCGCTGACATAACAAAACCCGCCAATAAGATCAACGCAACAGCCGCATAAAACAAAGAAGTAACACCTGTCAATTTATTCAGAGGCACCATAATGCCGACCAGTCCCCAAATACACAGACTGTGCAAACTGACCTTAAAAAAGAAGGTCAAAATCGTGCCTACCACCACCAACATATCAATCACGATGATCAATCTGAGGAAGTTATCGTTCAGACTCATCATTCCCTGCGAAACGAACATGTAAGTCAGGGCAAGGTATAGCACGGCGACAAAGACAAAGGGCCATAGACGCTCACGTCTGTCCACCATCGAAAAGGTACGCACCGTTCCGAACCACCTGAATACAGCAATATTGAGAAGAGGCACGCCGGTAGTCACAAGGAAGAAAAACAACAGAAACTTGGGCTGCAGGGCAAAACTTATCGGTTCAAGCATTACCGGAAGAACCCAGGACAGGAAGACAAAGAAGTATGTGGGAACAAATAACGGGTGAAATACAAAAGACAATACGCGCGCCCACATATCAAATTTCCTTGCGAAGCCGGGCAACCGGAATATTGAGTTGTTCGCGGTACTTCGCTACCGTACGGCGTGCAATGTTGTAACCCCGTTGGTTCAGGATTTTCTCCAGCTTGTCATCGGAATATGGCTTACTCTTGTCTTCGCCATCGATAATCTCCTTGATAATTTGCTTTACCTCGCGGCTACTCACCTCCTCGCCCGATTCGGTGGTGATTCCTTCGGAGAAGAAATACTTCAGAGGATAGATACCGAAATCTGTCTGAACCGATTTACTGCTGGCCACCCGCGACACCGTCGAAATATCCATATTAATCATGGAAGCGATGTCCTTGAGAATCATCGGGCGCAACTTCGTTTCGTCACCCTCCAGAAAGAAGTCGTACTGAAAGTCAACAATAGCTTGCATGGTTCTGAGAAGCGTTTGTTGACGTTGCTTTATGGCATCAATAAACCACTTGGCGGCGTCGAGCTTTTGCTTGACGAACGTCACGGCTTCTTTCAGGTTCTTATCCTGCTTATTGCTTTTGTCGTAAGCTTTAAACATCTCCGTGTATGAGCGACTGATACGAAGCTCTGGCGCGTTACGACTGTTGAGAGCCAGTTCAAGTTTTCCGTTGTTATTTGTCAGAATGAAATCCGGGATGATATACTGATTTTTGACCATAGAAGAGCCCGCGCCTCCACCAGGCTTGGGATTAAGCTTCATGATCAGCCCGATAGCATCGCGAATGAAGTCCTCATCCTCGGTATCGAGCTTTTTCTGGATTTTCTGATAGTGCTTTTTCGTAAACTCCTCATAGCACTCCGTAATGATTTTCTTTGCGACCGCTACGTCGATGTTATGACCGTTGTCCATCCGGTCGAGTTGGAGGAGTAAACATTCCTGCAAGCTTCGCGCGGCAATCCCCGGAGGATCGAACGTTTGGATCTTGCGCAAGATAGCTTCCACTTGAGCAGTGTCAGTCTCTATCCCCTGGGAGAATGCGAGGTCGTTGACGATTGCCTCAAGGTCGCGTCGGATATATCCATCGCTTTCTATACTTCCTACCAATTGACGTCCAATAATATAGTCCTGTTCGCTAAGACCCAGGAAATCGAGCTGATTCATCAGTGACTCATGCAACGAAGTCGACATAGGGATAGGCATTTCCCGATCGTCATCATCGTCGCCATCGCCCTGCATACGAAATCCACTGTAGTCGTCATCCTGGAGGTAATCCTTCAGATCGATTTCATCGTCATTGGAGGTATTGTCTACTTCCTCCTCAGTGTTCGAGTCTTCCGGCAGTTCTTTGTCCTCCCCTTCTTCCAGGGCCGGATTATTCTCCAGTTCCTCTTCGATCCTGCTCTCCAGTTCTGCCGTAGGCACCTGCAACAGTTTTATAAACTGAATTTGTTGCGGTGACAGCTTCTGCTGTAAGGACTGATTTAAACCCAGCTTTTGCATTGTCTACTTTAAATTCTTTATATCGTCGCCACAAAAATAGGAAATCGGAAATCTCCCGAAAGTCATTGCGTGCGCTTGTAATGCGTTCGTTAAATTACGACAAAGGCCTGAATTTTCCCTACCTCCTCCGACGCATGCCTGTCATCCGACGCCAAGTCGATAAACGGCCAGCGGCAGCTATGAAAATCCATTGGATTTTTCGTTTTTTGCGAACCATCCCTTCGGGGCATCTTATCCGCTATGAAACGAACCAAAATCAGGGAACTCCTTTCCAGTAAGGCAGAGAACCAGCAGGTGCTCGTGCAGGGCTGGGTGCGAACTTTTCGGAACAACCAGTTTATCGCCATAAACGATGGCTCGACCATCCGCAACCTCCAGGCCGTTGTCGACTTCACTTCGACCCCTGAAGAGGTTCTCAAGCGCATTACGACCGGAGCTTGTATTTCCGTCCGGGGTAACCTCGTTCCTTCACCGGCCAAAGGTCAACCGGTTGAGGTAAAGGTGACTGATCTGGAAATACTGGGAGACAGTGATCCCGAGCAGTATCCGCTTCAGCCGAAGAAGCACTCGCTTGAGTTCCTTCGCGAGATAGCCCACTTGCGCGGTCGCACGAATACTTTCAGCGCTGTCATGCGTATCCGTCACGCTATGGCTTATGCCATACATAAGTTTTTCAACGATCGCGGCTTCTT
>CAZHIQ010000012.1:0-81313 GCA_964532595.1 uncultured Roseivirgaceae bacterium
AGTTCGCTGCTTCTTGTCTTGTGCATCATTCGCGCTGCGCCCGAAAGTTGAACGAGCAAAGCAGTCTGTTGCTGACGTTGATGGGAAAGTGTTGCTCCGACCTGCTGGATTACTCCGTGTGAACACCGATCGAGTGCGTGACGGTTATCGAGCAGCGAATGCTGTACGATTGACCTCAGGTATACACTCTGATTTCGAAGTCGCTCACGGGCCTCGGTTAACAATCGCCCCGCCGTATTGGCAATGATCTCCTCTGCATTGTGAACGGGATCAGCAAAATCGTCGAAGCATTGCAAAAGGAAGTCGGCCAGTTCGGTCGGCGTGATGGCATTCCGCCATGCAACCATTTCAACAACCGTCTCGTTTGTGGCATGTCCGATACCTGTGATGACCGGTATTGGAAATAGCGCAACTTCGCGCGCCAGGGTATAATCGTTGAAGCACGACAACCCAACATCTCCTCCACCCCCGCGGATAATGGCAACAACATCGAAGTGTGAAATAACCTTTCGAATGCGCGCGAGCTGGTAGCGAATTGACTGAACCGCCCGATCGCCCTGTAGTAAGGAGGGGAATAAAACATGGGAGAAACGATATTGTCGCGGATTGTGCTGGAGCACCTTCTGAAAATCAGCATACCCCTTACTCGTTTCAACCGAAATAACGGCCAGTCGCTTGGGTAGAAGCGGAAAGGGTAACGCTTTATTTCGCGTCAGAATACCTTCTTCCTGCAATTTAGACAGGCTCTCCTGCTTTTCCCTTTCCAGTTCACCCAGACTAAAGACGGGGTCAATATCGATAATCCGCAACGCGAGACCATAAACCGGATCGAACGTAATCCTGGCACAAAACAGCATGGTGATACCGTCCTTAAGCGGAGCGCTCAAAACCTTGATAAAAGCGCGATTTATACGAACGTAATCGTCACGCCAAAGAGTTGCCTTAAACTGAGCGACAACCTTGCCTTCCGATTTTTCCACCAGGTCTGGATAGCAATGGCCCGAGTGAGGATAATGATTGAGCTTGTTCATTTCCGCCTTCACCCAGAAGGAACTGGCATAGCGGCCCGACAAGGTTTTCTGGATGCTCGATGTAACCTCGCTTAAAGTGAATACCTTCTTTCCTTCAACCATTTCAGGCATAACTCAGCTTTGGATTGCTGTTCCTAACGCTCCGCGCGTCTTTTTCATGTCGGGAAATTAGCTGAAATCAGCAAAAAAGTATTGGTTCAAGGGAGATTCATTTTTACCGTCGATTAGCTCATTCCATTTGATTGTCTCATCGTTGGTACTAAAACAAAAAGGGCTTCGTTGAAGCCCCTTTCTTACCGGTCGGTTGCTTTTAAGAGAAGACCTCCATAAAGCTTTCTTTCAGCGTTGAAGAAGACTTTTCTTCCGTGGCTGCCTCAGTGTTGATACTCGACTCGGCGATACGGGTCAACTGCTCATCCGTTTTCTTCTCTTCCGCCAGTGTTGTACCCAGCGTATTCGCGATGCCCCGCTTATTCATGGTTTTCGCGAGTTGAACCAGGCCACCGTAGGCGGCGATCTCATAATGTTCAACCTTCTGCGCGGAGATAATGAGTGCCGCATCGCGGGTAAAGGTATCGTCTTTGGTCTCGCTGATGATTTCTTCACTTTCTTCGATGAGACCTTGCATCGCTTCGCACTTTTTCCCTGAAGCTTTCTTGCCCATCTGCTGAAAGACTTTTTCAAGACGCTCCACTTGCTTTTTAGTCACAGCAAGATGCTGGTCAAACGCCTTCTTCAGCTCAGGTGATGTAGCCGCTTTCGACATTCGGGGCAAAGCCTTTGTCAGCGCTTTCTCCGCCCAGTAAATATCCTTCAGCGCGTCGATAAAGAACTCCTCGAGCAGCGATCCATTGGCTTTCGCCGTGTTGCGTTTTGACGATCTTGCCGTCGTCTTCTTCGATGAAGACCGTGCTGTGGTCTTCTTGGCCGATGACGACCTGGCTGAGGTTTGCCTTCCCTGAGACTTCCTCGCGCCCGAACCTCTTGATTTTGTTTTTGCCATAGTCATTCGTTTTGACATGGCGCTAAAAACACCGTGCCCGCATTGGACCCGAATTATTAAATAAGCACAGTGATTACGATAAGAACGTTTAATTTTACGCCATGCGCATCGCCACCCTTCTCATCTCAACGATCATCCTCATTGCCCTCCTGTATCCTGGCAATAGCCTACCCGGAGTCAGAATCGGAAACTGGGATAAGGTAATCCATCTGGTGATGTTTACCGTTTGGGCCGTTGCTATTCGGTACGACTACCGCCCCAAGCGCTTTTCGCTCATACGTATGCTTGCCATCGGCATCCCGTTCGCCTTGGCCACCGAAGTACTTCAGACCCTGGTCGAAGGGCGATCTTTCGACATATACGACTTGCTCGCCGACGTTGCGGGAATTTGCCTGGGATGGGTAGTTGCCCCTCCCGTGGTGGGGTGGGTAGACCGTTTGTTAAGCGGGATTGGACGAAGAAGCTGACAAGCAAGATTACTTCTGACCGGGCCCGCCGGTGAGTTTCTGAACCACGAGATCGGAGATATTATAGGTCGAATCCTGGTACAAGAGAAATGGCATCCCTCCGAGGCGTTCGGTCAGCACTACTTCAAAACCATTCTCACTGGCAACTTCCTTAATGGCCCGGTTAACCTGTAGGTATAAGGGAGCCATCAACAGCTTCTGCTTGTTCGTGAGCGTTTGCTGCGCATCCTGTTGCATCTGATCAAGCTCGGCCATCGCTTGCTGCACCTCCTGCTGGCGGCGCTGCAATACAGTATCAGGCAAAGTACGCGCACTTGCCATCAAATCTTGATATTGCTTTTGCACCTGCTCGGTCCGCGCGTCAATTTGCGTCCGCAGCTGATTTCGGGTCGACTGCAACTCCGCGTTTATCACCTTTACATCCGGAAGTTGCGTGATGATATAGTCTATACTGGCATAACCGACTTTTGAAGAAGATTCCTGCGCGAAGAGAGAGACCGGCAATACCAGTCCGAGTAGGATCAAGAAAAGACGGGATTTCATTCGGATCATTTTATCAAACATCCTTCAAAGATATAATATTTCCAACCCAACAAGCGGGTGTAGCCGACCAAACTCTGACAAAAAGCCGGCCAAAATTACAGATTTTGCACCAGCTAAAGGCCTCCAGCGAGACAACCTGTCGGGTACCCTGCCCATTTTGCACCGCTTCATAAAATGGTATGACCCTTGAACAACAAGTCGCAAAGGAGGTTGAATCATGAGAGAACAATTAAGACAGTTGTTAACGACAGTAGACCTGTTGAACACGCTTAATGGAGGAGTGAGCGAGCCATATATTTCATATACCGATCATTCGGATGGGCGGGAAGTGCGGATCCGGGTGCCTGGCGTCAGCAAGGAAATGCTGCAGGTCGAAATTCACAACAACTTACTGAGCGTGTCCTATCATATTCCAGTGGAGACGTCGGGTAAGACGGTGTATTTTCCACGAGAAGTAATTAAACAACCCCTGCCCTATTACATCGAAATACAGGGCATACACGCCGTCTACGAAGACAGTGAACTTGTCATTAAATTACCATTCAACGAACTGTCTAACGGCTATAGCAGGAAGATTCCGATCGAAGAGTAATAATCAACCAGCCCGCCGACTTCTCAGCGGGCTTGTTCATTTTCTTGCCCCGCCGATTTTCGTTCGAATAACGTATACCGATGTTGATGCGGTAATGAAGAGCGTCTTCATGTCCCGTCCTCCAAAGCAAACATTGGCAGTCCAGGGCTCGTCGACGGGGATATGGCCAATTTGCTGGCCCCCGGGATCAAAGATGGTGACGCCTTTGCCTGTGAGATAAACATTCCCCTTCCTGTCAATAGTCATCCCGTCGGAACCCATCGGAGCAAAAAGCTTTTTATCCGTCAGGCTTCCGTCGTCCCGAATGGTGAATGACCAGGTTTTGTTGTCGCCAATATCGGCCACGTAAAGTGTCCTCCCATCCGGCGTACCTATAATGCCATTGGGTCGCTTGAATCCGTCCAAGACAACGCGCACGACTTTCCGGTCGGGAGACACGTAGTATACACGTTCTTCTTCAATCTCCTTCCCACCCCGGCTCCAGTATGATCGTTTATAATAAGGATCGGTAAAGTAGATAGCGCCGGAAGGAGTAATCCACAAGTCATTGGGACCATTCAGTTTCTTGCCTTCGTAGTCGCTGACAAGCACCTTTACCTGCCTGTCGGGTGTTATCATCCAAAGCTCATTCTCCGCGTCGGCGCACGCGTATAGATTGCCGTCACTGCCAACGTAGAGCCCATTAGACCGCCCGGCATCTTCCATGAACACGGATACTCCTTCCCCGGGCACCCACTTGTGTATTCGATTATTAGGCTGGTCCGTAAAATAAACATTGCCCTTCCCGTCTGCCGCCGGCCCCTCTGTGAAAGCAAACCCCGTGGCCACACGCTCAGGTTTCGCCCCCTTGTCTACCACTTTATTTTGTTGGCCTTTTAACGCTATCCAGGAAAAAAGCAGACCGATACATAAAGTTGTTCGTAACATGTCCATAGTCAAATATAATCATCCTGCCAGACTTCCCCTCCAGGCGACCATTCAAAAGAATAGTAGTCGGAGTTAAGGGGCATTTCATTATCATGCACCATGAATACTATCAAAAACATTCATTGGGGCATCATAGGATGCGGCGACGTCTGCGAAGTAAAGAGCGGTCCGGCCTTCAACCTCGTTGATCATTCTTCCCTTGTCGCTGTCATGCGCAGGAACGGCGCCCTCGCACAGGACTTCGCCCGACGCCATAATGTTTCGCGATGGTATGACGATGCCGAGGCGCTTCTCTCCGACAAGGATGTATCCGCCATCTATATCGCCACTCCTCCGGCATCACACGAACATTACGCTATCGAAGCGATCAAAAAAGGAAAGCCTGTATATGTCGAAAAGCCGGTCGCCCTCGACGTAGCTTCCTGCGAACGAATGATCGATGCCGCGCGCACATATGGCACCAAGGTCTCAGTTGCCCATTACCGCCGTGCACTTCCACTCTTCACCAAAGTCCGAGAAACTATCCATGCCGGGAAAATCGGCAAACCTCTTCACATCCGGTGCACCACACTTCAAGCCTCCACGGAAAAAACACTGGACCCCAACTTCTGGCGTACGCGTCCCGAGTTGTCGGGAGGAGGGCTTTTCTTTGATCTGGCGCCTCACCAGCTCGATCTATTCTGTTGGCTCTTCGGAGCACCTGTCTGGTTTGAAGGAACATCGCTGAACCAAAGCGGCCGTTATAGTGCTCCGGATTTGACGTCCGTTCAGGCACAGTTTCCTCATGACGTTTATCTTCATGCGCTTTGGGGTTTCAACAACGATCCGAGTTGTGACGAAGACCTCTGTGAAATAACTGGAGATAAAGGGAAACTTGTTTTTTCATTCTTCAAGCCCTCGCCATTGACTATTATAACAAGTACAACGCAGGAAGTAATCGAGGTTGACTTCCCTGCCCACATTCAGCAGCCGATGATCCAACAGGTTGTACGATACTTTCAAGGTGAAAGTGAAAACCCCTGTTCGCTGGAAGAAGCTCTCCTCTCGTTGCAAATGATGGAAAAGGCCAATAGGCCGCTGGTTATCGAAGAGTAATGCCCGCTACGCTCCAACTGCCGCTTCCACCAGAGGTGTAATGTGCACAGGCTGTTGAATTTTTCACCACTTGTCTGCGTCTCTAGCTTAGCTATCCGCGTTATTACACGTTTGATTTCGTCTATTACGCCCTCCTTTTAGCATCTGCCTTCCGCATCACTACCGGACACGGTTTGTGGTACGATAGTTTCATTGTACAGCACGAAACTATGTTACACCTATAAAAAATAATGCAGATATGAAAAGGATATTGTTAACGGGAATAGCAGCTGCGATGTTCAGCTTTGCGGCCGTTGCTCAACAAGACACCACCCGTCAGGAAAGTTCCGAATACAGACAGAATGAAACAGACTTTGAACGAGGTGTAGATGAAGCGGAGCAGGATATAGATCGCGCAGGGGATGAAGTGCAGCAGGAAAGTTATGAATTCAGACAAGAGGCTGACGAGACCGGTCGCGACCTTGAACGCGGTGCAGAACGTACGGGCCAGGATATTGAACAAGGAGCCGAAGAAGCCGGGAACGAATTTCGGCAGGGCGCAGACGAAACTGGTGATAGAATGCGCGAAGGGGCGGACGAGGCCGGTGATGAACTCCGTCATGGAGTCGACCAAACCGGACAGGAGATCGAACAAGGAGCTGATCGCGCCGGTGACCGAATAGAACGTGGTGCGGAAGACCTCGAGAATCGCGGTGAACAAACCGGACAGGATATTCAACAAGGTGCCGCTGAATTAGGTCGCGATGCAGATCAATCGACGGATCGCGATCTTGATGAAATGAATAACCAATTTGAAACAGCAGTCGAGGAAGGCCAGTCAGACATGAAGGATGCACCCGAACTTTCAGTAGTGGAAGGAAAAGAAGGGCCGAATAACGAGGTGGTTTACGAGTATGACGGCGAATTCTTTTATGTAGACCGTGACAAAAAAGAAGTTGTCAAGGTCAAGAAATCTGAACTCGAAGATGCGAATCACGACATCATCGTAAAGGATGAGGGAAACGCCAACGATGAGCACGCCTCGGCAAGCAATCGCGAACAAACCACCAACGACGACGAAACCAACGATCGGGGCAACCCATAGATAGTTGATGTCACTTTGCTTCAACCACAAAAAAAGGTCATAACCAATGGTTATGACCTTTTGTTTTTTTTATGCATTGGATCAACTTCCTGTACCACGTTCAATCTCCATGTTAACCGGATAAGTTTGCGGCTGCATTTCAATGAGATTGAGCATTTTTATCGTCGCTGTAATCGCTGCCTCCTGCTGATCAAACTCAAAACCTCGTGTCTTGAAAACCTTTCCATCCATATCCCATGTGATGATAGTCTCCACAAAGGCGTCGGTTCGACCTCCCGGCGGGATGGATATCTTGTAGTCAACCAGCTGCGGCAGACGCTTTCCAAGCTGATCATAAATTGACTTTACAGCTTTCATAAATGCATCGTACTGGCCATCTCCTGTTGAAGTTGCCTCGTACGTTTGCCCATCAATCTCAATGCTCAGTGTCGAGATAGGTTTGAGATTGTAGACATGGCTGGAATAGTAATTGCGAATCTTGATGCGTTCAGGGATCAATTCGCGACCAAGCACATCGGAAATAATATAGGGAAGATCTTCAGGCGAAATATTCTCCTTCTTGTCTCCAAGTTGAACTACCCTTTCAGTCACCTTCTTCAGAACCTCAGCATCGAGTTCGATGCCGAGCGCCTCCAGATTCTTTTTGATGCTGGCATTTCCGGAAGTCTTGCCCAAAGCGTATTTGCGCGTTCTGCCAAAGCGTTCGGGCAAAAGATCATTGTGATATAGATTGCCCTTGTTATCGCCATCAGCATGGACACCGCACGTTTGGGTAAACACATGTTCGCCGATCACGGGTTTATTCGCCGGAACTCCGATACCCGAAAACACTTCAACGAGCTTGCTGACACTGTATAACTTCGACTCATCAATCGACAGCTCTGCGTTTAAATGATCTCTCAGCATAGCCACGACGCTACTCAGCGGCGTATTGCCGGCTCGTTCGCCTAGACCATTAACCGTGACATGCAAAGCCGCCGCTCCGGCCTTCACGGCTGCAAAGCAATTCGCTACTGAAAGGTCATAGTCGTTGTGGGCATGGAAATCAAATTTCAGCGACGGGAAACGATCGACCATTTCCTTCATGAACCTGTAGGTCTCATCCGGATTCAGGATTCCCAAAGTATCCGGCAACATGAAGCGCTTTATCGATTCGTCCTTCAGGGCGTCCGTCAGGAAGTACACGTACTCCGGTGAGTTTCGCATTCCATTGGACCAATCCTCGAGATATACATTGACAGCAATGCCGAGTTCCCTGGCGTAAGCGAGCGACTTCCGGATGTCACTGATATGCTCTTCCGGTGTGCGGCGCAGTTGTCCCTGAACGTGTTTGAGCGAACCTTTGCAAAGAAGGTTCATAACCTTGCCTCCTGCGCGGTGAATCCAGTCCAACGACTTGTTGTCGTCGACAAAGCCGAGAATTTCAATTCGTTCGAGGAGCCCATTGTCCTTAGCCCATCGAAGAATTTTACTGGCCCCCTCAAATTCCCCCTCCGAAATCCTCGCCGATGCGATCTCGACGCGATCGACGCGAACTTCCTCGAGCAACATTTTAGCGATGTTGAGCTTTTCGGTAGCTGTATAGGAAACCCCGGAGGTCTGTTCGCCATCCCGCAGGGTCGTGTCCATGATCTCTATAAACATACGATTGAAACGGCCCGGGTCCGGGAATCGGGTCCGTCATAAGGTTTTGTGAAACCGCAATTTACAGCAAGTTTGCCGATTGCGGCAAATTTAATGATGATTGGCGGTAGCGTCAGAGGCCAAAATCCCGGCGCCGGCGGTTGATTCTGGCTCTCCAGGACCACATCAGCAGGAATCCGATAATTGCCCCGCCGACGTGCGCGAAATGGGCGACCCCTCCGCCGAAAATGGAAAACCCCGTCACCCCAGAGAATAAATCGAGTCCGATCAGGGCCGGAATGAAGTACTTCGCTGGAATAGGAACGGGAACGAGGATCAAAAACAATTTGGCGTTCGGAAAGAGAAGCCCGAACGCTACGAGGATACCATAGATAGCACCCGAGGCTCCGACAGCAGGTATATTGAAAAGCCCCCACAGGCTCCGCAATTGCGACTCTCCCACGGCCGCCATCGTCGCCGGAATGTATCTGCCACTTTCGACGAACACATCGATATCTCCTGCCGCTACGCCGGCTTGAAGAAAGTCGTTGTACAGGCTGGTGAACTGCAGATAATTTACAAAAGTATAAATCAGCGCAGCTCCGACCCCGCACAACAGAAAGAAAATCAAGAATCGCCTTTTGCCCCAAAGTTGCTCGAGGGGCGTTCCGAACGCCCATAAGGCATACATGTTAAAAAAAATGTGAGCAAAACCGCCATGCATAAATACGTTTGTAACGAACTGCCAGAGTCTGAACTTTTCATTAGCAGGATAGTAGAGGGCGAGTGTCTCGAACATGAGTTCGTGCATATCCGGAACCATTAGGGTGATCAGGAAGAGCGCGACACAGATAACGATGATGACCCTAATGGCACTGGCGGACGAAAACATTGCGGCGATATTTAGCTGGGCAATATACCACCTTCACACACGGCGACAAAGCGGCTCACCGCTGAGCCTCTCCTCAATACTTCGTTTGCATTTTCCGCAAGCATTTAGTAGCGTTATATCTGGGATGGTTTCGCCGGATAGAAATTTGTTAACAGGCGCATCTAATGAGAAAACTCTTAATCATACTCAGCATGACTATGGCTTCGTGTAGTCCCCAAAAGGAGCGTATTCCGGATTATTCCCCGTTCGACGACGATATATCTTTTCTCAGTCAGTACGGCGAAGTGATTGTGCTCACCGACTCGGAGACCCGGGCGCGTGTCGCCGTCATGCCTTCGCTTCAGGGCCGGGTTATGACCAGCACATCCGGGGCACCCGACCATCTCAGTTACGGATGGATTAACCGAAGTCTATTCCAAAGTGGCGACACTTCAGTTCACATGAATGCCTTCGGTGGGGAGGAACGCATCTGGCTCGGACCTGAAGGCGGACAATTTTCTATCTTCTTCGCGCCAGACAGCGCTTTCACTTTCGAAAACTGGCACACACCGCCGTTGATCGACCTCGAACCGTTTAACGTTGTGGAGAAGGGCCCGACCTCCGCCCGCTTTGATCGGACCGCGACGCTCGTCAACTACAGTGGCACTCGATTCGATCTTCGCATTGAGCGGGAAGTGAAAATCCTTAGTGCTTCTGAAAGCCGTGAACAGCTCCACATTCAAGACACGCCTGACCTGAATATGGTTGCTTATCAGACAGCCAACAAACTGTTCAACGTTGGAGGTGAACAATGGAGAAAATCGACCGGCCTCCTCTCGATCTGGCTGCTGGGGATGTTCAACCCCTCTCCTTCGTTGACGATGGTCATCCCTTATAACAGCGGACCTGAAGATCGTCTGGGACCAGTCGTGAATGCCGACTACTTCGGCCAGGTACCAGCCGATAGGCTGAAGGTTAGCGACAGCGTCATATTTTTCAAAGGCGATGGCGAATGGCGCAGCAAGATTGGTCTGAACCCCGCACGTGCGAAGAACGTGATGGGAAGCTTCGATGCCCTATCCAATACGCTCACTATCGTTACCTTCTCCCTGGGAGCACCCGACGATGTCTACGTCAACTCCAAATGGGAAATTCAGAAGAATCCTTACAACGGCGATGTAATTAATGCCTACAACGACGGACCTCCTGCTCCGGGAGTGGCTCCGATGGGCCCGTTCTACGAGTTGGAGAGTTCATCACCCGCGCGCGAACTAAACCCTGGCGAACATATTGAGCATGTGCAGACCACGTATCACTTCCAGGGTGACGACTCTGCCCTTGATCAACTAAGCCAGCAGGTGCTGGGTGTTTCGCTTTCTGAAATCCGGGACGCGTTCTAAAGGCTTTGATAGATTACTTCGTCCACTGCCCGTTCAGCAATCGCCAGATTCCGCGCGGATTCTCGTCCTGAAGTTCTTCTGGAAGGAGGCGCTGAGGAAAGTTCTGATAACACACGGGGCGAGTGAAGCGTCGGATCGCATCCGTGCCTACTGACGTCGTGCGGCTGTCCGTTGTCGCGGGGAACGGGCCACCATGCACCATGGCATGCGTTACCTCAACGCCCGTAGGGTAACCGTTGATTATTACTCGCCCTGCCTTCTGCTCCAGTATTTCAAGGAGGTCCTGATAATCGTCCATATCCCGCTCAGTCGCATGCACCGTAGCGGTAAGGTGCCCTCCCAGTTGACGCGCAGCCCTGAGGAGCTGACTCCGGGTATCGACATTTACAGCGAGAGTGGATGGACCGAAAACTTCCTCTTCGAGCGCGGTATCATTGAGGAATGTGTCTGCGTTTGTCATAAACAAATATGCGGGAGCATAGCATCCGCCAGTTGTAGCCTCTCCTTTCAAGACGGTTTGCACACCCGGCGTCGCCGCGAGCTTCTCCACCCCAGCGCGATAAGCTTCCTGAATATAAGACGTTAACATCACGCCGGCCGCCCCCGTCTTAAGGTTCGTTGACAGCAGCGTCGGGAAGTTGTTCTCTTCATCAGGCTGATAGAAGACGAGCCCCGGGTTGGTACAAAACTGACCCACTCCCAACGTCACCGACGCTGCCAGATCTCTCGCGATATTTTCCTTGCGCTCTTTCATAGCCTCCGGCAAAATAAAAACCGGATTAGTGCTTCCCATTTCCGCATACACGGGAATAGGCACAGGGCGGCTATTGGCCACGTCAAAGATCGCCTTTCCTCCCCTGTAAGATCCGGTAAAGCCAATCGCTTTGATCAGGTTATGTCGCACAATTGCAAGGCCTACCGCTGTCGATTTGCCATGCACCATCGAGAAGGTTCCTTCCGGCATACCCGTTTTTCTTGCAGCCTCCATAATAGCACGTCCCACCATCTCACAGGTGCCGGGGTGAGCCGGATGAGCTTTGAACACTACGGGACACCCTGCTGCCAGCGCCGATGTAGTGTCGCCTCCGGCTACAGAAAAAGCAAGCGGAAAATTGCTAGCGCCAAATACTCCGACGGGTCCCAGGGGCCGTTGCATGCTCCTTATATCCACCTTGGGAGGTGTTCGCGATGGATCCGCTGTGTCAATGCGGGCATCTACCCACGATCCATCCCGCAAATATCCGGCGAACAACCGCAGCTGGCCTACGGTGCGACCCCGTTCATTTCGAAGACGAGCTTCAGGAAGACCCGTTTCCGCCATACACCGCTCAATTAACGGATCCCCTAGTGCCATGATCTCATCTGCGATTGCTTCGAGGAAGACAGCCTTTTCTTCCCCGCTCTTCTTGCGATACGATGAAAACGCTATGGCAGCCAACTCAATTGCAGCCCATACCTCCTTCTCCGAGGCTTCGTAAAACGCAGGTTGCAGCTTGCCCATCGTGGCAGGATTCTCTGCCTGAAAGGTGATTAAACCCTCGGCTGACAACCGATTGCCAATGATATTCTTTCCGCTTAGTTCCATATCTATTCTACTGTGTTAACCAACGTGCCAATAGGCTCGATAGTAATTCGAATCTCATCACCCTGTTGCAATGTGAACTCATTGGGAGGAACGATCCCCGTACCCGTCATCAGAAAACAGCCGTGGGGAAAGGTGGTTTCCCGGTACAGGAACGAGACGAGTTCCTCAAAAGAACGCTTGATTTGGTCAATGGCCGTCTGTCCTTCAAATACTGATTTTCCGCCACGTCGTATTTCAAGCTGTATCTCCGTGTTTATATCGAGTGGCTCCTCGGTTACGAGAATACAGGGGCCTATTGCAGCACTCCTGTCATAGCACTTCGCTTGTGGCAGGTAAAGTGGGTTTTCCCCCTCAATACTTCGCGAGCTCATATCATTCCCAATGGTATAACCCACGATCTTCCCCGATGTTGTGATGACCAACGTAAGCTCCGGCTCCGGTACATCCCAGGTCGAGTCCTTTCGGATGCGAACTTTGTCACCAGGACCTACCGCCCTGTATGCGGGACTCTTGAAGAAAATCTCCGGTCGCTCGGCTTCATACACCCTGGCGTAGAAGTCACCACCGCCGGCGTCTTTCGCTTCTTCCTGGCGGCCCACTTTACTCCGATAATAAGTAACTCCGGCTGCCCATATTTCCTGCTGTCCTATGGGCGCAAGAATTCCACTCTTCAGCAACGAACCTTCAGCGGTTTTACCTTTGATGACATGGACAAGTTTGGAATACAGGGTATCATCGTTAATAAAACGATCCCATTCCTCTTCCTCGAGAAGGTATAACGCTTCGCCGTGTTCCACTACTATCCCGCGTGCCGTCTTGTAAAGTTTCATCATTACCGCCGTGTTTTTGGATTTACAAAGTCTCTAAAATACGGAGAGGCGAGGGATTAGAACCCCAAGTTTGCGCACTGGAGGGACTAAAATGCGCACTTTACCGGCGCGCACGCACGGGTTGAGTCCAGGCAACCTCAACATCGCCTTCCTCAAAAGGGTTCTCTTTCACCTTATCCGAAATCACCTTAGCCCGCACAAACACATAACTTTCGAGAAGTTCTATACTTCCCTCCGGTCCCTCGACACTCTTGAGAACCCTGGCCTGAGTATCCTGCTCCGATGCCCCGACAAACTCGATTTTATAGTTAACGCCATTCTCAGGGCGTACACGGATGCGGAGCGAATGGTCGCGAACGTCAAGCTCATCCAGCACAACGCCGGTCGTCGCATAGAAGTCGCCGGCCTCCATAGCCGCGATAAGAGAGGCCGGGTCAAGAGATTCGGCACGGACCATTACCCACCCACGTCCGGCGTTACTGTATTTGCTTCCAAATACATGATAACGGTGACTGTCGTCCGTGGCAAGCCCGAACATGAACGGCTGTCCCTTGCGATGATAAGCCAAATTGATTTCATCCCACATCAGCTCAGTTCCGGCGCGCGCACTATCTCCATAGTTGTAGACAAGAGGGTGACCGTTGTAGACTTCAAAGAAGCGCTCACCCCGGAGGTTGATTAGATCTTCCGCCGTAATGGCAAAGTGGAAGTTCGGATGATTGATATGCGGAAACATCGGTACTCCTGTCTCTTCCCTTTGCCGCAATATCGCGTCGACATTTCGCTGCATGACCTCCGTCACGCTCTCGCCGCCTTGAGGCCGGATCAATGACTGGATATTGGTAGCGTTAATGTGGATCGGTTTTCCCTGGTAATGATCGGAGATTTCTTCGCCCTGGATAATGAGGAAGCCGTCGTCCTCAAATAGTGTCCGATATTCATCAAACGTTTTCAACTTCACCTGGATGCGTCCTGTATCCCGTTTGTACGTTACCCACTCTTCTCCAAACTTCTGAAGGTACTTATCGAATCCCTCTTCATAAATTCGTCCTCGTCTCACCACTACCCACTTCTCACCTTCTGCCAGGGTGTTATGATCCGTCAGGGCAACGAAATGGTAGCCGTTCGACTTGTACCAATCCATAATCATTTCGGGAAACTCATCACCATCACTCCAGTAGGAGTGCGTATGCAGATTGCCTTTGAACCAGCGACGGTTATCAGGACTTGCGCTTTCGCAGGCGGCCATCACCATTAAAGCACAGACAGCGATCAGGGGGAAGGTTCTCATATCAGTAAATCTAAAAAAAAACAGCCAATTTGCTGTTCCGTGTTAGCGTGCAAGGCATCTGCATAAAAGACAATTGACCACGTGAGAAATTGTAGTACTTTCAGGGCCATGACACCGATCCATGGCTTCATTGTAAGATTTTCAGTTGTAATCCTGCTTCTTTCCGCGTTCGCATCCCATAGCCAGGCTCAGGGTGGGCGGGGTGAAATAAGAGGAACAGTTGCCGACTCTGCGTCAATGACGCTGTTGTCTTTTGCAAGCATTCGGGTACTGACCCTCTCCGGGACTCCGGTTGACGGTACGCTAACCGGGGATGACGGAGAATTCTCCATACCTCTTTCGCCGGGTGATTACCAAATCGAAATCGATTTCGTTGGGTACCGTGGTACACGTCTGGAAGCTTTGGGTATTCGTGCCGGCGAAACTCGTCAGCTGGGTGTTATCCCGTTACAAAGTGCTGCGCGAACGCTTGACGAAGTCGTTGTGCAGGGAGAAAAGAGCACTATGGAGTTGGCTCTTGATCGCAAGATCTTCAACGTCGGTAAAGATCTTTCGAGCGCGGGTCAGACCGCAAGTGACATCCTCATGAATATCCCGTCGGTTCAGGTGGATGCCGAAGGGGGCATACGACTCCGCGGAAGCGATAATGTCCGCATCCTTATCGATGGCAAGCCCTCGGGACTTGTAAGCTTTAAAGGCGGAGCCGGCCTGCAGCAACTTTCCGCCAGCATGGTCGAACGCGTCGAAATCATTACCAATCCCTCCGCGCGCTACGAAGCCGAGGGAATGGCTGGAATTATCAACATCGTCTTACGCAAAGAAAGAAACCAGGGATTCAATGGTTCTTTTGAAGCCATTACAGGAACACCCCTTAACCTGGGAGGAGCCGCCAACCTGAATTATAGACACAAGAAAGTCAACTTCTTCGTCAACTATAGCATTGCCTATCGTGACCTGCCTGGCGACAGCAAACTGTACCAGGAGCTATACGGTGCGGAGACAATGTATCTCAAACAACGAAACGACCTCTCTCTCCTCGGCTTTCATAACAACATCCGTGGGGGCATTGATCTCTACTTCAGCGAAACCAGTATTCTCACCGGATCCTATCTCTACAGGCGAAGTGATGTCAACCGACTGCTGGATATTCACTACGATAACTATCGCAACAGTCTCAGCAATCATGAATCAAGTGAAATCAGACGTCAGGATGAGGATGAAATGGAGTCGAATTCCGAGTACTCCGTTGTCTACAAAAAAACATTTCCACAGAAGGACCACGTTCTGACCGGTGAGATAAAATTTCTGGATAATCGCGAGAACTCATATCAGATTTTCACACACGACTTTTTTCCCGTAAGCGACGCGGCTAACACAAACCACATACTGGAGCGTTCCATTAACGACGAGTTCGAACGCCAGTTGCTTTTCCAACTTGACTATGTCAAACCCTTCAGTGAAGCCGGTAAGTTCGAAGTAGGTGTGCGGAGCAGTGTCCGCGACATGGTCAACGATTTCATTGTCACCCGCGCGAACGAAGAAGGCGAACATGTAACTCTTCCAGGCTTCGACAACATCTTCCGCTATGATGAAAATATCCACGCCGCCTACGGGATCCTGGCGAATAAAATCGGCCGTCTATCCTGGCAGGCGGGGCTGCGTGCGGAATGGACGGATGTCACCACGCTTCTTGAGCGAACCAACGAGAAAAATCCGCGCCAATACATGAACGTCTTTCCCAGTGCACATGTGACCTGGAATCTCCCTAACGACCATGCCTTGCAAGGGAGCTACAGTCGCCGTGTAAGACGCCCATTCTATAACGACTTATCTCCCTTCATGACTTACTCCGACAGTCGGAACTACTTCAGCGGGAACCCCGACCTCGACCCCGAATTCAGTCATGTTGTGGAGCTAAGCCATATCAAGTATTTTGAATCCGGATCATTTACTTCTGCACTCTATCATCGCAACACTCATGGGAAAATTGAGCGAATCAGATGGGTCGACGAAAACGGAAACTCGACAACATTCCCCGAGAACCTGCGAAGCGAATATGCTACCGGCGCTGAGCTCACCGGAGAACTTTCCGTCAACGCATGGTGGAAAGCTGACATAAACCTCAACTTCTTTTACGCGGAAATAGACGGAACAAATATTTTGACCGACTACAACAACACCACCTTCAGTTGGTTTGGTCGCCACACGTCGCGATTCAAGCTGCCCCATCAAATCGACCTGCAGGTGCGTACCAATTACGAAGCTCCTCTAAACACCGCACAGGGCCGGCGGAAATCTTTATACTACCTTGACGTTGCGCTCAGCAAAGATATTCTGAAGGGAAGGGGGACGCTTCTGCTTAATGCGCTTGATGTACTCAACACCCGGCGAATGCGATCAGTCACAAAAGGCCCCAACTTTTACACGGATCTGGATGCTCAGTTCCGTCGGAGGCAAATCAATCTGACTTTTTCCTATCGAATCCGGCAGGCAAAGACCGCACAACGCCTTATTCAGGCAGACTAACCGGAAAGTACAGCGCGCTGCGGTTGTTAAGCATCTCCCGCTCAAGGGCCACCGACATCCGATGCTGTTGATAGTGGGACAACGCCCAACTCATGGGATATCCGTCTTCAAAGCCGGTGCCAGCCCATCGGGTATCGTAGAGATTAAACACGATCCTTGCGTTCGCAGTATCGGTGTTAAAAGGAAGGAAAGCCTCATTGAGCAAGCCGTTTGCAATGTCTGTGTTCGCGCCTTGCATACCTGCCAGCGTAAGAACGGGAGCAACCATATCGTTCATCAAGGGGTGGATGTCTCCCGACGGACGACGTACAACCTCCGCATTCGTCAGATGCAGAATATGGAATGAAAAACGATCACGATAGTCCCTGATGACCGCCTCGGTTGTATCCGAGAAGAATGCGTTCAACTCACGGATAAATGACAGAACCGTTCCCGCTCCTGAGTTATCAAAATAACCACCGTCTACATAGTATCGATCAAAAACCTTCCCAGCGGGAGACACAAAGGGGAAACGGGCGCCTAACACAACCGCAGTACTCAGCCGTATATCTCCCCTTCCAGCGTGGTGCCCTGTACTGTCGACAAGAGCCAACACGTCCTGACGCTGGCTGTCACCGAGCCGCACGGTGCCAATCACACCCGGCATGCCGTTGTCAACCTGCGTAACATTTATAAACAGCGCCGGCAGCGCCCCTGTCGTATCGACCAATTGCGAAAGTGGTCTGCTGAAATACCCGTTCAACAAACGCTCATACGAACTCCTTTCGATCGCCACTTCAAGAGCATCGGCCCGGTTATCCAGGGGAAGCCGTACCGGTACCAGGTGCTGCGCGATATCAGGACCGAGAAGGCGCCCCAACGTATGCGTTAAAAAGTCGGCCTGAAAGAACCGCGCCGAATGCTCCCGGAAACTGTCACCTCCAATCAGGTCATGATGAGCCGCGTGCGCGAGGCTGTAAAACACGCTGTTCCCCAGGCTCCCACCGGAAGAACCTGCGAGGCAAATCACATGATTTCGAAACGTGTCCAGCGAGTCACTTGCGTAGCTTAGGTCCTGCAACCACCCCAATACTGAGCTGGTCCACAGTCCCGCACGTGAGGCTCCGCCATTGGCGAGCACCAGATAAACAGCAAACGGCTTTTCAGACTCCGGATTCATACGCTCGATGCGTCTCTCAAACCACTTTCTTAAGAATAAGCGAGTGTCAGCACGGTCGCCGAAAACATCTCTTCGCACCTCCGGAAGCAGCCTCACTTCATAAAGATCACGTTGCGGACCAAGAACAACGGCAAGCGCTACAAGTAGCACTGCTACGTTGAAGGAAATTCTTATACTAGCCAGAGACATGAGGTTGGCTAGTCCTGTCAAAATCCCAAGACCAAGTAATGTAAAAGCCATCGGTCCCATCAGAAGCGAAAAGCGCATCACAAAAATCGCTGCCAGGTAGAGCAACAACGAGATTACGGCAACGGTGTTGAGCACCCGAAAATAGGGTGCCTCTGCCGCATTGTAGATGGGATTGAAACCGATAATATCGAGAAGTGAAGAAGCGGCAAGCCCTGCCGTCCTCCTTCGCAAGTCGATAAGGCGACGGCGACGCACAAAGAACAAAACCGCTAGCACCTGTGATACAAACATCATCATCGCCAGACATGCCAGCCAGAATCTGTGTCTCTCGGGATGAAAATCACCGGCTACACTTCTTCCCTCAACGACAAGCCACAACAACCCCGTCACGTATCCCGCCGCAAGAATCCCGACGACCACACGCATCATCCGGTCGAGTCGCTTCCCGCTAAAGAGCGGGACAAGAAAGCCGTATAGTATGTTGTGGAACGCAAAAACAAAAAACAACCCAACCGCTCCCAGACCTGCCATGGTCGGAAGGCGCAATACGGCCAACTGAACCACCACGAAGCAATTGTAAGCAAGTAACCGCGGGATGTGCTGATAATATGGGGCGGGAATTCCGAATCGGCTATAGGCCCTGGGATGTTCAAAAATAGCATCATCCTTCGCTTGTCGAATGTAACTCAACATCCTGCCTGTATACCAGATAAGAAAAGCGAGAAGTAACACCGACAATACGGTCAACACCAGCGAAACGGTACGCTCCCCACTAAGGAGGAGAACATCGACCCCCTGCTCGATACCCAGAAGAAAATACGCCATCACAGCGACAGCGATGCCGCCACCGGCAAAAAGCCAAAGCGCACGCAAAGCGTTTGAAAGGGTCCTCAGGAATTCGTATGGCGACACGGAACTTATCGTTGTCCGACATGATGAAAATAACGATTCAAGAGGAAATTGCTGGTGATGATGGCAAGACTTTTTTGATGGATCAAACCATGAAGCCATTAGTATCTTTGAAGGCCTTCGGCGTCATTCTTCTACTGATATCGATGCAAGGCTGCATTGACGAGCCTGTCGTCGACGAGGGAAACATCGCTGTGCACTTTGAACTAACGACCCGCTCCGCCTTGAGCGGTCGCATTGAGATACAGGAAGTGTACCTCAAACCGTATATGCTTGACATAGTAGGCGATGCCTATGCAAGCAAGTCAATCCCAGCCGATACACCGCCTTTCCGGCTAATTCACGACGGAGATTCTTCCACGGTATCGCTGAGCCTCCCTCCGGGAGTCTATAACCGTCTTGATATTATCGTCTCGCTGCCTGACGCCCCGTACGAACTGACAGCTATCGACGACACGGAACCAGAGCCGCCCGGTGAGGCACCCAATGAAAACTTCGATAACGTCCCGCCGCCTCCAGACACACCGCCCAATACCGGAGACAACAACGGAAATAACGAAAATACGACCGGTGCTGACGACAACGACACCAGCAACGGCAGCAACGATGACGAGAAGACGAACGACGGGAAAAAAGAGGAAGACGATAATTCCAAAGACAGGGACGATAATAAGCACAAAGACAAGGGAAAGACGGAGGATAACAAAGACAAGGGGAAGAAAGACGACAAGAAGCACCATGATCATGACGACAAAAGACATCATGATCATGATGACGATGATGACGACAAGGAGAAGAAGAAAAAAAAGGAGAAGAAAGACAAAAAGAAGGGGCACGGGGCAGGACGCATTTCAGCCCCCGACCTGCAGCACTTCTTTCAAAACGCTCGCCCGGGACTTATTGCTATTGCACGCTACAGTGAAGGTGGTGAGAGCGTCACGATGATTTTTGCTGTGACCAAACCCCTTCGATTTACCGCTGAGCAAGAGGAAAGCAAAACACCTTTTGTTCTCCAGACAAGGAGTAGCGCCCGAATAACACTGAACCCTGAAAAGTGGTTTTCCGATATCTCCGATGAAGTGATCAAGGCTTCGCAGACCCAGACGTTCCAGGATCAGGAGGTGTTATTCATCCACCACGATTACAATACGGAATTGTACGAAAAGTTGCTTTCCCGGATTCAGGGATCCGCATCGGTGACCTTTCAATCGGAAGCTGACTTCTAAATTCTTAGAACCGGCCTCGCTGCTTAACGGCATAGTCAACCGCCCGCGCAGTGAGTGCCATATACGTCAACGACGGATTCTGCGTGGCCGTAGATGTCATACACGCGCCATCGGTGACAAATACGTTCTTGCACGCGTGCAGCTGATTCCATTTGTTCAGGAGTGACGTTTTCGGATCGTGGCCCATTCGCACACCCCCCATTTCATGTATATCCAGTCCCGGCGCACGCTTATCGTCGAGTGTTTGAATGTTAGTGAATCCTGCAGCCGTGTACATCTCCGTCATCTGCTCCATAAAATCCTTAATCATTCGCTCGTCATTGTCGTCATATTCCACGGAAATCTTCAGCTGGGGCATACCCCACTTGTCTTTCTTTTGCGGGTCAAGCACCACATAGTTCGATTCTTTAGGAATAGTTTCACCCATCATATGGGAACCAACACTCCACGGACCGAGATTGGTTTGTCCGAGACGGTTCTTCAGGTCTGCACCCAATCCGTCTCGTGAAGTAATATCTCCGCGTCCTGCATAAAACCCAGCTGCATAGCCACGCAGAAAATCGGTCTCCTGCTTCCAGAGGTTTCGGAACCGCGGAATATATCCGCTGGTCGGTCGATTTCCTTCCGTTGTAAAGTCAAGATGACCATCGTACTGCGCGGATATTCGCGCACGGTAGTTATGAAAGGCGACGTACTTGCCCAGCAGACCATTGTCATTTCCAAGTCCGTTCGGAAACCGCGACGAAATTGAATTCAAGAGAATGAGATTTGTGTTCAGCGCGCTGGCGTTCACAAAAATCACCGGAGCATAGAACTCGATCGTTTCATTTGTTTCAGCATCAATCACACGCACGCCGGATGCCTTTTCGGCCTTCTCGTCATAAATAACAGAGTGTACGACCGAGTGGGGTCGCAAAGTCAGATTTCCGGTACGTGCCGCCCAGGGAAGTGTCGACGCGTTGCTACTAAAGTATCCACCAAACGGGCATCCTCGCTGACACAAAACGCGGTTTTGACATTGTGCCCTACCTTGTTCAAGATGAATCGGCTGTGGAGCACTAAGATGTGCCGCACGCGCAATGATCACGTGCCGTTTCCCGTTGTAGTGGCTTGCCACTTTCTCCCGGAAATATTTCTCAACGCAGTTCATTGGATACGGAGGCAGGAACTCGCCGTCTGGCAGTTCGGGCAGGTTGTCCTTGTTGCCTGATATTCCGGCAAACTTTTCGACATGGCTGTACCAGGGAGCAAGGTCCGCATAACGTATAGGCCAATCGACCGCAAAACCATCACGCGCGGGACCTTCAAAATCAAGATCACTCCATCGCTGAACCTGTCGTGCCCATAGCAGGGATTTACCGCCTACCTGATATCCACGGATCCAGTCAAAAGGTTTTTCCTGAACGTAAGGGTGCTCCTGGTCGCGAACGAAGAAATGCATCGCGTCCTCACGGAAAGCATAGCACCGGGAAACCACAGGGTTCTCTTTAACAATGTTTTCGGGGATTTGGCCACGATGCTTGAACTCCCACGGCATCATGTTAGTAGTGGGATAGTCCGTGATGTGCTTGACATCCCTTCCGCGTTCGAGCACCAGAGTCTTCAGACCTCGCTCGGTCAATTCCTTGGCCGCCCACCCTCCGCTGATGCCTGAGCCAATTACAATCGCATCATAGGTACGCGACTTAACACTGTCTATATTGAGATTTGCCATGGTTATGAAAGAGGAGAAGTACTATTGGAAACGGGAACACATCCCTTGTATTCGGGACCCGGAATGAGCTGATAAGGTTTGACTTCCGTCAGGAAATACTGCGACGACGTGTACCCTTGTAAAATATATGAACGGCTCCTTTCCCAGAAAAAACGCACATCGGCGGGAAGCGATTCCCGCTGATCTATAAGGGCACTCAACATTTCCTCGCGTCTTTCGGGTGAAGCGCTTCGGAAATCATCACCAGTAATTTTCTTCAGGGCGCTCTCGAAGTCTCGCATCCCTGAAAGATACTGCTGCTGCTGGCCCTCGGGGAGACAATCGTCAACCATAACGAGCGTGAAGTGATGGGCAGCCACCGAGCGCGCGCCCGGCGTGTCTGTTTCCGGTATAATTGTGTCGGCGACAAGGCCCAGAAGATCCTCCTCATCGGCCGTGACCTTCAGATGGTTCAAGGCGATAGCGACCTTCCTGGGATCCGATATGCATGACGGTAACATCCACGCCATCGCGGCTGCCGCTGCCAGACTCTTAATAGCCGTTCTTCGTTGCATAAGTTTTGTAAATGAGGGAAAAGATAGAAAAAGTCCGGCGACTTATAAAACTGCCGCACGCAGAAAGGCGCGGAAAACGGACAACCGGACCCCATTTCCCTCACCTCCGGGCATAACTTCCCCAAATTTATACGCTGGAAGCGCATAACCGAGCCGTTGTACCCGGGCACGGAATTGGTGGAAGTGTAAGTGTTAGACTACTGGCGGATTATACCGACGATGGTTTAACATTAGGCTGTTTCAAGAGTCACCTGGTAAGCCGTTTATCGCGATTACCTGATTTTTGCAGAGGGTTGTCTCACGACTCCCTGGCTTTGAAAGAATTTCCGGTTCGCCGGATTTCAGCAGAAGCAACGCATAAGTCACCTATCCGCGATATTTCGATTATCACCTGAGTTTTGAAACAGCCTTCTTATTTTTCCGGGGCCTGCGGCAACATTGGAAAAATTCTTCTCAGGTCTTCCTCGGTAGCAGGTCTTCCAAACTCACATACAGCAAACGTCTCCGCATATTTGACGTCTTTCGATTTCGAACCATACCATTTATCCAGAGAGGCTCTTGCTTCCGGAGAAATACGGCCGCCCCGGTTACCTACCAGCCACTTCCTTCGTTCGCTCTTGTCCTGCGGTACCTTTGAAAGATAACCACCCAGCCAGGGGAGCCACTCATAAAACTGTGATTCATGCGCGTCAAGGGCATAGATCTTTTCATCAATCACGGATGTGATGTCGATCGCTACATCCGGTCGGAAGGGATGAGGCAGCTGCCCATCGTCCTCGTAATAGAGAAAGAACGGATTTTTCTTTAACGGAGGAGTGTCGGGAGCGATGTTGGGAACACCTACCAGATAGGCAGCGTCCTGAACGAGCACTCCGGTATAGCGGTGGTCCGGATGATAGTCGCTTGGACGCGGCGTAATAACAACATCTGCATTCCACTCCCTGATTTTGCGCACCACCTGAAGCCGGGCCTCGAGAGAGGGTACCAATCCCCCATCGTGATGATCAAGCACTTCGTATTCAACTCCGAGCCGACTACCAGCTTCCTGTGCCTCAAGGCGACGGCGAGCAGCGATCGATTCCGGGTCCATCTCATGATGCCCCGCGTCTCCGCTTGTCAGTGAAACAAATTTTATCGCATAACCCATTCGCGCCAGCAAGAAAGCGGTACCTCCCACATTCAAGTCACAATCGTCCGGATGACCACCAAAAACGATTATACGAAGAGGTGGCTGCGACTGGCTATTCACGAGGTTGCTAAAGCAAACGAGGCATGCCAGCAATATCGATATCTTCTTCATGAGGCCGGGAGTTTCAGCCTGAAGATAAGAAGTTCAGGGAACCAGTAAAATTAAACAGCCGCTAGCGGAGAAAATTCCAGCCCACCGACAACAGGAAAACGCGACTCCGGGCTCCGTTAGCGTCGTTGCTCTCGTTGATATCTTTTATACCGAGGTTGTACCGAAGATCAAGATTCAATCCAAAAGGGAAATCATATCCCACTCCCAGCGCAATGGCGATGTCCGCCTTTTTGTAGTCGTCCGTAATGTCGGTCGACGCATTCCCGATCGCGGTATCATACTCGCGCTCGCCATCAATCAGAAAGCCAAAATGGGGACCTACCTGAAGGTTGAAGTCGGCGGCAGGGTAAAACTTGAAGATGAGAGGAATACTGATGTAGGTAAACTTCTCTTTCGCTGTTCCCAAAGAAAAAAAGTCGAGGTCTCCCCCCTGGGTAAAAAGCAACAACTCCGGTTGGATACCGATCGACTGGAACCGACCGCGGAGAAAGAGCCCCGCATGATACCCCACGCGCGCATCATATTCGATAGCAGCATCGTCCAGATGAATCGTGGAAAAATTGGGGCCGGCCTTCAAACCAAAAGCAAGGGGCGGCTGCGCCTGAAGGTGCCCAACCATCAAACCCAAAATAAAGAGAGTCACGTATAAACGTATCATCGTACAGGAGTTACAAGTTTATAGACTAACAGGCGCAAAAAACTTGTACCCACGATAACATCACCTGCCATTCAACGGGAAGTGAAGCTACCAGCAATGACTCTACCGGTATATTTTTTTTGATCCTCCTGTAAAGTTTTCGATGAAAAAGATATCCTTTGCTATTGGCGTCACCACATTGGGCCTCGTCATATTCGTCGTGATGTGTTCGCTTCCCATCGCCATTTTATGGCTGCAAATCACACATCTGATATTGACCGGAGCGCTTATATGGATGGTAATTACCATACTCAAGAACGGCACGCCATCTCCCTACACTTTCGACGAACGGTTTTACGAGGACGCGGATCGTGGCCCGAATCACCAGTAATGTCCAACGTAGGCTGAACCTATGTTATCCGATCCTACAGGAATAATAGGCTTTGCGGCGGGAATCTGTACCTCTGTCTCCCTTCTTCCGCAACTTTTCAAACTATTGAAGAACAAAAAGTCGGACGACCTATCGCTCTTCTATCTCATCATTCTTTTCGTCGGACTGCTATTATGGGTATGGTACGGAATACGACGCGACGACTTGCCGATTATAGCGACCAACGGCTTCTCACTGGTCGTCAACGGGATTGTTATCGTCCTGGGGGTTCGTTACAAACGCAGCAATAAATAAGGGAAACGTCCTGTAAGTTTCGATGGCAGTTAGCACCGGATCGGGGAACATTACGCTGCCGCCTCGAGTTGTTTTAGCAGAATGCTACCATTCAAGTTCTATACCCGAAGAAAGATATTCAACTATTACACAGGATTGTCGTTCTTTCTCTTTATCTGGATCATGCGACAACCCCATGATCAACGCCAGCTGGTGAGGCACGAGAAAATTCACTTCTGGCAACAGGTAGAAATGCTGTTCCTACTTCATTGGGTACTCTATGCCCTTTTCTATCTCGTAGGTCGTATGCAGGGTCAGTGTCATTACGTTGCCTATCGATACAATCCATTTGAAATGGAAGCCTACGAAAACGACCCGGACAAAGAATACCTCAACAAGCGAAAACCCTTCGCATGGACACGATATGTACGTGAGTCGCTTCGTCAATACCGGGCAGATCATACTGGCAAAGTCCCACCCGACCGGGTGATTACCTGGCGTCGGATAAAACGCGCATAAGCTGCTCCATCGATTCAGCGATGTACTCCCCTGTTCCGGGAGCGTACCAATTCATTAACTGGGTCTCATAGTGATCGAGGTCGTAATACTTCTGCGGTGTGATGTACCCGATGTAACCTCCGTTAAAACTCGTTATCATCGCCTGCATCCCAAGTGCCTGCGCGGCTGAATCGATTGGCGCATGAAAATAGCCGGAGAAGTCGCATGGCGCACCGAGCATTACGAGATGGCCAACGCGAAGCGCTGTTAAGTGGACAGGATATTCTCCTATCGCATTCCGAAACAACCAGCTGCGTATCTTCCAGTCCTTTGACAGCTTGACCTGGGGATCACTGAGCGCCAGGGGTACGCGAACCATTGCAAGGGTGTTATCCTCCAGTGTGCTCAAGGTATGTCGGTGTTCAAACAAAACTGCCGCCAGTTGTTCTCCCATCCACGCCATGCAGCTCCAATCTTTTGACGAAGCGTCGGTAGTATGACTCCCAACCGCACCGGCCATAAACATGGCGAATGAATAGCCTCCCTCCTCCAACGCGTCGACAAATTCTCCGGGATAATCCCTTGAGAGCTCTATGGTCTTCTGCGACGAGCATGTTGCGTGAGCCGCATAGGTCGTTAGCACACCCTGACTGCCGTCATCTCTCCTCACTTCCAGCACACGCAGATAGGGATCTTCGAATCCATCATCGGTCAAACGGTTTCTCACCGGACCAGGTGCGGCGATAGCGCCGGTTGACAACCTTGCCGGTCTGAGTGATGACGACGCAAGCGCAATGCTTCTCACAATCGCATCAGCGATAAAGTGAACGACACTGTCTTGATAGTCGCCGTATAACAATGTCATCGCTCCTCCACTCCAATGACCGATGCTGTTGTGCGAATGGGTTGCACCGAGAAAAGTATTCCCGAGCGAAAAACCCGTGGCTCGCAATTTATCCGGTAACACACTAATCACAGCGGGCGGTATGAGAAGCAAGTCACCAGACACGATGGCCACACGCTCCGCACCGTTGTCGAGTACGATAGTCCTTACAAAAATCGAGTCGTGTACTGCCCGATATGTCTGTCCCTTTCTGCTGCCATAACCGGCGGTGGCTACTGGCGATGAAGGAGTGATGTTAACACGTGACCATCCAGCTTTCAGCGGAGCAGTAGCTGAACGCAACCGAACGTTCAGCGAAGAAAGTCGCGACTGCATACTATCATATACCGGAAGTTCGGAGACCGGCGTACGATCTACGGGTGCAACGGAAACCACCACCAAACCAACTGTCAGTCCGATGATGACAACGAAGATCCAGAGAAGAAAACGAAAGGTCGTTCTGAGCCACATTGCTGCAAGATAGCGATTCAGCTGAAAGGGAACACCCCTATCAACTGTTAGCTTTATCGCTCACGAATTTCTATTTTAGCCACTCAATTAAGGGTATGAGTACACAGACTGCCAGCGCAACAAAAACAAAACAACCATCTTCACTAGCCGGTCACAAAGACTCGGAACCGTATAAGCCGAAGAACAAGATACGTATTGTCACCGCGGCCAGTTTATTCGATGGGCACGATGCAGCCATTAATATCATGCGTCGTATCATTCAGGCAACGGGATGTGAAGTCATTCACCTCGGGCACGATCGAAGTGTTGCCGAGGTAGTCAACACCGCGATTCAGGAAGACGTTCAGGCAATCGCAATAACCAGCTATCAGGGTGGTCACATGGAATACTTCCGGTACATGTATGACCTCCTCAAGGAAAAAGGCGCATCTAATATCCGGATCTTTGGTGGAGGCGGAGGCGTGATACTTCCTGAGGAAATTCGGGCCTTGATGGATTACGGCATCGCCCGAATCTACAGCCCCGACGACGGAAGAGCAATGGGGCTGCAAGGAATGATCAACGACCTCGTGAGCCAATGCGACTATCCAACAGGCGCAGATGCGATAGCCGACCTCGGGGAATTAAGCCCCGACAATGCTTTGGCTATAGGAAGATTGATTTCAGCTGCCGAGAACTACCCGGACAAACATCGCGATCTTTTCAAGCAGATTACACAGCGGGCAAGCATCTCGACGACTCCGGTAATTGGCATTACCGGAACCGGTGGCGCAGGTAAGTCATCGATGGTCGATGAGATTGTGCGACGGTTCCTCCTGGACTTTCCTCAGAAGACAATTGCCATTGTCTCGGTTGATCCGTCTCGTCGAAAAACAGGGGGCGCTCTTTTAGGTGACCGTATCCGAATGAACGCCATTCATCATCCGAATGTCTATATGCGGTCACTGGCAACGCGACAAAGCAACATAGCGCTTTCGGCGCATGTTGGAGATGCATTGCAAATTCTAAAGGCTGCTCAGTTTGATCTTATTATTCTCGAGACATCGGGAATCGGACAAAGCGATACAGAGATCCTCAGTTACAGCGATGTCTCTTTGTATGTGATGACCCCCGAATATGGGGCGGCAACGCAGCTGGAGAAGATAGACATGCTTGACTTTGCTGATATCGTAGCCCTTAACAAGTTTGACAAGCGCGGCGCCATGGATGCGCTTCGCGACATCAGGAAACAATACCAGCGAAATCATCAGCTATGGACCAGCAAGCCCGAAGACATGCCTGTCTTCGGAACAATTGCGTCGCAGTTCAACGACCCGGGCACTCAGCAACTCTATTTGAAGCTTGTTGAAACCGTATCAGAAAAATGTAACAAAGACTGGAAGTCGCAATTTTCAGCTCCGGCAGAGATGTCGGAAAAAGTTTACGTCATTCCGCCGAACCGAACGCGATACCTAAGTGAAATCGCCGAGCAAAACCGGGCCTACGATGCATGGGCACACGAGCAACGCAACATCGCCCAACGCATGTATGCTTTGGATAAGGCTATTGAGACACTCGCGGCAAGCAACCCTTATGAAAACAAGGAGACTCTCGAAGTATTAGAGGGGGAGTATGATCGACTGAAGGCCCAGCTTGCTCCCGATAACCTGGACATTCTGAAACGCTGGCCCGAGCGTGAAAAAAAATACAAAGAGCCTGTGTTCCGGTTCAAAGTCCGCGATCGTGAGTTGTCGGTCGATACGCATAGCCAATCGCTTTCACACACAGCTATCCCCAAGGTTGCTCTTCCCCGTTACGAGGCATGGGGCGATCGACTCTACTGGGCGCTCCAGGAGAATACACCTGGCGACTTCCCCTACACCGCGGGGATCTATCCCTTTAAGCGCGAAGGAGAAGACCCCACGCGTATGTTCGCAGGCGAGGGAGGTCCCGAACGAACCAATCGCAGGTTTCATTACCTGAGCTTCAATATGCCGGCGAAACGTTTGTCGACGGCATTCGACTCTGTTACGCTGTATGGGCAAGACCCCGACTACCGCCCGGATATCTACGGGAAAATCGGCAACTCCGGTGTAAGCGTGTGCTGCCTCGACGATGCAAAAAAACTTTATAGTGGTTTCGATCTTGCCGACCCCAAGACATCGGTATCAATGACGATCAATGGCCCGGCGCCGATGTTGCTGGCCTTCTTTATGAATGCTGCCGTAGATCAACAATGCGAGCGCTTTATCCAGCAAGAGGGTCTGACCGAGCAGGTAGCGGACAAAATAAACGAGCTTTACCGTGATCAGCCTCGTCCCCAATACCAGGGCAACTTACCGGAGGGACATAACGGCCTTGGGTTGATGCTTCTCGGCGTCACCGGCGATCAGGTGCTTCCGAAGGAGACTTACGAAAACATCAAGGCTGCTACACTGCGCCAGGTCCGTGGAACCGTGCAAGCAGACATCCTCAAGGAAGACCAGGCACAAAATACCTGCATCTTTTCAACTGAATTCGCCCTCCGCCTTATGGGCGATGTTCAGGAGTATTTCATCGATCACGATGTACGCAACTTCTATTCGGTTTCCATTTCAGGTTACCACATCGCAGAAGCTGGCGCAAATCCGATCACACAGTTGGCATTTACGCTGGCGAATGGATTCACTTACGTAGAATACTATCTGAGCCGCGGCATGGATATCAATTCCTTTGCCCCCAACCTTTCGTTCTTCTTCAGCAATGGAATCGATCCTGAATACGCAGTGATCGGGCGGGTAGCACGGCGGATATGGGCGAAAGCGATGAAGCACAAGTACGGAGCCAACGCACGCAGTCAGATGTTGAAGTATCACATTCAGACGTCAGGTCGGTCACTCCATGCGCAGGAAATTGACTTCAATGATATCCGCACCACGTTGCAAGCGCTGTATGCTATTTACGACAACTGCAATTCGCTTCACACCAACGCTTACGACGAAGCCATAACAACACCCACAGAAGAATCCGTAAGGCGTGCCATGGCCATCCAGCTGATAATTAACAAAGAACTGGGGCTTGCCCGGAACGAAAATCCTCTCCAGGGTTCGTTCATCATTGAAGAACTTACCGACCTGGTAGAGGAAGCGGTATTGTCGGAATTTGATCGCATCACCGAACGCGGAGGTGTACTCGGGGCAATGGAGACTATGTATCAGCGAGGCAAGATACAGGAAGAAAGCCTCCACTACGAAACCCTGAAGCATACGGGCGAATACCCCATCATTGGTGTTAACACGTTTCTGAGCTCGAAGGGATCACCCACTATTCTTCCTCGCGAGGTCATCCGGGCAACGACTGAAGAAAAAGAATACCAGATAAAGATGCTGCAGAACCTGCACGCCAAACAAAAGAACCGCGAACGAGAGCTCATCGAACGCGTTCAGAAAGCTGCTACGGAAAACAGAAATGTCTTCGCTGAACTTATGGAAGCGACGAAAGTCTGCTCACTGGGACAACTGACGAAAGCACTGTTTGATGTGGGTGGACAGTACCGGCGGAATATGTAATCGGAAACAAAAAAAGCTCCGGGAAATCCGGAGCTTTTTATTATTAGCCGTTCTTGCTAAACCGCTTACGTTCGTTCTCTGTAAGGTATATTTTACGAAGACGGATCGACTTCGGCGTTACCTCCACGTACTCGTCGGACTGGATATACTCCAGGGCTTCTTCGAGCGAAAACTTGATCGGTGGCGCGATACGCATCTTTTCATCAGCACCCGAAGCACGCATGTTTGTCAGCTTTTTTGTCTTGGTGACGTTGATCACGAGATCACCACTCCGACTGTGTTCCCCGATTACCTGTCCTTCGTACACAGGCTCGCCGGGCTCGATAAAGAACTTACCGCGATCCTGCAGGTTGTGAAGACTGTATGCGATAGCCTCCCCCTGTTCCATAGCGATAAGTGATCCGTTGATACGGCCGGGAATCTCTCCCTTATAGGGCTGGTACTCGCTGAAACGGTGAGTAACCACCGCTTCACCAGCGGTCACGTTGAGCATGTAATTGCGCAGACCAATGATTCCTCGCGACGGGAT
This sequence comes from uncultured Roseivirgaceae bacterium, assembly GCA_964532595.1. Lineage (GTDB taxonomy): Bacteria > Bacteroidota > Bacteroidia > Cytophagales > Cyclobacteriaceae > Chryseosolibacter. Next base: position 31,129 of record CAZHIQ010000012.1, read on the forward strand.
ATCGAACTTGAGAATCATGCGATCTCCTTTCGGCTCCATATTCTTCATCTCGCCCTTCCGTTGCGACACGGTCTCGATCGCTTTGCCGGAGTGCTCTTCGGGTAAGTCGATCGTCAATTCCTCAACAGGCTCGCATTTGACTCCGTCGATTTCCTTGAAGATCACCTGAGGCTGACCTATCTGCAGTTCGTAACCTTCACGACGCATTGTCTCAATCAGCACTGACAAGTGCAACACTCCACGACCAAACACCATGAACGAATCGGCCGAATCCGTCTGGCTCACTCGAAGTGCCAGATTTCGCTCGAGCTCTTTGTCAAGTCTCTCCTTTATGTGACGCGAAGTGACAAACTTTCCTTCCTTGCCATAAAAGGGCGAGTTGTTAATGGTGAACAACATGCTCATCGTAGGCTCATCGATGGCAATGCTCTGCATCGCTTCCGGATTTTCGATATCGGCTACGGTATCGCCGATTTCAAAATCCTCGAGTCCCACAATAGCGCAAATCTCACCCGCTTTTGCTTCGTCGACCTTCTGCTTGTCAAAGCCCTCAAACACGTACAAGTCCTTGACCCGCGATTTAACAATCTCCTTTGTATCGCGTTTGACAAGGGCTACCGACTGGCCTGGGCGAAGCGAACCGCGGTGAACCCGACCGATGGCTACTCGGCCAATATAAGACGAGTACTCCAAAGAGGTTATAAGGAGTTGCGTACTTCCCTCCGCAACCTTCGGTGCCGGGATGTGTTCGATGATACCTTCGAGAAGCGGAATGATATCCGTAGTTGGCTTCCTCCAGTCAGTACTCATCCAACCCTGCTTTGCCGAACCGTAAAAGGTGGGAAAATCGAGCTGCTCTTCCGTCGCATCAAGTTGGAACATAAGGTCAAATACTCCCTCGTGAACTTCATCAGGAGTACAGTTCTTCTTGTCGACCTTGTTAATAACCACAATAGGCTTTAGCCCGAGCTGAAGCGCCTTTTGCAATACAAAGCGGGTTTGTGGCATAGGACCTTCGAAAGCATCGACGAGCAACAGACACCCGTCAGCCATGTTGAGTACCCGTTCCACCTCACCTCCGAAGTCACTGTGACCCGGTGTATCTATGATGTTGATCTTGTAATCCTTGTATCGAACCGAAACATTCTTGGCCAGAATGGTAATTCCCCGCTCGCGCTCGATGTCGTTATTATCCATGATCAGTTCGCCAGGATCCTCATGGTCTTTAAAGAGTTTACCGGCCATAAGCAACTTGTCGACCATAGTCGTCTTGCCGTGGTCGACGTGTGCAATGATTGCAATGTTCCTGATCTTGTTAACGTCCATAAATTGTTTGAATCCCTCGGTTCAGTAAATGAGGCGCAAAATTACGATAATCCGGTGAGACCACAGCGGGCAGGGCGAATTTTCACGAAACAGGCCAATATGCCGGCTTTAGCTTTTGAAGCGCAAGAAGGTACCCATGGGCAGGTCGCGGTCGTGGCGGGACTTAAGGCAGAACTCGCCGCATTCGATTTTATCGGCAGGGAGATAGGTTTTCACAACATTAAATCCCACGAGAGGAGACAAACCGGCGGCATAAAGACTAAGAATCAAGAAGGAGTTATCCGGTTCAAGCAACTGCACAGCCATGCCCACTATTTCATCCAGTTTTTCCTGAAGACTCCACTTCTCTCCTTCGGGCCCCCGCCCATAAGGGGGAGGATCCATGATTATTCCATGGTAACGGCTTCCCCGACGGAGTTCGCGCTTCACAAACTTGAAAGCGTCTTCATAAACCCAGCGGATATCGGCCTGACCGTTAAGTTGCATGTTCTGATTGGCCCAATTCAACCCGGGACGCGAGGCATCGCAGTGCACAACATCTGCACCGGCCATTCGTGCAACCACGGAAGCCGCTCCGGTATAAGCGAATAAGTTCAACACACGGGCTTGGGGCAGCGACCATGAGCGAAGGGTCTTGTAGATGAAATTCCAGTTGCTGCCTTGTTCCGGAAACATTCCAACATGCCCAAAGCCCGTAAGCGCTAGTCGCAACCTCAAATGCAGCTCGTTATGACGGTACGTAATTTCCCAACTTTCGGGCATTCCCCGCTGCCGCGACCATCCTCCCTTCACATCATCAGTAAAGCGATACTTGTCTTTTTGCTCCCTTGCAAAGCGGGCGTGGGCCATTTCCCGCCACTGCGCATCCGACAGCTTTTTCTTCCACAAGGCCTGTGGCTCGGGCCTGATCAAAGTATACTGACCGAATCGCTCAAGCTTTTCGAAATCTCCGGAGTCGATCAACTCATAATCTCTCCAGGCAGCGGGATATTGGATGGAAGGAATCAAATCACGTTTTTCAGGCCGCCAAGTTCCATCATTAATCAGTTAAGATCAAGCCAGCCGATCGGGTCTTCTCAATAATCGGCCTCCCTAATCCTGCCTTCCACGTCCACCCGGTCCAGACCGGCACGGTATTTCCGGATATTTTGATAAGATTTGCGGGTGTCATCCCGAAACAGTATCGACCTTGCATCCCGTTATCACCAGTCTGCAGAATCCCAAAATCAAGCACCTGATCGCACTCGAGAAGCCACGCGAGCGGAAGAAAGAGGGACTCTTTGTTGTTGAGGGAAGGAAAGAGATCACACTCGCCCTTCGTGGCGGTTACAATATTCGCACCCTCTTCTACTGCGAAGACCTGATCAACCCGGACGATTTGCAGGCCTTAGCTCCGGATCCGAAGGTACCTTTGCCTGTGTCGCGTGAAGTCTACGACCGCATCGCGGTTCGCGAAAACTCAGGCGGTGTCATTGCTGTGGCGCAGCAAAAGGACCATTCGCTCAGCGGCGTTCGCTTGAGCCCCAATCCTTTGGTGCTTGTTCTGGAGTCGGTCGAAAAACCCGGGAACCTCGGCGCTGTTCTCCGAACAGCCGATGCCGGGGGGATCGATGCAGTCATCATTTGTGACCCGCGGACCGACTTCTATAACCCGAACGTAATAAGGTCCAGCGTCGGCTGTGTCTTTACGACCCAAACCGCCTCTGCATCCTCCGCCCAGACCCTCCAATGGCTGCGTGACAACAACATCAGGGTGTACAGCACCTACTTGCGTGCATCCCGCCCCTATCATACGGTAGATTACACGTTGCCGACCGCAATCGTCATGGGAACGGAGGCTACGGGCTTGTCCGACACCTGGGTCACCAGCGATCAGAACCCGATTATCATTCCGATGCGCGGGCAGATCGACTCCATGAACGTATCCACTGCCGCGGCCGTCGTGCTCTTCGAAGCATTGCGGCAACGAGGATTTGTTTAAATTTGTCTGAGTAACAGCGAAAAAGCCCTCCAAAACCCCATTCATGCAAACATGGTACGCTGCCGAAAAGAACGAAGCGAACGTCGGTCCTGAAACCGTGCGCGACTTCGACGCCGTGCTTGAAGCCACGGGTATGGGGATTGTTGTCACCGATAACGCCGGAATCATTACGCATTTCAACAAAAGCGCCGAGAAACTATTCGGCTATTTGGCAAAGGAACTTATCGGCCGTACCACCCCCCACATACTGCACGATAGCAGTGAAATCCTTGACCGGGCACGCGAGGGAGCTCGACCTGCCGGACAAATACCGGAGCCCGTCTTCGCCACTCTCATCGAGCGAAAAATGGGTGACAGCAACACCTACAGTGACACCTGGATCTTTGTGCGCAAAGACAAGTCACGTTTCTCGGGTCACATGACGCTGGTAGCCCTGCGAGACAGTAACCAACAGCTAAAAGGATACGTCGGTATTATCCGCGATCTGACCGAAACAGAGAATCTGCGCGCCGAACTCGCCAACAGCCAGGCCCAGTTTCACCTCCTCGCAGAAAACATCCCCGGAGCGGTGTACCTCTGCAATATCGATGAAACCTTCTCACTGGTCTTCCTTAATCAACAAGCCGAAGCCATAACGGGATATACACGCGAAGAATTCTACTCCGGAAAAGTAAACTTCGCGATGATTATGCATCCCGACGACCAAAAGAAGGTCCCCGAGAACCTCAGGGACAATGTGACGAACACGAAGGGATATGAACGACAGTACAGACTTCGACACAAATCAGGCGAGTGGCGGTGGGTACGTGACTCGGGCATTGGCATCTATCACAACGGCGCGCTCAAAATGCTCGAAGGATTTGTGCAGGATATTACAGCCGAAAAGGAAGCCGAAGAAAAACTCATCCGCATTGCGGACGAAAACCTTCGTTTCTTCAACAACCCGGTAACCCTGAATGTAGTCGCCGATGCAGATGGCTACTTGCTACGCGTAAGCCCTTCTTGCCACCAGCTACTCGGCTGGAGTGACGAAGAGTTGAAGGCCGAACCCGTACAAAGCTTCGTTCATGAAGATGACCTCGAAAGCTTACGCGAAGCCCTGAGACAGTTCTCTTCCGGGGAGAAGGTCGACACCTTCGAGAGCCGCTTCCGCTGTAAGAACGGAAGCTATCGGTGGCTACTCTGGGGCTGCGTGCCTGACCCCGAGACAAAAATTGCCTACTGTTCGGCCATCGATATTTCTGCGCGCAAACAATCGGAAGAAAATATCCTGAACTCGAAATCGCACCTGGAGACCCTGGCGATGCAACTTCAGGCGCAAAACCGCAAACTCGACGAATTCGCCCACATCGTTTCCCATAACCTCCGGGCTCCGGCAAACAACATTCAGGCATTGATTAACCTTCTCAGTCCGGAAAGTAGTCTGGAAGACTACAAACTCATCTTTGAAAAGCTCAAGAATGTATCGAAAAACCTGAGCGAAACGATGAATGAACTGCTGGACAACCTCCATGCAAAGTCCGACGCCGAAACAACGCTCAGCGAAATCCGCTTCAGCGAAGTACTGGCTAAGGTCGTTCAGTCTCTCGAAGGTGATCTGATCATTGTAGAAGCGTCAGTTACATACAATTTTAACGAGGCGCCTACTGTCAGGTTTCCCAAATCCTACCTTGAAAGTATTTTTCAAAACCTGCTTACCAACGCTATCAAGTATCGGTCGCCCGATCGCACTCCTACCATCCACTTCGTTTCCTCCAGGACCGACAGAGTAACAGAGCTGAAAGTCATTGACAATGGCCTCGGCATTGACCTGGATCGATTCGGAGACAAGTTGTTCGGACTTCATCAAACGTTCCACAATCACCACGACGCCCGCGGCGTTGGCCTCTTTCTGGTGAAGAATCAAATTGAATCGCTCGGAGGAAGTATTTCGGTAGAGAGCGAAGTAGATAAAGGCTCTACATTTATCATACGATTTTCTGAATAGCCCAAGCCGGCGGAGAAATCAACACCTTTAAAAAAGAGGAACAATTACACGGCCTCAACCTGCGGTATGTGGGCTCAACTTTATATTTTGCAGCAAAATCAGCCACACTGCACATGAAGATCTTTCTCAAATGGACCGTTGTCATTCCTATTATCGCATGGGCGCTATTCTTCTCGGGACTCATCTACGATAGTGCGCTCTTTCAGAGCATCGCCAGTATCCTGCTTATTTTCAGTGTAATGTCGGCTGTCCACCACTCTGAAGTCATCGCTGAGCGAGTGGGAGAACCTTTCGGAACGATAATACTCGCCGTCTCCATCACGGTAATCGAAGTATCGATCATCGTCTCCCTCATGATGTCGGAAGGACAGGAAACAGCCGCATTGGCGCGTGACACCGTGTACGCAGCCACGATGCTGATCCTCAACGGAATTATTGGACTCTGCCTCTTAATCGGTGGACTGCGGCATTACGAGCAGCGGTTCTCAGCATCCTCCGTCACCATCGCGTTGGTATCTCTTGTGTCTATTGTCGGATTTACACTTGTCGTTCCTACATTTACTGAGAGTGTGCGCGGATCGTACTACTCGTCTCCCCAGTTGATCTTTGCGTCGGTTGCCTGTCTCATTATCTATTCCTCATTTCTGTTCGCCCAAACCCGGCGATACCGCCAGTATTTTCTTACCGTTGGCGCTGACGAAAATGAAGATATTGCTGAACCCCTCGTTATCACGAACAACGTTTTCATAATAAGTTTGATTTCCCTTCTGGGAAGTCTGGGCGTTGTTGTTTTGCTCGCCAAAACACTTTCCCCTACCATTGAGAGTATTATCACAGGTTATAACCTTCCCAAAGCGCTCGTCGGGGTGGTCATCGCAACCATCATTCTGTTGCCGGAAGCCATTGCCGCCATCATTGCCGCCAGGAAAAACCGCCTTCAGACAAGTATCAACCTGGCCCTTGGATCGGCTCTGGCAAGTATCGGGCTTACAGTACCTGCGGTCTCAGTGGTATGTATTCTGCTCGACATGCCAGTGATCCTGGGACTCGACATCAAAGCCATCATTCTCCTGGGATTATCGGTCTTTACCGTCATGCTATCACTTGCAAGCGGAAAATCAAACATCGTTTACGGAGTTGTACTACTGGTGAACCTTTTCGCCTTTGTCTTTCTCATGATCTATCCGTAATCTGTGCCTGTAAAGCAAACCTGACTATGAAAACTGCTGTTTCAACCCTCTTCCTGGCAACAGTTCTGATTACTGCATCGGGGCAGTCCCCCCAACAACGCGATTCTCTTGTACAGGTCATTTGCAATACGATTATAGCTTCCGAAGGAAAACCCGATTCAGCCCGAATAATGGCTGCCTACGAAGCGCATCTCTTCCCTTTTGTTACGCGTTATTCTGAAGAACGATTTGAAGAAATCAGCATGAGCATTTACTACCGTCTTCAGCGGAACTGTCCTCCTTTCAAAGAGATTCTCGATCGAACTTCACCTTCCAGCGACTGGGAAAAAGTCGATTCTGGCACGGTATCACAACTCAAACGTCGTCATTGCCGCAAATTCTTCAAACAGGAAAAATTTTCGTATCTCGAGGCCAACGGCGACACCGTTCATGTCGATATCAGCAACGGGTATTGGACCGATCGTTTTAGGGACGGCACGTTCTCGCGCCTGAGCGTTACTGAACTCGGTCCCTGCGAATTTGAGATTACCTTCATCGAGAGCGATAACGAAAGCCGCAGGAACTTCAGCGCTCCGGGCGACACCTACCGGTATACCATTATCGACAACAAAGGCGCATACTATGAGATGGTGGTAACCATTCCGGAAACCAATCAACACGCGCGCTTCAGACTGTATCCGAGATAGCACAACGGAATTCCTATCCGCTCAGTGGAGTCAAATAAGAGATAGTATAAAGGAAAGGCCCAGCCCGCGTTTATCCATAACCGTGAAGAAAATTCTTGCGGGCCGAGCCTGCATTTGTCTATTCAAGCAGCGTGCCGAATTGTGAACCCGTTGAATTCGTCTTGAAATCAAACCTCGGTCTATCGCAGTGTGTCCGGAAATATTTCAGCCCGTTCGGAAATGAACAATCATCCGGCCCAGCCATCGCGATCAAGACTCCGGTATTGAATCGCCTCGGCCAGGTGTTCGGACTCGATTTTTTCACTGCCCGCCAGGTCGGCGATAGTACGTGACACTTTCAAGATGCGATCATATGCACGGGCAGAAAGTCCGATACGCTCCATCGCTGTCTTAAGCATCGCATTTCCGGCCTCACCAACAGCACATATCTTCTTAACCATATGCGATGGCATCATCGCATTGCAATAGATCGACTTACTTCCGTTGAACCTTTGTGTTTGTATTTCCCGTGCCCGTACCACGCGATCGCGAATACTCTCACTGCTCTCTACCCTTCGGTTCGCAGTCATTTCGTCAAACGTAACGGGAACGACTTCAACATGCAGGTCGATGCGATCGAGCAACGGACCACTCACTTTGCTGAGGTACCGCTGAACAATTGCCGATCCGCAAAGACATTCTTTATCCGGATGATTGTAATAGCCGCACGGGCACGGATTCATACTCGCCACAAGCATGAAGTTAGCCGGATATTCGATCGACACCTTGGCGCGTGAGATCGTAACCCTGCGTTCTTCCATCGGCTGGCGCATTACCTCCAGCACCGAGCGTTTGAATTCGGGAAGCTCATCGAGAAACAAGACACCATTATGCGCGAGCGAAATCTCGCCGGGTTGCGGGTTACCTCCGCCTCCGACAAGTGCAACATCCGAGACCGTGTGATGCGGACTCCTGAACGGCCGTGTGGTCAATAGTCCTTCATCGCGTGCAAGCTTACCCGCCACCGAATGGATCTTAGTCGTCTCCAGCGCTTCATTGAGGGACAGAGGTGGTAAAATAGTGGGAAGCCGCTTCGCGAGCATTGTCTTCCCCGCACCTGGCGGGCCAATCATGATAACGTTATGTCCCCCTGCCGCGGCTATTTCCAGCGCACGTTTGATATTCTCCTGACCCTGAACATCACGGAAGTCTGTATCGTAGGCGTTTGAACGTTTGTCGAATAGCTTGCGTGTATTGACATGCAAGGGCTCGATGGGGTGTTCGCCCTGGAGAAAAGCAATAGCTTCCGGCAACGTCTTCACAGGGTACACAGCGAGGCCGTCGACTACAGCAGCCTCCCGCGCATTTCCTTCGGGAAGGATAAGGCCCCGGAAGTTTTCTCTCCGCGCCTGAATAGCGATGGGCAATGCCCCTCTTATAGGCCGCAGAACGCCATCAAGGGCGAGCTCCCCCATGATGACGAAATCCTCAAGCGTGTTACCGGTATCAATCTGACCAGAAGCCTCAAGAATGCACAGGGCGATAGGAAGATCATACGCTGCGCCCTCCTTACGGATATCGGCCGGAGCGAGATTGACGACCGTCTTCTCACGCGGCATGAAATAACTCCAATGCTTTAGGGCTGACTCTACGCGATGCTGACTCTCTTTAACTGCGTTGTCCGGCAGACCGCTCATGAAGAACCGGGTGCCTTGACCAACGTCAACTTCCACCATAATGGATCGCGCGTCCACACCATGGACAACGCTACCGTATGTCTTTGCCAGCATAATGTATAGGTTGAGAGGGGAACCTTACAATGTCAGGAAAACCTGATAGGCTTTACCTAAGCACTAGCTTAAGATAGGGACCGAGGAGGGAACATGCAAGTCGTGGCGCGGCGGTATTCCGTCTGAGTCAGCGTGTGGAGAAAAGGTTGTGTTAGGCCGGATCTTCGGCAGCCGGAGGCGGAGTCGGCTTCGGTGCCGACTTCTTTCCCATTTCCTCCTGCAGGTCGAACATTTTCGCCTTTAACGTGTTAACCTCGTGCGTAAGAGCGGCTCTTTCACGATCGCGGTTCTTGGCGGTAACCAGAGCCCAGACGAAGTCAATAGTAACAAGAACAACTCCGATCAGCGTGATCCATTTGAAGTAAGGAACCCAGCTAACCATTCTCATCATAAAACCCGAGTCATTTCCCAAAATCACGGTAAAGACAAATGCCCCGATATGGAAAAGCAAAAAGATTGCATAGAAGATAAGCCTGTTCTTTCTCATGTCAAATTCTATCGGGGTTATTAATGCAAGGTAAACCAAATTTAAAAACAGTCAAACAGCTACGCCTTCTGGATTTTGTTGAGCTTCCGGTAAAGTCCGTCCCGTGCCACCAGCTCCTCATGCCGACCCCGCTCAACGATCCGCCCGTTCTGGATAACCAGAATCTCGTCCGCGTGCTGGATCGTACTCAGCCGGTGGGCAATCACGATAGAAGTGCGGTTTTGCATCAGATTATTTAGGGCATCCTGAACGAGCTTCTCCGATTCCGAATCCAGTGCTGACGTAGCTTCGTCCAGTATCAGAATAGGAGGGTTCTTGAGCACGGCCCTCGCGATGCTCAAACGCTGACGCTGTCCACCCGAAAGCTTGGCCCCACGCTCGCCTATCGTGGTCTGGTAGCCCTCTTCCAGCTGCATAATAAAATCATGCGCATGCGCCACCCGGGCCGCATGAATGACATCCTCTTCACGGACGTTCTCCAACCCGAAGGCAATGTTGTTAAACACCGTATCGTTGAAGAGGATCGACTCCTGGGTTACCACTCCCATCTGTCGGCGAAGCGACTCTATGTCGTAGTCCGTCACAGGAACTCCGTCCAATCTCACTACGCCCGATGTCGGGTCGTAAAAGCGTGGGATCAGATCGGCGAGGGTCGACTTCCCCCCTCCTGAAGGCCCCACAAGGGCGATCGTTTTCCCCTTTTCGATACGAAGGTTTATATCCCGAAGCACCTCTTCCTTATCATAGGCGAAATGTACCCTCTCAAATTCGATACTTGTAGTAAATTCCTTCAACTCAATGGCGTCGGGCTTGTTCTGTATAGCGGGCACCATGTCGGTCAGGGCGAAGATACGACGTGCCGATGTAGTTCCTTTTTGCAGTGACGTTAACCCGTTCGTAAAACTTTTCGCCGGCTGTATCATGTTCGCGTAGATGGTAAGAAACAGCAGAAAGACCGATGGCTCCAGCTCTTGATTACCACTCAGCACCAGGCTACCGCCGTAGAACAAGATGCCCGCAACCACCAGAACGCCCAGAAACTCCGACACCGGCCCCGCCAGCTCATTCTTGCGCGATATAGAAAGATTTACCTTTCGATGGAAAGTAGTCTCATCATCTACGCGTTTTATCATAAAGTTGCGGGCGTTAAACGCTTTGATCACGCGCATACCGCTGAACGTTTCATCGAGAATGTTAACGATCCTTCCCAACGCTTCCTGGCTAAGCTTCGCCTTCTTCTTCAAGCGGCGAACAATATTAGAAATGATCGTACCGGTAACAGGCAACACCACCAGCGTGAAGAGGGTCAACTTAGCGCTAATCGTAAACAAGATGACCATGAATACAATCAGCGTCACAGGCTCTTTGAAAACCGACTTCAATCCATTTACAATAGCCGCCTCAACTTCTGCTACGTCATTGGTGAATCGTGAAATAAGATCGCCCTTCCGCTGATCATTAAAGAACCCAATCTGCATGCGCGACACCTTCCTGAAAATATCCATGCGCATATTCTTCACGACGTCGACCTTGAGCTTTGATGCAGCCATGCGTTCCATGTATCGAAACATGTTCGCAATGAAAACGAATACAACTATCAGCACACATACAAACAGCAGCGCGCGCTCCTGTCCGTACGTGGCGAATACGTTCATGAAATGGTACCGGAAATACGACTTGATAAAATCAAGTGATGGAGAGAAGGCAGGATAAGGCACCTCCACCACTTCCGTTTCGCGAAAAAGTATGTCGAGCAAAGGCTGAATCAGTCCGAGATACCCCGCCGCAAAGAGAGTCCCCAGCACGGCATAAAGAAAGAACTGCACGAGCCTGAATCTCAGCCGCGGCGCATAAGAAAGGATTCTGAAAAATGTCTTCATGGTTTAAAATTCGTATAGCCGGCGCGCGATGTTCCATCGCAGTGCCAGCGCCATTGCCGTCGTGCGGTTGTTATATACCTCCGATGGGCTTTCACTGTTACGCACAACCACTGAAGCGTCAACAAAAAGGTTGTGCTTCACCATCCACGACGCCGTCAGGCTTCCGTAAAGAATATCGTTGCTCGTCCCCTGACCTATCTTGTTGCCAAACTCTTTCTCCCTCGTACGGTTGCTCTTCAGGATGTCGCCTCCCCAGTTGGTATTGGTCGAATCCCGACCCACCGCCGCAACAATCAGTTTTCCTTCCAGCGTAAGGCGCGGCACCGGCTGATAGCGAGCGATACCAATCACTTCTTTGAAGTTCGCCCCTAGCGGATGGGCGATTGCCTGCTGAAAATTGGTGTAATTGCCGAAGATGGTATAGTGGGAATAGGTATAGGGTCGTACGACATTGATTTCTCCCTGGAGGTCCAGATTGGCCAGTCCGAAAGCATCTATATAATGACCGCCCAATTGGACAGCGAATTTGTTCGCCCACCATCCGTTTCCTGCGCGAATGTTGTCAATAACAAACTCATCCAGCACAAACTGTCCGTACAGAGAAAGGCGACTGGCAGGAAGCCACTTAAAGTCCATACCCAGCATGACGTTGTCGGTACTTCCGTTCTGCTGCTCTATTGCGCGGTAGAAGATAATCGGATTAAGGTATTCGATGCGGAAGCGATCGCTTGCCGTAGTGTCCTGGGGACTGAACACAACAGACTCAAAGACCCCGATGTTAAGTCTCTTTCCAATGTTCACACTAAGATGGTGAAGCGCTACATACTTTTCGGGATAGCCGCGGAAGACGCCATTCACCGTACCCTGGCGGGAAGCCGTCATCTTCCCCACCATCGTGGCATAATTCAATTTCCAGACTTTAACGTTGCCCTTCAGAAAAAGAAACGGGGGGGCAAAGTCGGAAAAGATCAGTGACCGATTTCCGTTGCCCAGGAACATCCGATCGTGGCCGAACTGGACGTTAATACTTTGGGTCGCTGGAAAAGTGATGTACCCGCGGGCATGCAGGTAGTCGACCCCCGGTCCTTGTTTAAACCGCTTCCAGAATCCCTCCCCCGGGACCACGGCATTCAGGGTCATGGCATCGCCTACCCACGAGGGCAGGAGCGCCTGATTGTCAGCCAGGTAAGTATAGAAACCCACCTTATTGTCGATCACACCCCGTACCTCCACCCCGCGGGTGTTAACAAAAAGCGCATCGTCGCGTCGCGAGTCGCTCCCCGCACCTACGTATAAGACAGGATTAACGTGTAGGTCGAAGTCAGACGTGCGCACATGGTAGAAATCGGACTTGCTCTTGTAAAAGTGCCGAAGTAGCGGCCGTTGGCTTTCATAGGAGGCCGAATCCGTCCATTCCCAATTATCGTTTCGCAAATATTGGAGATTGAACTGGTCCACGCGGCTATCAAACATCCCCAGGCTCGACAATGAATCTGCGAATGCAGCGATGGATGACCGGGCATAGGGGCGAATCCCTGTAAAAAGGTGGGGCATGAGCCTCCCCGATTTCGTTTCGTAGCGACTGATGCGATGGTAGTAATCATTGTCGAGCGGCGCAAAGCTGCTTTGTCCCAGTGCTGCTGACCCTATGACCAACAGGAATAAAAACAGCCACCCTGCTCGTAACAAAGTGGTTATCATGTACTTCGGGGTGTTAGACGCACGCTGGGCCAGTCGCCCTGCGCACCGCCGTCGACGGCTTTTCAGCATCAGCGGATTATTTAGTACCGTAAAAACGGTCCGTTAGCGCGGTAAAACTAGAGCTTGCGCCGGTCCCGGACAAATAAATACGCGACTCCTTGAATTTTGAGGTGTAATGCCTATCTTTGCAGTCCTTTATCGAAAAGTATCATCTGTCATGAAGAAAGATATCCATCCGGAATACAGAGAAGTCGTTTTCTGGGACCAATCCAGCGATTTCAAGTTTTTGACCCGCTCTACGCAGGACACGAAAGAAACTATTAAGTGGGAAGACGGTAAAGAATATCCGGTGATTAAGCTGGAGGTTAGCTCCGCATCTCACCCGTTTTATACCGGCAAGAAACTGTTTGTTGATACGGCCGGACGCGTTGAGAAGTTCCGCAACAAGTATCAGAAGAAGGACAAAGCCTGATAGTCTTCAAAATACCATAAAATAAGGTCTTCCTGTGAAGACCTTTTTTATTTTTGGGACGTCAGGAAGTGACACATCACGCATAGAAAACAGGAACCCTCTAACTGCGCATGAATCTAATTCTCTTTGATGACCCGGTTATCCGGATTAACCTTCTTCCCTTTACCTATACCCGCCCCGTTGCCGGTATTCGGGTGGGAATTCTGACCCTTACTGAAAAATGGGAGCGTTGGTTGAAGACAACGCCCACCTTTCAAACCGCGGCTTACCTCGAGGGAAAATTTCCCAAGGCGCCGTCTGCCGAAGGTGCGTTACTCGTCAACGGTGCGGTTTGTCCGGACGAGGCACTTGTCCGATCCATTGAAGACCTTCATGAGGGTTATTTCCTCGTCAAAGATCAACTCTTAATCGCCGCGCGGGCTCCGCAGGGTGAGATGAATGACCGCAATACGGTTTCCTACTCGGGAAATCTGACCCTCATCGATCGGCCCTGGAAAATTTTCAGCGAGAACGGTGCGCAGATCAGGGCCGATTTCAAACTCGTTACGGCCGGACGAAATTCGGCTGGAATTTCCGATCCTTACACCCGCGTATATGGACCTGAGAATGTTTTCGTCGAGGAAGGTGTTGTTATCAGAGCCGCAATCATAAATGCTGAAAACGGTCCGGTTTTTCTGGGCCGCAATAGCATGGTCGACGAAGGGGCAATCATACGGGGTCCGTTTTCGCTGGGAGCGGAGGGTCACGTAGGAATGGGAGCAAAAATGCGCAACGATACTTCTATCGGTCCCGGATGTCGCGTAGGCGGCGAAGTCAGCAACTCAGTGATGTTTGCAAACAGTAACAAAGCACACGATGGTTACCTCGGCTGTTCCGTTATCGGTGAGTGGTGTAATCTGGGCGCTGACACCAATACATCGAACCTGAAAAACACGTTCGCCGAGGTCAAACTTTGGAACCATGCAGAAAACCGCTTTTTGGGAACCGGGCTGCAGTTCTGCGGGCTGATGATGGGTGATCACAGCAAATGCTCCATCAATACGATGTTTAATACCGGATCGGTTGTGGATGTTTGCGCTAACGTCTTCGGAGAAGGTTTTCCCCGAAACTATATTCCCTCGTTTTCCTGGGGAGGTATGCGTCAGCTATCCACTTATCGGCTCGACAAAGCTCTGGAGACTGCGGCCAGGATGATGGAACGTCGCAAGAAAGTATTCGACGACACCGAGCGCGGAATTCTGGAACATGTTTTCCATATGACGGCGTTACACAGAAACTGGGAGCATAAACAGACAGTGTAAGAAATGAAATTCAGTGATATTCCCGGCGTCGCCGAGGTAAAACAGTTGCTGATCGACGCAGTGCGAACGAATCACAACGCCCATGCGCAACTTTTTGCCGGGGCGGCAGGTGCGGTCAATCTACCCCTCGCATTAGCTTATGCGACCTATCTGCATTGCGAAAATAAAGGCGATGATGCTTGCGGAACGTGTGCAGCATGTGTCAAGAGTGAGAAATACATTCACCCTGATACGCACTTCGTCTTTCCGTTAAGCAATGTCAAGAACGAAAAGGACGACGAACGACTGCGGGCAGACATTACAAAATCATGGCGTACATTTCTTCACGAACAACCCTTCGGGAATCTCGACGACTGGTGCACGTTCTATGGAGGTGAAGACAAGCTCGCCATTATTTCCAAGGAAGCCAGCAGGGAGATAGTAAGGACGTTATCGTTGAAACCCTTCGAAAGTGTCAACAAAGTGATGATCATCTGGCTTCCTGAGACAATGCACGTCTCGGCAGCAAACGGTATCCTGAAGATCCTGGAAGAACCATCCCCCAACACTTTCTTCATTCTGGTCACCAACGCCCCTGACCAGCTCATGCCTACTATCTTGTCACGAACGCAGATGGTAACGATACCTCTGCTTCACGACGATGATATCCGTCATCATCTGGTCGACAAGCTCGGGGTTGCGTCCCAGGATGCCGAACGCATCGTCCAGCTTGCGGATGGCGATATCAACCGCGCCATACGTCTTATCGGACAATCGCAAGATACCCACGCAAGCTTCTTCGCTGAATGGATGCGTGCATGTTTCGGCCATCGATATGGCACGCTCGTCACAATGGCTGATCAATATCACGCGCTCGACAAAATCAATCAGCGGAACGTCATCTCCTATAGCCTCAACCTTATGCGCGAAGCACTGTTGACCACCGGAGGGGCACACGCTATCAACCGGACGCGCGGCGAGGAACGTGACTTCATTGAAAAATTCAGCCAGCAACTCGATCTCGAAAAAATTGAAAAATCTGTACAACTACTCAACGACGCCGGCTACCATCTGGAAAGGAACGGAAGTCCCAAAATGATATTTCTTGACCTATCCTTGCAAATAGCCAAGACTCTCCGGGCGGTATAACGTTGTACATTGAACCTCTGATGATGAATAAGTTGATTCGTATAGGAACCCGCGGAAGCCGCCTTGCCTTGTGGCAAGCCAATCATGTGGCCGACCTTATCAGGCCTTCGGGATTTGAGACTGAGATTGTCCCCATCGAAACGAAGGGGGACCGAATGCTGGATGTCACCATTTCAAAAATCGGAAGCAAAGGCGTCTTCACAGAAGAGATTGAAGAACGACTCCTCGATGGAAGCATCGACATCGCAGTGCACAGCGCAAAAGATGTCGCATCAACCATCCCCGACGAACTTGAGCTGATCGCGTTTACTGAACGGGAAGTCGTCAACGATATTATCCTGAGTTTTGACCCTGAATTCCGGCTCGACCGCGAAGGAGTTATCCTGGGAACTTCTTCTAATCGCCGAATAGCGTTCGTCAATCATTTCTACCCGCATATCAAGACAGTACCGGTCCGGGGCAACCTGCAGACTCGCCTCTCACGGATGGAAGCCGGAACTTGCCATGCGCTTCTGCTTGCGTACGCTGGCGTCCACCGAATGGGATATGACCACTTGATCACCGAACGGCTCGACACAAGCTACTTTGTCCCGCCGGTCGGACAGGGAAGTATTGCTGTTGAAATTCACAAAAAACTTTCGTTCGAGAAAAAGGAAGTCCTGCAGCAGTGGGTGAACCACGTACCTACCGAATTCTGTCTGAGAACGGAACGCGCCTTCCTAAAAACGCTCGAGGGGGGGTGTAGCATCCCTTCGTTCGGCTATGCATCGCTCGACGGAAACATCGTCACGCTCAAAGCAGGAATCATTTCCCTCGACGGTCAGGAAGTTATCAAGATCAAGCGCTCGGCGTCTGCTGTGGATGGTCCCGAACTGGGCAAAGCTATCGCCAATGAAGTGCTTGCCAAGGGCGGTGATCGCATCCTTCATGAGATTCGCAGAAAAATGAGCGGACAGTAATAACACAGTTGTTAAACCCCTTCTTCGATGAATAAGACTTTTCTTCTGGTGCTGGCGTGCTTCTCGTTAATGATTACGGGATGTGCACAGAATGACTATGTGGTTACAATAAAGACGAAGTACGGTGACATGGTGGCGATTCTTTACGATGAGACGCCGAAGCACAAAGAGAACTTCATTAAACTCGCCAGTGAAGGCTATTACGACAGCTTGTTGTTTCACAGGGTCATTCAGGGATTCATGATTCAGGGAGGTGACCCCGATTCCCGGAAGGCAAGTGCCGGCCAACCGCTGGGCAATGGAGGTCCCGGCTACACGATTCCGCCCGAGTTCAATGCAAAGCTCTTCCACGAACGGGGTGCTCTCGCCGCAGCAAGACTCGGCGACGCAATGAACCCCAAGAAAGAATCCAGTGGAAGCCAATTCTACATCGTCCAGGGACGTCTCCACACCCGGGAACAGTTGTTGATAGATCAGCAGAAGTATGGACAGGCGTTGCAGCGTTTTTTCCAGAACGCCGACAACAAAGTTTATTTCGACTCGGTAAACGCCTTTTTCCAGGCACGCGACGAACAAGGATATAATGCCTTTATGCAACGCCTCCGTCCCGTTGTCGAGGAACAGCTTGGCATTTCTGTGGAACGTGAAGTGGATCCCCGCGCTGTGGAAGTATATACCACTGTGGGGGGCACGCCGCAACTCGATGGCGAGTACACCGTTTTTGGGAAGGTCATCGCCGGACTGGAAGTAATTGATGAAATTGCCTCGCAGCCTCGCGGACCGGCCGACCGACCTGTGGAAGACGTGCGTATGACGGTTGTCGTCGAAAAAATGTCGAGAAAAGCAATTGAAAAAAAGTACGGATACCAATACCCGAACTGATGCGAATACTAGTGACCGGTGCTAATGGCCTGTTGGGACAAAAAATCATCCTGCAGTTGCACGACACGCCCGACGTGGAAGTTATCGCCACCGCGCGCCGCCCTGCTGCCATTAAACCAGCCAACAGCGAATACCACACAATGGACATCACGGATCGTCAGCATGTGGAAAACGTTCTGCGAATGACCATGCCCGACGTCGTTATCCATACCGCAGCCATGACGCAAGTCGACGACTGTGAACTACAACGGGAAGACTGTTGGAAAACCAACGTAGAGGCCGTCAGTCATATCGTGGATGCCTGCAAAGCCCTGAACGTACATCTTATACATCTCTCGACCGACTTTGTCTTTGACGGCGAAAATGGTCCGCTCGACGAAGAGGCAAAGCCGAACCCGGTCAACTATTACGGTGAAAGCAAACTCGCTGCTGAGAATCTGATACAGCAAAGCGGAATTTCATGGACGATCATTCGCACAGTGCTCGTCTATGGTGTCAACAGTGACATGAGCCGATCAAACATTGTCCTCTGGGTCAAGAATAACCTCGAGCAAAACAAGACAATCCATGTTGTCAACGATCAATGGAGAACACCCACGCTCGCCGAAGACCTGGCGCGAGGCTGCTGCCTGGCCGCACTAAAAAAGGCCCGCGGTATCTACAATATATCGGGTAAAGACTTCCTTTCGCCTTACGACATCGCCATTAAGACAGCGGAGTTCTTTAAGCTTGACAAATCACTTATCAAGCCTACTGACTCAGCCCGATTTACGCAGCCAGCAAAGCGTCCGCCACGTACGGGATTCATTATTGAAAAAGCGCGGAAAGAATTGGGCTACGAACCTCACTCGTTCGAAGAAGGGCTCTCGATCCTTGCCCGTCAGATTGGTCACGTCACACTCGACGCAGGAGGGTAACCTCAGAGTCCTTCGCTGTTATCCGTTTGGGCTCGTCGTCCCCGAACAAGATAGTAAATAGGAATTCCCATTGACGCAATAATCAGTCCCGGCCACGTGAACGTCGGTTTGTAGATCACGAGCAGCACGCAAAAGCTTAGCCCCATCACCACATAGAGGGCAGGGAGAACAGGATAAGCAAAAGCTCTGTAGGGACGATGCGCATCCGGGCGTTTCACCCGCAAGACGAAAATCCCGGCAATGGTCAGCGTATAGAATATCACTACGACCAGCGAAATCATATCCAGCAAATTTCCGTATTCACCACTGAGACACAGCACCGACGCGACCAGACATTGCGCCCAGAGCGCCCAGGCCGGCACCGCGTTACGGTTGAGGTTGCCCGCCTGACGAAAGAAGAGGCCATCTTTAGCCATAGTGTAATACACGCGGGCTCCTGCGAGAATAAGGCCATTGTTGCATCCAAACGTTGAGACCATAATGAGCACGGCAATAAGCTGCATCCCAGGGTTGCCAAATATCTTGTCGGCAGCACTGACACCCAGGCGATCGGCAGTCGGAAATGCAATCTCATCCAGCGGAAGCACGTGCAGATACATCGCGTTCGTAAGCATGTAAAGCACCGTAACCATCAATGTCCCGAGGAAAAGACTCAAGCCGATGTTGCGCTGAGGATTCTTAATCTCACCGGCGATGAACGTTACATTATTCCACGCATCACTACTGAAGAGTGAACCCGTCATCGCAGCGGCTATCGCACCTAATAAGGTAACGCCACTAATCGCCGTCCATCCCGTCGGCTCGCGTCCTGCTGTGCCCAGGTCCTGCATAGCGCGGAAACCGGTCTGCCAGTTCTCCGACCAATGACTCTCGCTGACAAAGACGAAGCCGCACACCATGAGACCGACCAGCGCGAGCACTTTCGATACGGTAAATGTAGTTTGTATGATTTTTCCTTCCCGAATCCCCCGCGTGTTCACCCAGGTTAGTAAGGCAATCATGAGAATGGATGTGACCTGTGCGCCGGAAATGTCGATACCGAGGAAACTCGCCAGGCGATTTTCTTCACCCATGACGGGAAAAATATAGGCAGAGAATCGCGCAAACGCCACCCCTACCGCCGCGATAGTCGCCGTCTGAATTACGGCGAAGAAACTCCACCCATACACAAAACTAACGAGTGGACTGTACGCCTCTTTAAGATAAACGTACTGCCCGCCTGCGCGGGGAAACATGCCACTAAGCTCACCATAGGACACGGCGGCAATAATGGTCATGAATCCGGTGATTCCCCACACAGCGAGCAGCCAGCCAGCGCTGCCGACATTGCGAACAATGTCGGCGCTGACGATAAATATTCCCGAGCCTATCATCGAGCCCGCTACCACCATGGTAGCATCCCATAGACTCAATACCGGTTTGAACTTCCGCTCAGTCATCGCTGACCTCTGCCGACTAGTCCTTCAGTGCATCTACTACAGGTTGCCCCGTGCAACCCGACGGAAACTTGATATTCAACAATACAGCAATGGTAGGAGCTATGTCGGTAATGCTCTGATATTTGGCCGAGGTCCCCTTGCGTATACCCTTACCGTAGAAAAGGATCGGTACGTGCGTGTCGTAAGTCCAGGGTGAACCATGCGTTGTACCCGTCTTACTGGTCGACATATACCAGCCGGATTCAGGAACAATCACCACATCACCTCCACGCTTGGCGTGATAACCCCGAGTAACCATACCTTTCGGGCCACCTTCACTATATTGGCTTTGACGCAAAACATTCTCGGAATAAACCTGGGCTATACCCGGCTGATTCATGAGATAGTTGACAGTAAGCTCAGTGGCAATGAGCAACTCAACACCCGATGCTTTGGGATCGTTTTCAAAAGCCTGCTGATTGAAATACACTTGCCCACCACTGAACGCTTCAATAATATCTCTGTCAGGGAAGTAGTTCGCCAAATGTTCTTTGAGGCCTTTTGCTATCGCACCTCCATCGATCAAACCACCGGGAAGCCTGTTATCAATTGAAAATTGAGCATTGTCGGCGACCGCATGATCGGCAGAAAGAAAGACGGTGTAATTTCCCTGGCCGACCTTTGAATCCAACGTTTTGAACAAGTCAGCCAGACTTCTGTCCAGTCGGATATACATGTCCTGAATTTCCACTGCATTGGGCCCTACTCCGTGGCCGAGGCCATCCGTAGCCGAGAACGAAATGGTCAGAAAATCGGTAATGTCATCCTTTCCCATTTGTTCTCCATCGACGGCAGCCTTGGCAAACTCGACCAGGTGTTCGTTGCTGAAAGGAGTGGTCGACAAAAGTCCGTAATCGTTGGGCTTCCGCAGCGCCTTCAGATCGTACGGAAACACAGGTTTATCTTTTCCTCCGATGCGAACCTCGTACGGCGTATCATCGGGTCCGCTTTCCACATACTGTTCAATAGGATAAACCGTCTTCCATTCCTGTGAGAGATACTTTTCCGGAAGGTTGCGCGCGTTAAAGCGTTCCACCCAATCGGGCAATTTCTCCCGGTAGTAAGTACTCGTGATAAAGCGCCCGGTTTTTCCGTCGTACCAGTATGCACCATCAGCCATATGTCCGGCAGGCAAAACAGCGCCTCTGTCTTTGACAGACATTCCGATTACTTTAGCGCGCTTTTGCGTCGCCAGCTTCAGTTCGTCTGTAATGGTAGTCACGTTGAGACGCCACGGAGAAACAGTGCCATTACCCTCCTTGACTCCGACGGGCGCGAAGCGCGGATCGTTCACACAGTTGACTTCCTTCTTTAGCTCCTTGTCATACCAGGAGTTACCAATGATTCCGTGAATTGCAGGAGTCGATCCGGTATACACCGAAGCGTGGCCGGGTCCTGTAACGGTAGGCGCATAGTTGTAGTGTCCATTGCGAACCATGAACCCGTCGTTCATAAGACGCTTGAATCCGCCTTCACCAAATTTAGGATAGAACCGGTAAAGGTACTCCTGCCTCATTTGATCTACTATAATTCCCACAACAAGCTTGGGGGGCTTTTCCTCCATCGAGGGTTGCGCAACAGCGAATGCCGAGCAGAGGAACGCAACCATTAAGAATCTGATTTTCATGCCTTCACAGCGGTTAAATAAATGGGTAAACTTTTTACAACGGTGTGAGTTAAGACTTTTTAGTTAACAGTGCAATAGATTTTGTCATAATCGTTGACATCGTCATAAATCTCCTTTCGAAGCATTTTCCCCGTGTGATCATAGTAGATCACTACGAACAGTGACGCCTCGCGAATATGTTTTTCAGTAAAAAAGAGAGGTGTCTCAGGATTACCGAGGTTAACAACTTCGGAGAATGTCGCAGGAATAAGTTCATCCCCTTGAGCATCAACAACTCCGTAAGACTTGTCTCGCTGCACGATCGCCAGCTTTTCGCCTTTGGTGTTTCTTAAGGGCGAGACAGCGCGCAGTCCCTGGGCTTTGTAAGTTCCTTCTGCAATATCATAAAAGCTCCATTGCCCCCCACGCCTGACGAGAGCGATAGAATCATTCCAATGCTGAACCTCATCAAACTCCAGGCCACTCACTTCCCGATCATCCCAACGACAAAACCCATAAGCTCCTTGTCGATAACACACCGCCCAGTCACGCGCATAGGGTACTACGTTGCGATCATACCTTGGCTTGATAAGACTTCGCCTGGCCACGTTGTATGCCCCGAAGCGTTTGTTGCGCAATAGTGAAATTACCCCATCGCGCACACTTCCAATCGCATCGTATTCTGCGGGTAACAGTGTCTTTCCCTGCAAATCAACAAGTCCCTTTTTATCCCGCTGCGTCACGACGAAAACTCCCTGACCTGCATATTCAATCGCGTCAAATGCAGCGGCAAGCACAACATCACCACGCAGGTCATATACAGCATAGTCCCTGCCGCGATGCTGGACGGCAAGGAAGGAGGTCGAGTCTCTTCCGGGTATGAAGAGCATACGGGTCGCATGCGGAAATACTCTGGCCCGGAGTCCTTCGAAGTGCACCACAACTGAATCGCGTCGGTACCCGACCAGGAAAGCGCCTTCTGCCCATAGCGAATCGCAAGCAAGGCCGACCGATTGCAGAGAAGATTGATCGAGCGCGTACCATGCGCCGTTGTATTTTCCGCCCACCATGCGTCCAGCCACTACATAGCCATTTAACGTCGACGACCGTCGCCCGTTCCGCCCGTAAATCACCCATTTATCACCCGCCCGCGCTACGGCGCCCGACGCAATCTCCGTAAGACGATGACGATCAAACCGAATCACTGTATTCATGTCGCCATCGACCACTCCTTCGAACTCCCCCGAACGCCCCCACAACAAACCCTCCATCCACGGTCGCAGTTCGTCGAACGGCTCCGACACGGAGACTGCAAGAGTCTCACCGGATACAATGAGCGCGTCGGGCGGCGCGATGAAACGTTTCTCTCCGCTTCGAAAAACAATCAGCCCCTGCAGCATGCTAATGTCGTCCCACGTCCGACTGTCCAACTGGCGGCCGGTCAGGGCATGTAGCGTCCACTGATTTTCCCGCCTTACAGAGAGGAACCGCGAGCCGATTATCCGGGCGTCGTCAACGCTGTCAATGATAAGGTCCCCCGACTTGTGAATCACCCGCTGTGTATCTCCGGCATCGACGAGAAGAAGCCCAAGTCCAAGGTCATCCCAACGTTCAACCTTTCCATCGTAAATGACACCACCGTTGCGACCAATGAGTTTCCCATCCACGAAAAGTACATCGTCAACGATCCCACCACACAGGTAGTCGGCATCGATCTCCTCAAAATCCGGAGCGAGCATCTCAACCCCCATCGCATCCATAAAGCCGTAGCGGCCATTCGAATAGACGGGAATCCAATAGGTCTCATTCAACTTCAATACATGGTGGAGCGAATCCGTAAGGAAACCTTCCGGCCATTCCGGATGGTCCGTATCGGCGAGTATATGAAAGGCCATCGAAGCGGCTTTGCGCGACAAGGGGCTTACCGGATAACGATGCATGAACGATATAAACCGTTCTACATTCCCATCGGCCGTCGACCGCTCAAAGATCTGTTTGTACACTTCCTGCCGGTACGGTGAGTCCGGGTGTTCTTCAAGGAATCGGATATAGCTGCTTAAACGTTGGTCACGGGTCTTTTCTTCATACAGAAGGCTGTGATAATTCGCCCTTGCATCGTCTGCTCGCTCCGAGTCGGGGTAACGTTCGATATACCGCTGGAACGCCCGATAAGAATTCTCATTGACAGCATCCTGGTAGGCGACTTCATCCCGCAACCTCCGCGCGAGCACCTGCTGTTCCGCTTGAGGAAAATGCTGAAGAAACTCCTGGTAGGCCGCTTCCGTATGAATGCGTCGGGCCTCCTCAAACGCAATACTATCAATTCGGGCCCGCTGGCGTACGAAAAGGAGACTATCAAGGCCGCTTCTAATCAGACGCTCCTTTGAGCGCAACTCGACATGCGTGTAGTCTCTAAGAGCTGTAACCACATAGAAGTAGGAAGAGTCGAGGTTGTGCTCCGGATTGTCGGGATAAAGAAAGAATAAAGACAGCCCATACCGCGCCGAAGGATTGACTGAGTCTTTGGCCAGCGCCTTCTGAAACCGTGACTTCGCCCTGTCCCAGCGTTGCTTGTCGATATCCTTGCGCAAAGTTCGTTCAACCGGATTAGCCAACTGACCCGTGGCCACACCCGCGACCAGTAAAAAAGCGAGAACGAAAATGGTTTCGAGCTTCACAAACGTTACTTCATGATCAAAACTACAAACTTCGCAGCAGGTTAGATTACTTGGTAAGACCCTTTTATCGTTGCAATTTTGCCCGACTGGGCGATCCAACCGAGCCTATTGCTTACAGGAATAAATTTTGTAAATTTTCCCAAGTAAAGAACACTGCATGGCCAAGTTAAAGAATATCATCAAGCAACTCTCCGAAAAAGACTTCTCAGCCATCCATAATTCGCTCATTGAAAGCAATGCTGAAAAATCAGCTTACCTTCTCAAGGCCCTTCGTGAACGTTCTCTTTCAGACAGCAAAATCATGACGGAGTTGGACGTAAATGCCAACGCATACTACACCCTGCGTTCACGTCTCAATCTTAAGATTGAAGAGTACCTGATGGAGCAACTGGAGAGTCCGCGAACAGACGTGTTGCGGAAAGTGGCCAACGTAAATGAAGTGCTATTTACCAAGAAAAAGGCTATCTCGATCGCGACCCTCAAAAAGCTTGAAAAGGAACTACTGGACTACGACTTGGCCAACGAATTAACGGTTATTTACAAAGCCCTCAAGCGGCTGAACATCCATTCACCCGACTACTTCCAATACTCGCAGTTATACAACCGCCACGTCGCTTACATGCTCGCGGTAGACAAGGCGGAGGATTTGCTTGCAGACTACTTCAAAAAGTTTGGCGAATATCTTCTAAACGGGGGTGAAATCGAGAAACTGGGCCTCACCCTCGTCATGAAGGAAATGCAAAACGTAGCAAATCTCTATGAATCACATCGGCTCTACGTATACCAAAGCTGCATGTATGTCTTTCACCGCTTGTTCGTCGAACCGGAAGAGTCTTCAGGCGATGGCGAACCCATTGAAGACATTTTCTTGAAAGTCCAGAAGATATTCGAGAGCTATCACCTTGATTCCATCTACTATCACCTGAATCTGGTCTTTGAATTCCTGAAGCTTGAATACTACAACCATTACAAGGTGTACAGGCAGGCGGAGAAGTACTTTGAAGAGGTGAACGATGCCTGCGCCAACCTGCTGGTGAATTACTCGAATTATACTTTCCCGGCCCAATTCCTGATCTCGAAGATAGAGCGCCATCTTCGGAACGGATCGGAAGCCGACCTCTATGCAGAAAACGAGACCGTTTTTGAGGACTACGAGGCCGATCCGCAGGATGTGCCTAAACACGTGATTTACGTGCTGTATCGCGCATTGTCCTGCTATTACGCTGACAGGTTTGACGAGGCGGCAAAGACCATTAACAATTTGCTCAACGAAGTCAGTCTAAAGAAATATCCCTTCGCGCAGCTTGAAACGAAGTCACTTCTTGCCCTGCAATACGTCCTGCTACGCGATTACGAGCTCTTTAATCAGTTGTCAAATAGCATTCAGCGTCAGATCCGACTTTACGGGAAAGACACCTGCGAGAATATCACTCTGTTTCTTAAGATACTCAAGATCGCTACGAGTGAGGCCAAAAAGGACAAAGCCAAGAAAATTGCGGCTATTATTCCACGATTGAACAGTGTGCAGGTTGCCTACTTCGCCCCAACACGCCTGATCAAGATGGACGAAAAGTTCATCAAATTGCTAACGGAAGTCTGAGGAATCAAACGGAATCGACCCGATCTCAAACATCAAGCTTTATGATGCTATCGTGGGATAGCGGCTTGTTGAGATAGAGCTTCACGTTTTCATACTTCTTGGACCGATTGAAATCCTGAGGGTTGATGGATGACGTCAGCATCACAATCCGACATTTGTTCTTAACGGTTTTCGACAGTTTCTCAAACTCGTCCAGAAACTGAAAACCATCCATCAATGGCATGTCGATGTCGAGGAAGATCACATCTGGCAGAACCTGTTCGGCTACTTCTAGCTGTTCCATATTGCGCAAGAACTCAATAGCGCTCTTGGCACCGGTATGCGTGTAGATGCTATCCGCGACAGAGGCTGCCTCGATCATTTTCTGATTGATAAGATTGTCAATCTCATTATCATCGATCAGCATGACCGCTCTGTATTTCTTTCCAGCCATAGTCGTCGTGTAGTTGAACGCTTATAAAAATACACGTTTGGGTATGAAATCCAAACAGCGTTAAACTGCAAACTTTATACCCTGGGCAAGAGGAAGAGATTTTCCGTAGTTGATTGTATTGGTTTGCCTGCGCATATAGTTTTTCCACGCATCGGATCCCGACTCACGTCCACCTCCGGTTTCTTTCTCGCCACCAAACGCTCCGCCGATTTCCGCACCTGAAGTACCGATATTAACATTAGCGATACCACAGTCAGATCCGGCGTGCGAGAGGAATGCTTCCGATTCCCGCATATTGTTCGTCATGATAGCTGATGACAGCCCCTGCTTCACGCCATTGTTGATCGCGATGGCTTCTTCAAGCTCCTTGTAGCGAAGCAAATAGAGAATGGGTGCAAAGGTCTCCTGTTGAACGATCTCGAAATGAGGCTCCACTTCCGCAATGACCGGTCGGACGTAACATCCCGACTCATACCCTTTTCCTTCGAGCACACCGCCTTTTACCACGATGTTACCGCCTTCTGCTTTAATCTTCCGCAAGGCATCGCGGTACATTTTCACAGCTTGCTTATCGATCAGCGGTCCGACATGATTAGCCGGATCCAGTGGATTGCCGATACGCAGCTGCTCATAAGCCGATACGAGGCGGGACTTCACTTCCTCGTACACATCTTCGTGAATAATGAGTCGACGGGTGGTCGTACAACGCTGCCCCGCAGTACCTACCGCTCCGAAGAGGGCACCGCGAATAGCGATATCGAGATCGGCATTAGGTGTAATGATGATGGCATTGTTTCCGCCGAGCTCAAGTAAGGTCCGGCCCAGGCGTTCTGCTGCAGTGCGTGCTACCGCCTTGCCCATACGTACAGAACCGGTTGCCGAAATAAGTCCGATCCGCTCATCGGCCGCGAGCATCTGACCTATCTTATAGTCACCATTAACCAGGCATGATACACCTTCAGGAACACCGTTGCGTTCAAAAACCTCTGCAGCGATTTGTTGACATGCTATGGAACACAGCGGAGTTTTTTCCGAAGGCTTCCATACGCAAGTGTTTCCACATACCCACGCAATCATGCTGTTCCATGACCATACAGCCACCGGGAAATTGAAGGCCGTGATAATGCCGACAACACCCAGCGGATGCCACTGTTCGTACATCCTATGCTCAGGACGCTCAGAGTGCATGGTAAGCCCGTGCAGCTGCCGGGAAAGACCCACAGCAAAATCACATATATCAATCATCTCCTGAACCTCGCCAAGTCCTTCGGTGTAGCTTTTTCCCATCTCATAGGAGACGAGCTTACCAAGGGGTTCCTTGTATTCGCGGAGGGCTTCTCCGATTTGACGTACAATTTCGCCACGCTTAGGCGCAGGCCAGCTGCGCCACTCGACAAACGCTTCCGCTGCTGCGGTCACCGCACGGTCATAAGCCTTCTCATCCGCGAGCTGAACCGTTCCTATGAGTTTCCCGTCGGCCGGAGAAAAAGAATCTATACGGTCGCCTGTTGTCCGCAGCCATGCTGTACCGGTTGACACGCCCGGATTGCTTCTTCTTACACCGAGGGTTGATAATGCGTCTTTAATGCCGAAATTTTTCATGAGTTTTCCGTTAGCGCCCCAAAACTAAGGATTTATTTATGGAAATGAATTACCGTCTAAATGAAGAAGGCCCCTTTCGGGGCCCGGATTACGCATGATTGTCAGAGCAGAACTACCAATCGACACCGTACACCGCCTTCTCGCCATTGGGGTAGAAACCCTCGACGAGCATTCCGCCACGCTTGTATTCCAGAATGCGGTTGAGGTCTTCAACATTGTCTACAGGTACCTTATCAATGTAGGCAATGATGAACCCTGAACGAATGCCGGCTTCCTTCCATTTCCCGCCCGATACTCTCGCTATCTTTACACCGCCATCGATCATGAACTGGCTGAGTTCGCGATACGGTATGTCTTCAAACCGACCTCCCCCCAGCTCATAGCTGACCTCCCGGGGCTGAAGAGAAAGATCACCATTGCTGTTCTTTAGTCTGGCTCTCACCTGTCGCCGATCACCCTGACGGAGGAAAGTAACCGCGATCTCACTCCCCGGCCGGTTCCGCGCAACCCACTCCTGCAATTCAGACACAGAGTTCACTGAACGATCATCAATTGCAACAATAACATCACCCGGCCGCATCCCTGCTTCCTCGGCTGCGCTACCCCGAAGAACATTGCTCACGTACACTCCCTGACTCACAGGCAGGCCGTACTGCTCGGCCAGACTCGCATTCACGTCCCCAATGTTGATTCCCAGAAGTCCACGCTGAACCCTTCCAAACTCCAGAAGGTCGTCCATCACCTTCTTCACCAAACTCACCGGAATGGCAAATGAGTATCCCTGGTAGCTGCCCGACGAGGTGGCAATCGCGGTGTTGATCCCTACCAGCTTGCCCGCCAGATTAACCAGCGCCCCGCCGCTGTTGCCAGGATTCACCGCTGCATCCGTCTGAATGAAGGCCTCCACGGAGAGTCCACTCCGCTCCTGAAGAATACCAATGTTGCGGGCTTTGGCACTCACAATCCCAGCAGTCACCGTCGAATTGAGATCGAAAGGATTACCAATCGCGAGGACCCACTCACCCGGCTGCAAGAGATCGGAATCTCCATAAGGGATAAAGGGCAGATTGGAAGCGTTCACCTTCAAAAGCGCCAAATCGGTACTGGCATCTGCGCCGATCAGCTTGGCGTAAAAACGCTGGTTGTTGTTCATCACCACCTCAATATTGGTGGCATCCTCTATCACGTGGTTGTTCGTCACAATGTAGCCATCGTCCGAAATGATAACCCCCGAACCAGACGAATGTACCGGACGCTCGTACTGCTGAAGAGGATTCAGACTGAAGACCCCCGGCCCATAACCTGTTCGTATATGAACCACTCCCGATACAACCCTGTTCGCGGTGTTGAGGAAGTTGATGTGATTGGGGACTTGATAAGATGTGTCTACAGGACGGCCTGTCAGAACCAGCTGCTGTCGCTCCTCAATAGAATTATAACTGAGGTTCGAAATACCCAAATAGCGAATCGTAAAGTACGCGCCTAGCACGCCGCCGATCCCCGCTACCAGCACAATAAGTAAAAGAAAGGCCGAGCGCTTCATATCAGATCCCTTTATAGGAAAGTTAAACGAATAAAATCAACTATAGGGTTTTAACAACAAAAAAAAGCGCCCCGAACCGGGACGCTTTACACCTACTAAACTTAAACCCCTATCTTAATCCTGCAGGTGTGCTGGTCAGGCTACTTTTATCGTAGTCTTCTGAAGCTTCTTCTCCGCCTTCGGAATAACCAGCGACAGAATTCCTTTATCATAGCGTGCCTCGATCCGCTCCTTGTCTACCTCATCCGGAAGGACAAATGAGCGACTGAACGCACCGTACCTTAGTTCGCGATGACGAAAATCTTTCGACTCAGTCACCTGCTTCCTCTCGCCGGCTACCGTGAGTCGATCGCCATCAACGCTGATCTTGAACTCATCCTTGTCCATGCCCGGAACAGCAACCTGAAGGGTGAAATCCTTTTCCCTTTCAATGATGTCAACCTGAGGCGAAAACGCATAGGCGGTTCCGCCCGACCGACTAATAGGGTCGTTGAAAAACCGATCTATCAGGTGGCCAAAGGAAGTTGGAGTAAAATCCGCCCACACAGGGTTATAACGTGTAATGCTCATGACTATTGTTGTTTAATGTCCGAATTCGATTCCCCTCATTGAGAATAACGTGCCGTACACCTTTTCAAGACAAATTGTCTTCTTTCGGAGCAATTGGGGAATTCAAATCAGTCAATATGGCGCAATAATAGAATTTCTGCCCTTGTAACGGTGGCGAATTGACTTAATCGAACCGGATCGCACGAATCGGAGAAATGCGTGAAATAGCCATCGTAGGTATGACCAGAATAATAGTGACCAGAACGAGCGTGATGATGTTAAGAGCGAGGACGATATCCCAGTGCCAGCTGATCGGCACAAAGCTCATGTAGTAGTCGTGCGGATTCAGCTTGATGATTTTGAATCGATCCTGAAGGAAGCAAACGCCCAGGCCGAGGATGTTCCCCAGCGCAAGGCCCTTCAGAATAAGCCTGACGCCATTGAATACAAATATCGAGCGGATCAGTCCGTTACTTCCCCCCAGGGCCTTGAGCATGCCGATCATCTGCGTTCGCTCCATCACCAGGATCAGGACGACTGAGATCATGTTGACGCATACAACCGTCATGATAATCCCAAGCAAGATGTTGACCTGGCGACTCAACAAACCCAGCCATTCGAACACCTGAATAAACCGGTCGCTGATTCTCTCGATATTCAAATCAAAATCAATCTTGTCGCCAAGGGCGAAAGCTGCTTCATCGACACGGGTAGGATCGGTCACAAACACTTCAAGACCACCCGCCACGCTATCGGGCCAGTCGTTCAGGCGTTGAATCAAGCCAATGTCGCAGAGAACGACCCGGCTGTCGAAGTATTCCGACAAGTTGGTTTCATACACACCGACCACTTTTAGCCGACGAAAGCGCGGTGGATTCTGAAAGAAGTGAACAATGATGTCATCCCCCACGTCCTTGCGCAATTTTGTGGCGATGACCTTGCTCAGAACAACATCGTTCGAGTACCCGGAATCCGAGAACGTGAGGAAACGCCCGGCAACCAGGTTCTCTGAAAAGATTTCACGATGAAAGCGCTCGCCTACTCCCTTGATCACCACGCCGAGTGCTTCATCATCAGCTTTCACAACACCTACCTTAGTCGCATACTCCTGAACGTGTCGGATATAAGGGTAATCCTGGGGATTTTTATAAAGATCAATCTTGAAATCCATAGGCTGTTGCTCCATGGAGTTGTTCATTGAGAACTTAGTAACACTGATGTGGCCGCTGAAGCTGTAGATTTTGTCCATCACCGTTTCCTGAAATCCCTTCATAATCAGGAAAGCAACGATCGATGCTGCAAGGCCGATAGCGATACTTACAACGGCTATCTTGTGAATCGTTGTCGAAAATCCGTTCTGGCTACCCCCGCTGATGCGCTTCGATATGAAATAAGAAAGGTTCAAACTTTTGCTATATTTCCGGACGTTTGCAAATTAAACCATTACCCGCAAACTCCCCCCACGAACCAGAAATTATGAAAAATATCATTGTCACCCTCCTGCTGTTTTTTTCCTTAGTTTCGTCTAACTGCACCGTGAAGCCAGCCGCGTCGGTCCCGCAGAACGATGTCTCCGTACGCGTCGGTGCGGAACGACTTGACGTGCTGCTTCCCCTCCTCAACGGCAAGAATGTAGCGCTGGTCGTGAACCATACGTCGCTCGTTGGCAATACGCATCTCGCCGACACGCTCCTCGCATCCGGCGTTGCGGTAACGAAAGTCTTTGCCCCCGAGCACGGTTTCCGCGGAGCCGCCCCTGACGGCGCAAAAATCAGCGACGACATTGACGAACGCACCGGCTTGCCTATCATTTCACTTTACGGCGCAAACCGCAAGCCGACCCCGGAGCAACTGGCCGATGTTGACGTGGTGATCTTCGACATTCAGGATGTCGGAACACGCTTCTACACCTACATCAGTACCATGCACTATGCAATGGAAGCATGCGCGGAACAAAACAAGAAAATGATCGTCCTCGATCGCCCTAATCCCAACGGCGATTTTGTCGATGGCCCGGTCCGCGTTCCAGAGCTCAAGTCGTTCGTGGGTATGCACCCCATCCCCGTTGTCCATGGACTCACTGTTGGGGAACTGGCTAACATGATCAATGGCGAGGGGTGGCTGGAGAACGAAGTCAGATGCGATCTGGAGGTTATCACTCTGGAGAACTGGACCCACGCCGACCGATATTCGCTGCCGGTAAAACCATCTCCCAATTTGCCTAACGACCAGGCTGTGCGACTGTACCCTTCGCTCTGTCTGTTCGAAGGTACCGTTATCAGCGTAGGACGAGGAACGGAACAACCTTTTCTTGTGATTGGAAACCCGACGTTCAAGGACATGCCCTACAGCTTTACTCCACGCCCGATCGCCAACATGTCTACCCACCCTCCTCACAACGGAGAAACATGCTATGGACTTGACCTCAGCGCCGTGGAGGTACAACCCCGTATTACCCTGGAGTACATCATCGACTTCTACAATCGTTATGAAGACAAAGAGAAATTTTTCATCGGCTCATTCGATCGCCTGGCCGGAACTCCGGAATTGAAGCAGCAAATTATCGAGGGCATGACCGAAGAGCAGATCCGCGAAAGCTGGCAATCCGAACTTGACGCCTTCAAGGCTATGCGAAAAAAATATTTGCTGTACCCCTGATGGTCACGATGTTCTTATGACGAAGGCTGAAAAAGTAAAAGATATTCTCCGAATTCTCGACGAACACTTTCCGGATCCTGACATCCCACTCGATCACAAGGACGCATATACACTGCTGATTGCAGTTCTGCTGTCAGCACAGTGCACTGATGAACGCGTAAACAAAACCACCCCGCATCTCTTCGCACTCGCCGACAATCCCTTTGATATGGCGAAAATCCCGGTCGATCAGATTCGCGAGATCATAAAGCCTTGTGGCCTCTCACCTGCCAAAGCGAAAGCCATCAGTAAATTATCGCAGATTCTAATTGACAAGTATGACGGGGAAGTCCCCCAAACCTTTGAGGAACTGGAAGAACTTCCGGGTGTAGGCCACAAGACAGCGTCAGTGGTGATGACACAGGTCTTTAAACAACCGGCGTTCCCCGTCGATACTCACATCCACCGCCTCGCGTACCGATGGGGCCTTTCGAACGGAAAAAGCGTAGAGCAAACCGAGCGCGACCTGAAACGACTGATTCCTCAGGAGAAGTGGGACAAGGCCCATCTTCAGATCATCTACTTCGGCAGAAAATATTGTCCAGCCCGGGGACATATCTGGGAGAATTGCCCCATCTGCTCTAAATACATGCGAAAGAGCCTGCGCAGCTAGTCGTCGTTGTTCTGGTAACTCTCCGCTCAAGCCATATATTTGCCGACATATGCAGTCTCCGCTAAGAATTGTGTTTATGGGCACGCCCGAATTCGCCGTGCCTTCTCTCGAGATACTTGTCGCTAACAACTTCAATGTCGTTGCCGTGGTAACGGCGCCAGACAAGCCGCAGGGGCGCGGGCAAAAAATCGTCGCCTCACCCGTGAAAGCGTGTGCGCTCAATCACGATATACCGGTGTTACAGCCCACAAATCTAAAAGCTTCCGACTTCGTCGAGGAACTTCGCAGTTATGCTGCCGACCTGCAGATAGTCGTAGCCTTCAGGATGCTTCCCGAAGTAGTGTGGAACATGCCACCGCTAGGCACGTTTAACCTCCACGCATCGCTCCTTCCCCAATACCGGGGAGCGGCCCCTATCAACTGGGCGATCATCAATGGCGAAAAAGAAACCGGAGTCACCACCTTCTTCCTCAAACATGAAATCGATACCGGCAGCATTATCTTTCAGGAGTCAGAGCCAATTAACGACAACGATGATGCCGGTACACTCTATCAACGCCTTATGGAAAAGGGCGCTGCGCTTGTACTCAAGACCGTGAAGGCTATTCAGCAGGGTGAGTATACCCCCGTCCCGCAATCCGACAAGGAAGTTCTCAGGGCAGCCCCCAAAATATTTCGCGAAGACTGTGAGATAAATTGGAACCGCCCCGCACATGCCGTCCGCAATTTCATCCGAGGCCTTTCGCCCTATCCGGGCGCCTGGATAAAACTCAACAACAAGACATATAAAATTTTCAAAAGCCAGGTAGTCGACCACCCAGACGCCGGGAAAGAAACAGGCGACTATGTAACAGACAACAGGAATTATCTCTATTTTAAATGTTCCGACCGATGGATCTCTGTCGTCGAATGGCAACCTGAAGGGAAGAAACGGCTGACCATACGCGACTTTTTTCTCGGTAACCAGCTTTAAGTCTATGATTGTATCCGCCATTGCAGCCCTGGCAACGAATCGTGTTATCGGTAGGGACAACGACCTGCCCTGGCACCTGCCCGATGACATGAAGTTTTTCATGCAAAGTACAACGGGCCACCATGTCATCATGGGACGGAGAAACTATGAGTCGTTGCCTCCCAAATACAAACCCCTTCCCAACCGTACCAACATTGTACTCACACGCCAGCAAGACTTCAAGGCTCCGGGATGTCTCGTCATGCATGATATAACATCCGCACTCGAACACGCGCGTAACCAGGGTGAAAATGAGTGCTTCATCATTGGCGGTGCGGAAATCTATCGACTAGCCCTTCCCTATACCACGCGTCTCTATCTGACGGAGATACACGCCGACATCGAGGGTGATACCTTCTTCCCCGCAGTGGACCCCGCCGACTGGAAAGAGGTGAGCAGATCTCATCATCCTGCTGACGAACGTCATCAATATCCGTTCGACATCGTAATCTACGACCGCATAACCCAATTATGACCACTGTAAGCAAGAAAGTCTTCTGGATTACCGGTGCTTCATCCGGAATTGGCGAAGCCCTCGCCTACGTTCTGGCCGCAAAAGGAGCCCGTTTGATTCTATCGGCACGGCGGAAAGATGAACTCGCGCGGGTGAAAGGAAACTGTCCCGCGGAGGCACAAGCCGACATAAGTATCCTGCCGATCGATCTTGCCGAACCTTCAACACTCGAGGTATCCACCCAAGCTGCGATTCAACTTTTTGGGCACATAGATGTACTGATTAATAACGGAGGAATAAGTCAACGCAGTCTTGTCTCAGAAACATCGATGGAGGTCGACCGACGCATCATGGAAGTAAACTACTTTGGTGCCGTCGCCTTGACCAAACATCTTCTTCCACATTTTATCTCGAGAAGGTCGGGCCACTATGTCGCGATCAGCAGTGTAACGGGTAAATTCGGCACTCCCTATCGCTCGGCCTATGCGGCTTCAAAGCACGCGCTTCACGGCTTCTTTGATGCGGTCCGCGCCGAACACTACCGCGACAATATTCGCGTAACGATGATTTGCCCCGGCTTTATCCACACGCCCATCACTTACGCCGCACTCACCGGCGACGGTACGCCGCTCAACAAGATGGACGAAGCTCAGTTTAAAGGCAAGCCGGCGGATTGGTGTGCCAGAAAGATTGTCCGCGCTATCGAACGCAACCGCGAGGAGGTCTATATCGGCGGTAAAGAAGTTCTCGGAGTATATGTAAAACGCTTTCTCCCCGCGCTGTTCTCGCGAATCATCAGACGGGTTCCTGTGCGGTAAAGCAAACCTAAGAACGTATACGCTCACGCGGGAACCATCTCGCGATGGCCGACCCAATTAAACCGCCCCAATACAAACTGAGGATTTGTAAATGAGGCGTTCCCCGCAGGGTTACCTCCGCTCACATGGAAATCAGAAAAGGCCGCGTTCTGATTCATATATACGTTACCTGTTAAGTTGAACGACACCGGCGTCGCCGAGAGCGCCATCTCATCCGCGATTCGCGCCTTTGTTTCAGCATTGGTGACATAGGCTCCGCATGAAATAGCTCCGTGATGTTCGGCCAAAGACTGAGCAATCTCAATCGATTCGTCGGTATTACGCGTACGAACGATGAAGGCTATCGGACCGAAGTATTCGCGCGAATAAAGTTTGTAGTCAGACGCATCGAGTTCGACGACAACTGGCGTGGCCATTCTCGCTTTCGGAAACATCGGATGGGAAACGGTCCGGGAACGAAGCCAAACTTTACCGGGCATCTGCTCGGCCTCCCCGATCCGACGGAACGTTCTGTCGTTCTGAATTGCACCCATCACGAAAGGGCCAGCCTTTGGATTGTCGACCAAAGATGTTATTGCTTCACTAAGCTTCGTTGAAAAAGCATCGAACGTTGTCATCCCCTCTGCGGTCTTTATTCCCCCTGCCGGCACGAGAAAGTTCTGCGGAGCGGTGCACATCTGCCCACTATATAGCGTAAGGGAAACAGCAAGATTCGAAACCACTTTATCAATATCGTCGGTCGAATCGAGTATGACGCAGTTGACGCCCGCTTTTTCGGTGAATACGGTTTTTCCCGACAACGACTCGAGATAACTACCGAACTCCGGACTGCCCGTGTAATCTATGATCTTCACAGCGGGATGCTCTGCCAACGCACGGGTCTTCATCGCATCGTGCGTGTCCACGGCGAGCTGGCAAATATTAAAATCAAGTTTCTCTTCGTCTAGAACTCGCTGAATTTCGCTGACGAACATCGCCAGCGGGAGTATTGCCCCGGGATGTGGTTTTACAATGACACTATTTCCCGTGATAAGGCTGCCATAGATCCCTCCTACCGAGTTCCAGGTCGGAAACGTAGAACATCCGATCACCAACGAAATACCTTTAGGTACCGGGCGCCACTCTTTATCCAGCTTCACCACGTATTTGCCCATCGGTTTCTCCCAGTGAGCTCGTTGAGGAACACGCCGAAGTTCTTCATAACCGGCGGCAATCGCCTCCAGCGCACGGTCAGCCGCATGGGGCCCCGACGCCTGGAACGCCATCATAAACCCCTGGCCGGTGGTGTGCATGGTGGCATAGGCGAGCTCAAAAAAACGATCTCTCAGGCGTTCAAGCGATTCCAGTAAAATGCCTGCGCGTCGATTGACGTCAAGCTTTCGCCAACTATGGAAGGCAGCTCTCGAGCGTTGAACGAGACTATCGGTATTGTACGCAGGATAGGTGATTCCGAGCTTTTCATGCAAGTAAGGAGACTCTTCCTCTCCAATCCAGGATTCGGCATCTTTCTGAAGAAGCTGATCGAAGGGTTTACCCAATCTCGATTTGAATGCCTGCTGCCCCTGAGCATCAGCAGAATCACCGTAGATCGCCGGAGCAGGGTTTTCAGGAAAAGCGGCAAAGAATTGTCGCGCATGCAAAGCCTCAACAGCTTTGGTGAGCACGGATTGGTGCTTGTCAAACAATTCCATAGAGAGGATGATTTTTCTGACAGCGTCTGCAAAAATCATCCCCCGGCTGCTTACCGCGCTCCGAACACCCGGCGGAGGAGCTCGGTCGTCCGGGCAGCCGGATTTTCCCGAATGCTTTTTTCTTCGCGGGCAATCATAAGGAACAGTCCCTCAATCGCTTTGTCTGTGGCGTAATCGTCGAGATCAGGGTTCACTTTCTGGACAAGGGGTATCTGATTATACCGGCTCACGATATCGCCGTAATAACGGGTCGCATTCACCTCATTAAGGGAACGTTGCACGACCGGCTTGAATTTCTCTTTCAGCAATCCTGACGTGGTGCGCTTAAGATACTGCGTCGCCGCATCATCTTCACCTCTGAGAATTGCCCATGCATCTTCAATCGTCATCGAACGTATCGCTTCAACAAAGATGGGTTTGGCTTCGCGTGCCGCCATCTCAGCCCCCCGGTTGAGTGCCGTCACAAATTTATCGACCTCGCTGCCCAACCCGATTTGTCGAAGTCTCTCCTCTACACGTTGCACATCCGGTGGGAAGGGAATTTTTATTTCCGGATTCTTGAGATAGCCATCGGCCTGTGACACCAGATCACTTCCCTTGGAAATACCAACCACCAGGGCTTCCTTAAGTCCCTGCGCTACCTCGCTGGTGGAGGGCGTACCCCCCAGCGACTTGCTCACTTCACCGAGGGTTTGATTAAGTTGGGCGCTTGTGCAGGCACCGGCCGTGATAATCAGTGGTATGATGAATCGTTTAATCATAAATATGGATACGCTTGTAAAATGCCTAAGCGAAGGTACAAAATTAGCCCGGCAAATAACCGATTGCAGTTCCCCGCAGATGCACGGCTATTTTCAATACCTTTACTTTGAAGCGTAAAACGCCTTTATGAACGCTACCGCAGAAATAATTACCATCGGAGACGAAATCCTTTATGGTCACATTGTAGATACCAACAGTCAGTGGATAGCCGCCACGCTTTCCGACACCGGCATTAAGGTAGTCCGGTCTACCACCGTCGGCGACGTAGTTGAGTCTATAATGAACGCCCTTAAGGAGGCTTCCCGACGAGCCGATATTATTCTGATCACCGGAGGGCTTGGCCCCACACGGGACGACCTGACCAAAGAATGTCTGGCCCGCTTTTTCAACTGCGATATGCAGTTGCACGAAGAAGCGTTGGCGGAGGTGTCGAACTTTTTTGAGAGGCGAGGACGAGAACTTACCAAACTGAACCGTCAGCAGGCCGTCCTACCGGTATGTTGCACAAAAATCACCAACCGGGTGGGTACCGCTCCCGGCATGTGGTTCGACCACGAAGGGAAAGTGTTTGTGTCGATGCCGGGGGTACCGGGTGAAATGAAGTTGATGATGCAAGAGAGCATCGTGCCGCGACTGCGCGATCGGTTCAAACTTCCTGCGATTCATCACCTG
Organism: uncultured Roseivirgaceae bacterium; assembly: GCA_964532595.1. Lineage (GTDB taxonomy): Bacteria > Bacteroidota > Bacteroidia > Cytophagales > Cyclobacteriaceae > Chryseosolibacter. The sequence continues at coordinate 70,003 of CAZHIQ010000012.1, forward strand.
ACGATCAAAACGGTGGGAATCGGCGAGTCTTTCTTAGCCGACAAAATCTCGGAGTGGGAAGACGCCCTACCGCCCCATATTCGACTCGCCTACCTACCCGGTTACGGGGAAGTAAAGCTGCGACTCACCGCAATCGGTGATCGGGCCGCACTTGCCGACGAAATGCATGCACAGGCCGATCGGCTTCGGGACTACGCTGGCCCTTACATCTACGGCCGCGACGACGACACACTGGAAGGAGTAGTTGGCCAACTCCTGAAACACAAAAACTACACCGTAGGCTGTGCTGAAAGTTGCACGGGCGGATACCTCTCACATCGATTTACGCGTGTTCCGGGCAGCTCCGAATATTTCAAAGGCAGCATCATCGCCTATGCTAACGAGGTTAAGGAAAGCGAACTCGGTGTTCCAAAAGAAATACTTGAAACCCACGGCGCGGTCAGTGAGGAAGTCGCGCGGGCCATGGCCGAAGGCATTCGCCGGCGGCTCAAAACGGATATCGGAATAGCCACCACGGGCGTGGCAGGCCCGGGTGGCGGAAGCCCTGAAAAACCTGTAGGAACCGTGTGGATCGCCTGCGCCAACGAAAGTCAGACCATCGCACGAAAGCTACAGCTCGCCAGTGACCGACTGACGAACATCCGGCTTTCCACTACTTTTTCACTTAACCTGGTCAGACGCTTTTTACTGGGGACTTCGGACGACCGGTAAATCCGCCCTGGCTGTTAAACTTTCCGTGGAGGTAGATCAAATGCCGTAGCCGGATGGTCGAAATGTCCTTTGTGAGACCCATCACAGAACGGTTTGTTCTGTGATCGTCCACACCTGCAAAGCGAGACTACCGTACGACCCTCCAGACCATAAGCCTTTCCCGTAGAATCTACAATTTCAAAATCACCCTCAACTTTCAAAGAACCGTTGCTGTTTACGGTCAATCTTGTCTTCGCCATAGTAATGGTTTAAAGTAAAAATCAAACTAACGCGCAATATTGGAAGAATTCAGCCCTTAAGCCAATCCGAGCCAGGCTGGCACAGTGTTTTTACCGTTGTCGCTGTAAATCGTTGTGCTATGAGTTACCTGCTTATCAAGAAAAACGACGCAAAGATCTTCAAAGCGTTTCTATCTGGTAATGAGATTGAGGTTGGTGTGCACGTTGGAGCACAGGATAATACCTTCAATCAGGATGAGGAGGTCTTCATCTTCTACGACAACGACAACTCCGGCACCTATCGGGCGCGCGTTACGCGACACAGAAAGGTGGTTTCCGATAAGAATGGCTTTGTCATGCTCGGCCTCGTAAAAGGTTGAACAACAATCCTTCACCCCGTTTGACCGGTAAGAACGCATCGTACCTACAGCGTCGTCAGGTATAGTCGGCGTGGCCGCATTGGGCAATTATCTTCCCTTCTGACGGCCCAGGTCATCCCTCATCATAGCGATCCGGAACCAAGCCAGTAGCGCGATCGTTATCGTTTCACAATCCTTTTCGGCGAATGGGAGCCGGCAAGCCGTTTGTGGGCCTGGCCCGGTATTTCATGGGTACCGACAATCTTGTATCTTTAGAACGGATCATTTTTTCGCATAATTTAGCCCTCGTGGAAGTCTGACGACCTCGGACGAAACAATGCTATGGACAATTCCTTCCTCAAAAAGCTCAACAGCGAAAACATCAGTGGTGTTGCCTATAAGAACATCAACCTCAAAAAGAGTGTACTTGGATATTTCTCCAATGCGGGAAATGCCACGATATCCGAGCTGTGCAAGGAGCTTAACCTGAGTGTCCCTAAGGTGACCATGTTGCTCAACGACCTGATCGAAGACGGCCTTGTGCAGGAGTACGGAAAAATGGAGACTTCGGGAGGCCGCAAGCCCAGTATTTACGGTCTGAGTTCGGACTCCGGTTTCTTCGTTGGTGTTGATGTAAAGCACACCCATATTAACATCGGTCTTACCGATCTGCAGAAGAGGCTTATCAAGGTTGTAAAGCACGTAGATTATAAACTTGAAAACAGCCGGGAATCCCTGGAAGCGCTTTGCGAGATCATCGCCAGCTTCATCGAAGAGCTACCGATAGCTCGCGAAAAAATACTCGGTGTGGGGGTGAATATGACCGGACGGGTCAACCATGAAACCGGATACAGCTACAGCTACTTCTACTTCAACGAAGAGCCGCTGACACAGGTCATTGAATCAAAGATCAACCTTAACGTTTTCCTCGAGAACGACACCCGCGCCATGGCTTACGGCGAGTTCTGCCTGGGAAACGTTCAGGACGAACGGAATATCCTGTTCCTCAATATCGACCACGGGATTGGGCTGGGCATTGTCATCGATGGCCAGTTGTATTACGGGAAGTCGGGGTTTTCGGGTGAATTCGGACATATTCCGTTTTTTGACAACGAGATTATGTGCCACTGTGGCAAAAAAGGTTGCCTTGAAACGGAGGCTTCAGGCGCAGCACTTGTTCGCATGTTTCGCGAAAAGCTGAAAGAAGGTTCATCTTCGGTTTTAACCCAATCGATGAAGCCGGAAGAAATTCAGCTCGAGCATATTATTGATGCCGCTCAGAACGACGACATCCTTGCTATTGATCTCGTAGGGAAGATTGGTGAAAATATCGGTCGGGGAATAGCCCTTCTTATCAACATCTTCAATCCGGAGCTTGTAATCATCGGCGGGGCGCTGGCCGCGACCGAAGACTATGTACGACTTCCTATCAAGAGCGCGATTAACAAGTACTCCCTGAGCATGCTGAGCAACGCTACTTCGTTAAAGCTGTCGCGACTTGGAGACGAAGCCGGTGTAATCGGCGCCTGCCTTCTCGCGTGGAATCGTGTGCTCTCGCAGGTATAACTTACCCGCGAGGCCACTCCGTTTCAATCCCCTGCGAACGCACCATCCGCTGGAAGTCTTCCAACACCGGACGTTGTTCCCGGACACCACGGGGTGAAATTCGCTTCGATAACGAATAGGCTACTAGCATTCCTACAGATTCACCAATACTCCACTCGACCGGATGAAGTCGATAGCACCCATTCGTAATGTGAGTTGTTCCAATGTTTTTGTTTGCTGCAAGTAGGTTATCGACCCGTTGAGGGATCAGCGCCCCGAGAGGAATCTGAAAAGGCAACGAGGCGAAGTCGATATAGTTGTTACCTCCCGTGCTGGGATGTAAATCAATATGATAATACCCTATTCCGACGCTATCGTAAAATTCTGCGGCCGTGTTTCCCGATTCCTTTCCGGTAATCATGGCGCGGTTCGCGGCGCCAACATGCTCTTCGAGTACTGTGAACATCGCCTTGATGCGACGCGACTCGCGAACATAGGGATACTTCGCCATTCCGTCTTCCGTTCCCATAACATCACCCCGAAGGCGAAGACCAGGCCACCCCTGTCCACCGTCAGGGCGGGGCGCCTCTGTCTGCAACCAGTAGAACAACGACAGACTGAGTTGTTTCGATCGATCTACATGTTTCTTGAATTCCTTCTCCGAAACATCGATGATACTGCCCAGCATATAATCGTTCTGCGGCCAGTTAACGATCGTGATATCACCGGCGTAAGTTCCCGGCTTAAAGTTGTTCCGGTTTATTATACGACGGTAATTCCACAGGTTAAGCGTATCCCCCGTGGATATTCCCTCGGGGTGGAATCCCAGGGCCTTGGGCTGCAGCGTAGAGGGTTGCGAATATCTGAGATCAAGCAATCGTCCCGACCAGGCTGGCGTAAGATTGGGAACATGGTTGCGCCAAAAATTATACTCTTTCGGTTTGTCAATGACGTTGTTTGCTCCCGGAACGTAATCCATGGCAAAGCACATGGTAAAGGCCTGCTCGTTTTTCGGATCGGCCTTTTCTGCAGCGTGTAACTCTTGCGTATCGCTCCTGGCTTCCGCACCGCGCACGTACTCCGTCTTCGTCAGGGGTAACAAATCACCAAGTTCAGTGGCATCGACAAAGTAAGGCGCAGTAAGTACTATCTCCTTCCCGTTCCTCAAATTACGCGCTGTTAGGGCGCGTACCTGGTCGCCTGCGACATCAGCACCGACCACCTTGTGCTCCAGAAACAGTTGGAGTTGACGCGAACTGATGTACGGGTTAAGCATATCTTCCAGCACCGCAAGCGCAACCCGAGGTTCATGACACAAACGTGAGACACTTCCATCACCCGGATTGAGATCCTTACGATTCCGCGCTTCTTCCGTCAGCGGGTAATAGCGCTTGTAATAGTTTCGAACGGCTGTTCGAAACTCGCGGTACAATTGCGTAGCGCCATGAGTTTCGATCCATGGATGCTCATCGGGCGGAACCCCCTGCTGCGTGATTTGCCCTCCGATCCAATCCGTTTCTTCGGTTAAAATAACCTTCAATCCGTTGCGCAGAGCTCCGAGTGCTGCCGCTACTCCGCCTAGTCCGCCGCCAGCGATAACAACATCCGCAGCGAACTCCTGGCCGCGCACCCGACGTGCTGTCGACGAAACAACCGTGCTCGATGCAAACACCGGGGCCGAAGCCAGCACACCCCCTCCGGCTGCCAGAACTTCGATAAAATTTCTTCTCTTCATTTGATAAGCAAACCTTTAGTCAGCGACAGCCACGACGCCGTCGAACATATAAGCAAACTATAAGCTAATCTTAGATAATTGTCACTTCGGGTCGCTTGGTCGCTATGGCGCCCAAGGTCTTCCAACATTGATAGAGTCCGCGAGGCACGTGGAAACATCCCTTCCACTTACCGCCCTTCAGCGGAAGCAGAACCTCTCCACGACGATTAAGATACCCGTACCACTCGCCGTACTCGGGGTCAGCAAAATGCTTCCAGCTGTACTCGTGGATTTTCTCGAACCACTCCCAGCAACGAATATCACCGGTGAGCCAATATCCTTTCAGCAAGCTGATGAGCGTTTCCATATGCACCCACCACAACTTCTGATCCCATTCAAGTTGTTGCGGCGGATGCCCTTTCACATCAAGGAAGTAAAAGATGCCGTCGTACTCCTTGTCCCAACCATATTCCAACGTACTCAGTGTAATGTCAACCGCTTTTCTGGCCAGTGCCTTATCGCCTTTCCTCACTGCCAGGTCCATCATGAACCACATTCCCTCAATCGCGTGACCGGGATTAACCAGCCGTCCGTCGAAAGAATCGTCAAACTTGCCCTCCGGTGAAACGTTCTCAAGAATCAACCCGAGATCCGGCTGGTAGAACACATCCATCACTGTATGAATCGCCCTGTCGATCGTAGTGTCAACCGTCTCGCGGTCAAGAACGTCTTCCATCTCGAGAACGAGGTTGGATAGAATCATGGGCAGGGAGAATCCTTGCAACGGACGTGTCCCGGGATACACCTTCGAATATATTCCCTTCGGGTTGTCCTGCCTGCGCAGGATATTACGGAACGTCTCTAGCGCCACCTCACTATAGACGGCCTTCCCCGAGGCCTTGTACAGCTGCGCGAATGCCATTGCCGCAAAACAATCCGAGAAAATATTATAAGGCTGAATCAACGGACGCCCGTCGCGCCGCAACGAAAAGTACCAGTTACCCGCTTCGTCGCGTCCGTTTTGCATCAAAAACTTTGCTCCGTGTTCCGCAAGGTGCAACCACTCTTCACGCTTTTCGACCTGGTTATACATCATGCTAAAACACCACACCTGCCGGGCCTGAAGCCACACGAACTTATCCGTGTCAAAGACGTTCCCCTCACGATCCAGACAGGTAAAATAACCGCCCTTCGCATCGTCACGCGAATTGCGCGTCCAGAAAGGCAGCACATTCTCCAAAAGCTGACCGCGATAAAAATCCGCGTACTGGCTGAATTCCATGAAATCTTTTTTTTATACCAGGACTTCGATGCGGTGCTTTTTACCCGTCCGCCCCGTTGCTGTCCTCTTTTATTAAATTCTTTAAAATCAAAAATAACATTTGTCGCTATTATTTTAAATAATACCAGATATAATTAAATAATATTAATAATTATTATGGCTAGAGGACTGATTATCAAGCGCGAGAAAGGAATAGAAATTACAAAAGAAGGTCGGCGTTGGAAGCGCCGACCTTTAAGGTTTTTACCAGATGCGAACCCTTTCGCTTTCCGGGCGGTACATTTTGTCGCCGGGTTGCACGTTAAAGGCTTCGTAGAAGGGCGTGAAATTGGAGAGCGGGCCATTTGCCCGGTACATACCGGGTGCATGGGGATCGGTCAATACCTGCTTGCGCAGTGTTTCATCGCGGTATTTGATTCGCCAGATAGTCGCCCAGGAAATGAAAAATCGCTGTTCCGGCGTAAATCCATCAATCGGGCCGGGTTTTCCATGTTGGCTGTAGTGGCGCTGCAGACCTTCAAAAGCGGCCGTGACGCCCCCCAGATCACCGATATTCTCACCAAGGGTAAAACGTCCCTGAACAAAAACACCCGGAAGAGGCTCGTACTGGTCGAATTGCTTGGCAAGGCTTTCACCTTTTTCGCGGAATCGCGCCAGGTCTTCTTCGGTAAACCAGTTCCGCAGGTTTCCGTCGGCATCATACTTCGATCCCTGGTCGTCAAACCCGTGGGAAATCTCGTGTCCGATGACGGCACCAATGCCGCCGTAGTTCACGGCTTCGTCGGCGCGGTAATCGTAGAACGGAGGTTGAAGTATCGCCGCAGGAAATACGATTTCATTTTGTACCGGATTGTAGTAGGCGTTGACGGTCTGCGGTTTCATCAACCATTCTTCGCGGTCAACCGGCTTGCCGAGTTTTGCTATCTGACGACGACTTTCGAACTCGCTTGCCCGGATGATGTTCTGATACCAGGAAGCTTGCTCCGGATCCTTGAGCAGCTCCAGGCTTGAGTAATCAATCCACTTTTCCGGATACCCGATCTTAACGCGGAAGGAAGCCAGTTTTTCCAGCGCTTTTTCCTTCGTTGAATCAGACATCCAATCGAGTTGCCGAATGCGATCACCGAAAGCTGCCTTAATATTATTCACCATATCGACAGCTTTTTTCTTCGCCTCAGGCGGGAAGTACTTTTCAACATACAGCTTACCAATAGCATCGCCCAGCCATGCGTTGGTGCTGGCAACAACGCGCTTCCAGCGTGGACGCATCTGTTCTACGCCACTGAGGTATTTTTGATTGAACTCGAACGATTCGCGGACAAAATCGTGATTGAGATAGGGCGCTGATGTCCGCAGCAATCCCGCGTGCAGATAAGTTTTTACATCGTTAAGCGGGAGCTGAGTAATGATCTGGTTGAACTCTTCCATGAATTTGGGAGCGCGGACCACCAGGGTATCAACGTCGATGCCCAGACTCCTGAGATAATCATTCCAGTCGATAGCCGGTACCCGTTGCTGGAGATCACCCACGCTCCAGGCGAAATAAGACTTGTAGGGATCGCGACGGTCTTCCTTCGACAGCATGCTTGAGGCAAGACGTGTCTCGATATTCATTACGGTCGAAGCCCTCTTTTCAGCCTCCGAAGGGTCTGTCCCCGCAAGAACAAAAAGATTCTTCAGGTGGTCTTTGTACCGGTCGCGAGTCTCCTTCGATTTATCATCGGTTTTCAGGTAGTAATCGCGCTCGGGAAGTCCGATCCCTCCCGCAGAGAGATACACTACCACACGACTGCTATTCCTGAGATCGGGATAGATGCGCATGTTAAAAAAGCTATCACCGCCGCGAAGCATATCGCGTTCGAGATACTCCTGAAGATCTCGGGGAGTCGCAATCGCCTCAATCTCATTCACAAACGGCCTGATCGCCTCAACCCCCACCCGTTCGGCCAGAGCGGAGTCCATTCCGATGCTGTAAAAGTCGGCCGCCTTTCGCTGATCGGAGTCATCAGCGTATTGGTTGCTCGTTCCCGCTTCGCGAAGAATCTCAAGGAGTATTTCCTGGCTGTTTTCCCGCAGCTCCGTAAAACTTCCATAAGATCCCAGATCGGCCGGAATCTCTGCTTCGGCAAGCCAGCCGCCGTTAACAAACTGGAAAAAGTCGTCACCAGCCTTTACGGTAGTGTCCATATAGGCGAGGTTCAAGCCTACCCCAGGTGGAAGTTGTTTATCTCCCGACTGACAGGAAAACAAGGTGATGGAGGCTGTTGCCACCGTCACGAACATTAAGTACTTCATGCTTACAGTTTATTGGTTAATGAGACCGGCAAATTAAGGAAATCCGGAGAAAGACCCCGAAATTTTGGTTCAAACAGACGATGGCAATGGTCTCTTCGGCAAAAGGGAACGCCACCGGTCGATCCTTTGGACAGAGTCTTTAACGTATTCGAAATAGGCTAAAAATACTAACTTTACCCGCGGGTAAATGATTGTGCTATGGCGCTTGTAGAATTGGTAATGCCAAAAATGGGTGAAAGTATCACCGAAGCCACAATCCTTCATTGGTTGAAAAAACCGGGGGACAAGATTGAGCAAGACGAGTCGCTATTGGAAGTCGCGACCGACAAGGTTGATACTGAAGTACCATCCACGCACGGCGGAGTAATCCAGGAACTCCTCGCGAAAGAAGGTGAGGTAGTAAAAGTTGGAAAAGCTATCGCCATCATCTCTACCGGCGATGATGGGGAGGATGCCACTCCCAAACCCGCTGTTACCGAAGCCACGCAGGAGCAGGAAGCCACTCCGGTAAAGGCACCCGTTGCAACGACCAACGGAACGCCGGCACCGGCCTCCGTGTCCACTACTGCAAAGTCTTCACAACGATTTTACTCACCCCTTGTCCGGAACATCGCACGTCAGGAAAATATTGCCGTTGCAGAACTTGAAACAATTACGGGAACCGGCGCGGAAGGACGGGTCACCAAGAAAGATATTCTCGCTTATGTCCAGAACCGTAAGCTGGGCTCGTCGCTTCAAGGCGTAGCCTCAACGTCACTCAGCGCGGGTGACGAAATCATTCAGATGGACCGCATGCGCAAGATGATTGCCGAGCGCATGGTCGAATCCAAGCGAATTTCCCCGCACGTAACATCTTTTGTTGAAGCCGACGTAACAGGCGTTGTGTATTGGCGCAACCGCTGGAAGGCGGAATTCCAGAAACAAGAGGGTGACGCTCTCACCCTTACACCAATCTTCATTGAAGCAGTAATGCTTGCCCTGAAGGATTATCCGATGATGAATATCCAGGTCGATGGCGATCGTATCATCCGCAAGAAAGAGATCAACATCGGAATGGCAGTGGCACTTCCCACGGGCAACCTCATTGTACCCGTTATTCGCAACGTTGACCAGTACAGTCTGCGGGGCCTCACAAAAGCGGTGAACGATCTGGCACGCCGTGCACGTGACAATAAACTCAAGCCCGACGATCTCACCGGAGGTACGTTTACTGTTTCCAACGTCGGGTCTTTCGGCAACGTCATGGGAACGCCTATTATCGTCCAGCCTCAGGTAGGAATTCTTGCACTGGGTGCCGTGGTAAAGAAACCGGCGGTGATCGAAACGCCCTACGGTGATTCCATCGGGATACGTCATAAGATGTTTCTCTCACATTCGTACGACCACCGCGTTGTAGACGGAGCACTGGGAGGCAGTTTTGCCAAGCGCGTAGCTGACCACCTGGAGCGATTTGATATCAATCGGACAATCTAGAAGGATAGGCAAGGTCTGCCTGACTTCTCAGTTCCGGATTACGATGAAGCCGTTTGTCTTTAGTCCACCACTGCCCTCGAGCGTATAGAAATAGGTGCCCGAGCTGAGTTGTTGATGGCTGTTGACATTCGCGTATCCGCGAAAGACGCGGTCCTGGTTATCGTAGTCGGTTAATTCGAAAACTTTATCGCCCCAGCGATTAAAGATGCTCAGCCGATTCTTCGGATATTGTTCAATGTTGGCAATCCGCAGGAAAGTGTTGTTATAGTTTGCGTTCTGCGAGATGGCGTTATACACGAGCACCGCTCCATCATTCACCTGCGCACCTACGGTGACAAAAGGCTGGGTTAGCAAGTGTTCGTTCCACACCACCCCATCACTCAGAGTGCCGGTCACCTTTCCTCGTCCAAGACTTACAAACTCGCCTTCAATTTCATCCGCGGCAGCAACAACAACGTCATTGACGGCTCCGAGCAAATCTTCATGACGCAAAGGAAGCGCAATGGTAGCCCCTGAGGGATTTTCTCCGAAATCAACAAACCAATAGCGTTGATCGGACAGCGCACTTAACGATGTCCCCGAAAGCCTCTGGCCTGCGAGTTCAAATCCCTCAACGCCAACAAGTGAATTCCCATTCCCTTCCGTTGAAAGGTACACCGGAAGATATTCGTGTCCATTTCCCAACGGATACAACCGATCGCCTCCCGCCGACTGATACACCGGAGCGTTGATATGAGCAGCATCCGACCCTCCTGAAACCACTACACCATCACCTATGATGACACGTGCATTATTCTGCGCTTCAATTACTCCATCAGTCAGAACAAGTTCGTCTTCAATAGTGATGTCGGCCAGGATGAGCTTTGTACCTCCCCCGCTTATGGTGAGCTTGCTGAAGGACTGATTACTGTGATTGATAATCTGCGGCTCCGAAGCGGTGTTACTGTTGAAAGTAATCTCACCTGCCCCCGGCTGATAAGTTCCGATGTTGAGCCACGTTCCTCCCATCACGAGGTTTCCATTGTTGGTCAGCAAACCTTCGTTTACGAGACTGTCCTGCACGGTGAAAATCGTTCCTGGCATCACCGTAACAGTGCTGCCCCTATTATAGAAACTTTGGCCAAAAGCCTGCTTCAGGCCGAGCCCAAGTAACAAGCAAAGAAAGACACAACGCGCGCGAATCATATAGAGGAATTATGGCCTGAACGCATTGATCACATACCACACTTTCTCCTGAAAATCAGCAACAAGGGTGTACGCGAGGAATTGTTCACCCAACTGGAGTTCCGATACGATCGCACCGTTTAGATGAACGATCTGATCTCCCTCAATGGCCTGGATATAGACGTTGAATTTTTCGCCGGACCCAGGTCCGAGGCGAAAGTAGTATGTCTTTGACGGCAGTCCAGTATCCCCCAGCTTGCTTAGCAATGGCAACGTGACAACGCCACTCTCGAAACCGCCGACCACCAATATATCATCCGCCGGCACCACGTTGTCAGGGAACGACTTGATAACTCTTATATTCAGAGCCGCTGTGCCGGGATCGCCTTTTGGACCCTGAGGTCCTTGGGGCCCCTGAGGACCTTGAATACCTTGGGGGCCTTGATCTCCTTTGTCTCCTTTTTCACCCTTTTCTCCGGGATCTCCCTTATCACCTTTCTCTCCCGGATCGCCTTTATCACCCTTCTCTCCGGGGTCACCTTTCTCACCC
>CAZHIQ010000012.1:81413-90124 GCA_964532595.1 uncultured Roseivirgaceae bacterium
TCACCCTTCTCTCCGGGGTCACCTTTCTCACCCGGATCTCCCTTATCTCCTTTCTCACCGGGGTCGCCTTTGTCACCTTTCTCCCCTGGATCTCCCTTCGGCCCCTGAGGACCCTGATCTCCCGGGTCTCCTTTGTCCCCCTTATCTCCTTTCTCACCCGGATCTCCCTTGTCTCCTTTCTCACCGGGGTCACCTTTATCACCCTTCGGTCCCTGTAGACCTTGATCACCGGGATCACCCTTGTCTCCTTTTTCACCCGGATCTCCTTTATCTCCTTTCGGTCCTTTGATATTGCCGACAACTGAAAAACTTCCGGCGATTTTCTGATAAACATCACCGGTGACCACATCCAGGTAGTAGTCATTTTCTTCTCCCTGAGAATTCTGGGGAGCACCGGATCCTGACCGCCATACCGTCGCAGCGGTTCCTGCGTCGACGGCTCGCCACTCCGGAAAAATCCAGTAGTAAAACAGCTTGTCATCGGTATCAAACACCAGGAGGCCATTCTCCTGTGCCGTCAAAGCTACTGTGAAACCTGGAGCCGTGCGCTGAGCCGTGCTCAGTCGGGGCGCGAGAAATCCCTGGTCGGAGCCAGGAGAACGAAGATCAAGAACCGCTCGAGGGTTCGGTTGCTCGGTCCCGATGCCTACCTGCGCAAAGGCAGAGCATGCAAAGAGCAGCAAACAAGGCAGTAGGAGGAATCGCATTGTTCAGTTGTTAGGTCAGGGAGGATAAAATTAACACGTGTTCGGGTATTTATAAAACTTACATGGCGAATGTAACCCAAACCCGGTTTTTGGGGTTAATTTTGAGGAAACAAAGGCGAAAAAATGAAATTCGGAACAAAAGCAGTACACGCTGGGGTAGAGCCCGATCCCACCACCGGGGCCATTATGACTCCGATCTATCAGACATCAACCTACGTTCAGGAAGGACCCGCTCAACACAAAGGATACGCCTATGCACGCGGCGCCAACCCTACACGGACTGCCCTGCAGAACAGCCTCGCGGCTCTTGAAAACGGTCGCTTCGGATTGTGTTTTTCGTCCGGCATGGGAGCAACCGATGCGGTCATCAAACTGCTTAAGCCCGGCGACGAAGTCATTACCAGCAACGACCTCTATGGGGGTTCCTACCGGATGTTCACACGCGTCTACGAGAAGTTTGGCATAAAATTCCATTTCATCGACCTGACTGACGCGTCCAACATTGAACCCCTTATCAACAGCAACACCCGTTTAATCTGGGTTGAGACGCCGACAAACCCGTTGATGAACATCGTCGACATCGCAGCGTGCACAGCGATTGCCCAGAAGCACAATTTGTGGGTCGCCGTCGATAACACCTTTGCATCTCCCTATTTGCAGAATCCCCTCGACCTGGGAGCGGATATCGTAATGCATTCCGTTACAAAATACCTGGGCGGACACTCCGATGTCATAATGGGTGCGCTCATTGTCAACGACGAGAAGCTCTATCAGGACCTTGCCTTTATTGCCAACTCATGCGGTGCCGTACCGGGCCCGCAAGATTCTTTTCTGGTCCTACGCGGAATCAAGACGCTGCACCTGCGTATGGAACGCCACTGTTTAAACGGCAAGCGCATCGCCGACTATCTTCGCAATCACGCGAAAGTTGCTAAAGTATACTGGCCAGGATTTGAAGATCACCCGAACCATCAGATCGCCAAAAAGCAGATGCGCGATTTTGGCGGTATGCTTTCCTTCACGCTAAAAGATGATAAAATGGAAGCCGCCACCACGCTGATGAAAAATCTAGGCGTGTTCTCCCTGGCGGAATCACTCGGCGGCGTGGAATCCCTGATCAATCACCCCGCGTCGATGACCCACGCCAGTATTCCGCGTGAGGAACGACTCAAGAGCGGATTCGTCGACTCGTTGATTCGCCTCAGCATTGGTATCGAAGACGCTGACGACCTTATTGCCGACCTCGAACAGGCGCTCGCTAAAGTCGGATAGCGTTCACAATCGTCGCATAACCCATGTTCAACCATTAGCAGTTATCTATGAACACAACTGGCATGTTACAACCCGGTGCTTTGAAAGACAAAACCATCCTTGTCACCGGTGGAGGTACTGGATTGGGTAAGGCGATGGGTAAATACTTTCTGGAACTCGGTGCGAACCTTATCATTACCAGCAGGAAGCAGGAAGTCATTGAATCGACCGCAAAAGACCTCATGAAGGAAACGGGCGGTCAGGTGCTGGCTGTTCCCGCTGACGTTCGAAAATATGAAGAGGTCGACAACGTGCTCAACGAAGCGTCAAAACAATTCGGCCGTATTCACGGTGTCGTGAACAATGCTGCCGGGAATTTCATTAGCCCAACGGAAAGGCTATCGCATCGTGCATTCGACATCATCGTTGATATTGTACTCAAGGGCACTTACAACATGACACTGGCCGCAGGGAAGCGATGGATCGAATCAAAACAACCCGGCGTGTTCCTCAATATTGTTACAACATACGCCTGGACGGGATCGGGCTATGTAGTTCCCTCGGCGTGCGGCAAAGCCGGCGTACTTGCGCTTACCCGGTCGCTGGCCGTGGAATGGGCTAAATATCAGATACGCAGCAACGCCATTGCTCCCGGGCCGTTTCCAACTGAAGGCGCCTGGAGTCGGCTATTACCCGGCAACCTTGCCGAAAAGTTCGATCCCGCCCGACGCGTGCCACTCGGCCGCGTAGGCGAACACCAGGAACTGGCAAACCTCGCCGCCTACCTGATCAGCGACTACTCATCATATATCAACGGAGAAGTTATTACTATTGATGGCGGCGAATGGCTTCGCAACGGCGGAGAATTCAGCCACCTCGAACACATCGACAACGATATGTGGGACCTCCTTGAAAAAACGAGAGGGAAATAAATGAGCGCACTGGACTCGTATCTGCGCGACCAGCTCCACGCGCGGGAAAGTAAAGGACTGCTTCGGTCACTTCGTTTACAAACAGCTCCGATAGACTTTTTCTCCAACGATTACCTGGGATTGTCTCGCTCACGCGAACTGTCGACCATGATCGCCGATCGTTATCAGAAAGGAAACTACCCCAACGGGTCGACTGGCTCCCGGCTACTGGGTGGAAATTTCGCGCTCGTCGAAGAGACGGAAAAGAGTCTCGCTTCACGTTTCAAGAGTGAAGCAACCCTCCTGTTCAATTCCGGATATACCGCCAACGTTGCTGTGCTCTCCAGCATCCCCGGTCGCGGAGACACCATTCTTTATGACCATTTGGCTCACGCCAGCCTCAAAGATGGCGCACGGCTTAGTCTTGCAAAACACTACTCTTTCCAGCACAACGACACGGAGGACCTCGCCAAGAAACTCCGCGGAGCTTCGGGCAGAAAATTCGTAGTACTCGAATCAATCTACTCGATGGACGGTGATGCCTGCCCCCTGCGCGAAATGATCTCCACAGCTATGCAGCACGATGCAGTAATCATACTCGACGAGGCGCATAGTACCGGCGTCATGGGAAAAAGAGGTAGTGGTCTTGCCATTGAATCAGGACTTGAAGAAAATATCGCAATCCGGATATACACTTTTGGAAAGGCTATGGGAACTCACGGCGCGTGTGTCGCGGGGTCTTCAACACTCGTTCAATACCTTGTAAATTTCGCCCGTCCGTTCATCTACACCACAGCCCCCGCGCCTCACCAGGTATTGTCGATCCAATGCGCCTTTGAATACCTCGATCAAAATCCGGAGCTTCAATCAACCTTACAACAGAAGATTAAGCGTTATCTCGCCGGAATCACCAACGTAAATCGCACCGATAGCCACTCGGCAATTCAATCGGTGCTCTGTCCGGGTAATGAAAATGTCAAACGATTGGCTGATCAACTTATGGATTATGGTTTTGAGGTACGGCCAATTCTCTCCCCTACCGTCCCCTCGGGAACGGAGCGACTCCGCATCTGTCTGCATACCTACAACCGGGATGAAGACATTGATCGCCTCACCTCCCTACTCAGTACATTTGGCAGTGGCGGGTAAGAAACTTTTTCTAATTTCGCTGCATGAGGTACTTCGTGACCGCTATCGGCACTGATAGCGGGAAAACAATTGCATCGGCGATTCTCTGTGAAGCGCTGGGAGCCGACTATTGGAAACCTATTCAATCAGGAACTCCACGCGATACCGACACGGTACGGGCACTCGTTACCCGCAGCGATATCGTAATGCATCCCGAACGCTACTTCCTTCAAATCCCCGCCTCACCGCACGCAGCCGCACGCGCTGAGGGCATTGATATAGACATCAACGACTTTACCATACCCGATGGCCCACGACCTCTTGTAATTGAAGGCGCTGGAGGAATAATGGTACCGATCAACGATTCCCTTTTGATGATCGATTTGGTCAAGCGAACTGAAGCGGAAATCGTGGTCGTTTCAAACCATTATCTCGGAAGTATAAACCATACACTGCTAACAGCCGAAGCAATAAACCGGCGATGCCTTCCCGTTAAGGGCATCATCTTTAACGGTAACCGGAACGAGGAAACGGAGAAGATCATCCTTCGCCACACGGGCTGGTCTCAATTGCTTCAGATAGAACAGGAGAAAAAGATCGACAAAGAAATCATTTGCAAGTACGCGCAGCAGTTGAGACTATGAATGAACTATTAGAGACCGACCGTAACCATGTATGGCATCCGTTCAGCGCCCTTCAACAAACAACGGATCTCCCGCTGATAACAAAGGGAAGCGGCCCCTATCTTTATACAGCGCAGGGTAATCGCATCATCGATGCTATTTCTTCCTGGTGGGTAAACCTGCACGGTCACGCGCATCCCGACATCGCCAATGCCATTGCAACCCAAGCTCAACAGCTCGAGCATGTAATATTCGCGGGCTTCACGCATGAGCCCGCTATCAGACTCACCGAAAATCTGCTAACAATCCTTCCGGAAAACTATCAACGCGTCTTCTTTTCCGATAACGGAAGCACAGCGGTCGAAGTCGCTCTGAAAATGGCGATCCAGTACTGGAGCAACAGAGGAGTAAAGAAACAAAAAATAATCGCCCTGCACGGCGCGTACCACGGTGACACCTTCGGTGCCATGGCTGTCGGTGAACGAGGTCTGTTCACACGCCCTTTCTTCCCCTATCTTTTTGATGTCGTGTTTGTCGACTTTCCCTCAGACGAAGGGCGTGTACTGGCACAAATGGAGACGGAGCTTCGCAGCGGAGAAGTGGCCGCCTTTATTTTCGAACCGCTCGTCCAGGCAGCGGCAGGTATGCGAATGTATTCTCCTTCCGTACTCGACAAGATGGTGGCACTGGCTCATTCCGCCGACGCCCTCTGTATAGCCGACGAAGTGTTTACCGGCTTTGGACGTACGGGCACCTACTTTGCCGTAGATCAACTTACCAACAAGCCCGACATCATCGCGCTTTCAAAAGGAATCACCGGCGGCTTTCTTCCCCTGGGCGTAACGGCATGCCACGAGGAAGTCGCTGATGCCTTCTCCTCAAACGAAGTGAGCAAGACATTCTTTCACGGCCACTCGTACACAGCAAATCCACTCGCTTGTGCGGCGGCCAATGCGAGTTTCAATCTTCTCGCCGGCGACGAATGCCAAAGCCGAATCAGAATGATCAGCTCAATGCACAGCGAATTCGCCGAGTCAATCTTGCATCACTCCTCCGTAGCAGAAATCAGAACGCAAGGCACACTTCTCGCAATAGAACTCCGTACACAAGAAGAAACGTCCTACACAAACAGGTTGAGAGAAATTATCTACCCCTGGTTTATGAAGCGTGGTGTTTTGATGCGCCCGCTCGGGAATGTGATCTATCTCGTACCTCCTTACTGTACCGGGAAGGATGATCTACAGTATATATACGACTCCATTCGTGAATTCCTGGACGCATTGGAAGACAACACCCTTGAGGCAAACCTTTAAGGTGACGGCATCACCGGTGAGCTAAGGCGTCAGCGACTGTATAGTGAGTCGATTACCGTGGATATAAAACACGTGGGACGCGTCAGACAGAGGAGGGCTCAAAGCCATACCAACACTTTCCAAAGGAGGACTGGTTAGCAGGTCTCCTGCGTCGTTAAACACATACGACATCTGCTGAACCCTGTCCGTGAGACAGATAAAACGCCGTCCTCCCGAAAACTGGTAGTACTGGACACCTCCGTCACCAATATCAATATAGTTATTACTTATGATCCGCCTTCCGTTGGCGTCCGACACGGTCAATTGACGGCGGTCGTGCTGCACCACCAGATATGACTTATGTGACTTTTCCGGTATGAGACTGAATTGCGACCCCACGTAAGCACGTAAGAGAGACTCCCGATGGAGGATCTTTCCTTCGGCGTTGAAACGCACCCGATAGCCATCGCGCGTTACAACTACAAACCACGAATCGGCCACGCCTTGTCCCATCTCGAGCACGTAATCACCCATCGGAGTTCCCTGCAGATCGATGGGAAACCCCTTTGCCAATTCACCGCGTCGATTGTAGACGAATGCTTTTCCGTCTCTGCGAATGGCAACAATAAAGTCGCGCGCGCGAATGCGGTGGTGACGCGCTGGAGCAAAGAGCGGTCCCCCAACCTCAAGAGGGGTCCAGCCCTCGAGGTTCTTTCCCATTTTGTCATACATCGACAGTTTCCCGTCTTCCTCCGTGATCAGAAAGCGATACCGCTTACTCCTATCGTAGTCAACGACCGCCAGATGTTTGATGTTCTTACCCTTAAGATGCAGCGGAAACGATGATACATAATTGCCAAGTCGGTCAATGATGTGCAACGCGTCACGGGTAGAGAAAATATACTGTAGCTTCCCGTTGTTGTAGTAATCGATCTGATCGATGTCACTGGTAATCTGATCTCCGATAGGCAATGTCCATAATACCTTGCCCTCCATTGATACGAGGCGAAGATCATTGAGGGAATCCTGAATCAATATTTCATTTGCCGGGCTTACGTGACTCTTGACGACATGTACGCGCTGAAGAGGATTGGGAAGGTGCACAACGCTTCTGCGTCCCGCGGAGGCAAAGGCTACGTCCGGAGTTCCTTCACTTTCGCGAAAGGTTACGTTAGTATAGAAAGTGTTATTAAGGTGGCTGAACTGGAAAGCCGACATGTCGACCGAACGCAGGAGCGACGGGTTATCGTTGACAAACTTTTTCCACCGAGGATTAAGATGAGGGATCAGTAAGTTCCAAACACGGGGAACGTTCAGATAAACACTGATACTTGATTCAAGTAGCGTACCGTCCAGAAACTGATTTCGAGATACCGATTTGCCCCAGGTGTCCTCAAGTTCAAGGTCTTCAAGAAATCGTTTCAGTTCTTCGAGATTGTCGCTGAAATAGACGACCTCATCATCTGCGCAGTAATAGGTTTGCTTAAACCCTTCAACCAGCGGCCACAGCAATTTTCCCGTGAAGTTTGATACCGGCATTTCCCGGATGGTGTACTGGGAGAAAGGCTCATGGAAGACGGTATCCTCGCTGGTCTTTTCTGACAGGGCATTGAGATAGCCGAGCCATTTATCCGGTGATGATGTCTCAACCATCAGAATGCGCGCGAGGCGCTGGCCCGTGAGAGACTCCACTTCACAGAGCGCCACTTCATCCGAAATAGTCGCTAGCAACGCTTGCCGGTCGGAGGGTAATCCGGACGACAAGCGGTCGAGCGAGTCGTAATGAGCAGGACGGTGACGGGCTACGAAGGCACTGAGCGCATCGGAAAAACGGGCGCCGTCGCTGATACCAAAAGTCGTAAGTACGACCGTCCGATTGGGGATGCGGTTCTTGAGCGACAGTTCCACCGGCGTTTGCCGTGCAAAGAGCGTCAGCAGATGTCCGGGCGCGCCCGCCGTGCTGAACCCGTTAAGAATCACCGTTTTGTCGGTCGTGCGGATGTCCAGAAGTGACGTCCCTCCGACCGTTCGGGTTCTTCCCAGGTGGGGACCGAACAAGGATATCCATTCCTGAAGGTTTTCCAGATGGACGTAGACGTTGCCCGCATCCCCGGAGATTCGGGGTAAGCGCTTTGCCTGGGGTTGTACAACGGTGAACCCTGGTTTTCCATGCCGGGTGCGAATGATATCCTCGATGAGGAAGGGTGTAAAGCTGGCCACCATCACATTCTCCAGGATAGCCCATGAGAAAGTCGTCTTGCCACTGCTCACCTCCTGAATTACCACATCGTTATACTGCCGCTGCGTGTACCGATATTTCGATAAGGAAGTGAGTTTCTCACTCAGCTCTTTGGGCGACGGGGCATCGAGGTAATAGACGAAGTCGAAGTCGTCTTTTCGAGTGACGTGGGCAGAGACGAGAAGCTGTTTCGTGTTGTCAAGCAGGGCTTCGAGTCGGGCGCCTAAGGAGTCAGCAGGCTTATCATAGACCGCTGCGCGTTTGATGATTTCCCACAGATGGGTTCCCCGGAATTGTTCGATACAGCTCTCGCAGATGTCCTTTTCATAGACGAAAAGGGCCCCCTGCGGCACCAGGTCGAACGGTTCGAGCGGCTCTCGCAGCAGAACGCGCTCGTAGATGTAGTATCCGCCCACCGCCAGGGCGAAAACCAACAACGTAAGCAGTAACGGCGTTCTCTTCAATGCAAAAGTTTTGTGCAAGATAAGGACGAATGACGAATTACGAAGTACGAATAAGAGACGTGGTAATTGATAGGGTGAACCGGGCCGGGAGCTTGG
>CAZHIQ010000013.1:0-85536 GCA_964532595.1 uncultured Roseivirgaceae bacterium
GCTGATGCTTTTGCCGTACTTGGCAGCATAAAACTGAAGAAAGTGGCTGGCGAGGAGGGGAATGTCTTCGATGCGCTCACGCAACGGCGGGATCTCAATTTCGATAGTGTTGATGCGATACAGCAGGTCCTGGCGAAAGCGATTGTCCTTGACCATTTCATACAAAGGCATATTGGTTGCGCATATCAGCCGGAATTCGACGGGTAATTCTTTGTTTGACCCGACGCGGCTGACTTTCCTGTTTTGCAGCACGGTCAGCAGTTTGGCCTGAAGGGGCATAGACAGGTTCCCTATTTCGTCGAGAAACAGTGTACCGTTGTTTGCCAGTTCGAAGCGGCCGGCGCGGTCTTCACGAGCATCGGTAAAAGCTCCTTTCTTATGACCAAAGAGTTCGCTTTCAAATAATGTCTCCGTAATAGATCCAAGATCGACGGCGATAAACGCTTCGTCTTTACGTGATGAATGGCGGTGAATGGCGCGCGCGATCAACTCCTTTCCTGTGCCGTTCTCACCCAGAATCAAAACATTGGCATCGGTCTGGGCAACGCGGTCGATGGTCTCGAATATCTTTTGCATCGCCGAACTGTGACCGATGATCTCCCCATAGCGATCGTTGTGCTTGTCGGCGATTTCTTTGTTCCGGATGCGCAGGTGTTCGACTTCGTCGCGGGTTTCACGTAGACGCATCGCCGAATATAGCGTGGCGAGCAGCTTCTCGTTTTCCCAAGGCTTGAGGACAAAATCCGTTGCCCCGGCTTTGATCGCCTTGACAGCCATTTGGATATCGCCATACGCGGTGATGAGTACCACAACCGCCGAGGGGTCAATCTCCAGAATTCGCTCCAGCCAGTAATAACCTTCGTGGCCGCTGCTGACATCCTTTGTGAAGTTCATATCGAGAAGGATGACATCATAATCGTCATTGGCCATCAACGTGGGGATTGCCTCTGGATTTTTCTCAATATCGACCTGCGCAAAATGACGCTTGAGGTACATGCGGGCCGCCTTCAAAAGGTCTTCATTATCATCAACAATCAGAATCTTTCCGTGCTTGGTCATAGCTTCATTTCGAATTCGAACGTGAATGTCCGTCAGCGGGCAAACCCCATACCGATTCGGAAAATTGGCCCCTCGACGTCGTTTGGCGCGTTTAGTCTATACAGGTTGTTCGATTCCGGACAGGGTCGTTCACAACTGAACGGGATAATTTGATAGAATTGGATGAAATAGCCTAAAATACTGCGCAATGGGCGTTGGCACGTTTGTTGGCAACCGCCTACCGGCACAATGAATGTGTCGTGTACTTGTTTGCCATGGATAGGAAGATCAAGAAGAAGACCTGGACTGTAAAAAGGATTGTCTCTTATGCCGGAGTCGCCCTTTTGAGCGTTTTTATAGGCTATCAGTTCATATTTGCAGACCATCGGTCGAGACTGCGCGTTGACCGGGAGAAGATCACGATATCGACGGTGGAGCGGGGCATTTTTCAGGAGCGGATCCCGCAGACCGGTACGGTTGAGCCGAGCCGGACCGTCTATCTCGACGCGGTGGAAGGCGGGACGATTAAGCGAGTTGTTGCGGAAAGTGGTGCTATGGTGAAAAAAGGAGATGTCATCCTCGAACTGAGCAACCTCAATCGGGAATTGGCAGTCTTACAACAGGAGGCTACACTCAATGAAAGTATTAACCGCGTGCGAGCCACGCGATTGAGCATCACGCAGAACGACCTCCAGCAGCGTCAGGAACTTGCGTTGATCGATAACCAGCTGGCAGTGTTGCGCCCGCAGTACGAACGCCAGAAACAGTTGTTTGAGAAGAAACTAATTGCCAAGCAGGAGTTTGAAAAGACGGAGGCAGATTACAAATACTTTCTCGAACGACGTAAGATCACTTACGAGGTATACCGGATGGATTCGGTGGACCGGCTGAGGCAATTGGGGCAAATGAATTACTCGGAGCAAAAAATGATCGAAAGTCTGGAAGGCGTCGGGAAGATTCTTGACAACCTGGTCATTCGCGCACCGATCGATGGTCAGCTTTCCCATCCACCGCTTGACGCGGGGCAGGCCGTAAATCCGGGCCAACGCCTGGGGTGGATCGACGTCATCGGAAGCTACAAAGTGCGTGTCCCCATTGATGAACTTTATCTGCCCCGGATATCGACAGGGTTGCAGGCAACGACTACCTTTAACAACAGGGAGTATACCCTTGAGATCACGTACGTGTATCCCGGTGTGACCAATGGACGTTTTGAGGTGGATATGAATTTTGTCGGCGAAGTGCCCGAAGGAATCAGAAGGGGACAGTCACTCAGGCTGCGTATACAGTTAGGACAGTCGTCAGAAGAATTGTTGTTGCCCGTGGGTGGCTTTTACAAAGACACTGGCGGTAACTGGGTGTTTGTGGTTGAAGGAGATCGCGCGGTCAAGCGCAACATCCGCCTCGGCCGAAAGAACCCCGAGCATTTTGAAGTACTTGAAGGGCTCGAGCCGGGAGAAAAAGTGATAACCTCCTCGTATGAGAACTTTGGCAATAACGAAGTACTGGTCTTTTAAAAACGAGCACCCAACACGATAAGCTTATGAAAAACGCAAACAACACCATGATAAAACTTAAAAACCTTGAGAAAATCTACACGACGGAAGAGGTAGAGACCACTGCGCTGAATAATATCAACCTCGATATCAAGGAGGGGGAATTCGTTGCCATCATGGGACCCTCAGGTTGCGGAAAGTCAACACTACTCAACATCATCGGACTGCTCGACAATCCTTCGTCCGGTGAGTACCACTTTGGCGAGTACGAGGTTGCCCGCTATTCAGAACGACAGCGTGCACAACTGAGAAAGGGATCAATTGGATTCGTTTTTCAGAGCTTCAATCTGATCGATGAATTGACTGTTTTTGAAAACGTTGAGCTCCCGTTGCTATACCTCAAGGTCCCATCGTCGGAACGCAAGCAACGCGTAGAAGAGGTGCTCGAACGTATGAACATCATGCACCGCCGCAATCACTTCCCGCAGCAATTGTCAGGAGGTCAACAGCAACGGGTGGCCATCGCCCGGGCTATCGTCGCAAAGCCCCGTGTTATTCTCGCCGATGAGCCTACCGGTAATCTTGATTCAGCGAATGGGGAAGAGGTGATGAAGCTTTTATCGCAGTTGAACGAAGAAGGAACTACCATTGTCATGGTGACTCACTCTCCCTATGATGCGAACTATGCTCACCGAATTGTCAACCTTTTCGATGGCAAGGTTGTAACCGAGAACATCAAGGAGCACTTTCATATCTGATTCTCCCAGACCCTGTCCAAAAAGTGAACGGCTATCGCTACCCCAGGTATGCGGTGGTCGTTTTACATTTGTAGCGGAAGGTCTTAACCGTTCACTTTGCGACATCGGGATGTTCACAGATGAACAGTGACGGAACGCCGGAGGGCATTTTCTGCCTCCAACGCTGGTTTCCTGATGATGGCATATTTCTTGGAATGCCCACCCCGATGTCGTTTGCGTAGTCTTATCGGGGAACAAAGCGATGAGCAGACAGGGGCATTTATTAGATTGAAAACTATTCCTTTATGCTTCGTAACTACTTCAAGATTGCTTTCCGCAACATCATGAAGCAAAAGCTCTTCTCGGCGATCAATATCCTGGGTATGAGTACGGGTGTTGCCGCGTGCCTCCTTATCCTCCTTCATGTTGTCGATGAATTGAGCTATGATCGGTTTCATCCGGATGCCGACCGGATTTATCAGGTCGGACTTCACGCGAAAATTGGCGGTCAGGATATTTCCACTGCGAATACACCTCCGCCGATGGCCCGCACCCTTGTAGCTGAGGTGCCCGGTGTTGAGGCAGCAACCCGGATAGCTCGATACTGGGGGCCGCCTATCCTCAAGTACGATGATAAGGCCTTTACGGAAGAACGAGTTTTTCACGTTGATTCAAACTTCTTTGATTTCTTCGGTTATGCATTGCTCGAAGGCGATCCGACGAAGGTGTTGACAGAACCCAACACCGTTGTTCTCACGGAGAGTCTGGCGCGGAAGTATTTCGGCGAAGAAGCTGCAATTGGAAAACTGATTACTATCGGAGGCAGCACGACGTATGAGGTAACCGGTATTTGTGCCGATGCTCCCGGGAATTCGCATTTCCGTTTCAATGTATTACTCTCCTCCGTGTCAGTAGATCACCTCGAGCGGGATATATGGCTCAACAACTTTCTCTACACATACTTCCGTCGTCATCGTGATACGCCGATCGAACAAGTCGAGGCAAAGTTTCCGGAGCTGGTGATCAAGTATGTCGGCCCGGAGGTTGAGCGGTTTATGGGGGTTTCGATGACCGACATGGGAGCTCAGGGAGGCAAGTATGGGTTTGCGGCAACGGCGCTGACCGATCTCCATCTGCGGCCCACAACGCGCGACAACATAGAACCGGCAGGGAGCATTACCTATGTGTACTTCTTCATGGGTATCGCTGCGTTTATTATCGTCATCGCGTGTATTAACTTCATGAATCTGTCGACAGCCAGGTCGGCCGGGAGGGCCAAAGAGGTTGGATTGCGGAAAACACTTGGCGCACCTCGATCGCAAATGATAGGACAGTTCCTTGCTGAGTCAGTTTTGTACAGTTTGTTTTCGGTCCTGGTGGCATTGGTACTTTGTTACCTGATTTTGCCTCAGTTCAATCTCGTAGCAGGGAAACACCTGGATATGTCGGCCTTGACACAGCCTTGGTTTCTTGGAGGACTTGCTGTGATCGTTCTGTTTGTGGGGGTCCTGGCAGGCAGTTATCCGGCATTTTATCTGACTTCGTTTCAACCGGTTGAAGTGCTGAAAGGAAAAGTGCGCGCGGGTATGAAGAGCAAAGGAGTGCGGAGCGGGTTGGTTGTCTTTCAGTTCGCCCTTTCAACGTTTCTGATCATTTTTACCGCAGTTGTTTATCAGCAGATTGATTTCATGCAGGAACGGAATATTGGTATCGACAAACACAATGTTCTGGTGTTGCGAAATGCAGGGCGCCTCGGTGAAAACCGAAAACCTATGAAGGACGCCCTGCGGCAACAGTCGAACATCGTCGCGGTGAGTTACTCAAACAATAGCTTTCCCGGGGTGAACAATACTACCGTATTCAAATCCGGAATTTCCGATCAGGATCACATAATGGGCGTCTACTTTGCTGACTTCGACCATATGGATGTCATGCGGTTCAAGTTGAAAGCGGGGCGTTATTTCTCGCCTGACTATCCGTCCGATTCTTCAGCTATAATTCTAAACGAGGCAGCCGTCAAAGAATTTGGGTTCAAGAACCCGATCGGCGAAGAAGTCATTTTCAATGACAACAATGAGCGTTTTCGTATTATCGGGGTGGTGGAGGACTTCAATTTTGAGTCGCTGCGTTCAGAGATTCGTCCTCTGTCGATCCGACTCATTGACCTTTCATATCAATTGCTGATCCGATACGCGGGAAGTCCGTCGGAAGCTGTCGCAACGGTTGAACGGATATGGAATGATCACGCTCCCGGAGATCCGTTCGATTATGTCTTTCTTGACGAAAACTTTGATGAGCTGTTCCGCGCGGAGCAGCGTATGGGGAATCTGTTTAGCGGTTTTTCGGTTCTGGCTATTTTCATCGCTTGCCTCGGATTATTTGCTCTTGCCGCGTTTATGGCCGAGCAGCGCACCCGGGAGATTGGAATTCGAAAAGTAATGGGAGCATCGACGGCAGGACTTACGTTGATGCTCTCGCGTGACTTTACAAAGTTGGTAATTATTGCTTTCGCGTTGTCGGCACCGCTGGCCTGGCTTGTTGTCGACTATTGGCTGGATGGCTTTGCTTATCGCATCACGGTGTCACCGTGGATATTCGTAGGTAGTGGACTTGTCTCTACCGCCATTGCCTGGTTTACGGTTAGTTTTCAGTCGATTCGTGCAGCCGGAATTAATCCGGCGAGTTCACTGCGGTACGAGTAGCATCTCGTTCAGTGGGCGGATGCTGATCGCGGGACTCCCACCGTTCCCACAGGGCAACGGGAATGATAAGCATTAAAAGAGCATAGACGATATCCTCTGCGGGTATCGTTGTAATTCGTAAGCCGAGGTTCTCGCTGTTGTTGTACCAAACAACGGGCTCGGGAGTGAAGAGACCTGTTAGTGCGCCGTTCACGAGAAAGAATGGAATTAGAAGAATGGCAAATGCGGCATAAAATCGCCCCAGCCATGACGCCCGTTGTTTGACGCCTAACCAGAGTACCACGGTTCCTGTGCTGACGAAGGTGACGGACGTATAAAGACGGTCGAAGTTCCAGACGCCGATTAAGATTAGAGCTAAGCCAAGCACCCATGAGATGGTTATCCGGTAAGGAAAGACAGCGTCACTCTTTACCAAATTGTACAGTGAAAAGTAGGTGAAAAGACATGCGTAGGGGATACAAAAGAAGAATAATAGCTCCTCCAGAGGTAGTCCCAGGATTGAAATCCCAATAAGGTATTGAGGATTGAACCCCCATACTCCCTGAAGGGTGAACAATGCGTCCCATACGATGAAAACAATCGCCGTAAAAAGGATGGCGGGGATTGTCCACTTCCATTTCTTCCTGAAAGGAGCTCGTGGATAGAAACTGCACAGAAACGGTACAATGAAGGACGCGAAATTCAGACCGAGATAGAGATAACGCTCCAAGACAAATGAATTTATTGTGTCTGCGATCTTTCTGCGCGCATACTGAATTTTTTTGGTGCGTACTTCGGCGGTGCATATAAGAAACCAAAGGCTTCGCATCCGTCTCGTGTGTGTTTGCTGTGATGGATGTAATGGGCGTGAATCATCCGCTGAAGATACTGCGGACGCGTGGAGGGTCGCCACTTGATGCGTTGGTGAACAATTATGTCGTGGAATACGAAATAGAAGACGCCGTAAGCAAAAATTCCGACTGCAACGGCAAGAAGGTAGGGATTGAATGAAACTTGCGTTGCGTAATAGAATAAGCCGATGCTCGGCAGACTGAACACAACGGCAAAGAGATCATTCTTCTCAAGCTTGTGGTGGTGGACGGTGTGATGAGATTTGTGCCAGGACCATAGAATGCCGTGCATAACATACTTGTGGGTAAACCAGGCGACGCCCTCCCACAGCAGGAAAGTGCCCACGGAAATCAGTATGCAAACGATTATCTTGGCGACCTCCATAAACATCACGTTATGCTTTCCAGTTCGGGGTGGCGGATAATGATCTTGAACCACTCGGTGTAAGCGTCGGGATTTCGGTTGATGTCTTCCTTCAGCCAGTCCATTTTGACATACTTCCAGTCGGAAATTTCTTCTTCGTTGATTTCGGGAGTACCATCGAACGTACCGACGAATACGTGATCCAGCTCATGTTCGATTACGTTGTCGTCGAGCTCGGCCCGGTAAATAAAAGAGTACCGATGCTCGGGATTTCCTTCGATGCCCAGTTCTTCCCGCAGACGTCGTCGCGCAGCCTGGTCAAGACTTTCCCCAGGCAGGGGATGACTGCAGCAAGCGTTTGTCCACAGGTTTCCGCTGTGGTATTTGTCGTTTGCACGTTTTTGAATCAGCATCCGGCCCGTTTCGTCGAACAGAAGTATAGAAAACGCGCGATGCAATACGCCCTTGCGATGCGCTTCCATCTTCTCCATAGTGCCTACTTCGTTGTCGTTTTCGTCGACGAGAATGACATGTTCCATTACAACAGGTTTAGCCGGTGTCGGATATAGGACAGCGCCAGCAGACTGGCCTTGTGCGCATTCGCTATCCGGACTCGTGTTTGTAATACCCGCTTGGCCGGCGTGTTTCTGATCTTTCTGAAAAGTGCAAGATAATACATATAGGCAACGTAAACACCAAAGCGTGCCGACCGGGGGAGCTGTCGCAAACCCGACAGAGCTACTTGTAGATCTTCTCTGATATCCTGCTCGATACTGACTTTTTCGTTTTCGTTAAGTCCCATCAAAGCCATTCCGGGGAAGTAAGTGCGCCCGAGTTCACGCATGTCGGCGCGCAAATCACGCAGGAAGTTGATTTTCTGAAAGGCCGCTCCGAGACGCATGGCCGGATGCTTTAACCGGCTGTATAGTTCGTCGTCGCCCTCGGTGAAGATGCGCAGACACATCAACCCTACAACCTCTGCGGAACCCACAACGTATTCGCGAAAGGTAGCGTCATTATGTCGATGTCGATGGAGGTCCATCTCCATACTTCGAAGAAATGTATCGATGTGCTCCCGCTCGATGCCGAAGGCGTGAACAGCAGCCTGAAAGGAGTTTAAAATCGGGTTCAGGCTGATACGTTCCTTTAGGGCGACGTCTGTGTCCTTGCGGAAGCGGGATAATAGATTTGATTTGTCGTATTGATGAAAACTGTCCACGATCTCATCGGCAAGCCTGACAAAGCCATATAATGCACAGATCGGATCCCGTAACCGGGGATGTAAACAGAATACACCAATCGAAAACGATGTACTGTAGAGATGAGTGGTTGTGCGGCTGCACCGGGTCGATAGCTGGTCGAACAGTTTTTTCATGCAACGTGGTGACACTCAGGAAATGAAAAACGCGTGCCGTATGGCTTCCTATCCTCACTGTTTGTTCTTGATTGCGTACGCATGATATTGCGATATGACGGATCCCTGGAAATCAGGCATTGAGTGGTTCAGGCAAATGGGATGGAAACCCTTTGCTTTTCAACGTGAGGCGTGGCAGGCTTATGATAGCGGCGATAGTGGACTGGTAAATGCGCCTACCGGCAGCGGTAAGACGTATTCGCTGATGGTGCCTGTCGTACTCGACTTTATGAAACGCTATCCCACCGCCCGGGCCCGTAAGTCTGCGGGTCTTCAGGCGATCTGGATTACCCCCATCCGGGCGCTCTCGAAGGAGATAGCTCTCGCGGCGCAGCGCCTCATCGAAGGGTTGGGAGCGGAAATGACCATCGGCGTCCGATCAGGCGACACACCCGTCAAGGAACGGCTAAGACAGAAAGCAAAACCACCTCACCTTCTTATTACGACGCCCGAGAGTTTGCATATTCTCCTTGCCCAGAAGGGATATCCCGAACTCTTCAAAAATCTGCAGGTTGTGATCGCCGATGAATGGCACGAACTCATCGGATCGAAAAGAGGTGTGCAGGTAGAACTTGCATTGTCGCGACTGAAGACGCTTGCATCCGACCTGCGCATCTGGGGAATATCGGCAACAATTGGAAATATGGATCAAGCGCTCGAAACTTTGCTGGGCGATTACTATAAGCCTGGTAAATCCCGCATCATTCGAGCCGAGATTGAGAAAAAGGTGGTGATTGAGTCAGTCTTTCCCGACTCTCTTGAACGGATGCCCTGGGCTGGACACCTCGGTATTCAACTTCTTGAGAAAGTGGTCGATATCGTTAAAAGGAGCAACAGTACTTTGATCTTTACCAACACGCGATCTTTTGCAGAAATCTGGTATCAAAGAATTCTGGAGGCGGCTCCGGAGTTGTCGGGCCTTACCGCGATGCACCACGGGTCGATTAGCCAGCCGATCCGAACCTGGGTCGAGGAACAGCTGCACGAGGGAAAACTCAAGGTGGTGGTATGTACGTCAAGTCTCGACCTGGGGGTTGATTTCCGGCCGGTAGAGACGGTTATCCAGGTGGGCAGTCCGAAGGGAGTCGCGCGATTTCTTCAGCGCGCCGGACGTAGTGGTCATCAGCCCGGTGCGACAAGTCGCATCTTTTTTATTCCGACACATTCTCTCGAATTGATGGAGGCTGCGGCGTTGCGGGAAGCGGTTCGTCAAAAGGTTGTTGAAGACCGCGTACCCTACATTCGCTCGTTCGATGTCCTCATACAGTACCTCATCACACTCGCCATCTCCGACGGATTTCGCGCCGATGAGATATTGCAGGAGATAAAGGGCACCTTCAGCTATGCCGACATTACCGATGACGAGTGGTCGTGGATATTGGGTTTTCTGACAACCGGAGGAGAGTCGCTTCACGCTTATGATGAGTACCGTCGGCTGGCGATCCGCGATGGTGTATTTCGACCTGCGAGCCGCGCGCTCCCGATGAAGCATCGCCTTTCGATTGGAACCATTGTAGGCGATACCTCCCTTCATGTCCGCTACGTCTCGGGGAAATATCTGGGGACGATCGAGGAGAGCTTCATTTCGCGACTGAGCCCGGGTGATGTATTCTGGTTTGCTGGACAAAGCCTTGAGTTGGTACGCATCCGGGAAATGGAAGCCCATGTACGCAAATCAAAGAAGCCCCGCGGGCTGGTGCCATCGTGGATGGGGGGAAGGATGCCGCTTTCGTCCCAGCTCAGTGCGATGATACGACTCAAGATCGACGAGTGGGTGCGAAAGGTTGTTTCCGATCCTGAGATGGAATTTCTTACTCCTCTGTTTGAACTTCAGCAGAAACGATCACACGTACCTCGGGCAGGGGAGTTTCTCATCGAATACTTCGAAAGCACGGAAGGATATCACGCGGTGTTCTATCCGTTCGAGGGTCGGTTTGTTCATGAAGGTATTGCCGCTGTCGTCGCTTTGAGGATTTCGCAAATCCAACCCATTACGTTCTCAATCGCTATGAACGATTACGGGTTCGAATTGCTTTCCGATCAGCCCATTCCGATCGAGGAGGCTGTTGAGACCAATGTCCTGGGAGTTGATAACCTGATTTCGGATATCCAGGCGAGTATTAATTCGACTGAGATGGCACGTAGAAAATTCAGGGATATCGCGGCTATCAGCGGACTTATCTTCAAGGGGTACCCGGGAAAGCCTGTCCGCGATCGGCACCTTCAGTCGTCGTCACAATTGTTTTTTGATGTTTTCCACGATTACGAAGCTCACAACCTCTTGTTGAGGCAGGCGTACGAAGAGGTGATGGATTTCCAGCTCGAAGAGGCACGTCTGCGACAGGCATTGGAACGAATTGCACATCAAAGAATCATCATTCGCTATCCCGACAAGCCGACGCCGTTCGCGTTTCCGATTATCGTCGACCGCCTGCGTGAGAAGATTACCAGTGAAAAACTCGAAGACCGAATCAGGAAAATGGCCGTTCAATACCAAAGCTGACCGATGTCGTCAGAAAAGAAGTCTGAAAAGGAAAAAGAGCGAGCCCGCCATCACCATAACTACGGGCAGGGTCAGGAACCAGGCAAGGAGAATATTTCTTATGGTATCCCCCTGAAGGTTGTTAAGTCCCTTGCTGGCTACCATACTTCCGGCAATGCCCGAAGAAAGAACGTGCGTTGTACTAACCGGAAGATGTAGCGCCGACGACATACCAATGGTACTGGCCGCTACAAGCTCCGCACAGGCCCCTTGTGCGTAGGTGAGGTGTTCCTTGCCTATCTTTTCACCAATAGTCTTGACGATGCGTTTCCAGCCGATCATGGTGCCTGTACCGAGAGAGATAGAGATGAGGAGGATTACCCATCGCGGCGCGAAGTCAGTAACACGGCGTACGTTCTTGAGCTCGGCCCGTAGTTCTTCGCGTTGGATCTTGCTTAGCGTAACGGCAGGGTCTTTCTCGAGGTCGCGGAGATGACGGTCCATCAACATGATGTCGTGTCGTACCTCAAATCGTTTTTCTTCAGGAATGTCGGCCACGTGTGCGAGGGAAGCGAACCGCGCCTGAAGTCGTTCGTTCATGACGTTCGCGTCAGCAAGTTTCTCCCGGTTCTCCGTTGACAGATGGCTTTCGTCGATAGCACCGATGATCTGTTCGATCCGGGTTAATGAGCCGGGTACATCAGTGGGTTGAAGAGTAATATCTACGGCGAAGTATACGGGGACGATTGCGATGAGGATGAGCATGACCAGGCCAACGCCTTTTTGGCCATCGTTCTGTCCGTGGAAAAAGCTGACGAGTGTGCAGGTTACAATGAGTATTCCACGGATCCACGCGGGTGGAGGGGCGTTTTTTCGTGGCTCTTTGAAGAGCGCGGCACCACCGGCAGTCCTTCGGGTGAATTTGCGAAGGAAATACATCAGCAGAATAGTCATGGAGAACCCAAACAGGGGCGAAATCAGCAACGAGATGCCGATTTCCTGCGCCTTCGACCAGTTGACGGCATTTCCGGTGGCAAACGGTAGCATGGAATAGGCCAATCCCACGCCGAGGATAGATCCGATGAGGGTATGGGAACTGGAGCAAGGGATTCCGAAATACCAGGTGAGAAGGTTCCAGAAGATTGCGGTCAGCAGCAGGGCCAAAATCATTGACAAACTGGTGCCGATGTCTTGATTAACAAGCGATTCTACCGGAAGGAGATTGATTATGCTTACGGCAACACCGATTCCACCGAGGAGGACGCCCAGGAAGTTCCAGATGCCCGACCAGATTACAGCGAACCAGGGCCGGAGTGAATTGGTATAAATGACCGTAGCAACGGCGTTGGCCGTATCGTGAAAGCCGTTGACGAACTCAAAACCACAGGCAGCTACAAGGCATAACAGCAGGAGCAGAGAATAGGCCAGGTCAAGTTCAAACATAACAAATCAGAATCGGCGGCAATCTAACCGTTATTCTTTTTTTGAGCGTCGTTTGACGGCCATGATTTTGTCTGAGAGTGGATCATCCCGAGTTAAGAAGCAGGGTAACAGCGGGTTGTCACCTAATTTTTTTTCAGATGCTGACGAAATAACCACGGCAGCAGATAAGGGTCCCGGAAGGCATAGTTCCAGCTGTCATGGCCTACTTCCGGATACTCAGTATAGCCAGGTGTCCCGCCGGCCTGGATCAGAGCCTGGATCATATTGCGCGACTGCCTCGGTAGAACAACCTGGTCAAGCGCTCCGTGGAAGGCCCATATCGGCATATGGGCGATCCTGGCTGCCGTCGTCGTGTCGCCACCACCACAAATCGGGACCGCCGCCGCAAACCGGTCAGGGAAACGCGCAATCAATTCCCAGGTACCAAATCCGCCCATGGACAGGCCTGATACATAAACACGTGACAGATCAATAGGGTAGGTCTGTTCAATTTCAGGAAGAAGACTGATCAGGAGTGCCATTGTCGGAGAGGGCTGTTCCTGCATCACGACTTGCGCTTTGATATTTTGGTGACTTGACCACCACCCGCCCGGGGGACATTGAGGCACCAGTAAAAAAGCGGGGAATTTTTTTCTGTTGTCCTCGTCGAGAAAGGGTTCGCTGATGTAGCGAAGGTTGATTTCGTTGTCCGTTCCTCGCTCCCCAGCGCCATGCATAAAGATAACCAGGGGATATTTTTTTCCCGGCTCAATGCTTTCCGGTTTGAGTAATCGGTAGGGCAGGGTGCCCTCCGCTGTGACGTGCTCGAACTTCTCGAAAGCCGAGCTTGAATTTTCCTGGGGAAATGCTTTCATCAAAGGCATCAGGAGAACGACAAGGAGAACCAATAGACGCACGATAATAACGTTTAGCCTGTTAATGTTTATCTTCAGATTTATTTCTGACAACTTGCGTTCCATTTTTTATGCATGTTGATATTCTGGGCGAGCGACTAAGGCTTTTTCCCGAGAAGGCGGTCTTCTGGGACCGGAGGAACGCATTGCTTGTTTCCGATCTCCATCTTGGGAAGATTACCCATTTCCGTCGTGCGGGGATTCCCGTTCCACCACGCGCAAACGACCACAATATAGAAATTCTTGTCGATGTAATCCACGCTTGTCGCCCCTCGAGGGTGATTTGCCTCGGCGATCTCTTTCATAGTCACTATAACAGCGAATGGGAAGTTTTTGGCGAGGTTGTGCGCTATTTTTCAGACATTTCCTTTGAGCTGGTGCAGGGCAATCACGATATCATGGGATCGTACCAGTACACAAGGAAGAATATCGTCGTTCACGATGTCCTTCAACTGGATCAGTTTCTGCTTACACATCATCCTCTCGACATCGTACCGGAAGGAATTTATAATATTGCGGGCCATATTCATCCAGGGGTCCGGTTGCAGGGCAAGGGGCGCCAGGGCATGACGTTGCCGTGCTTTTACTTCGGCCAGACGCAGGCGTTGTTGCCTGCCTTTGGGAAGTTTACGGGACTGGCGAGAATTTCGCCCGCGAAACAAGACCGAATATTCATCGTTGCTGAACAAAAGGTAATTGAAATCTGAATGAAGCTTACTTCTGTATCACGCCGCAGGATCAGCCTGCTTTTCTTTTTTCTGGTTTTGAATGCTCCCGTGGCTTTTAGCCAGGATACAACGCGGCTTTCAATGGTGTTTCTGGGCGATATCATGCAGCACGATTCGCAGATTACCGACGCCTGGGATCCGGATCGAGGCGTTTACGACTACGCACCTTGTTTCCAATACATCAAACCGTATCTCCAGGCAGCCGACCTAGCGGTCGGTAATCTTGAGGTGACACTGGCAGGGAAGCCCTATAAGGGATATCCGCAGTTTAGCGCCCCCGACGAACTATTGGTGGCCCTTAAGGATATCGGCATGGACGTCATTGTAACAGCCAACAATCACAGCGTTGACCGCGGAAAAGTCGGACTGGAAAGGACGATTGCGCTTCTCGATAGCTTTGGAATTGCGCACACCGGAACGTTTCGCAACCCAGCAGAGAAGGAACGCGACTATCCGCTCATAGTTGAAAAGGAAGGGTTTCGCATAGCGTTTCTCAATTATACCTACGGCACGAATGGCTTGCCGGTCCGTTCTCCCAACATCGTTAATAGACTCGACACCGCGGCCATTCGTCAGGATCTCATCCGTGCCCGCGATTTGAATCCGGATGCAATTGTCGTTCTCCCGCACTGGGGACTCGAGTATCAGTCGCTGCCTTCCATGAATCAACGGGAGATAGCGGAATGGTGTTTCCGCCATGGAGCTACACTGGTTATCGGTTCTCATCCTCACGTGGTGCAGCCCATGGAATGGCACCGCGACAAGAATCGTTTTGTAGCCTGGTCACTTGGAAATTTTGTCTCGGGACAACGGAAACGCTACACCGATGGAGGGGCATTGGTGCGTATCGAACTGCAGAAAGTGACGTTTAATGATGGTTCATCGCGAACGGATATTGATACCGCGGGTTATGTTCTGGAGTGGGTGTACCGCACCCGCGATGCGGAACAAAATTACTACGTATATCCCGTTGCGGAGGTCGACGAGCGCCCTCTTCAATACAAGATGGATGCAACATCGCGCGAAGCCTTTCAGACGTTTGTCAACGATTCACGGGCGTTGTTCCGAAAACATAACAAAGACGTCAGTGAATTTCTTACTCCTGTGTCATGGTATGTCGAATTTCACGCGGTTGACACCGTTGCGATCAGCCGGTACCTGAAAGAACACAGCGGAATGTCCGGATACGAGGTGGACGATGCTTCTATGATTTATGTAGGTCCTATGACGGAACCGGATGCGCGGCATCTCTATGAACGCATCCGCCGCAACCTTCCTGTTGAGTTCCTCGCTGTCAGAAGGAAACAGTAAGTGTGGACTACCAGTCTTCGTCGATCAGCGTGTTGGGTGAAAGAGTGAAGCCATCTTTAAGATAGGCGTTCATGATATCCATGTTGGGACGACGGCTCGAGCGGAAATGCGTCCGGTACTTGTTTAGCACCCATTCGTCCCACGTCCCGTGAATGGGGTGGGCTTCGGTACTCATCTTGGCCGCGTGCATGGCAGGCTGACGCGCGTCGTAGGCCAGATGGCTTACCACAACGCGGTACTTGTCGTCTCTAAAACTGATCCGGACTTTCCCTGTCCAACGCCCCGTACGAATCAACTGGGAGGTGTTGAGGTATCGCCCGCCGTAACGTTTGTAGTCTACGCGCATGCGTTCGATGTCGCCTACGAGATCGGCGTCTTCGCGATGAAGATTTCGAATCCAACCCTTGTCTTTTAACATTCGCCATACAACGCCTGAGAGGCTGTCGGCTGGGCCATCTACGTGGTAAACCTGCGACCAGACGACCTCCTTACCGACAATCGTGAAACCGGAATAGGTATTCGTATGTTGGCCGTTGACGGTGTGTGCGAGGCACAGGATGAGGATGTAGAAAGAGATTCTCTTCATGTTCATTTCTTAACGCCGCCTTCTGGCGGGAGCCCGGTTGCTCTGTGAAAAAATCAAGCCTACCGAAAACTCAAGTCCGCTAAAGTCAATTCGGGCATCGCTGAAATCCGCGTTGCGTGATTCGATCGTATCATTTCCGCCGATGTATGTGCCGGTGAGAGGGAACTTTGCGTCTCCACTGTAGTAGGTCGCTTCGAGTGAAACACCAATTTGCGAAGTGACGAATACCGTGAGTTCGGCACCACCCTGAAATCCAAAACCCGGATGATTTTTGAACGAAAACTCACTGTTGGCCACCTGCCAACCTTCGGCTCTCCGGATGGCGCGGTCGAGGTTGCCGTAGTTCAGTTTATTGGCAAATCCAACAAAGAAAAATCCTCCGCCCTTAATGTCGAATTCGACCTTCGATCCCTGTAGCTGCAGAACAAGTTCGGCAGGGACCAGGATAGTGAAGTTGGGTCCCAGCAATGCGTCACGGCTTTCGAAAGGAAGATCTTTGAGGTTGAGACCCGACATCCGGTACAGCGAGGCTCCCGTTTCCAGGGCTATGTAGCGGTTGAGGTCTATGCCTATCCCCGAAATGGAAAACGGACTGATGGGCGTGGAAAAGTCTCCGTTCCGTGGCAGAAAGTAAGAGAATGACAATCCGAAGTCCTGAGCGTGAACGGAGGCGAATACGCCGGTATAAAGGGTTATGAGCAATGCGAGTCTTTTCATCATCCGGTTTACTTGTGGTTGTAGTCGATGAACAGGATCTGTTGGTAGGCCTGGGAACGCTCCAGATCGGCGGGACTGGCCCCG
Source organism: uncultured Roseivirgaceae bacterium (assembly GCA_964532595.1). Classification (GTDB taxonomy): domain Bacteria; phylum Bacteroidota; class Bacteroidia; order Cytophagales; family Cyclobacteriaceae; genus Chryseosolibacter. The sequence goes on from CAZHIQ010000013.1 coordinate 16,826, forward strand.
TCGTCGCGAAGAAACTGCTTGCCTACATTATCGAAAATGATGTAACGCTCGTTGTCGATATAGCCATAGCCATCGTTGAAAAAGTAAACAGCAAATGATTGTACCGATGGTGACAAAATATTCTTGCTGAATGTGAAAGCACTACTAGGCTGCGACAATTGTCCGAGAAGGGTGTTTGCGAAATCAGTCTGGCTGGCAATCGTGTGAATAGTGGTGTCGCGCGTAATAGCGCCGCCTACCATAAGAAGCGGTATTCGGTAGCGTTCCTTGTCTTTAATTTCTTTGTTGCGCGGGAAGCGATGGCCGTGGTCGGCAATGAAAATGATCACGGTATTTTCCCACCAGGGGGCGTTCCGCGCGCGAACCATAAACTCACCAATGCTTTTGTCGGTGTAATAACAGGAGTTGACGAAGAGACTCTCGCCGTCATTTCCCGGAAACTGAGTCACCATGGGCACATCGAAAGGTTCATGGCTGCTGAGGGAAAGAATGACTTTAAAGAACGGCGTGCGTGCTGTGTCGATTTCCTGAAGGGCTCGTTGGAATACGATGTGGTCGTGGACACCCCACTTGCTTGTGTTGTATTCGGGCGGGAAGTCATCGACCGACGTGATGTGATCGAACTGGCTGTTGGTCAGGTACGACCTGAAGTTGGCAAAGTCGACATCTCCACCATAAACGAATGAGGTATTGTAACCGAGATTGCGGAGATAGTGATTCAGATAGGGCAGTCGCTGCGTCTTTCCGGGGTTCTTGACAATGGAGGTAATGGGCTGAGCAGGATAGCCGCTCAGAATTCCAACGAGCCCCTTATCTGTCCGGTCGCCGGTGGCGTAAAAGTTGGTGAACAGCACTCCTTCGCCGGCGAGGGCGTTCAAATGGGGAGTGATGCCGGGTTCACCGCCCAGAGCCTCGATGACGTCGGCGGTGAAGCTCTCAAGGATGAAGAGAATAATGTTAGGTTGCGATGTATTGAAAAGTTTGGTTGACGTACTGTCGTGCGGAGGATAGAAACTGCGAAAATGCTCTTCAGCCCGTGAGCGGGGGATGATGTCTTCCGGATATTTGACCCGGGTGTGGCGATTCAGGTTGTACAGAAAGTTCCAGGCAACGTTGATGGCAGCATGATTGGCGTATGGTTTTGTCTTGTGGAAATAAACGAACCCTGTATTCATCGGCGCAACACTGAAACTGCCCCGGATGGGAATAAACATCAACGCAGTCACCGTCAGCAAAATACCGGCACCGCGCCGCCGCGCCGGCTTCAGACCGTTAATGCGGGGAGTGAGGAGGCGATCAAAGGCAAACAGAAAAATTACCACCAGAGCGGCGCAGATAAGGAGGAGCTTGAATACAACGCCTACCGGCACGCTCCCCAGGGCAGCTCCTTCTACAGACTTCGCGTAGAACAGTGGATCCATGTTGATTCTGAATCCCCAGTGGCGATATAGTTCGATGTCAACGGTTGTCAGGAGCGAAATTGCTACAACCAGAAAGATATGAAGCACCTGGAGGCAGAACCCGGGCCAGCGCGACCGCGTGAACAGGGAAAGCGTTAGGATAAGACCCGATGCCATCAGGAAGTAGCCTATAAGGCTGAAGTCCATTTTCAGGCCGTGGACGAAAACCAGAGCTATTTCGCCTGGCGTGAGGGCATCCGTCAAATCCTGATTATAAAGGAGAAATACTCCGCGGAGGGTCAGTACCACGAAAAGCCAGAAAAGGCCCAGGAACAGGAGAAGACGCAGTCTTTGACGCATTACACAGATTGTATTGGCCGCAAAAATATGGTGAATCGCGCAATATCATGGCACCCAGACAGGATTCCTTTGTTCAGCGGTCGGGGTCCTGTAAGGGTGGTTTGCCACTTCCTGCGAATTATCGCTAAACTTGAACTGGTTAAAAATGAAAAACAATGAAAGTGCGTTTTCTGATCCTGTTTCTTGTGACCCTTTCGGTCGCATGCTCATCCGATAGGAACGTTGCTGACCTGGTGATCAGGAACGGTACGGTATATACCGTTGACTCCCTTCAGCCCGCAGCGGAGGCCATTGCGGTAAAAGGCGATCGTATCGTTTTCGTAGGGTCGAATGCGGACGTTGAAAAGTGGATCGGCGACTCGACCGAGGTCATTGACGTAGAAGGTAAGGCGGTGACCCCCGGCTTCATTGAAAGCCACGGTCATTTTCTTGGCGTCGGATATAATGTGATGAACCTCGACCTGAGTTCGGCAAAGAGCTACGATGAAATAGTAAGTCGTGTTGCCGAGGCGGTCGCGAAAGCACAGCCTGGCGAGTGGATCGTTGGCCGTGGCTGGCACCAGGACAAATGGGTGGAAAAACCATCGCAGATGGTGGAAGGTTTTCAGACGCACCACGCGTTAAGCGCCGTATCGCCCGATAACCCGGTATATCTGTCTCATGCCAGTGGACACGCGGCGATGGCCAACGCAAAGGCTATGGAGATCGCCGGTGTAAACCAACTTACGGCAGATAACCTGGGGCCGCGTGATCATGCGGGAGGAGAAATTATTCGCGATAAGAACGGCAATCCCACGGGAATCTTCAACGAGAATGCTATGGGGCTTGTCGGCCGGCACGTCCCGCCCCGCACCCCGGCGCGTGATTCTGTAGCGCTGAAGCTAGCGGAAGAAGCCTGTCTCAGGTACGGAATTACGACATTTCAGGACGCGGGGGCCAGGCAATCTGCGATTGATATTTATGAGAGATTCAGGGAAAGGAATGACCTGCAGATCAGGCTCTACGTGATGGTGGCGGGCCAGCAATTGGCTCGGAAGTGGTTTGCCAAGGGACCTCGTCTTGATCCAGAGCACTTCCTGACCATTCGGTCAATCAAACTGAGCTGCGATGGCGCACTGGGGGCACGTGGCGCCTGGCTACTCGAGCCGTATACGGATCGTCCCGGTTTTTATGGAATGGAGACGACTGCCATGGATACGGTATTCGCCATCGCCCGCGATGCCTTGCGTCATGGATTTCAGGTGTGCACTCACGCTATCGGCGACCGCGCGAACCGCGAGGTGCTCGACCGTTATGAGCGGGCCTTCAACCTGGAGCCGGCGCTGGCCAAAGATCACCGCTTCCGCGTAGAGCACGCCCAGCATCTCCATCCCACGGATATCCCCCGGTTTGCCTCCCTGGGCGTTATTGCGTCGATGCAGGGAATACACATGGCGTCTGACAGACCTTGGGCTATCGACCGTCTTGGGGAAAAACGCATTGTGGAAGGAGCGTATGTGTGGCAATCACTTTTGAAGACCGGGGCCAAAATCGCCAATGGCACCGATGCCCCGGTCGAGCCGGTGAATCCGATCCCTTCGTTCTATGCGTCAATTACCCGGCAGACGCTGGAAGGTACTCCTGAGGGAGGCTATGAACCCCACGAACGGATGACGCGCGAGCAGGCTTTGCGCTCGTATACTCTCGACGCGGCGTATGCGGCGTTTATGGATTCGGTGACAGGATCAATAGCGGAAGGCAAGTTGGCCGACTTCATCGTACACTCAAAAGACATCATGAAGGTCGATCCCGCGGAAATCCTGAATGCGGAGGTGGAGCTGACAGTAGTGGGAGGGAAGATCCGCTATCGGAAATAATAGAAAACCGGACGGTTCAGGCCGTCCGGTTTTTCATGAATCTGCTTGAATGAAATGGCAACTTAGCCTTTCAGGAACTTGGCCGCTTTTTTCTTCAGCATTTCCCGATCAGATGTGATCGAGGGATCACTGTAAACATGCTGGGAAATTTCGCCAACCACTCCTTTTTTGTAGCCAAGCTTCTCGGCGATCTGTTCGCAGAATACCACCTCACTTCTGAACACCTGGCCATCCATCTTCATAAGTTGGATGAGGTTGTACAGTTGTTCAAACTTTTGATCGGGCGTGAGGGCCGTGGTGTTCCCAACAGGCTGGGGATTCTTGATCATATCTTCAATCTCTTCACGGGATATTCCGTTCGCCTGGCCGATCATATAAATGAGCTTAGCTTCCTTTTCCGCTACATTAGCATCTGTGGCAGCCAGGTTGATGAGCACATTCAGTTCGGCTTTCTTATCAAAGATCATAGTAGGAGTTTTAGGTTTGTAGTGCAATCTCAGTAAATCTGCCCTGAAAAATAGTCAAAAATCCATTGTTTTCGCACGTAGGCGAAAAAAAAGCTGCTTTTGGAAGTACCGTGCAACCCTGCTTCTTTTGTAGAGTCTTTGGAATAAATACGATTTGACATGAAGACGACATCTGCTTTTGCTATTCTTTGGCTGTCCGCGTTTCTTGTCTGGGGACAACAATCGGAGACCCGTGAGCCGGGGTCCTTTTCGGGAGTCAGAGTCTCCGAAGGAATTGATGTTTTCCTTGAGAAGGGCGACCGGGAAAGCGTTCGCGTTGAAGTGGAGGGCACAGCCCTGTCTAATATTATTACGGAGATATCCGGGGGATATTTGAAGATTCACCGCAAGGGCAGCTTGTTCGGAGATATCGAGGCCCGGGTTTGGGTCACCTATGTCAACATAGATAAGCTATCAGCCAGCTCGGCGGGTAGCATATACAGTGAACAACCCATTCAGGCCCGGAACATGTTGATCAACGCTTCAAGTGCGGGTTCCATTGAAGTGGCGCTCGACGCCGGGTCGGCCGACGTCAGTTGCTCGAGTGCCGGCGATGTAGAGCTCAAAGGAAAAGTGCGCAAATTGAAACTTGCCGCAAGCAGTGCCGGCGAAGTGGATGCCTTTGACCTTGAGGCCGATGAAGTGGATGCCGAAGCCAGTAGCGGAGCCAGCGTTAAGTTCAATGTGTCTCATTCCCTGAAAGCCAGGGCTAGCAGCGGAGGAAGTATACGTTTCCGCGGCAACCCCGAAACCTCCAACACCAACTCCAGCAGCGGAGGGTCTGTCCGAAAGTTGTGACGGGGTGGAATCTGATCCATAACAGCCAAAAAATCCGAAAAAAATTAAGAAACAGGGTCTATTTTTGACCCGGTGCAAACGTATTCTTAGATTTTTTTTAGGATCGGGGGTTTTGAGGCAATGTAGAAAGGAGCATTCTTGTTTACCTTTGGCGCTGAAAACTAAACAACCCCAGTTAAATTTATGGCGCAACTTCGATTCCAGGCCCTCAAGAAACTCTATGAGCGCACGCCCCTTCCCGTAGAAATCCCCACACCGTTTGTCTCCCGTTTTTATGGAGAGTACGTCTATGGTATGGAGCAGATGCGCGCTACGCTCGCACCGGCTGTCTTCAACAAAGTCAGCGCTGCGATAAAGAAACACGAACGCATCGACCAGGCTACCGCTGACGCCGTAGCAGCGGCGGCAAAATCATGGGCGATGTCGAAAGGAGCCACCCACTTCACGCACTGGTTCCAGCCGATGACGGGAGGAACGGCCGAGAAGCACGACTCCTTCTTCGATGGAACTTCCGGGATTGAGAAGTTCAAAGGAAGTGAACTCGTTCAGCAGGAACCCGATGCCTCGTCTTTCCCGAGTGGTGGTATTCGTACGACGTTCGAAGCACGTGGTTACACAGCCTGGGATCCCACTTCGCCGATGTTCCTATATGGTACAACGCTTTGTATCCCGACAATCTTTGTTTCCTATACAGGGGAAACCCTCGACAACAAAGCGCCTTTGCTGAAGGCGTTGAAAGCGGTCGACGTTGCGGCAACCCGTGTTTGCCAGCTCTTCGACAAGGATATTCAGAAGGTAGTAGCATCGCTTGGCGCGGAGCAGGAGTATTTCGTCGTCGATAAGGCGCTCTTCCAATCACGCCCCGACCTCGTTATGGCGGGTCGCACCGTGTTTGGCCACTCACCTGCGCGCGGCCAGCAGATGGAAGACCACTACTTCGCATCTATCCCTGAGCGCGTGTTCGCTTTCATGAAGGAGCTCGAGATCGAGTGCTGGAAACTTGGAATCCCTGTCCGGACACGCCACAATGAGGTAGCACCCAGTCAGTTCGAAGTGGCCCCTGTCTTTGAAGAAGCAAACGTCGCCAACGACCACAACCAGTTGATGATGGATGTCATGCTGCGTGTGGCCGACCGCCATGACCTCAAGGTGATTTTCCATGAGAAACCCTTTGCAGGACTCAACGGTAGCGGTAAGCACAACAACTGGTCGCTTATCACGGATACAGGCGTGAACCTGTTCGCACCGACCAGCAGCGCGCGCGATAACCTGATGTTCCTGACGTTTTTCATTAATACCGTTAAGGCTGTTCATGCCCACGCAGACCTGCTGCGCGCAAGTATCGCAACGCCGGGCAATGATTACAGGCTCGGAGCGAACGAAGCACCGCCGGCCATCATGTCGGTGTTCATCGGCTCTCAGATGACGGCTGTACTCGATGAACTCGAGAGCAAAGGAAATGTGAAGATCGAGAAGGGCGATAACATGTATATGAAGCTCGGAATCACACAGATTCCGGAGATTATTCTTGATGCGACAGACCGCAACCGCACATCGCCGTTCGCCTTTACAGGGAACAAGTTTGAATTCCGCGCCGTGGGTGGAAGCGATAACTGTGCGACCCCTCTTACGGTACTCAATCTGATCGTTGCTGAGCAGCTCGATCAGTTCCACAAAGCAGTGAACGAACAGATCGAAAAAGGGACTGAAAAACGCCTGGCTATTGTCAACGTTCTCCGTCAATACATCAAGGAGTCGAAAGATATCCGCTTTGAAGGGGATGGTTACTCCGCCGAATGGGTGAAGGAAGCTGAGCGTCGGGGACTTGGCAACCTCAAGGCAATGCCTTACGCTCTCGATGCCTATGTGAAAGAATCGTCGCTCAAACTGTTTGAGAAGCACGAGGTAATGTCGAAGAAGGAGGTTGAAGCACGTACGGAGATCCGTTGGGAAGCCTACATCAAACGCGTACAGATTGAGTCGCGCGTAATGGGTGACCTGGCGATGAACCACATTATCCCTACGGCAATCGCCTATCAGAACAAGCTAATCGCCAATGCTAACGGACTTGCTGGGTTGGGGGTAGATAATTCTTCAGTGATCAAAACAATTAAGGAAATCTCCCGCCATATCGACATCATTACCAATGGTGTTCACGATATGATTGAAGCGCGCAAGAAGGCAAACAAGATTATCGATTCACGGGAACGCGCCATCGCTTATTGCGAAGAGGTGAAGGAAAAATACTTCGAACTCATTCGCGATTCTGTGGACAAACTTGAACTGTGCGTCGATGACGAGGATTGGCCGCTGGCTAAATACCGCGAGCTGCTCTTCCTTCGCTAAACGAGCAACAAAAAAAATGGCTGTCAGTACGACAGCCATTTTTTTTTTTGTGGTCACAGTTCTTAAGGTTTCCGCCCCAGTATTTTCAGGTACCTGTCCCGATCGTGCAATACTGCCACGGCACGCTTCACCTCTTCATCGTGACGGAAGCCAGACTCTATCCTGCCGCGTTCGAAGTGCTGCCGACCCACAATCTCCAGTTCGATCATTCGCTTGATGGGATCTTTATAACGCATGAGCTCATTCTTCTTGGCGTCATTCAGGCGCTGACTTATTTTGTCCAGTTCGTTTCCGATTGATTCATAGTACTTTTCTTTATCGGCTTCTTCGCGCAATACCTGTAATCCGTATTCAAGATGAGACTTGTACGTGTAATCCTTGTCTTTCATCCAGTTTACGAACTGTTGGTATTCTGCGTCGGTAAGGAGAAAAGTGGCGGGGTTAACTTCCTTCGGATTTTTGTGAAGATACTCGGTTACAAAGTCGAAAATAAAACCGCGTTCAATAAGCACTTGCGTAAGCGGATGCGAGTCGAGGCTTTCAACAGCGATGTCGGGCTCTATGCCTCCGCCATCATAAACCACGCGGCCGTGTTCCGTCCGGAACTCCTGCTTCAGCGAATCCGGAATGGAAATCACACTTCCGTCTTCGCGCCGATGGGCATAGTCGAGCACTTGAATGCAACGCCCGGCAGCCGTATAGTACTTGGCCGTAGTCACCTTGAGTTGCGCGTTGTATGACAGGAGCCTGCTGACCTGCACAAGTCCTTTTCCAAATGATTTTTCACCCACAATAACACCGCGGTCATAGTCTTGCAAAGTGCCGGCAACGATTTCCGAGGCAGAGGCACTTCCTCTGTTGATAAGGACGGCCACGGGAATCTCGGTGTCAAGCGGAGTGTTGAGTGTTTCGTACTTAAGGTTGTTTTCGGGGATTTTACCCTGGGTGCTAACAACGAGTTTGCCCTTGGGTAGAAAGAGATTCGAAATATTGACAGCTTCAATGAGCAGTCCGCCCGGATTGTTCCTCAAATCAAGAATCACCCCTTTGGCGCCCTGGGCGAGGAGTTGCGACAAGGCGTTCCGAACTTCGCGACCCGCTTCAGGAGTGAAATCGGAGAGGTGTACATAGGCCAGATCGTTCCCGACCATCCCGAAGAAGGGTACGTTGTTAATTTTTATCCGTTCCCGGTTAAAGGTGAGTTCGAGCGGCCGGGGTTCTCCATAGCGTTTGACAGTCAGCGACACAGGTTTTCCAGTCTCGCCTCGCATCAGCAGGCTCGTTTCTTCACGGGTCAGTCCCTTAAGTTCGATGCCGTCAATTCTTAGAATTTCGTCGCCGATTTTGAGCCCTCCTTTGTGGGCGCCGTAACCTTCAATTAACATGGTGACTACGGTACGGCTGCCGATCTCCCGCGTGATGGCACCGATGCCTCCGTACTGCCCCGTGTTATGGGTACGATAGTCCTCTACCTCATCTTCAGGGATGTAATTCGTGTAGGGGTCGAGTGACGCAAGCATGGCGTCAATCCCTGTCCGTACCAGCGTGTTGGGGTTAATATCGTCGACGTACAAGGCATTGACTTCCTTGAAAAGCGTGGCGAAGATGTCGAGGTTCTTGGCAATCTCGAAATAGCGATCGGCGGGTCGGGTGAGCGCAAGTGATGCTACGGCCGCCACCACGCAAAAGAGGAAGATAATGCGCTTCTTCATTTGGATGAATTTACAATTATTTGTCAACCCAAAAGCAGTAAAAAAGTATCCCCGGTCTGGCGCAAAAGCGTTTCGTCGAAAGCGTGGGGATGATTATGCCCAAATTAACGCCAGGCATTGCGGAGGAAGCGGAGCCAGTTTCCATGGCAAACGTTTTGAATATCGTCTTCCGAATAACCTCGCCGTCTGAGGAGTTCCGGAATCTTTTGCAGGTCGGCAATGGAATTGAGGTCATAGGGACTTTGCTCCTTTCCGAACCCCCCATCCAGGTCGGACCCAATCCCGATATGAAGAGCATTCCCTGCAAGCTGACAGATATGATCCATGTGGTCGATCACGACCTCCAATGAACAATTCATGGCGCGGGGATCGGACTGCCCTCGGGTCCATCCGGGTACCATCATCCAGGCATCAAGCACGCCACCGATCACCGCGCCGCGATTAACCAGCTCGCGCAACTGCTCGTCGCTGAATTGCCGGTTGTGATTGACGAGGGCGCGACAGTTGTTATGACTCGCCCACACAGGTCCATGGAAATGATCCATTGCCTCCCAGAAACTATCGTCGCATAAATGAGTTGCATCGAGGATTATGTTGAGGCGCTCCATTTCCCGAAGGAGAGCCTGACCTTTTTGTCCCATAAATCCGGTGGCATCGGTTCCCTGCGCATAGCGTCCCGGTCCGTAGTGCGCAGGACCTACTGCCCGTAGTCCGTACTCATAGGCACGTTCCAGATGCCTCAGCGTAATGAGCGAATCTGCTCCTTCAAGACTGAGGATATAGCCGATCGGTTTCCTTTCGTCATCGCTTGATTCCCACCGGATAAGGTGTTCTTCCAACTGAGCCTTATTCGCGATTTGTACCAATTCACCTTCTTCTTCCATCGCCCGGTACCAGGCAAGCTGGGCTTGTGTTTGCGCCCAGGCCTGCTCGGGAGAGTACCACCCGGGTAAAGGATTATCCGGAGCCACGTACCGCGCAATCTGTGTTGCCACTACAAGTCCGATGTCACCTCTACGCAGTTCTCCGAAAGACACCGTTCCTTTGCCGCGATCGGGCTTATCGGTCATGTGAGCTTCGCGTCGACGGATTTCGCTGAGAGGCTTACGAAGATCGCGATTCCATTCCATCGCGTTCATGCTCAGGTCCAGGTGGGCATCGACGATAAACATAGCCGTAGCGTTAAAGGTTGATTTTTCTCGGACGAGCAGCGATAGACCATGTCGCGTTAATTGTGTGGTCCTGGCAAATCGCAGCCTCGTTATATAGTGCTACCGTTGGGCATACGTGGTAGGGGACTCCGTAGAGAACCTCGCCAATGGGAATATTTCCCGACTGTTCGTGTTCCAGAACGAGATGCTCTTCACTGTGTCCCACAGGAACGAGGCCCTCACGATTGAGGAAAACGACTCTCTTGTCAAGTGGATTTTCCGATGCGATTGCTTTGTGTCCGAGGTCCGTAGTCAGTCTTTTCTCCCCTGGCTTGCTGATCACTCGTGTAACTACCAGGGCGGCGAATTGGAAAGGTTGTTCTTTCAGAATAGCGTTGTAGCCGGCGTCCCAGAATATGAACGTTCCCGGACTTACTTCGACTTCTTTTCGCTTGGCGTGAATAGGAAACGTTGGTGTTCCCCCTGCAACGATGGCGGGCTTTTGTCCGGATTCACGCGCGATGTCATCAGCCAGTTTTGTCACCGGAGCGAAGGCAAGGTCGCATTTCCGGGTGCGTTCGTCGAAGTCGGGGTCGCGAAGATGACCGTCGTAGGCGTGCAGCCCGATGAGTGAAAGGTTGGAGAGTGCATTGATCTGCCGGGCCAGCGCAAGAGCTTCCGATGGAACGATACCCGTGCGGTTCATTCCCACGTTGAGATCTATATAAACCCGCAAAGTGAGATCGGCGGCAACAGCGGCATCGTTGAGGGATGCTGCAGTTGTTTCGTGATCTACGAGACACGAAAATACCGTCTTGGGAAAACGTCTGACGAGCGCGCAAAAGCGTTCGACGCGGGGCCCCAGCGGTGGGTAGGCGAGGAGCAGGTCGGGAACGCCGAGGCTTGCTGCCATCTCCGCCTCGGCTATCGTTGCGCATTTGAAGCGTGTTATGCCCGCGTCGAGCATCATTTTTACAACTTCCGGATTCTTGTTCGTCTTGATATGGGGTCGAAGACGATTGACGTCGTCGACAAATGATTTCACCGTCTTAATGTTGTGGGCGACGCGATCCGGATAGATGACGAGCGCCGGAGTATCCAGCGTTTCAGGATTATCTATTGTATACCACTGTTTCATTTGGCGACGAGTTCAAAGATCGCTTCTATCTCGACCGGGATGTTGTCGGGGAGGGAACCCATCCCGACGGCACTACGGACTCCTATGCCGTTTTCTTCACCCCACACCTTTGCGAATAGCTCACTGCAACCGTTGATGACATGAGGATGTTGCGTAAACTCAGGAGTACAGTTTACCATGCCGAGTACTTTGACAACGCGTTTAATCCTGTCAAGTGACCCGAGTTCCTTCTTCAAGGTTGCGAGAATGGTCAGGCCCACCTGCTCGGCGGCGGCTTTACCGCCATCGGTGGCGATCTCCTGACCAACGCGACCAATCATGAGAGTCCCGTCATTCTTTACCGGCCCATGGCCGGAGACGTAAACAAAGTTATCGACAATAAGCACTGGCTTATAAACACCTTTGGGGGCGGGCGGCGGAGGAAGCGTCAGTTTCAGCGCTTCGAAATTCCTGTCGGCTGATTGTTGGCTCATCGCAGTGCGTTTATATGAAGGCGTTCAATAACATGACACCTATGATTCCCACCACGGCGACAATAGTTTCCATTATTGTCCAGGATCGGAAGGTGTCTTTTATACTAAGATTGAAATATTCTTTGAATAACCAGAATCCCCCGTCATTAACATGCGAAAACATCAGACTGCCGGCACCGATAGCGAGGACCATCAGTTCGGGATTCACATCGGGTCGTCCCATCAGCGGCATGACGATTCCGGCGGCAGTAAGTCCTGCCACGGTAGCTGATCCGACACAAACACGAATAACACAGGCGATAAACCATCCCATTAGTAGAGGGTGAACATCGATTTCGGTAAGCAGGTTGCCTATCTGGTCACTTACACCGCTGTCGATCAGTACTTGTTTCAATGCCCCGGCGCCGGCCATGATAAGGAGAATCATCGCGATGTCTTTTACCGCATCGGAGTAAATTTCCATGATGCGTGTCATCGGCATTCCACGCCGGAGCCCGAGGCTCCACGTCGCGAAGATCAATGAGATCAGCAATACGATATCAGGGTTGCTGATAAAGGCAAAAGTATCGGGGATAACTCCGGTTTCGGGCAGGAGGGGTCTTGCCAGCGTTGTGAAGAAGAGAAGGAGAACCGGTAGCAACGCGGAAACAATGCTGTTGCCTAATCCGGGCAAGTCTTTTTCCGCGATGTCGGATGGTTTGAAAGTGTCGGGTAATCGCGAGTTCATACGTCGCAAGGTGCGCGAGAAGAGCGGGCCGGCGATGATTACGGTCGGGATGGCGACGATGACACCATAGACGAGTGTTTGTCCCATATCAGCGCCGAACTGAGCGACAAGATAGGTCGGCGAGGGGTGGGGAGGGAGAAAGCCGTGGGTCACCGACAACGCGGCCAGCATGGGCAACCCAATGTATACCACCGGAAAGCGATAGCGATAGACAACAGAAAAGATTAGCGGTACGACGAGGACGAATCCGACGTTGTAGAAGAGGGGAATTCCAATGATGAATCCTGTTGTGACCAGTGCCCATTGAATGTATCGTTCACCGAACAGATACATCATCGCGGAGGCTATACGCTGCGCTCCGCCACTTTCGGCTACAAGTTTTCCCAGCATCGCCCCGCTGACAATCACAATCACCAGCGACCCCAGCATATCACCGATACCTTTTTGAATCGATCCCGCCATGTTAACAGGCTCGATGCCGAGACAAAGTCCCGCAAAAACGGAGATGAGAAGAAAGGCGAGGAAGGCGTTTACCTTAAACCGCGTGATCAGCAGAATAAGCAGGCCGATACTCAGGAGGACAATAGTGATAGCCATTGAGTGGAATCTGGAAGGTTTTCAAAAATTACGGCTACTCGCCGGGCGTTACGATTGTTTTGGCTACCAGCGCAGCAACGCCGAGGCCCAGGTAAATCCGCTGCCAAAGGCCGCCAGGCATATCAGGTCGTTCTCCTTGAGTTTCCCCTCAGCCCACGCTTCGCTAAGCGCAATGGGAATTGATGCGGCGGTAGTGTTGCCGTATCGCATGATGTTGTTATAAACCTGTTCGTTACCCAGTGCGAGCTTCTCCTGAATATACTGACTGATGCGCAGGTTGGCCTGATGCGGAACCAGAAGCGATATATCATCTTTCGTAAGCTGATTGGCTTCCAGTGCTTCGTTGATAACCTCCATGAATTTTACGACCGCATGCTTGAATACCTGATTTCCGTTCATCACTACTTTGAAGGTCGAGGTGTCGGTGATTTGCTCAGGTTGTCGTTCGCTGTTTGGTCTGCTGCTACCTGGGTCGCGGATATACAATTCCTCAGCATAGCGACCATCTGCGTGCAGGTGAGTAGAAAGCACGCCGGGAGTTTCGGACGGGCGAAGAATAGCGACTCCCGCGCCATCGCCGAAGATGACAGCCGTGTTTCGTCCTCGGGTTGAGACATCCAGGGCCGTTGATTGAATCTCAGCTCCCACCACGAGAACTGTCTTGTACATGCCGGTCTTGATAAACTGATCGGCGACAGATAAAGCGTAGATGAATCCGGAACACGCGTTTCGGATATCGAGGGCGGGAACACCTTCTATCCCCAATTCGCGCCCTAAGAGGACCCCTGATCCGGGGAAGAAATAGTCGGGCGTAATAGTTGCAAACACGATGAAATCGATATCCTTTTCGGTAAGGCCGGCGCGCTCAAGTGCCATACGTGTTGCTTTTGCCGACATGTTCGCGACAGTGTCATGCGACGGATCGATCCAGCGACGTTCTTCAATTCCCGTTCGTTCGACTATCCACGCATGATTTGTATCCATCTGTGTCGATAGATAGTCGTTAGTAATAACTCTTTCGGGTACGTAGTGCCCCAGACCGACAATCTTTGAATAGCGCATGGCGTGGTAGTTGGTATGCTAATGTAGTTTAATACAGGTCGAAAGCCAAACCGAACAGAATCTCATTAACGTCTCTTTCGACTTGCTACAAAACAACATTCACGATTCGTCCCTTCACCACAATGATTTTTCGCGGTGCTTTCCCTTCCGACCATTTCTTGACGACATCGGACGCAAGAACCGCTTTTTCAATTTCCTCCTGCGGCATTTCGAGCGAAAATTTCATCTTGGCTCTTACCCTTCCGTTGATAGAGATAGGATATTCGAACTCGTCTTCCTTTATAAACTCTTCCTTGTACTGAGGGAAAGTTGCATCAAAGATACTGGTCTTGTGACCAAGCTTCTCCCACAACTCTTCGGCTATGTGCGGAGCATAGGGAGCCAGGCCGATGACGAGCGGTTCGACAATAGCGCGTTTGTTAGTCTTCAGCGAGGTGAGCTCGTTTACACAGATCATAAACTCGCTGACGGTAGTGTTGAACGAAAAATGTTCAACATCATACTCGATTTTCTTGAGGGTCCGGTGAAGGATCTTCAATTCTTCGCGAGAGGGGGCTTCGTCGCTGACCGAGAAATTTCCTTTCTCGTCGTGGAACAGGTTCCAAAACTTCCGGAGGAATTTGAAAACACCGTCAATACCATTGGTATTCCAGGGCTTTGACGCCTCGAGTGGGCCGAGGAACATTTCGTACATGCGCAGGGTGTCGGCGCCGTACGTTTCGATAATGTCGTCGGGATTGACAACGTTGAAGTATGACTTGCTCATCTTCTCAATCGCCGATCCGCAAATATATTTTCCGTCTTCGAGAATGAATTCCGCGTTGGCGAAATCGGGTTTCCACTGTTTAAACCCTTCTAAGTTCAGCTCAAGGCCGTTAACGAGGGTTATGTCGACGTGCAGCGGGTCGGTCTCGTACTGGTCTTTTAATCCGGCCGATACATACTGATTGGTTCCCCGAACACGATAAACAAAACGGGAGTCACCGGTGATTTTGCCCTGATTGATCAGTTTGCGGAAAGGTTCGTCAAAACCGATATAGCCGAGGTCATGAAGAATCTTGACCCACAGACGCGCGTACAAGAGGTGGGCAACGGCGTGCTCCGATCCCCCGATATAGACATCCACCTGACCCCAGTAGTCGAGTGCTTCACGGCTCGCAAAGGCCTTGTCATTATGCGGATCCGTGAACCGCAGAAAATACCATGCAGCACCGGCATGTGTGGGCATGGTGTTGGTATCGCGTCGCTCGTGTTCGCTGATCTCCACCCAATCTTTAAGGTTGGCTAGCGGACCTTCACCAGTGCCCGACGGACGGAAATCGTTGGAGTCGGGGAGTTCAAGAGGAAGATCCTTTTCATCCATCGCGTAAGGCATATCGTCGCGATAGATCACGGGGAAGGGTTCGCCCCAATAACGCTGACGACTCCATCCGGCATCGCGCATTTTGTAATTGATCTGGCGCTGACCGATTCCTCTCTTCTCCAGTTCGGCGATGACGGCATCGATCGCTTCGCGCATAACCATGCCGTTCAGGAAGTCGGAGTTCTCTAATACTGCGTCGTATGTGGGGTTGGCTTCCTCCCCGTTGTAGTGTGCGCCGATGATATTGGTAATCGGTAGATTGAAATGCCGGGCGAATTTGTGGTCGCGCTCGTCACCGCAGGGCACCGCCATAATGGCTCCGGTCCCATAGCCGGCGAGGACGTATTCGCTGATCCATATCGGAATCTCCCTGCCATTGAAGGGATTGATCGCATAAGCACCCGTAAAAGCTCCGGTCACTTTCTTTACTTCAGCCATCCGGTCGATTTCGGAACGGCTCTCCACATACTTGAGGTATTTCTCAACTTCCTCCCGCTGCGCGTCGCTGGTGATGTCTTTGACCATCTCATGTTCGGGTGCGACAACCATGAAGTCGACCCCGAAAATCGTGTCAGGGCGGGTAGTAAAGACGATCATATCGCGTACCAGGCTCTTCTCGCTCTTCACTTCGAAGCGAATCCTGGCCCCGATACTCTTGCCGATCCAGTTCCGCTGGATTTCCTTCAGCGATTCGCTGAATTCTACTTCTTCCAGTCCCTTAAGGAGTCGTTCGGCATATTCGGTGATACGCAAGCTCCACTGGCGCATCCGACGCTTTACTACGGGGTGGCCACCGCGATAGCTTACGCCGTTTATCACTTCATCGTTGGCGAGGACAGTGCCAAGCGCCTCGCACCAGTTGACGTCGGTATACCCCAGGTAGGCAAGTCGGTACTGCATCAGGATCTCCTGTTGCATCTTCTCATCCCACGACTTCCACTGGTCAGCGGTAAAGACCGCTTTGTCGGTACCGGGAACTGTATATTTAATATTGGGGAAGGGGTGGTTGGCGTTCCCTTCTTTCTCGAATATTGCTATCAGGGTGCTGATTCGTTCGGCCTTTTCCTTGCGGCGATTGTACCAGCTGTCGAAGATCTGCAGGAAGATCCACTGTGTCCATTTGTAATATTTGGGATCACAGGTGCGAAGCTCACGACTCCAGTCGTAGCAGAATCCGATCTTATTGAGCTGCCGTACAAAGTTCTGAATATTTTGTTCCGTCGATTTTGCCGGATGGATTCCGTGTTCAATCGCGTATTGTTCGGCAGGAAGCCCGAAAGCATCGAACCCCATGGGGTGGAGGACGTTATAACCTTTCAGGCGTTTGAATCGCGCCACAATGTCGGAAGCGATGTAGCCAAGTGGGTGACCAACGTGGAGGCCGGCCCCGGATGGATAGGGGAACATATCCAACACGTAATACTTAGGCTTGTCAGAACGCTCGACCTTGTAAGTACCGCGTTTTTCCCACTCCTGACGCCACTTTTCTTCAATTCTTTTGATCTCTTCTTTACCGTATTCGCTCATTATTCCTGAAAATGAAGCCAAAATTAACCAATCCTTTGAATAGGGAAACAGCTTTATGATGAGTTGCAGCGACAACGGCTTTTTTCCTGTGTCCGATCTCTTAATTTTGTTATCAAACACACACCATGAAAAGACTCATGTTTTTCTTTGCGTTGGGCTTTGCCGCCTGCACGACGCAGGAGATGGCATCCGTCGCCCATCGCGATGCTTTCGACAAGTTTCTCGACCAGTATTACGAGGAATACCTTCAGCTTAATCCCCTGGAAGCGACCCGGATCGCCGACTATCGGTACAATGGAGAGTTTCCCAATCCGCTGACAGCGGAATATCAGGCCAGGGTACGCCGGTTCTACCAGCAGTACCTCGACTCTCTCGAACAGTTTGACCGGCAGTCGCTACCTGAAGAACACCGGATAAGCTACGATGTTCTTAAATGGGAGGCTCAACTGGTGCTCGATGGGCTTGAGTTTAATGACCATCTGATGCCCGTTCAGCAGTTTTCGTCGGTTACCCTTTATATGCCGATTCTCGGTAGTGGTCAGAGCTTCCAGCCGTTTAAGACGGCGAGCCACTATGATGATTGGCTTGCCCGCATCGATGGATTTTCCGTTTGGATGGATACCGCTATCGTTAATATGCGGAAGGGGCTTGACCAGGGGTATACTTATCCGCGTGTACTGATGGAAAAAGTGCTTCCGCAGGCTCAGGACATGATGGTCGATGATGTTACCCGCAGCATTTTCTATCAACCTATCGTTAATATGCCCGACTCGATAGCGGAAGCCGACCGTCAACGTCTTGCGGAAGCTTATGCAACCGCTATCCGCGAGAAGATTGTCCCGGCATACCGCAAGCTTTACGACTTCCTTCGTCGTGAGTATATTCCGCGTACACGGACATCATCGGGGATCAATGCCATACCGCAGGGCGATGCTTACTATCGACTGAAGATTCGCGAATACACGACGACGGATCTGACACCGGACTCCATTTTCAAGCTAGGTGAGTCCGAGGTCGCGAGGATCCGGAAGGAGATGGAGAAAGTAAAGGCACAGATGGGATTTGACGGAACGCTGCAGGAGTTTTTCGCCTGGGTTAACGAGAATCCGGAGTTTATGCCTTTTTCCGGAGACGAGGAAGTTATTGCCGCGTACCGGGCGATCGAAGATAAGATAGCGCCGCGGCTCGAGGAGTTGTTCAACATGAAACCCCGTACAGCCTTTGAAGTTCGGCAAACCGAGGCTTTCCGCGCGAAGTCGGCGGCGGCTCAGTATAGTCCTGGCGCACCGGATGGTTCGCGTCCTGGTATTTTTTACGTTCCGATCGTTGATGCTGCCACGTATAACGTATCGGGTATGGAAACGCTTTTCCTTCACGAAGCCATTCCCGGACATCACTATCAGGTAGCCTTGCAGCAGGAGAACGAAGATTTGCCGCGTTTCCGGCGTACCTTGTTCTACAGCGCGTACGGTGAGGGATGGGCGCTTTATGCTGAGTCACTTGGTCGCGAGCTAGGGCTCTTTACAGACCCCATTCAATATTTTGGTCACCTGGGTGACGAGATGCACCGTGCGATCCGTCTTGTAGTAGATGTAGGGTTGCATACGCGTGGATGGACGCGCGAGCAGGCGATTCAGTATATGCGCGACAACGAGCCAATCTCCGAACAGGGCGCTGTCGCGGAAATCGAGCGGTACATGGCTATCCCGGGACAGGCCTTGTCGTACAAGATTGGCCAGTTGAAGATCCGGGAGTTGCGCGACCGTGCGGAGAAAGAACTCGGCGAAAAATTCCGGATAGGGCTTTTCCACGATGAAATATTGCGACACGGGAACTTGCCGCTAAATCTGCTTGAGCAGTGCGTAGACGCGTGGATCAACGAACGAAAAGGCTAGCCCAGGAGTTGACGGAGCCTCTCGATGTCAGCCTGGCGAATGGGCTTTGTGATCATAAGCACCACGTTGTTGTAAGAGAGCACCTGATCGCGGTCGGTCGCACTGTTTGAACTTGTCAGCACGACAATCCGGGTGCGGTCGCGAACGGTATCGGGTAGCGTATCGAAGACATTCAGGAAAGAAAAGCCATCGACAACGGGCATGTTCAGGTCCAGGAAAATAATGTCGGGAGGTGATGCCCCGTTGAGTGACTGCAGCGCTTCAATCGCATTTTCTGCCGACTTGAACGGAAGGATCTCCCGTGTGAAATTGCAAAGCTCAAGAAATCGACGGTGAATGAAGAGATCTATTTCACTGTCGTCGATCAACATGGTTTTATCAACGAGTGCCGCCATAAGACCTTACAGGGTGCCATATCAAACATACTCAAAAACCAGGCAAAAACCATAAATACGCCCAAAATTCACAAGTCGCTCTTTTTACAGGAGCAAAAAATATATTAAACTTGAACCTTCTATCAAGTTCGTTTCGGATGCTGCGACCACGCCGGCGCAGTGATCACGGACCGGCCAAGCATAAATCTAAATCAACCTATATGAAATTACAGCGACTCCTAATTGTTTTCGCACTGGCTCTCGGTATGACTGCCTGCTCCCGTTCCGGACAGGATACCGATCAAAACGCCAGGGAGTTTGACGCAGCCAATGAGTCTCTGCCTGCTCACGTGGAGGAAATGACGGACAACATTCCCAAGCCGTCAGAAATCCCCTATCTCCTGCAGGCAACCGGTGCTGAGTTCAACCAAAGTCTAATTAACAATCGTACCAAAGTCGATCAGTATACCAGCCACAACGATAAGGCTGCCCTGAATCTTGGTATTTATGCCGCGGATATCGGCTATCTCACTTCTTACGACAAGACGCAGGAAGCGATCGATTATCTGACATCATGCAAGACACTGGCTGACGAACTCGGACTGATCGGAACGTTCGACGCTGAGTTGCTTGAGAAATTTGAAAAAAATATCTCTAACAAGGATTCCCTTACGCGTCTGCTCGACCATACGATGCGTGACAGCCAACGCTATCTTCGCGATAACAGCCGGGGAAGACTTTCATCGCTGGTGGTGGCCGGTGGTTTTATTGAAGGGCTGTACATTGCTACCGGGTTGATCAAGACCTATCCCAAAAACATCCTGCCCGAAGACAACCGCAACCTGGTCCTCACACCCCTGATGCGCGTCATCCTCGACCAGAAGGAAGCGGTGTCAGAAATGGTGAAAGTACTGCAGGCAGCAGAACAAACTGAGCTGGTAGCTGCAATCACTGAAGATTTCAAAGCCCTGGAGCAAACCTATCAGAACCTCAACATCGAGGAACAGATCAAGAATAATCGTGCTGATCTGGTACTCAGCGATAAGAATCTCGAAGGAATCACCAACGTCGTGGAGAAAATCCGCAACCGGGTTACCGGATAACACTGTTGTCCGATAGGAAAAGGGACTGGCTATCACCAGTCCCTTTTTTTGTCGCCGCCGTTCTTTTCTTATCTTTATTGACCTAACCTGTGAAGACTGATGAGCGAACCACTACTAAGGGCCATATTGAGGTTGTTTGCCGTTGTAGCGAAGGAGGGCGATGTCACCCGCCAGGAGCGCGAGCTGATCAGAGCCTTTCTCAATGAACACCTGAGTCCGAACGCCGTAGAGGGCTATATGGCGTATTTCGATGAAATCACTAACGCCCAGGAACACGGCGGCGACGCGGAACGCATTCGCGCGCTCTGCCGCGAAATCAACCCCGAACTCACCAAGAAACAGAAGATCATCATCATCGTTGACCTGATGAGCATCATTCAGGCCGATGGAAATATTTCTGAGACGGAGGAGCGCCTGGTCAATATCATTGGTGAGAGTTTCAAAGTGAAACCCGCGGAAATGGCGGCCATCAAGCGCTTTGTCCTCGGTAATTCCCCTGCTGATCTCGATGACCGCTATATCCTGGTAGTTGACCGAGGCGAGGAAGGTTCGCTGACGCGCGCACGACAGGTACGGCGCGAAAAGCTCGATGGCTTCATCGCCATTCTCTTCGTAGAGACCGCGAGCATATACTTCATGAAGTACGTAGGGGCTACCGACGTGTACTTTAACGGCATGCCCATTAAGTCGGGCAAAATTCAGGTTCTTGCCGTGGGTAGTTTGCTGCGCTGGGATAAAGATGAACCGTTGTATTATGGTCAGGTGCAGAACGTTTTCAAGAAGGCTGACGAGAAAAAGCGAATCACCTTCGAAGCCCGCGACATTAGCTATCGGTTCAGAAACGGAAAACTCGGACTTCGTAACATTCACCTCGCTGAGGAGTCGGGTAATCTCATCGCCCTCATGGGAGCCAGCGGATCAGGGAAGTCCACGCTCCTGCATGTACTTAACGGATCGGAGAAACCGGCCGAAGGACAAGTGCTCATCAACGGTGTGGATATACACAAGGAACCACAAAAGGTCGAAGGGGTGATCGGGTTTGTGCCGCAGGATGATCTGCTTATTGAAGACCTTACCGTCTACCAGAACCTCTATTATGCCGCCAAGCTGTGCTTCAGTAAGCGCACAGAAGAAGAAATCGATTTCCTTGTTCTTCGTGTTCTCGAAGACCTTGGCCTCACGGAAATACGCGATCTGAAAGTAGGTACGCCGTTGCAAAAGACGATCAGTGGAGGTCAGCGCAAACGCCTTAATATTGGTCTCGAGTTGCTGCGCGAGCCTGCTGTGCTCTTTTGCGATGAACCTACCAGTGGGTTGTCATCGCGTGACTCGGAAAACATTATCGACCTCCTGAAAGAACTTGCCCTGAAGGGCAAACTTGTATTCGCAGTCATCCATCAACCCTCGTCCGATATCTTCAAGATGTTTGACAAGCTCCTCATCCTGGATACGGGAGGATATCAGATATACTACGGAAATCCGGTCGATGCCGTGACTTATTTCAAACGCAGCATCAACCTTGTAAACAGCGAGGAGGGCGAGTGCCACCAATGCGGGAACGTGAACCCCGAACAGATATTCAATATCATTGAGACTAAAGTTATCAATGAGTACGGGCATTTCACGAATGAACGAAAGGTGCCCGCTGAGGAGTGGAACAGTATCTTCAGGCGTTCTTACAAGCCGCGCCGCGTATTGTCCGAGAACTCCATTCCGGAACCCACGCTGAATATTCCGGGACGCCTCAAACAGATGACGCTGTTTGCTCTCCGCGATGTTCAGGCCAAGATATCGAACAAGCAGTATCTTATCATCAACTTACTGGAGGCACCGCTGCTTGCCTTTATACTCGCGTTTATCGTTCGTTATTACGATCAGGATGGTGAATACGTATTCAGTAAAAATCTGAATATCCCTGCCTACCTCTTCATGAGCGTAATCGTTGCACTGTTCATGGGATTAACCGTGAGTGCGGAGGAAATTATCCGAGACAGAAAGATTCTTAAACGTGAGAAGTTCCTGCACCTCAGCCGAAGCAGTTATTTGTGTTCGAAAATTCTCATCCTCTTCGGATTGTCGGCCGTGCAGACCCTCTCGTTTGTGTTGATCGGAAATTACGTCCTCGAAATACACGGGATGTTCCTGCAACACTGGTTTATCCTCTTCACTACATCATGCTTCGCGAATTTACTTGGTTTGAATATTTCGTCGGGCTTCAACTCAGCGGTTACTATTTACATTCTTATACCTCTGCTGCTGATACCGCAATTAATTCTCAGCGGAGTGGTTGTTAAGTTTGATAAACTTAATCCGAGGATTGGCGATGTTGAAACGGTACCGCTTGTGGGCGATCTGATGGCCTCGCGCTGGGCCTTCGAGGCCGCGATGGTAAGCCAGTTCAAAGACAACCGCTTTGAACGGGAATTCTATATGTACGACCAGGTTATGGCTGAAGCGGATTTTAAGAAGATCTATCTTATCCCAGAGCTTAAGACCAAACTTCAATATGCCCTGAACAGATATCGCGATGAGGATCCTCAGGTCAGGGAGCAGGTGGAAGAACGCCTAAGGGTGGTTAAACACGAAATCGAACGTGAACTTGTTCGGATCGGGGAGGACAGGTTCCCTCAGGTAAAGTCGCTTACGCTCGCACACTTTGATTCGACACTATACGAAGAGACGAATGAGTTTCTCGTTAAACTGAACAATTTTTACATCAATCGCTATAACGCCGCCGATGCGCGCAAACAGGAGAAGGTTGCTGCGATGACAGATTCGCCCGAGAAGGAAAAAGAGTTCGAACGACTGAAGCACCAGTACCATAACGAGACCGTGGCGGAATTGGTGAAAAATCTCAGCGAGACCAACAGAATCATGGAAAGGAACGGCCGGATCATTCAAAAGATTTATCCTGTATATAAGAAGCCCGATCCTGACCACCTTGTCGATTTTAATGCGCAATTCTACATGCCATTCAAGCATTTCCTGAACACGGACCTCGATACCTATTACTTCAATATGGGGGTAATCTGGTTCATGACGCTTGTGCTGATGGCTACGCTTTATTTTGATGTGCTTCGACGACTACTGCAGGGCATGGAAAGGATACCTGCCAAGTTTGAGAACCGATAAGCTGCGCATTTTCCGGAGATGTTTTTCTTTCTTTCCAAGACACTGAACTACCTGGTCATGCCGACCACGGTATTAATTACTCTTGTGTTGCTGAGTCTGCTCGTACGCCACCACGTGTGGAGGAGGCGCATCCGAGTCACGACGCTGGTGGTGCTCTTTGTATTTACCAACGACTTTATCGCTAATGAGTTAATGAGGGCATGGGAAGTCAGAGCGACACCTTACCGTGACATGACGAAGCACAGGATAGGTATTGTATTGACGGGGACGATGGTAGGGGGCCTTGAACCGGACGATCGCGTGTATTTTTCACGCGGGGCAGATCGGGTAGTCCATACAGTCCAGTTGTATAAGATGGGACTCATCGATCAGATTCTCGTTAGTGGAGGTGTCGGGCGGTTGTTCGGTACCGGAGTTCCTGAGGCTGAGAAATTTCGAGATGCAATGATGCTCATGGGGGTTCCTGATAGTGTTATCATTGTGGAAAGTGCATCCCGTAACACGGCCGAATCTGCTGTCAACGTAATCCCTATTCTTCAGGAACTCGGATACACCTCCGAGGATTGTCTGCTTATAACGTCGGCCTTCCACATGCGTCGTTCGCTGGCCTGCTTTCAAAAGCAGGGCCTACAACTCGCGCCCTTCAGCACCGATTTCTACGCGGCGAGCCGATCACGCTACGGATTCCAAACTTACTTCCTGCCGCAGCTTGGTGCGCTGGTGCTGTGGCACAAGCTGGTTAAGGAGTGGGTGGGGATGGTTGCGTATCGGGTAGCGGGTTACGTGTAGAATGCTGAAGTCAGTCTTGATTTCGGAGCGCGTGAATGCGATATTTGGAAAGGTGGCAAGACGGCCGGACACTTAACTAATTCCAGGATGCGAATAACCATTCTTTTTTTTCTTCTCGCTCTTTCATTGCATGCCTATGCGCAGGACGCTGTTGTGAAACAGGTTACGGCTGAAGAGGCTCTTCATTTGAGGGACTCGCTGCCGGGCTTGGTCGTTATTGATCTGCGCACGCCGGAAGAATTGAAGCAGGGGAACATTCCTGGAGCGCGTGTTATCGATTTTTTTGGGCCAGACTTCGAGACAGCCATTGGCTCACTTGACCGCGAGCAGCCTTATCTGCTCTACTGCGCCTCCGGTGGACGCAGTGGGGAGAGCGTTACATATATGAAGAAGCTGGGATTCCGATATATCTACGAAATGCCGGAAGGGTTCAACGGATGGCGAAAAAAGAAACTTCCTGTTGAGAAGTAGCAGTCAGTCCATCATCGCCGCCAGCTTTTTCACTACATCTTCCACGTAAGGTACGATCCCCGATCCATGGGTATGCCCTTTTAAGGTGATTAAAGTAATGTTTGTTGCGCCGTTGGCGGCAAGTTTCTCGTATGTCGATACGCTATTGTCGTAGGGCACAGCCTGGTCTGCGTCGCCGTGATACATGTACATAGGGGCGATTGGCGTCCAGTCGGTAAGTGAGTTCTCGTTGAGGAGAGCCATAAACGTTTCAAACCGGGAGTCTCCGGGATTAGCGAGTAGTTCGGGGTTCAGCATTGCACTCACATCCTGGGTAAGGGCAGCATCTATTTCGCCTTTTGATGTGACACCATCAAAAAGCGAGGGGATAATCTCCGCATACTGCGGTGCGAACATTGTTGTGATAATGTCAGGGTTGTCGTAATACTCAGCGTAGGCCGCTCCTAAGTAAGCGAGGTAGTGCGGATTGGCGTACTGATGCACGGTGAAGAAGTGTTCCTGCATCTCCCGGAGGTCGTAGCCTCCGGCTGCGGGAAAAGAAGCCACAAGATTGAAACCTTCGGGGGCTGAGGTTTCCAATGCCTTATGCGCCGCCATGGTGATATAGCCGCCCTGCGAGTAGCCCGCAAGGTATACATCGGTATTGAACTTGACATCTCTCTGTTCGGCCCATTCCTTGGCGGCAACAAGCAAGTCTGTAACTGCCGAAGCTGTCGGAGCTTCAATGTAATAGGGGTGGAGAACGGAGGTCGAGACGCCGAAGCCGAGCATATCGGGAATGACAGCAATAAACCCCATGGATGAAAGGGCGGCGTACAAGAGTACTTCTTCGCTGTTTCTTGATTGCATCGAGGGAGCATCTGCGTATTCGACAATCGTTCCGCGGTGAAAGCTGATCATCGGTACGCTCTCTTTAGTTTCAGGCAAGACGACGAGACCTGAGGCCTCGATCTCCTGACCCTTGTAAGAAGTCTTATAGCTTATCTGATACACTCTGGCGCCGTTTTGAACGAGCGCCGGATCAAGGCCGGTTCCCGAGTATTGAACCAACAGCTTTAGTTGCGCGGCTGGCCAGGAGCCGACGGGTGTAGCAGACACAAATCGGGTCGGAGCCGGCCGGGGATCTTCGTTGGCATCTGAACAAGCCTGGAGGATAATCGCAATGAGCAGACATATCCAGCCGTATCGTATTTTCAGGAACATAATTTCAATTTAGGAAGACCTTTATAAAAATCGGTACCTCTCAAAAGAAAAGGCCGCTGAGGAGCGGCCTTCTCTGTTAAAGGAAGTCTTCTTACGGGTTGATGGGCAAGCCAGTAGCGCCGTAGTTTCCGATGTTTGCCTTGGGTATTTTCGCGCCGAATTTAGTATTGATGGCATCAATGATCACGTTGGCGATAAAGGCGTACCCACGACTATTCGGGTGAAGTCCGTCTTCGGAATACATACCCGTCGGAGGGTTAATGTTCGGCGTCAGAAGAACGCCATCGGAGATAATTCCCATGTTAGCAATCATGGCCATTTGCGCAGCGGCAATGTCGGCAAATGCTACGCGGTCGTTGTACAGATCATCCTCGGCTACACCCTTGATATGAGCGTTAAACGCTTCGAGGCGACTGAGTATTAATTGCGACTCCTCAGGAGTAAGTACGTATTGGTCTGCAACCGGGATGGATACTCCCAGAATCGCGTCGGCATCGGGCTCGCCGTCGC
Source organism: uncultured Roseivirgaceae bacterium (assembly GCA_964532595.1). Lineage (GTDB taxonomy): Bacteria > Bacteroidota > Bacteroidia > Cytophagales > Cyclobacteriaceae > Chryseosolibacter. Next base: position 43,319 of record CAZHIQ010000013.1, read on the forward strand.
TGTCAACATCAATCGCCTGGCCGAGTACCGCCGCCGTTGACAACGGGATGATATCGGTCGCTGTTGCATGCCGCGCCTGAGCATAGGGCGCGAGAGCAGCGTAAGGCCCCACCATCACGCCGGAAAGATCGGTGAGTAATTCATCCGTCAGCAGGATAGCGTTTTGTCCAGCCTGGTAGTTGAGTTTTCGGCGTGCTGCCTCTTCGGCGGTGATCACGCTCATTCCCACCATGCCGTCGAGAAAGGCGTTGTAATTGGCAGCAAGGTTTTCGTTCAGCATGGTGGCCGTTGCAGCGTCAAGCGGAACAGCGTTCCAGGGCACCGCAGTAAAGTGAGGCATTACAAACGGATTGGGATAGTTAACCAGTACGCCTTTGGCGTCAGGATTAGCATTCGCGAAGTCATGCAGCGCGCCGTTATAAAGATTCCTGAAATCGCCGGCCGGCGTAAGCGGGGCCTTGGAGTCGTCACCTCCGTACGCCGCATTCAACAGGACATCATCCATTCCCAACCAGAAGAGAAAGAACGTACCGTTCTTAGCCATCGACGTGGCGGCATCAGCGACTAACGTAGTCCCGGGCGCCGATGCCATTCGGGCGAAGAAGGGAGAGAAGAGAGGATCAGCGTTATCAGCCCAGTTGCCGGTCTCGGTGGCGATATATGCCTGATACAACTGAATAGCGGGTACGCTGAAATCATTCAAATCTTCCGTTGGGGTAGCGCCCGGTTGTCCGGTGTATTGAAAAGGTGGAGTGGGAGACGGCAGGGCATCGGAGTTTCCTACTGTTCCCGACAGCACCGGTGCGGGCTGCGGAGGAGTGCCTTGTAAGCGGAAACGACCAAGAATCGTAGTGCCGTTCGGATTTGGATTGATAAAGATGTTGAAGCCATTCTCGGAGCCGATGTTCGCTTGATTGAACACACCTCCGCCAACGCACTCAAATTGCTTGGCAAGGATGCGTCCAACGGAACGTTGCTGGCCCTGTGTGAACAGTGCGCCGGCCTGAAAACCCGCCGTATAGGAGGTGCCGATGGCGACGAATTTGGAGAAATCAGCCGATCCGGCCGAAGCATCAGTCGGACATTCTTCCGCTGGTGCGTCAGGACAAATGATACTCGGGTCGTTGGAAGGACACGGGTTCGCTGTATTGTCGACAAGTTCCTGCTCGCACGATACGGCAAATAACAGTACCGTCGACGCTATCAAGATATGATTAAGTTTTTTCATTGCGGTCTTAGTTAAGGAATTCATCAAACGTCAGAGAGATGTAGTACTGTTGTCCGACGAAAGGACCTCCGAGGTTCGTCCTGTAGTCTTTCCCGGCGATGTTTGTTCCTCCAAGTTTAACGATGGTTTTGATAGAAGGTACTTTGTAACTCACCTGAGCATCAAGCGTACCGTACGAAGGAACGTTCCAGGCGCCGAAGTCGGACTCCCAAAGGAAGTCTTCCTGCCAGCGGAAATTCAGATTAAACCCGAGGTTGTTGGCAAGTTTCCGGTTGCTGATTCCCAGACTGAACTTGTTCTCCGGAGTGTTAAAACCTGCGCGGAAGTTGCTGTCAGGTGATGGATCGTAGTCGAATGTCGAGTAGGTATATGATCCGTTGAACTGGAAGTTCGAGGGGAGATTGTAGGTGATTCCCAATCCAACGCCCAACGAGGTTACATCCTCAGGGAAGTTGACGTAGGCTGAATAGACTGTGCCCGCAGGGACTACGTTGCCGTGGTGAAGTGTTGCCTCCCGCAGTACATAATCCTGTCCGCCAATGAAGTCGGTATACCGGGTGTGGTAAGCATTCAGGTCGATCAGAAGATCGTTGCTGATAATGCCCTTGTATCCAATTTCAAATGACTTGAGTTGTTCGGGGCCGATGTAAGGAACGAACGCCGTAGTCAGCAGACTGGGGTCTCCTCCTTGCGGAGAGCCGCCGGCGAGGGATCCGCCGGAAGCCAGGTATGCGTTGTACGATGCCAGCGTATAGGCACCTCCTTCATGTAGCCCATACCGCTCGGCGTTGGCCCGAGCACTACCGAGTAATGTATTGGTACCCACAGGGAAGTAGATGTACTGCGCCTGTGTATCAGGGTTCCGGAATCCGGTCTGGAAGGATGCCCGGAGGTTATGGGTGCGACTAAAGGTATATACCGCCGATATACGCGGTGTTACGCGGCCCTCAAAGTTTTCGTTCTTGTCGTAGCGAAGCGAACCGGTGAGCTTCAGCGCTTCGGCCAGCGTCTTCGAAATTTGGGTGTAAACTCCGTACTCGTCTATGTTGATTCGCTCGAAGTCCTGTCCTTCAGCGGGATCTTCGTTGAAGATCGTGCCCTCGGAGAAGAGACTGTAACGCCTGAAGTTTCCACCGACCTGGATTTCTGCGAAGGAAATGTGATCTGCGAGGTTGTAGTTGAATTCACCGTGGTAGAGACGCGAGTTGTCGATGAACTTGGCGCCTGCCGGCGTGCGCTGGAAGTAATCGTTGCGCACGCTTTCAACGAGTTGTTTGAACTCTGCTGAAGTGGGATCGGGGCGTCCGGCATCCGCTTGCATCCGCGCAAACTGGTGAGCGGCATATTCATTACCTGCCGGCACTCCCTGCTCGGCAAAATACCCTTGCATAGCCAGTACAAAGGCCTGACCGTATGTAGGAGCCCATTCCGCGGCCGTAGGACTGATGCGCTCGTTGACCAGGGCACCCAGCGCGGCCATGTTATAACTATCACCGGCATCCGTCATCGTCACGTAGCCGCGAAGGAAGAAGTTCGGTGAGCGTAGTTCCGCCTTGTGAAACTGCTGGGTAAAATTGCGCAGTGCGTACTTCTGTGATCCCTGATAGACCGAACTACCTCCGCCATGGCGGTAGTTGTAAAGGGCTTCCAGTTTGTCGGTGACGCGGTAGTGTAACGCTACATCGCCTTTGATGCTCCGCGCAACGTAATCGTCAATAAGATCTTCCTCTTTCCATCCGGTTCGACGAAGATCGAAGGGGGGAATATTGGGAACCCCTACGTTGAACGCGATGCGGGTATCATCACCGTAAAGGTTAACACCGTCGAAGTTGGGCTGACCGACGAGGTTGACGGGAGCGTCGGGTCGGTTTACGTCAGTGGTGTAGTCGTTGGCATGCCAGTCTTCTGCATCCAGGATGGAGAAGTTTACCTTGAAGGCAAACCGGTTGTTAAAGGCCTTCGCGTATCGCAATCCGAAGTTGTAAAAGGGAAACGCTTCTCCCTGTGCATCGGAGCGGGTAATTCCTCCTTTAATCTGGGCGCTGAGACCTTGATACTCGAACGGGCTCTTGCTGTTCATGAGCAGGACGCCGTTAAAGGCATTCGGACCGTAGAGGGCCGATGCGGTTCCTGGTAACAACTCCATACTCTCCAGGTCGAGTTCGCCGATTCCGACAATGTTACCCGTTGGGAAGTTGAGGAGGGGAGCCTGAGTATCAATACCATCTACCATCTGGACGAAACGCGTGTTGGCGATGGTTGCAAATCCCCGCGTGTTGATCTGAGGGAAGTTCAGACTGCTGGAGGTGAATTGTACGCCCTTAACATGGGCGAGGGCATCGTAAAACTCCGGGGCTGCGGATTGCTGAATAGCGATAAGGTCGAGTTTTTCGATCGTTACAGGCGACTGAAGAATACTCTCCTCCACCCGGGAGGCCGAGACCACGATCTCTTGTCCGAGAATTGTCTGTTCCTGCAGTACCACGTTCAATCCCGATGTGTTGCCGCCGGTGATCTCGATTTCCTGAGCGGTGTAGCCCACGAAGGAGAATACGAGGGTAAAAGGAGGCGGAGTACTTACCGTAAGGTTAAACCGGCCTTGCGTGTCGGAAATCGTACCGATTACCCGACCTTTTACCTGAATGTTTACGCCGGCCAGTGTTTCGCCCGTTGCGTCGGAAACCGTTCCCGACACGGTGGTCTGAGCAAAACAAATCGAGGTTATCAACAGGCCAAAAACCAGCGATAACCCCGAACGCTTGTAGAGTTGGTTCATACGTAGTTAGGTTAAATCAAGGTTATTCAATGAGCGCTTAATTGACTGAATAAACACAACATTTAACTAAAAATCCAGTAAAACGTAGTAAAAAAACGTTTGCGGAAAGGGGGAGTGTTGACGAGTTAGAGTGTTGAAGGCTTATAGTGTTAAAGTGTTCCCTCTGGGATTTCTCCTTCAACGATGAGCTTTCCTGCTGTGCAGTTTCTGATTTGTTCAACCGAGACGCCGGGAGCTCGTTCGATAAGGCGGAATCCTCCGCCGGGGGCGATGTCGAGAACGGCCAGGTCGGTGACGATTTTCTTAACGCAGGCGATACCTGTAAGCGGAAGTGTGCAAGCGGGAAGAAGCTTTGAGCTTCCGTCTTTGCTGCAGTGTTGCATAGCGACAATGATATTGCGGGCAGAGGCTACGAGATCCATCGCACCGCCCATCCCTTTAACCATTTTTCCCGGCACCTTCCAGTTGGCGATGTCTCCGTTTTCCGAGACTTCCATGGCTCCGAGAATAGTGAGATCAATATGTCCACCGCGAATCATCGCGAAGCTTTCGGCCGAGTTAAAAAGCGCCGACCCGGGCATCATGGTAACCGTTTGCTTTCCGGCGTTGATGAGGTCGGCATCGACCTCGTCTTCATAAGGAAACGGACCGATTCCCAGTAAGCCGTTTTCCGACTGAAGTACGACATTGATTCCTGCCGGGATAAAATTGGCTACCAGCGTGGGTATGCCGATGCCCAGGTTGATGTACATGCCGTCTTTGATTTCCTGAGCGATACGCCGGGCAATTCCAGTTTTGTCGAGCATGGCATTAGGGTTTACGGGTAGTCTTTTGTTCAATTCTCTTCTCGTAGGTGGTGCCCTGGAATATGCGCTGCACATAAACACCCGGAGTGTGAATCTGGTTGGGATCGAGTTCGCCCGGGGCGACGAGCTCTTCGACTTCGGCGATGGTTATTTTCCCCGCCGCGGCCATCATAGGGTTGAAGTTGCGCGCCGTGCCCCGGTAAACGAGGTTTCCGGCATGATCGCCCTTCCAGGCTTTGACAATCGCGAAGTCGGCCTTCAACCAGCGCTCCATCAGGTACATTTTTCCGCCGAACTCGCGGGTTTCCTTCCCTTTGGCGACTTCCGTGCCATATCCGGCCGGAGTAAAGAAGGCGGGAATTCCCGCCCCTCCCGCGCGGATGCGTTCCGCAAGCGTTCCCTGCGGAATCAATTCCACTTCCAACTCTCCCGAAAGTAGCTGGCGCTCAAATTCGGCGTTCTCTCCTACGTAGGAGGATATCATCTTCTTCACCTGCCGTGTCTTCAACAGGAGTCCGATGCCAAAATCGTCGACGCCGGCGTTGTTCGAAATGACCGTGAGCCCGGTTGTACCTTTCCGCAACAGCGCCTGAATACAGTTTTCCGGGATCCCACAGAGGCCAAAACCACCCATCATCACTACCGCACCGTCGAATAAATCGCGGATCGCTTCGTCCGCATCGTTTACCACCTTGTAGAGAGCCATAGAGCGTAGAGGGTTGAAGGGTTAAGGTGTTAGAGAGTTAAAGTGTTCCTCGTCCAATTTCATACCCGGTTGGTAGGGAAGTTACCGATTTCCGGGTTAAGATGCCGGGTTTCCCTTTCGGGGAAAAATTGCGTAAATCGCAGGCGGGAAGCGCGAAAAACCAACTATCATGAAGAAATCAACGATTCAGTTTACCGTACACCTCGACGAGAAGAATATTCCGGAAAAAATCGAATGGGATGCCACCGATAAACCCGATCCGGGGATGTCGGAAACAAAATCGCTGAATATCGCCCTGTGGGACCATCAACAGAAAAACACATTGCGCATCGATCTCTGGGCCAAAGACATGCCCGTTGACGAAATGAAGCGCTTTTACATCGATTGCCTCGGCGGCCTGGCCCAAAGCATACTCACCGCTACCGGCGATGAAGTCATGGCCAACGAAACCAGCGCCCTCTGCGAACGCCTCGTCGAGCATCTTAAAAAGGAAGGGATGTGAGGGCGGAAGAGTTAAATGTGAGAGTGCTAAAGTGCTAAAGTGTTAGAGCTGGCGCGATCATTCACGACTAATGCTCCTTCAGCGCTTCCATCGCCTTTTCCCGATCTTCGTGAAGTTTTGCTTGCAGGCTTTCAAGGTCGGGGAAGGTTTCGTCGTTGCGAATGCGGGTGTGGAAGTGAATGGTGAGGGTGTCGCCGTAGATGTCGTTGCGGAAGTCGAAGATGTTGACTTCGACGACACGGCGCGTACCCTGAAGTGTGGGCCGTGTGCCGATGTATAGCATACCCTTGTAGGTTTGGGCGGCATGAGCTACGGTGACGGCGTAAATTCCGTCGAAGGGTATGAGTTTGTATTTCGATTCGACGTCGATGTTCGCTGTGGGGAATCCAATGGTTCGCCCGATCTTGTCGCCGGTAACCACGCGTCCGGTGATGCGGTAAGGCTGGCCGAGGAAATGATTGGCCGTGGTCACATCTCCAACATCCAAGGCCTTGCGGATGGTGGTTGAACTTACGGCTACATTATCTACTTCCTGCCGCGGTATTTCTTCGACGTCAAAGCCGTAACGGGGGCCGTCTACCTTAAGCTGCTCAAAACTTCCTTCCCGGTTTTTTCCGAAGTGATGGTCGTAACCGATGACGAGTTTTCGTGTACCGATACGGTCTACGAGTATTTCCCGTATAAACTGCTCGGAGGAGAGACGGGAAAATTCGCGGGTGAACGGGATACGGATGAGGTGCTGGATGCCCTGATCTTTGAGAAGATCGGCTTTTTCTTCAAAGGTGTTTAGCAGCCGCAGAGAGTCATCTTCGGGGTGAAGTACCAGACGAGGGTGCGGCCAGTAGGTGATGACAACCGTCTCCCCTCCGCATCTTGAGGCAGTTTCGCGCAGGCGGGCAAAAATTTTTTGGTGGCCCAGGTGTACGCCGTCGAAGGTGCCACTGGTCACCACCGCGCATTGAAGAGGTGTAAAATCGTCAATACCGTGATAAATCTTCATAGGCTGTCTATATAACCGCTATCGAACTGCAAATATCGCATAAAGATGGCGTTCCACCGGTGTATCATTCGGTCGGATCGTGCGGTGGAGCGACGGCTTCAGGCGGCACAGCGTCGTCGACGTGAAATCCGCCAATGCGTGTGCGGCGCAGATCCGTGAGATAAGCGCCGACACCCAGCCTCTCGCCGAAGTCACGCGCTATGCTGCGTATGTAGGTCCCTTTCGAACTGACAATCCGGAAATGGACCTCCGGCAGTGAAATGGCTGTGATTTCAAAAACGGAGATATCCACTTCTCGCGGCTTGAGTTCGATTTCTTTTCCCTTGCGCGCATACTGGTACGCGCGCTTGCCGCCAATGCGGATAGCGGAGTGAAGGGGTGGAAGCTGCATTTGCACCCCCGTGAGGGATCGCGCGGCTTCGTGGATCATCTCTTCGGTAACGTGCGAAACATCTTTTGCCTCCGTTACCTCTGTTTCAAGGTCGTGAGAAGGGGTTGACTGACCGAGAACGAATTTGCCCGTATATTCCTTCTCAAGTCCCATGAACTCTTCAATACGCTTTGTCATCTTCCCGGTGCAGACAATGAGCAATCCGGTGGCCAGGGGATCAAGGGTACCGGCGTGACCGATTTTCTTCATCCCCAGGATACGGCGAAGTTTGTTGACGACATCGAAGGAAGTCCACTGATAGGGCTTGTCGATAAGAAGAACGCTGTCGATTGGTTGTTTTCCCATCACACCATGGCGAGTTCAATACCGAGATAGTACAGAATGAGAATTACACTTCCGACTACGATTCGGTAATACCCAAACAGTTTGAAGCCGTGGCGGGTGAGAAAGGTGATGAATGATTTAATTGCGGCCATGGCGACGAGGAAGGCTACGATGTTACCCACGATAAGTGAGGTAACTTCACCCGAACCAAACGTGTAGCCATCGCGGTAAAAGTTGAACATTGAAAGCACGGTAGCTCCGAACATAGTAGGGACCGCGAGAAAGAAAGAAAACTCGGCGGCTGTCTTCTTGTCGAGCCCCTGCGTGAGTCCTCCGATGATTGTCGCCGCCGAACGTGACACACCGGGAACCATAGCAATCACCTGGAAGAAGCCGATTTTAAAAGCCTTCGGATACGTTACCTCGGTCCCCTGAATCTTGTCGGTACGGAATATACGATCGACAAAAAGGAAGAAGATACCGCCGGCGAGCAACATGTAGCCGACGATGTCGACACGCTCAAGCATGGCATCGATGTAGTCTTTGAGGAGAAGTCCGAAAACAACAGCCGGGATAAAGCCGAGCAATATCTTGAAGTAAAAGGTCCACGACTGAAAAAAGCGTTTCCAGTACAGAACCACGACCGACAGAATCGCGCCTAGCTGTATTGCTACCGTAAACATTTTTGTAAAAGGATCGTCGGCGATGCCCATCAGCGAGGAGGCGATGATCATGTGGCCGGTGGAGGATACGGGTAAAAACTCGGTGAGGCCTTCGACGATGGCCAGAATAATTGACTCAGGAATTGTCATTTTCTCTTCTAAAGAATCGACGCGTTAGCGCTGTTGGTTGTCGGAGGGGCGTTGCAGAATGGCGTAGATTTCGATAATGAAGCCCGCAATAACGATGATTGGACCGAGGGTCAAGCCGAGAAAACCGAATCCGTGGGGGTTGCTGTCGAGCGACATAATAACAAACCCGGCTACGAGAGTGATAATCCCTATGATCATCCACTGGTAATTTTTCTTGCTAAAAGGAAGCTGGCTCATAATATCGGTTGTCAAATTACGGTTAGTACAATTCATCGAGTGACATCCCCAGGTATTTCCGGATGGAGAAGTATGTGCTTACAACTGCAATGAGCATACCTGCGGCTAGCAGGCAGCCAATGATGATCAGAAGCTGCTCTGGATTATGCAAAGCCGCCAGATCAGGTATTTTCTTTTGCGCGTAATCGGAGACAAGCCACATCAGGAGACCGGCAAGTACTCCGCTGAGAAGTCCAAGTCCGGCCGAACGCATCAAAAAGGGGCGTTGGATAAACCACTTCCGGGCGCCGACAAGCTGCATGCTTCGGATAAGGAAACGCTGCGAAAACAAGGCGATGCGCAATGTGTTATTGATGAGAAGAACCACCGTCAGAATAAGGATGGCGATAACGCCGGCGAGTACCAGCGCGATACGCGTGATGTTTTCGTTGACTGACTCGACAAGACCCTCGACGTAAAACACCTGAAACACGCCCCGCATTTCACGAATTTCCTTCTGGATCTGATCCATTTTCTCCCGGGTATGGAAGTCAGGCGAGATAGCGACCAGAAAGGCGTCGCGAAGGGGATTTTCGCCGAGAAACTGCGTGAAGTCTTCACCGGTATCGGCGATAAACTTTTTCGCGGCTTCATCACGTGAAATAAAGGTGACAGCATCTTCACGGTCGTTGTCGACGTAATCCATCGCGAGAAGCTTATTGCGGATCTCCGATCGCTGCGTTTCCGAGACGTTTGACGTGAGGTACACCTGAACGCGGATGTTTTGCCTGATCTGTTTTTCAAGTTCCTGCGACCAGGTGATCAACAGCCCGAAGAGGCCAATGACAAAAAGCGCCAGGGTGATACTGAATACAACACCAGTAGCGGGATAACCGCCGACATTCTTCTTTCGTGGACTCTTATGCATAGGCGAAGAGGCAAATTTAGGAAAAGCAGTTGCCGCGGCAAGCCTTTTGGGTTGGGAAACAAAAAAGCCCCGGTCAGTGGCCGGGGCTTTCTTTACTGCGCCGCATGGATCTTTTCGAGATCGTCGACATCGGTAACTGGCTCCAGGGGGTGTATTGCGCCATCCCTTTCGTCCAGCAAATAGAAAGTGTCATTGTATTTGAGAACAGGCGTTGTGCCACGTTCAAAGCCTACGTTTATCACGGAATAGGCTGATGAGTCGAACGGTCCGTGGAGGTAGAGTAAATTTCCTTCATACTGGTAATGGAAGGTGTTTTTGCTTTCTCCAACGGCTACAACGCGCAGTGATCGCCTCGCGGGGCCCGCGGGCGGAACAGGTTTTTGAGCGAGTGAAGGTCGGCTGTCTTCGGTACCCGCCGACGTTTGGTTCTTGTCAGGCTGAACAGAAACTTCAGGCGTGTGACGCGGCGCCTCTGCCTTCTTCTGGGACGGTTGCTCCCTGGCGGGTTCCACGGATTGTTCTGCAGCAGTCGATGTGGGCTGTTCTTCAACAGGCTTTTCAACACGTACCGGCTCCCTTATTGGAGCCTCAACCGAGGCCGGCATAGCATCCTGGTTCTGATTCAGGTACCACATCGCACCCGCCGCGATGAACACGACCGCAACACCTACGGTTAGTTTTGTTCCAACAGAGTTGCCCTGCGAGGGGACCGGCACCTTGTTCAGCATCGCCTTCAATTCAGCTGCACGGGCCTGCCGTATTATCTCAACGACCTGTTTTTGCAGATCGTACTCGTTTTGCAGCGATGGGTCACCGTTGAGGCGAAGCTCAAAGGTCGACCGTTCCTCAGCGCTCATCCGGTTCGCGAGGTAATTGTCCAGTAATTCCAAATCCCGTTCTTCTGCCATGATGTTAATCTAAAAAGTCCTGCTCCGAATATTGCGATTTCACCAACTCGTCCAGTTTCTTCTTGCACTTGTACTTCTTCGTCTTGGCTGTATCGGTGTTCGCGAACCCCAGCTTCTCCGCGATGTCCTGCATAGACATCTCGTCGAAATAGTAATACATTAAAACTCTCTTACAGGTCTCGCCCAGTTGATCCATGCACTGGGCGATGATCTTCACTTTTTCAGATGTCTCCATGTCTATCGACACGGACGAATCCTTTTCTTCATTGGAAAGGCGCTTTTTCCGGTCCAGCTCTTTCCGCCAAAGGTTCTGGCAGATACTGTAAATGTAGGTACTGATCTTGGAGGTGAGGACCAGGTTACCCGACCGTGCCTTTTGCCAGAAGACTATGAGCGCTTCCTGATAAATATCGCGCGCCTCGTCCTCTGTTCCACTATTGGTGATGACAAGCTTGGTCATCATCCGATAGTATTTCTTGTACAACAGCTCCAGCGCCTTCTCATCGCCTCCCTGGATCCTTTTAAAGATCTCCTTCTCATTGATGCCGGAGCCTGATCTGAATACCATTGTAATAGGGCTTAGTAACCTCGGTCGTTAACTTGTTTTATGTTATTTATCGACGAAAAACGTCGTTTGTCGGTAAATCGCGACTTTCCTCACGGATAATTTTCTTTTCACATCGCCGAAAAATCGGGAAGTGAGAATAAGATACTGACTTTAGCGATAAAAAAGCGATTGCCGGCGGCAATAAAGGCGGATTCTTTACACGCGTACGTTGACATTGACATCAAAAATAAAAAAAGCCCCGATTATTCGGGGCTTTTGAAAACCAGCGTGTTCATCAGTGTTTGTCGGTATGGGGTGCCGACATCACGATTTCAGTCTTTTTTTCCACTGTTTCCTTTGCTTCAGCAGCGCCATGGGGCGTTTCTGCAATGTGGGGGGCGATGATAAGGGCCACGATAGATGTAAGCTTTATCAGGATATTCATGGAAGGACCCGAAGTATCTTTAAAGGGATCTCCCACGGTGTCGCCCGTTACAGAAGCTTTGTGAGGTTCCGACTTCTTGTAGAACATCTCGCCGTTGATCTCGACGCCTTTTTCGAACGACTTCTTGGCGTTATCCCAGGCACCCCCGGCGTTCGACTGGAACATACCCATCAATACGCCTGAAACGGTAATACCGGCCAGCATTCCGCCTAACACCTCGGGGCCGAACGAGAAGCCCACGATAGCAGGAGCAAGCAGGGCAATTGCACCGGGAGCAATCATTTCTCGCAGCGAAGCTTTGGTTGAGATGGCTACACACTTTTCGTATTCAGGTTTTGCCTTGTATTCCATGATACCCGGAATCTCGCGGAATTGGCGGCGAACTTCGTTGACCATATCCATGGCTGCACGACCTACGGCAGCAATGGCCAGTGACGAGAAGATAAAGGGAATCATACCCCCTACAAACAAGCCGGCGAGGACTTCAGCATTGTAGATGTTAATAGCATCGATACCCGACACGCCAACAAACGCAGCGAACAACGCGAGCGAAGTAAGGGCTGCTGAGGCAATAGCAAAGCCTTTACCGGTCGCTGCTGTGGTGTTTCCTACAGCGTCGAGGTTATCGGTGCGATGACGCACTTCTTCAGGAAGTTGGCTCATTTCGGCAATACCACCGGCATTGTCCGCGATAGGACCGAACGCATCAATGGCAAGCTGCATCGCGGTGGTAGCCATCATACCCGATGCGGCAATTGCTACACCGTACAGACCCGCTACCCAATAAGAAGAAACAATCCCTCCGGCGAGTACCAGGATGGGAAGTACGGTTGATTCCATCCCAACGGAAAGTCCACCGATAATATTCGTTGCGTGACCGGTACCTGATTGCTTGATGATAGACAGAACCGGGCGGCGTCCCATTCCTGTGTAGTATTCGGTGATCATACTCATCAGCGCGCCGACCACAAGACCAATTACAATTGCGTAGAACACATCAAGAGATGTGAAGGTCACGCCGCGATGGGTAAGGGTTTCAGGCAGTAACAGGGTTACTGCGAAGTATGAAGCAATTGCTGTCAGGATAATAGATGACCAGTTTCCAATGTTTAATGCGCCCTGAACACTGTCAGTCTCGTTCTTAATTCGGACGAACCAGGTTCCGACGATGGAGAAAATGAGACCCAGGCCGGCAATGACCATGGGAAGGATGATCGGAGACAATCCTCCGTAATTATCACCGGCGGCGTTGATTTCCTGGCCGAGTACCATAGTGGCCAGGATCGTCGCCACGTATGAACCAAAGAGATCGGCTCCCATACCGGCAACATCACCTACGTTATCACCTACGTTGTCGGCGATGGTTGCGGGGTTGCGTACGTCGTCTTCCGGAATACCGGCTTCCACTTTACCAACGAGGTCGGCGCCGACGTCAGCGGCCTTTGTATAGATACCGCCACCTACGCGTGCGAAGAGGGCGATCGATTCAGCGCCAAGGGAAAACCCGGCAAGGACTTCGATAGCGCGTTTCATTTCGACACCCGTGAGGGCTGCACCTTCGGGGACGAAGATCTGGTAAAGGATGATGAACAAGGCTCCCATACCGAGAACCGCGATACCGGCCACACCGATACCCATGACCGAACCACCGGTGAACGACACACGGAGGGCTTTAGCAAGACTGCTGCGCGCAGCCTGCGTGGTACGCACGTTGGCCGCCGTGGCGATTTTCATTCCGATGTAACCAGCAAGAGCCGATAATACGGCACCAATGACGAATGAAACGGCGATAAGGGGGTGGGAGTCTTCTACCAGAGTACCTGACCAACCGAGCAATATTGCTGTAATCACGGCAAAGTAGGCGAGTATCTTCCATTCTGCTCTCAGGAAGGCCATTGCGCCGCGGGCAATGTAGCCTGCTAGCTCCTGCATGTTGGCGTCACCTTTATCCTGCTTATTGACCCAGGCCGACTTTATTGCCATAGCCACTAAACCAAGTGCACCCAGTGCAGGAATTAGATAAACAATATTGTCCATACGTTTTGAGAATAATTGATCCAGGTTTATGGTAAAAAAACCATCCGGAGACCCGGATGGTCGCTAAAAATCTGCGCAAAGATAGAATAAGTCGCAAAACACCCAAACGAAAGGATGTTCATGGCGCTTACTTTATCGCGGATTTCCGCGGTTTTGCTACCCTTGTATCAGACACCGAACATCTGGCGGAGGGCCGCCCACAGCATCTTCTTTTTCTGGTCATCAAAGGCGGAAAGGTCATCCGCACGAATTACATTAAAGGACCCGCGGGCGGTCACCTGATAGAGAGGAATATCCGATGCCCAGTCACAGCCAAAAAGCAATACGCGGGAGGGGCCCCACATACGCAGTGAGTCAAAGCTTCCTTTTGAAAGGTCGGCAATCCCTGCTGAGTCGGGGTTTACATGAACTGACCCCAGAATCCTGAAGAGCAGCGCCTGCTCGTCCGCGGAATAACTATCCCATGGACCTGACAGCCCTACGGCTACAGGATAGCTGAAGCGATAGAGTTCTTCGGGATAGAGATGGGGCAGGACTTTGGCGATCACTTATCGACTTGTTTTATATTAAACAGGGATTTCAGCTCCAGGGCGTCATCGGGTTTCATCCGGTTCGACAACACGAGCCGCAGCTGCCGGCGGCGTAGCGCACCCTCGTAAAGTTCTCGTTCTTCTTCCGTTTCGGGAACAAGTTCGGGTACTTGTGTCGGTCGGCCTTCAGCATCTACAGCGACAAAGGTGAAATATGCGCTGTTGCTGTCAATCTTTCGTCCCGAAGGAATATCTTCAGCCTCGACCAGGATGCGAACCTCCATAGATGAGGTGAAAGCCCGCGTAACATGTGCGCGCAAAGTAACAACATTACCCAGATGAATCGGGTGTTTGAATGAAATATTGTCGACCGATGCGGTAACCACGGTACAGTTCGCGTGTTTCTGCGCCGAGATAGCCGATACGATGTCCATCCAGTGCATCAGTCGTCCTCCCATCAGATTATTCAAGGTATTCGTATCGTTGGGGAGAACGAGCTCCGTCATGCTTACAAAAGAATCCTTCGGCGTCTTCGTCTTCTTTGTCATCGTCATCAGGTTAGTTGACCGCCCGTCCTTATTAACGATCGTGTCCGAAGCATTTATAACGTTTGCAGAGCGGACAAAGGCGGGTGTTCACAAAAATCAGAAAAAATACTTTGGAAACAACTGGGCCTTTTCATTAATTCGGTCCGCAAAACATGAAAGCAGGCATTAACCATTCGTTCCTTCTTCCTCAAACCCCGTCTCGCGGGGTAGCCTGTTCGATCGTTACTATTACCACAACGACCACCACCATTACGGGGTAACCCGTAGTTGCACGCCTTTGGCCAGTGTCATTCCAGGTAACGACCGGCCGCTCAAACAAGAATCAAATCAACTCCACGACTTCGGTCGTAACACATTGAAAGTTTATCCCTTTAATGATTTGTTAACATGAAGGTTTTAAAGTTTGGTGGCTCCTCCGTCGCGAGCCCCGCACGAGTTCGTTCCGTAATCGATATTCTTCAACCTTACCTTTCAGGGCGCGTTGCTGTCGTGTTCTCAGCATTTGGTGGCGTGACCGATGAATTGATTTCTGTCAGTACGCTGGCGCTTGATGGCGACCCCGACTATCGTCAGCGCATAGCTGCATTGGAGAAAAGACACCTTGACGCCGTGCGTGAACTGATCAGTGTACAAAAGCAAAGCAGTATCCTGGCGCAGGTCAAAATAACCATCAATGAACTCGAAGATGTTCTTCACGGCGTTTATCTCGTCAAGGAGCGAACCGCGCGCACGCTGGACTATATCATGAGTTTCGGTGAACGTCTTTCCGCGTATATCATTTCGGAAGCGATGAAAGACCGCGGTATCGCGGCCGAGTATCTCGACGCCCGAACGGTTATTGTCACTGACCGCAACTTCGGGTACGCGAAAGTCAACTTCGTGGCCACTAACAGCAATATTACCAACCACTTTGCCGCACATAAGGCGGTTCAGATTATTACGGGATTCATCGCTACCGCGGAAACGGGAGAGACAACAACTCTCGGACGCAGTGGCTCGGACTACACTGCGGCCATTTTTGCCGCCGCGCTCCAAGCCGAAGCGCTGGAGATTTGGACGGATGTCGACGGAATGATGACGGCTGATCCACGTATGGTGAAGAAGGCGTTTACCGTACCCCAGATGAGCTATGAGGAAGCTATGGAGCTTTCGCACTTTGGCGCCAAAGTAATATTCCCGGCTACCATGCAGCCGGCGATGGTGAACCGCATCCCGATCTGGATCAGAAATACGTTTAATCCTTCCTTCCCGGGAACGGTAATTCATGCGGAGTCGACAAATGGGAAATTGATTAAAGGGATTTCGTCGCTGAACGGCGTGTCGCTTATCAACATTCAGGGTAGTGGTCTCCTCGGGGTGGTCGGGGTGTCTATGCGACTTTTTGCAACACTCGCCCGTGAAAATATAAATGTCATTCTCATCAGCCAGGCTTCATCGGAGCATTCAATCTGCCTCGCGGTGGAAACCCGCGCCGCAGCCGATGCCCGGCGTGCAATTGAGAAAGAGTTTGACTATGAAATAAGAAACGAGGAGATCGACGAAGTGGCGATCGAAGACGGACTTTCAATTGTGGCCGTCGTAGGTGACGGCATGAAGCACAGTCCCGGGACCAGCGGGCGCATGTTCTCGGCACTGGGTAAGAACGGTATTAACGTGGTGGCTATTGCTCAAGGATCGTCGGAGCGCAATATCTCCGCCGTGGTGCGACAGACCGATATTGCCAAGGCGCTGAACGCCCTGCACGAGGCATTCTTCCTCTCTGATCGGAAGCTGCTCAATATCTACCTCGTGGGTACCGGATTAATCGGTAGCGCACTGCTGGAGATGGTGCGTGATCAGTTTGAGAAACTGGCGGAGGAGAATCTTCTGGAGGTAACCTTCGTTGCCGTGGCCAACAGCAAGAAAATGCTCTTTGCTGATGATGGGCTCGACCTCGATGGATGCGTCGATGACATGAAGTCGTCGGGCGAACCCATGCAAATGAGCGCCTTCGTTGAGAAAATGGTTGCCCTGAACAAGCCAAACAGTATTTTTGTCGATTGTACTTCGAGCGAAGAGGTAACGGAACACTATGCTGAAATTCTTGAGGCCAATATTTCTATTGTAACGCCTAACAAGAAGGCAAACTCCGGTACGTTTGAGCGATACAAGCAATTGCGGGCAACTGCCTTCAAGCGCGGAGTGAAGTTCCTTTACGAAACGAACGTTGGTGCCGGTCTTCCGGTTATCAATACTCTGAACGATCTGCTGCTCAGTGGCGACAAGGTTATTCGGATCGAGGGCGTACTCAGCGGAACGCTGAATTATATCTTCAGTTCGTTTACCGAGGGGCGTCGGTTCAGTGAGGTTGTCCGCGAAGCCAAGGCCAAGGGTTATACGGAGCCCGATCCGCGCGATGACCTCAGCGGTATGGATGTCGCCAGAAAAATCCTGATTTTGTCGCGGGAAACAGGGCTGCCGGTGGAACTGAAAGAGGTTGCTGTCGAAAATTTGGTTCCTGAAGATTGTCGCGGGGAGATGTCGGTCGACGAATTTATGGCGGCGCTTGCACGCCACGACGACGCATTTGAAAAGATGCGTGCGGAAGCGGCTTCACGCGGTGAAAAGCTCCGCTACATGGCTGTACTGGAGAACAATACGG
This sequence comes from uncultured Roseivirgaceae bacterium, assembly GCA_964532595.1. Lineage (GTDB taxonomy): Bacteria > Bacteroidota > Bacteroidia > Cytophagales > Cyclobacteriaceae > Chryseosolibacter. The sequence goes on from CAZHIQ010000013.1 coordinate 60,664, forward strand.
TTCGTGTGCAGCTAAGTAGTGTTGACGAACAGCATCCGTTTTATTCGCTATCGGGAAGTGATAACATTATCCTGCTGACGACGGAGCGATACAACGACCGTCCGATGGTGATCCGCGGGCCAGGGGCCGGGGCTGCGGTGACAGCGGCAGGAGTATTTGCTGATATTATTCGCATCGGTCATTACGCCAGGTAATATGAAAACAGTTCGCGCCTATGCGCCGGCTACAGTAGCCAATGTGTCTTGCGGGTTCGATGTCTTCGGTTTTGCCGTTGAAGACCCTGGAGATGAAGTTGTACTCACCCTCACCGATACGCCGGGGGTACGTATCACCGATATTGAAGGTGATCAGGGACGTCTTCCCCGTGATGTTGAGAAGAATACCGCGGGGGTGGCCGTGCAGGCATTTCTGAATGCCCGTGGCAGCGGGCAGGGAGTTGATATCGTACTGAAAAAGAACCTTCCGCTCGGCAGCGGTATGGGTTCAAGTGCGGCAAGCTCCGTAGCGGCGCTGGTAGGTGTAAATCACTTGCTCGGGAATCCTCTTGAGCGAAAAGACTTGCTTCCCTTTGCTATGGAAGCCGAAAGAATCGCGTGCGGATCGGCGCATGCCGACAACGTTGCGCCGGCGCTTCTTGGAGGCTTTGTATTGATTCGGGGCTATGAACCGCTTGATGTAGTCTCCATCCCCACGCCTGAATCACTGCATTGCACCCTTATTCACCCGCAGGTTGAGTTGAATACCAAAGACTCGCGTCAGGTGCTGCGCATGAACATTCCGTTGCGAGATGCAGTCACGCAGTGGGGAAACATAGCCGGTCTCGTGGCTGGCTTGATGAAGTCCGACCTCGGACTAATCAGCCGCTCCCTGAAGGACGTCATCGTTGAACCGGTGCGCTCCATGCTGATCCCCGGCTTCGAAGATGTTAAGGCACGTATTGCCGCGGGAGGCGCGCTGGGGTCGGGAATCTCGGGGTCGGGTCCGACCCTCTTTGCCCTTTCGGCCGACGAGGAAACTGCTCGCCGGGTAGGGGAGGTGGCGCGGGAGGCGTTTGCTGCCCGGGCATTGGAAAGTGAAGTGTTTATCTCGCGGATTAACCCGCGGGGTGCCGTAATACTGGAATAAATTAGGAACGCTTCTGCGTTTTGTAGCATCAACGATATGAGATTTTACAGTACCAATAATCCGAATAATTATACAACACTACGCGAAGCGGTCTTGCAGGGACTGGCACCCGACAACGGGCTTTATATGCCGGAATATATTCCTGCGTTCGACAAGGCTTTCTTCGAGGCCTTGCCGGGACGCAAGTTCAACGACTTGGCCTTCGACGTCGCCCGGGCTTTCACTGGCGACGACGTGCCCGAAGACGCGTTGCGGAGAATTGTCGACCACACCATAGCCTTTGACGCTCCTCTGGTAGAGGTGGAACCGAATATTCACGCCCTGGAACTGTTTCACGGCCCGACTATGGCGTTTAAGGATTTCGGCGCGCGTTTCATGTCGCAACTCCTGGGCTATTTTGCACAGTCGATCGGCAAGGAGGTCGTGATTCTGGTAGCTACTTCCGGCGATACCGGAAGCGCGGTTGCCAATGGGTTTCTCGGTGTACCCGGCATCCGGGTCATGGTGTTGTACCCGTCTGGCAAAGTCAGCGATGTTCAGGAGAAACAGTTCACGACGCTCGGACAGAATATAACGGCACTTGAGGTAAACGGCACTTTCGATGACTGCCAGCGTCTTGTAAAGACGGCATTTCTCGATCAGGAGCTGACGAACCGGTATTTTCTGACATCAGCCAACTCGATCAATATTGCCCGCCTTATTCCGCAGTCGTTTTACTATTTCTACGCCTGGTCGCGTCGTAAGGATATCAACCGACCGGTTGTGTTCTCGGTGCCGAGTGGCAACTTCGGAAACCTCACCGCAGGCCTTCTGGCTTCACGCATGGGACTGCCCGTGCGGCGGTTCGTAGCCAGCACCAATATCAACGACGTAGTACCTCAATATCTGCGCAGCGGAGAACTCAATCCGCGCCCGTCCTTTCAGACGATGAGCAACGCGATGGACGTTGGTAATCCGAGCAATTTTGCGCGGATGATGGATTTATATGGAAGTGAACTGGACGCGGTGAGACGCGATATCGAGGGCTACGCCTTCACGGATGAAGAGACAGCCGCGGCCATGCGCGACGTAGCTCAGCGAACGGGCTATACGCTCGATCCCCACGGCGCCGTAGGTTACCTGGGGCTTAAACGATATCTGGAAACAGACCGCGAAGCAGAAGGTATTTTCCTTGAAACGGCTCATCCCGCCAAGTTTGGGGAGTCGGTGGAGGCTACGATAGGCAAGAAGATCGATCTTCCCCCCGCTCTGGCAAAATTCGCGAAGGGTGTCAAGCAGACTGTGGAAACGGAGTCGAGCTACGAGGCTTTCCGCGAGACGCTCACGCGACAACTTGCCTCGTAGCCTGGCAGAAAATTAACGCCCCCAGCCCTCTTCGCCGAGCAGAGGGACGAATGCGAAGTTGTCGAACGACTCCTCGACAAGCTTTCCCTGTGATTTCCGGATGCGTAACATTTTCTGTTTCTCACGGTCACCAACGGGAATGACCAGTATGCCCGGATCGGCCAGTTGGTCGATCAGCGCACCGGGCACCACGGGGGCACCGGCTGTAACGATAATCTTGTCGAACGGGGCCTTGCCAGGGACCCCTTTAGAGCCGTCGCCGTGGAAAAAATACGGCCGGTAGCCCAGTTTGGGCAGGAAACTCTTGACTTTCTCGAACAACACCCGGTTGTATTCGATCGTATAGACCTGAGCGCCGAGCTCAAGAAGGATACACGCCTGGTAGCCCGATCCCGTCCCAATCTCCAAAACCTTGTCGCCCGGCCTTATTTCCAGCTTTTCAGTCTGGAAAGCGACCGTATAGGGTTGCGAGATGGTCTGACCTTCCCCGATAGGGAAGGCTTTGTCCTGGTAGGCGTGAGCCAGCAGAGCGTCGTCGAAAAAGACGTGGCGTGGCACTTTTCCTATAGCCGCTAATACGCGCTTGTCGGAAATGCCCTTTTTTTCCAGGATTTGGACAAGCTTGTTGCGCAATCCCCGATGCTTATAACTATCCTCAAACATGCAATTTTGGCACTAAAAAGCCATTTTTTCAGGGTTTACAAAGTTTCTAAAAAAGCCTAGGAAATTTCCCTCGAATGCTCTTACTTTAAAGTCCTCTCCAACCACAGTGAATAAAAGCTGTTTGCCATAGCGTTTCTCTGTGAACCTGCTCCTGAACGTAAACTGGCCTCAAAACCAGCTTACTTCAAGGGCAGGCAGAGGAGAGGATCTTCTTCTCACCTCCTTTTCCCTTCATTTTTCCGCCTTTTTACAGTGATTGAGTAAGCATTTGCGGGATTTTCGCGAAGGATTTGATTCAATTCCTGTTCAGCAAAGCCGTTTTCTTTAAGGGAAGGAATTAAGCTTGAGAACAGTGTAGTATATCCGCGTATTTCCTGTTTGTCATCCGCTTTTCCCGGGTCGTACCAGCCTGCATCATGTGACACGAGGGTCCGGTGAAGACATTTTTGTTCACGCAAATAGGCGATGCGTTGCACGTAGTCCGGAACGTTGTTGGTGTTAAGTCCGTCGAGACTGATCCACGCGCCTTCCTTCGCGGCGTTCGCAAGCATTGCATTATCTTTTTCCTCTTGCGCGTGTACCCAGATGAATGCCGAGGGGTCGATCCTGAATTTCCTGAGCACGTCCATTTGCCCGACCGCAGCGACGCCCGAGCTGGTGTGTGAGGCGATGGTCAGACCTGTTCGCAAATGGGTGAGGCATGCGGCCTCAATCAGTTTACGTGAGATGTCGCTAAGCGGACCGTCGTTAACACTAATCTTGATGAAGCCAGGACGTATCGGTGTTCCGTCGATGCCGTACTTCCACTCCGCAATCCAGCGTTCACTGATTTCCCGCGTGGTCTCCGAATGGACGTGATCGGGCACGAACTTTTGATCCGAGCCACCGTAGTAGCCGGTGTTGGTAATGAAATTCAGACCTGTCTTTTGTGACAGGATGCGAAGCAGTGCGACATCGCGGCCGAGGTAGTGCGGTGTGCAATCGACGAACGATTGGCATCCTGCGTTCCGCGCTTCTTCAAGGAAAGGCAATACAGCTTCGATCACAGCCTCGCGATCCCATCGCGGCGGGTGAACTTCCGCTGCTCCAATAAAGTCGACAAGAATATGCTCATGGACGAGTGTGTTGCCGAGTTGGTCGGCGTTCATCCATCCTTTCACAGTCATAACCCGGCGCTTGCTGGCGGCATAGGTCGGAGATATCCATCCAACTAATATCGCGCTGCCGACCGCGCCGATAAAACGACGTCTGTTGTATAAACCAAGCGGCATATCGGCTGTAAAAGTCACACTTTATTCGTGAAGAATGAATTTAGTGAAAAGAATTTTCACAGCCACTATGAAGTGATTCCCCACTTGTCACGCAAGGAGACATACCTGTGCAGGTTGCGCCGTGTCCGCGGGTGTTACCGCGGACCGGACTTGATTACATGCCCAGCGATTGGTTCTCGGCGGAGGCGAGTTCAAGAATTTTTTCGTACTCTGCGGGCGTCAGATCGTCGAAGAAGTAGTGGACCGGGTCAACACGTTTGTTATTGATGAGTACCTCATAGTGAAGGTGAGGAGCGGTAGACAGCCCTGTATTGCCCACGTAGCCGATAAGGTCGCCGCGTTTCACCTGCTGGCCCTTCTTCACCGCGAAGTCGTGCATATGCGCATAGCGAGTCCGGTAGCCGAAGCCGTGATCTATTTCGACCATCTTTCCGTATCCGCTGAACCGCACCTCTACCTTATCGACGGTCCCATCGGCGGTAGCGTATATGGGGGTTCCGATACTGGCGGCGAAGTCGATCCCTGTGTGCAGTTTTTTGACTTTATACACGGGGTGAATACGCAATCCAAATCCGGATGCCAGGGCGAGAAGTTGCTTGTTGGCAATTGGCTGAATGGCGGGGATAGAGGCGTAAAGCTTTTCCTTTTTGTGGGCGAGCTGCACCACTTCGTCCTGCGATTTCGACTGGATGTACAGTTTACGTCTGAGGTGATCAACCTTTTCATGGAGATCGATCACGAGGTCGGAGTGATCTATTCCCGCCTCGCGGATATCGGCATACCGGTCCGTTCCTCCTATACCTGCGTTGCGTACCGACTTGTCGATAGGTTCGGCCCCCAGTACCACGCGATAGATGTTGTCGTCGCGCTGCTCAATCCTCGAAAGGATATCGGTGAGGTCTTCGATGTCCTGATTCAGCTTGCTGTAGTAGAACTCGAGTTGTTTAACCTCGTTTTTGAGGATGAGTTCGCGCGGAGACTCGAAGTAGTTGTCGTAAAGGATGACAAGGCCTACAGCCATCATCACCGTAAGGGAAAGAAATCCCAGAGCGTTGAGGACGATGTCGCTTTTGCGCGTTCTAACACGCTCATACTTGCATGTCTCGGTGTCGTAATAATATTTGATCCGTGCCATACCTCAGCATTAGTTTGAACGGGGTCGGAAAGCCTTTATCACGGTTTCGTTGCATTCCAGATAAGGCCCTCCCAAAAGATCTATACAATAGGGAATCGCCGGAAAGACAGCATCCAGGCATTCCCGGATCGCCTTGGGTTTTCCCGGCAGATTCACAATGAGCGTTTTGTTTCTGATTCCGGCTGTCTGACGCGAGAGAATGGCTGTAGGAACACTAAGCAGGCTCCGTGAACGCATTAACTCGCCGAATCCCGGCATCATCTTGTCGCAAACAGCTTCGGTGGCTTCCGGTGTGACATCGCGTTTGGCCGGCCCGGTTCCGCCAGAAGTAACGATCAAGCAGCAACCTTTGTTGTCGGCCATATCGATCAATGTCTCTTCGATGAGGCTCTGCTCATCGGGAATCACCGCATATTCCTTTTCCCACGCACTACTGAGGTAGTCCCGGAGCGTAGCAGCAATAGTTATGCCCGGTGTATCTTCGTAAATCCCCTGACTGGCGCGGTCGGAGACGTTGATGATGCCAATGCGAATGGTCATTCTTTTAAATCAGGGGCCTGTTTGCGTGTTTTTGCAATGATTTTGTCTGCCCGTCCTTTCTTAAACACCATCCGTCCCTGAGCCACTCCGCGCCGCAGTGCGCGCTGTTCTTCGGCAGGCAGAGCCGTGATTTCCATACATTCGGTCGAACAACACCCCTTGTATTTTTCTTTACACTCCATACACTGGATGAACAGAAGATGACACCCGTCATTCTTGCAATTGGTGTGATCATCACAGGGTTTTCCGCACTGATGGCAGGTAGCGATGACATCGTCGGTGATGCGTTCTCCCAGGCGTTCATCGAACACAAAGTTCTTTCCGATAAAGAGGTTTTCGAGTCCCCGGGCCCTGACATCCTGCGCATACTTGATGATACCGCCATCGAGTTGAAATACTTGTTGGAAGCCCAGATGTTTCATCCACGCACTCGCTTTCTCACAGCGAATACCTCCGGTACAATACATCAAGAGCTTTTTGTCTTTCTTGTCTTTCATCAGGTCTTCGACGACCTGTAACTCTTCGCGGAATGTATCGACGTCGGGACGCACTGCGCCGATGAAATGTCCCACTTCACTTTCGTAGTGGTTGCGCATATCGACGATCACTGTTTCAGGGTCTTTGGCGAGGCGGTTGAATTCCTCCGCATCCACGTGCTTGCCACAGTTGGTTACGTCGAAGCTTTCGTCGTCGAGGCCATCGGCAACAATCTTTTTGCGTACGAGTATCTTCAGTTTAAAGAATGATTTTCCGTTGTCCTGAACCGCGAAATTTAGTCTGACACCGTTGAGGAACGGAATACTGTACAGGTACTCCTCAAATGCTTCAAAGCGGCTGCTCAGGACGCTGATTTGGGCGTTGATTCCCTCATGGGCGACGTAGATGCGCCCAAGGACACCCAAGGCGTGAAAATTGCGATAAAGGTCGTTTCTGAAGGAGACTGGATCTTGGATCCGATGGTACTTGTAGAACGAAAGCGTCGTGCGCTTTTCGTTCGCATAGAGCATCTTCTCCTTGAGAAGACGGCCCTGAACTCGATTGAATAATGCCATAAACGCCGATTAATAGCAGGTTAATCCGGTCGTAGGGGCAAAGATACGGAAAATGACAAAAATGCGCGTGGCGGAGGTCGTCTATTGCTGAAGCTCGCCGCGGAGCAACTGGTTGTATTGCGCACACGTCAACAGACCGTGTTCGTCGCAATAGGGGCAGGTCCGGAATGAATCGCCAAAGGGGCCTTTGCGGATGATGACGTGATTCCCCTGACATACGGGGCAGATGACTTTTCCCGACGGACCACAGTCGATATCGTAGTGTTTTGACAATATTTGTTCGGCGCTTTGCGTCGACACCGATCGTTCGCGCAAATAGAGCTCTTCGGCTTCGCGCAGAAGGGTTACTGCCTCGTTGTAGTATTGTCCGGTAGTACCCTTAAGCTGGATGTATTTGTTCAGCCAGTCGATGCTTTGCTTGTATTTCTTCAGATACCACGAATTTCTTCCAAAGTGAAAAGTGAGGTCTGAAGGAACACTGCTGATATTTTGAAGGACGTAACGGAATTTCGCGTCGGCCTCCAGGTATTCACCCGCTTCGGATAGTGCAATAGCGCTGTCCATCTGGCGGAGTATTTCGGCCCGGCGACGTTGCTCTTCCTGTTGCAGATACTCCCGCGTCTTAAACTGGTCCTGTTGGGCCCACGCAGGGCTTGCATACAAACAGGTAGTAATGAAAACGAAGAGATAAACGTATTTCATGAATAGGGTTTGCGGCCGAAATGCAGTCGGCTATCTCACAAATTTAGAGTATTCGCCGTTATTTAGGAACGTAATACCGGGAACGGACTTCAAAAGCCGGACCAAAAAAAAGGGAATAAGGCGTCCTTATTCCCTTTGTACATTGGTTGCCAGTCTCTTAACCCAGCTTCCAGCCTTCGCGGTATTCGCGCTTCACAAACTGGTTAGCAGGATCGAAGTTGGTGATTCTCATATTCGGTCCATCCCACATCAGCTTGATGTTGCGTCCGGGATAGTTGAACTGGTTCGGGCGGTCTTTGCGCGGCTCGCGGATGTCATGGCTTCGAATAGCGAGGTTACCCATGAGAATCGCTTCGGTCAGCGGGCCTGCGATTTCGAAAGGAGAGCTTACTTCCATTTTTCCGTACCCCGCGAGACACGCTTCAACCCACTGCGCGTAGTGGCCATCGGTTCCTCCGGGTACGCGCGCGTATTTCTGCGGTACGTTTACTTCTTTCGTCTTAGAGGTAGGTAGTAGACGCGGGTCCGCTCCGTAGGTACTGCACATCATTTTTCCTTTGCTTCCCACGAATATCACACCATTGCCACCATCCCCCATGATTTCGTTGGGACCGAGTTCATCAGGACGGGGAGGCTGAATACCGCCATCCATCCAATGCAGTTTGACGGCAGATTTTCCGGGACGTTCGGGGAAAGTGATGACAATATAGGAAGAAGGAGGACAGCTTTCGGGGAAGTATCCCTGGCGGAACTCGTCAACGTAAACACTTCCTACGCTGGCGTGGACGTCTGTGGGGTAACCGAGTTCAAGTACGCGGAAGGGAGGCTCTACAAGGTGGCAGGCCATATCGCCCAAGGCACCTGTACCGTAATCCCACCAGCCGCGCCAGTTGAAGGGGACAATTTTTTCAACGTAGTCCTTATACGGCGCTGTACCGAGCCACAGATCCCAATCGAGTTCCTTGGGAACCGGTGCTGTTTGTGAGGGCCATTGAATTCCCTGCGGCCATACGGGACGGTTTGTCCAGACGTAAACCGTGTGCACATCGCCGATGAGCCCGGCTTCGTACCATTCGCGCAATTGTCTTACCCCATCACCGGACGCTCCCTGGTTTCCCATCTGTGTAACCACCTTGTATTTCTTCGCAGCCTCCGTCAGTACGCGGGCTTCGTAGATGTCATGGGTAAGTGGCTTTTGTACATAAACGTGCTTGCCGAGTTGCATAGCGGCAAGGGCCTGCACAGCGTGGTTGTGATCCGGTGTTGAAACCGAAACGGCATCGATGTGCTTGTGCTCCTTGTCGAGCATCTTGCGATAATCTTTATAATATTTCGCCTTGGGATAATCTTTCACGGCATTGGCCGCGCGGCGATCATCGACATCGCAGAGGTAGGCGATGGTCGCCTTTCCGCTTTGGGCAAAACTGCGGATATCGCTGTGTCCTTTTCCTCCTACGCCGATGCCGGCAACATAAAGTGTGTCACTCGGCGCGCGATACCCGTTGCCGAGCACGAAACGCGGTACGATGGTAAAGGCGGCCGCTGCAACGGAAGCCGATTGAATAAATTTCCTGCGAGACACATCCTTGGCCCCAGTTGAAATGTTCTTCTTCATAACAAGATTTGTATATCGATTCTTTTCACTTTTTACTAATCGTATGAGTGGCGATCACGAGGATCACGTATCGTACTTCACATAAAGATCCAGGAGACGCGGGTCGTGAGAGAGCCCATACTGGTCCAGTACATCCTGCGGAACACCATCCCATTGGTTAGGACGATTCCCCATGTAACCGATGTCTTCAATACCCATTTGGCTGCTGAAGAAACCGCACGCGGTCAAGTCGCGCATGATATTAAAGAAGGCAACGCCCTGCTGCATTTCTGGACGTGCTTTTTCCGGCCACGCGATTTCATCAACCATTTCGATCTGTTGTTCGTGCGTACACGAAACGAAATCGGCATTGAAGCGGCGCATACACTGGAGATCAAGCCAGCGGATGCCTCCGCGTATAGGTGTTTGATAATGCGGCATGTCAAGGACGATAAAATTGATGAAGTCGGGGACCCCCGCATCGGTAGCACTGCCCGACTTCTCATCAGCGGGGATGATAATGTCAGCGAGCGTAGCGATCGTCTTCATCTCATGGTCGTTGAAGAATCGTCCCGCGATAAGTTCGGAGTCGCGCTTCAGTTCTTCCGGCGTCCTGTCATAACTGAGTTCGTTGGGTGTTCCCGAAGTAACATTTGTGTCTTTTTTTTCAGGTTGACACTGAAAGAGCAGCCCGGCCCCGAGTGTGCCGGCGGTCAGTGTTTTCAGATATTCTCTTCTGTCCATATCAGGATGCGGATAAGCGTTACGTGATGTTTTGTTTTTTGATCTGATCGATCATGTATTCCGATGCGCGCATCGAAAGTGCCAGGATCGTCCACGTCGGATTTTTGTCTGCTTGCGAAACAAAAGGACCGCCATCAACGACAAACACATTCTTGCAGTCGTGTGCCTGGTTGTACGAGTTAACGACCGAACGCTTCGGATCATTGCCCATACGTGTGGTTCCCACCTCGTGAATGATTCTTCCCGGCGTTTCAAGACCGTAGTTGTTTTCCGGTCCGTCCTCAGCACCATAGGTGATTTCACCTCCCATGGCGTGAATGATTTCCTTGAAGGTTTCTTTCATATGCCGCGCCTGTTTGATTTCGTGGTCGCTCCACTTGTAGTGGAAACGCAGCACCGGGATGCCGTACTTGTCGACGGTAGTCGGATCGATTTCGCAATAGTTATCTTCACGTGCGATAGCTTCCCCTCGTCCGGCAAGACCAAAGGTGGCGCCATAGAAGTAGCGGTAATCGTCTTTAAGCGAAGCGCCATATCCACCGGCTTCTTTTTTCTCGCCGTTGCGACCAGGGAATTTACCGTTGAGGTTCTGGATGCCGAAGCCGAAGCCGTACCCGGGCATACGCATTCCTCCGCCGAACTCGATGTGATAGCCGCGGGCGAAGTCAAGCTTACGATTGTCAAGCCACCACGGAGCGTATACATGCATACTTCCCACACCGTCTTCGTTGTAGCGCTTGCGTCCCAATAGCTGAGGAAGAATTCCTCCCATGGAAGCTCCTGTTGAATCGTGCAGATACTTACCCACGAGGTTGCTCGAGTTCGCCAGTCCGTTGGGATGACGCGATGATTTGGAGTTGAGCAGAAGTCGTGCAGACTCGCACGCACTGGCGGCGAGCACAACGATTTTCGCGTTGACGACATACTCCTGCATGTCGTCCTTGCTGACGTAGGAGACACCCGTGGCCAGACCGCGGTCGTCGGTAAGAACTTCCCGTGCCATAGCATTGGCAATGACGTCAACATTTCCGGTTTCGAGGGCCGGGTTGACCAGTACCGACGACGAAGAGAAATCGGCATAAACCTGGCACCCGCGGTTACACTGCGCACAGTAGAAGCATGCGCCGCGTTTGTTGTTGCCGGGTAGCTGTTTCGTCAGGACCGAGATCCGCGCGGGAATTACCGGCACGCCAACTTTAGCAGCGCCCTCTTTGAAGAACATATCGAGGAGTCGCGGTTTGGGCGGCGGAAGGAAAATGCCATCCGGTTCGTTCGGGAAGTTTTCGACGGAGCCGAACACGCCGATGAGGCGATCGACTTTATCGTACCAGGGCTTGACATCATCGTAACCGATTGGCCAGTCGTCGCCGAGACCATCTATGCTTTTCCGCTTAAAATCCTTAGGGCCGAACCGCAGGGAGATACGCCCCCAGTGGTTGGTGCGACCGCCAAGCATACGCGACCGGAACCAGTCGAATTCAGTTCCGTCTTTGTGAGTATAGGGTTCGCCGTCGATTTCCCATCCTCCATAGGAAGCGTCGAAATCTCCGAACGGTCGCGTGACAGTCGCGGCGCCACGCCGGGGGGATTCGTATGACCACTTCAACTGCGTTACATTCTTCTTTGGGTCATACATGGGGCCTGCTTCAAGGAGGGCGACCTTGATCCCGGCATTGGCCAGGACATAGGCTGCCATCCCTCCGCCGGCACCTGAACCTACGATACAGACATCGTATGTTTTTGGACTTTTCTTGATTTGGAATTCAGGCATAATAATAGGCTAAATGGGATCGCTAAATGTACATCTTCCGTCTTAAAGATGCACAACAACTGATGGGCAAAGTCGCCCTGGACTTGTACCGGCATCGATTGCGGACTACATGATACGAAATGTTCGCCGAGAGGCGATCGGTTTTCGCGCAATAGTATTCGCTTAATGCGCAGTTACTTTTCGGGCCTGGGACGGCGGGGAACGGGATCGTAACCGCTGGTACCCCAGGGGTGGCAACGCGCGATGCGCTTCATTCCCAACCAGATACCTTTGACGGGGCCCCATTCCCGTATGGCTTCAACGGCATAGTGTGAACAGGTCGGCGTGTGCCGGCAGTTAGAACCCAGCAGTGGGGAGATCATCCACTGATAAATGCGGATGGGAAAGATGAAGAGTTGCTTGAGCAGTTTCGTCATGAGCTGGCTTGCCGGTCAACGGAATACAACTTTTTACCGGCACGGGTTCCCCATGAATCCGCGTTTCTATCACTCGGGATCGACGATGACGTACGACATCTCGCCGTCCTTACCGTCCATGAGCTGTACGCCCACTTTCTTAAGGTCGTCGCGAATCCGGTCGGAGAGCGCGTAATTCCTGTCAGCGCGCGCCTTTTTCCTCAGATCAATAAGAACTCCGAGAACGCTGTCGAGCAATCCGTCGTCGGCCGTTGTCTCTTCCTGAAGCCCGAGTATCTCCTCCATGAAATCTATAAATGTTTTCGAGAAGTGCGAGAAGGTTTCAGCGGTTACGGTGGCGAGCGATTGGTTGCCCGACTTGAAATCATTTATGCGCGCGGCCATTTCGAAGAGCACCGCAAGGGTACGCGCAGTGTTGAAGTCGTCGCCCATATGGGTGAAGCAGGCCTCGGCCAGCTTTCGCAGCTCTTCGTCAACTGCGGTGTCTATGTTGCCCGCAGTTCCCGGATGGTTGAGTTGACGAACGGTTTTCAGTGCCTGGCTGAGCTTTCGATATCCTTTCTCAGCTGCGTTCAAGGCCTCGTTCGAAAAATCAAGTGTGCTGGAATAGTGCGACTGCAGCATGAAGAACCGTACCGTGGAGGGGGAGTACCCCTTGTCAAGGAGTTTGTGGTTGCCGGTGAATAGCTCCTGAGGCAGGAACGAATTGCCCAGCGATTTGCTCATCTTTTGCCCGTTGACGGTGAGCATATTCGAATGCATCCAGTAGCGAACGGGCGGTTTGCCATTGGCGCCGGTAGCCTGCGCGATCTCACATTCGTGATGAGGAAACTTCAGATCCATGCCGCCGCCGTGAATATCAAAGGTCTCGCCGAGATACTTGGTGCTCATCACCGTACACTCGATATGCCAACCGGGAAACCCATCGCCCCACGGCGAAGGCCAGCGCATGATGTGCGATGGTGATGCTTTCTTCCAGAGGGCGAAGTCAATCTTGTCGCGTTTTTCATCCTGGCTGTCAAGTGCACGTCCGCTTTCCATCAGGTCCTCAATCTTTCGTCCGGAGAGAATTCCGTAAGAGTATTCTTTGTGGTACTTCTTGACGTCGAAGTACACCGACCCATTCACTTCATAGGCGAATCCTTTTTCCAGTAGGCGCTGCGTGATTTGAATCTGTTCGAGGATATGACCGGTAGCCGAGGGCTCAATGCTCGGCGGCAGGATATTAAACTGGCGCATCACTTCATGGAAGTCTTCCGTGTATTGCTTCACCACTTCCATGGGTTCGAGACGCTCCAGGCGCGCTTTCTTGGCAATCTTGTCCTCGCCGTCGTCAGCATCGCTTTCCAGGTGGCCGACATCGGTGATGTTGCGCACATACCGCACTTTATACCCGAGGTAGCGCAGGTACCGGAACACCAGGTCGAAGGTGAGGAACGTCCTGACGTTGCCGAGGTGTACTTTGTTGTATACGGTGGGCCCGCATACATACATGCCGACCTGACCAGGGTGTAAAGGTTTAAACTCCTCCTTTTCGCCGGAAAGAGAATTGCTGATGAATACCGGGTATTGCTCGTACAGTGCCATATATTTCAAGAGGGCGAAATTAGCGAATTCTGGCAAGACAGCGGTACTCATGGTGAAATTTGGGCCCGTGAGCCCAGATTCCGACCTCTCACTTCCAGCTCCAGCCGCCTCCCAGGGCGCGGTACAGCCCTACCACTGAATGGAAGATGTTCTTCTTGACGTTGGCCAGCTGCAGTTCAGCTTCAAGTACACTTTTCTGAGCGGTGATCACTTCCAGATACGAGGCATAGCCGGAGGTAAAAAGCACGTTGGACGTCGAAACCGCGTCAAGAAGTGTGGCCACTTCTTCTTCCTTGAGGTCGTACACTTCCTCAAGGTTATCGATTGCCCGCATATTGTTGACGACTTCTCCATATCCGGCGATGATGGCTTTCTGATAATTGTAGAAAGCGGCTTGTCGCTCGGCGACGGAACGGCTGAAGTTGGCGCGTATCCGGTTCTGGTTGAACAGCGGAGCGCTCAGACCGGCGAGAACACCGGTGGCTAGCGATTCGGGCGACAACAACGTTGCGGCGTCGAGGGAGTTGAGACCGGCATAAGGAAATATCCGCAGGGTCGGGAAGAACGCCGCACGTGCAGCCTGGACGTTAGCTTTAGCAGCCGCCAATTCAAGCTCGGCCTGCTGGATATCGGGACGGTTGAGCAGGAGTGAGGCGGGGAGACCCTCATGCATGGTCGGCGGAAGCACCAGATCGCTGATGTTTCGGGGACGCGGAATAGGCTGGGGATATCGCCCAAGCAGCAAGTTGATTTCCGTTTCAAGTTCGACGATGCGTTGTTCCTTCTCCTTCTCGAGGGCCCGGGTATTCAAGAGCTGGGCTGAGGCCTGTTGGACGGCCAGCTCCGTCGCCCTTCCACCCATTTTCTGAATGTTGATGATTTCAAGAGCGATGGTTTGAAACTCTATGTTTTTACGAACAACTTCCAGCTCGTTGTCAACAGCGAGTAACTCATAGTACAGTCGCGCGACCTCAGCGACGATGGCAGTCGTCAGCAAGTGTTTCCCTTTTTCGGATGCAAGAAAGCGTGCGTATGCGGCCCTCTTCTCGTTCCGGAGTCGTCCCCAGAGGTCGACTTCCCAGCTGGCTTGTAATCCGAGGAAATGTTCTTCGTCCAGAGATGCGCGGGTGTTATCGCGGTTGCCTTCAGGCACGAGGTTGTCGTTAAGGGTCGACATGTCCGAGGTTGCGGTGATATTGACGTTAGGCAGCAGCGCCCCGGAGCGTATGCGGTATTCGGCACGTGCCATTTCGATGCGTTCGATGGCCGTGCGCAGATCGAGGTTGTTGGCCAGCGCCGTTTCGATTAAATCGACGAGTACGGTGTCGGCGAAGAAGTCACGCCATTGAATGCTGCCATCCGTTAGTGTATCGGTACCTCCGATATATGTTTCAGGCAGCGTGGGCGCCGAAGGCAGGGGAGGAGGCGTGGTTACTTTGCAACTGCTCAGGGCAATTGCGACGACGAAAAAAGAAACGATGCGTATTGACAATGTTGTTGACATCTCGATCAGACTTTAAGCGTTTGCGGGGTGGGTTTCAGCGTTGACATCGACGTTCGTCGGTTGCGCTTTTTTGGCTTCAGGTTTCTTGCGCTCGGTCAGGCTTGCGAATAAGACGTACAAACCGGGGATGACAATCACTCCGAATACCGTTCCGATCACCATGCCGCCAGCAGCCGCGGTACCGATGGAGCGGTTCCCCATCGCGCCGGCGCCGGTGGCGACGACAAGCGGAATGAGTCCCGCGACAAACGCGAACGATGTCATCAGAATGGGACGCAAGCGCGCGGCGGATCCTTCAACGGCGGCCTTTAAAACCGAAACTCCTTCGGCTTTTCGCTGAATAGCAAACTCAACGATGAGAATAGCGTTCTTGCCCAGCAATCCGATCAGCATGATGAGAGCCACCTGAGCGTAGATGTTGTTCTCGAGCCCCAGCACCTTCAAGGCGAAGAACGCACCGAAGATACCAGCCGGTAGTGAGAGGAGTACAGGCAGCGGAAGAAGGAAGCTTTCGTATTGAGCCGCGAGCAAGAGGTAAACGAAGATGAGGGAGATCAGGAAGATGTAAATGGCCTGGTCGCCCGACTTCACTTCTTCGCGCGTCATACCTGCCCAGTCGAAGCTGTAACCGCGGGGAAGTGTTTCCGCTGCCAGGCGTCTTATCTCAGCAATGGCGTCACCGGTACTGTATCCGGGTTTAACGTTTCCGTTGACGCGGGCGGCGTTGTACATATTGTAACGCGTAAGCTGTTCGGGGCCGTAAACACGTTCAAGCCGGATGAACGTTGAGTAAGGGACCATTTCGCCATCTTTGTTTCTAACGAAAAGGGATAGCAGGTCTTCGGGTTTTTCGCGATACTCGGGAAGAGCCTGGACCATGACACGGTACATCTGGCCGAACCTTACAAAGTTTGAAGCGTAGTATCCCCCCATCAACACCTGAAGGGTGCTCATCGCATCTTCGACGGTCACACCTTTCTTCGCAGCCATATCGTGATCGACGTGGATCAGGTACTGCGGGAAGTTGGGATCAAAGTTCGTATGGGCTTTGTCGACTATGGGGCCGGCCTCAAGGGCTGCGATGAAATCGTGAGTAACTTTTTCAAAAGCCTGAAGGTCTCCGGTACCGGTTTGATCGAGGAGGCGCATTTCAAAACCACTGGCGTTACCGAACCCCGGAACGGTGGGTGGGGAGAAGAACTCCACCCGGGCGTCGGTGATATGG
This sequence comes from uncultured Roseivirgaceae bacterium, assembly GCA_964532595.1. Classification (GTDB taxonomy): domain Bacteria; phylum Bacteroidota; class Bacteroidia; order Cytophagales; family Cyclobacteriaceae; genus Chryseosolibacter. The sequence continues at coordinate 77,337 of CAZHIQ010000013.1, forward strand.
CGCGTACGCTGATGAAGAATTTCGATGACATCATCGACCGACTCCTGTCGTTGGTCCCATGGAACCAGGTTAATGATCCCCATACCGAACGATGCTCCCGACACTCCGTTCACTAATGAGTACCCCGCCAGCGTCGAGGTCGCTTCGACAATATCCATTCCGTTAAGGACGTATTGGATTTCGTCAAGTACTTTCTCCGTGCGCTCAAGAGTAGCCCCCGAAGGTGCGGTGACGTTGATGTAAACCACGCCCTGGTCTTCATTGGGGATAAAGCCGGTAGGAAGCACGCTGTTAATTCCATAAGTGGCGACCAGGAAAAGAGCGAGGAGGCCGATAGTTACTGTGCGTCGGCCGGCAATGACGGCGATAACACGACGATACCCGTTTTCAAGTCCGGAGTACCAACGGTTGAAACCGTTGAAGAAGCGCTGGAGGATGCCGGTTTTCTTTTTGCTGTGATGGGGATTCTTCAGCATGATCGCACATAGCGCGGGCGTTAGCGTCAGCGCGTTTATACCCGAGATGACGATGGCAATGGCCAGCGTCAGGGAAAACTGGCGGTAGAACACTCCGACCGGTCCTGAAAGAAACGCGACAGGCACAAACACCGCCGACATAACGAGGGTAATGGCAATGATGGCGCTACTGATTTCCTTCATCGCTGCGAACGTTGCTTCACGCGGAGGCAGGTTCTCCGTTTCCATCTTTGCGTGTACAGCTTCGACGACGACGATCGCGTTGTCAACGACGATACCGATAGCGAGCACGAGGGCGAAGAGTGTAAGCAGGTTAATGGAGAATCCCATCACCTGCATGAAGAAGAGTGCTCCGATCAGGGCAACAGGAATGGCCAGTGCCGGGATTAACGTCGACCGCCAATCCTGGAGGAAGATGAAGACCACCAACGATACCAGCAAAAAGGCTTCAATCAGTGTGCGGACAACTTCAGAAATAGACGCGTCGAGAAAGCGTGATACATCATACGTATAGTTGTAGGTCATCCCCGGCGGGAATATATCTTCGAGCTCAGTCATGCGAGCTTTGATTCGCGTGATCACATCGCGTGCGTTGGAACCCGGACGCTGGTTAATCAGGATGGAGGCCGCCGGCGTACCATTGTTTTTCGAGATACGCGCAAAACTCTGCGCGCCGAATTCGATGTCGGCGACATCTTTCAATCGCAATATTGACCCATCCGCGTCGGAACGAAGGACGAGATTTTCGTATTCTTCCGGTGTGCTGAACTTTCCGGTGTAACGCAAAACGTACTGCAAAGCCTGAGGTGTCTTATCCGAACTTTCTCCCGCCTTTCCGGGCGCGGCTTCGATGTTCTGGCGCTGAATAGCTTCGACGATTTCCTCGGTTGAGATTTTATAAGAGGTCATGCGGTCGGGTTTCAGCCAGACGCGCATGGAATAGTCTTTTTCCGAAACGATCTCGGAGTATCCTACGCCGTCGATCCGCTTCAACTCCTGAAGGATATTGATATCGGTAAAGTTGTATATGAATTTCTCGTCGAGATTAGGATCCGTGCTGACGATGTTTACATACATCAGCAGGCTGTTTACCTCTTTTTCAACAATAACGCCGTTGCGGATTACTTCTTCCGGAAGTTCATCGATAATGGTTTGCACGCGGTTTTGAACCGCTACCGCGGCGAGGTCGGGATCCGTTCCGACGGCAAAGGTGACATCGATCACCACCGTGCCGTTATTACTGGCTACTGACGACATGTGGGTCATCCCCGGAACGCCGTTGATGGCGCGCTCCAATGGTACAGCTACGGTCCGTGTGGCCACGTCCGCGTTTCCGCCCGTATACCGTGCCCGGACTGAGACCGACGGCGGAATGATATCGGGATATTGACTGACGGAGAGCTCGAAGTAGGAGAGGACGCCCAGCAGGACTATTATAAGTGATATTACCAGGGAAAGAACCGGCCTCTTGATAAATATATCAAACATGTCGAAAGTAGTTTCAATAGAAATTCATCACAACGAATACCGTTGTGCGTTTCGATGCACGAAGGCGTGCATCAGAGACTTACCATCATGATAGAATCGAGCGCAACGGGTTTGGGAACTATGCGCATACCGTCGCGAATCTCCTGTATGCCTTCGAAGACGATCTTGTCGCCCGACTTCAGGCCGGACTCGACGATATAGTACCGCGAGAATCGCGTTTTGGGTACGAAGAACCGCATGCGTACCTGGTTGGCCGAGTCGACAACGAATACGAAGTTCTTGTCCTGAATTTCAAAGACTGCTTTTTGTGGAATCAGCAGAGCGTCTTCAAGTTCATTGGCGAGACGGATCTTACCGGTAGCGCCGTGCTTAAGAATAGCATTAGGGTTAGGGAACCTGGCGCGGAAAGAGATCGAACCTGTACTTGCCTGAAATTCGCCTCCCATCGTTTCCACACTTCCGTGATAGGGATATTGTGTTCCGTCGGCGAGCATCAGTGTAACAAGATCGTTACGCCGGCGCGATTCTTCGACGCTGGATTTAACGTAGTCAAGGTACTCGCCTTCCGATACATTGAAGTACACAAATACTTCACTGATGTCGGAGACCGTAGTGAGAAGCGTACCGTGGTCGATGAGACTTCCTACCTTAAAGGGAATACGGTCAATGATTCCGTCGAAAGGTGCGCGGACGCTGGTATAGGAGAGACGCAGCTCTGCGTTTTGTTTCGCCCAACGCGCTTGTTCTATTTTCGCATTAACGGCTTTGAGTTTGGCCTGAGCTACGCTGAGTTCAGTCTCGGAAATAACCCGCTTTTCGACCATCACTTTCAGACGGTCTACCTCAAGCTCCGATGCTTTGGCCTCAGCAATAGCGCTCTCGAGGTTAGCCGTAGCTTTCGCGAGCTCGGCTCTGTACTCTTCATCGTTGATTTTGAAAAGGATCTGACCTTTCTTCACACGCTGGCCTTCATCAACATAGATTCGTTCGAGGAAGCCTTGAACGCGTGCGCGCAGTTCAACGTTCTGAACTGCCTGGATGTCGGCTACATATTCGCGATAGAGGCTGGTGTCGCGGGTAATGACCTTTGTAACCGGCAGTACGCGGAGTTGACTTTCTGTATCGGTGCTTTCCACGGATTTTTGGGCATTGTTACAGGAACTTATTGTAAAGACAAGCAGAATCAGCGGACAAATCCATTTCATGGTTTTTGTTATTTAAATGATGTATTGATCAAAAAGACAAAATCCGGGAGAGCAGGCTGCCCGGCTAAAAAAGCAACGCAGAACGTCGCGATAAAACTCCAAAGATACAGTGCATGCAAAATCTGAACCAGTATATTATCACCGATAGTTTCCGCCTGTCAAATTTGAAGAACGTCCTTTGACGATGAGTTCATTATCGGGTGCTTACAACGAAGTTTTGCGCAACCTTTCGTTAACGCCAACTGTTCTTCCGTTAACTTGTTTTTGTTGAATTCCTTTCGTCGAAAGGGTTGTTAACGGAAGTTAGGTACGGGTGGGTACGGTGTCGCACTCATTTTGCGTTTGAGAATCCTGTAATTTCGCAAGGATGCGGTTGTACAGCCGCTTCCGTTGTTATATGTTGTTATATTGAGAGTACGAGCGTGAATCTATGCGCACCATGGAGAGAGGCGTAGCTTGCGGGGTCTGGTTTTTATTATGTGAAAAGACAACAAATACGATAACACGGCATTGGTAGAAAGGCTCTTCCCGGCATTTCAGAGTCGGAATTACCGTTTGTATTTTTTTGGACAGTCACTGTCATTGATAGGTACATGGATGCAGCGCACGGCTGTGTACTGGTTGGTATATCGTATGACGGGGTCGGAGTTGATACTCGGTGTGACTGTGTTCTCTGCGCAGTTTCCTTCTTTTCTTTTTTCGATTCCCGGCGGAGTAGTATCCGATCGCTACAATCGATTCCGGGTTTTGGTAGGTACGCAGATCCTTTCGCTAATTCAGGCGGTGTTGATGACCGCATTGGTTTGGGGTGGTGACTACGCCGTGTGGCAGATATTGCTGCTTAGTGTGGTGCTGGGGACGATCAATGCGTTTGACGTACCTGCGCGGCAGGCGTTGGTGTACGACATGGTCAATCGCAAAGAGCACCTGTCGAATGCTATAGCGTTAAATTCGTCGATGGTGAATGTCGCACGACTTGTCGGGCCGGCGTTGTCGGGGATTGTGCTTGAGAAATTCGGTGCGCAGGTTTGCTTCTTATCGAATGCTTTCAGCTTTATAGCGGTAATTGGCTCGTTACTCGCAATGCGTTTACCCGTATTCAAACGTCGTGAACGCAAGACTTCGGCGGTGGCAGACGTGAAAGAGGGCTTCCGTTATTTGCGTGAGACGCCTCAGATCAGTCGGGTGATGTTGATGTTGGCGTTAATCAGTCTGGTGGCATTGCCTTTCATCACTCTTTTGCCCGTTTATGCAAGTGAGGTGTTCGGCGGAGATGCCACGACGTTCGGCTTACTGAACAGCTTTGTCGGAATAGGAGCAGTGACGGGCGCCTTGTTTCTCGCTGCCTTAAAACCCGGGACGAATTTGAAGAAAGTGTTGTTCCGCAGCACCCTCGTCTTTGGTGTCAGCCTGATGGTATTTGCCTATATCTCGTCGTTTTACTGGGCGATGCCCTTTATTATTCTGGCGGGATTTGGCATGATGTCGCAGACGACCCTGAGTAATACCCTGATTCAGACGACGGTGGCGCCGGCTATGCGGGGGAGGGTGATCAGCTTTTACGCTATGGCATTTTTCGGCATGCAGCCCCTGGGTGGTTTGCTGGTCGGGTCGGTCGCGGAGGTGATCGGCGCCCCCCTGACCGTCTTGTTGGAGGGCGTTGCGACGTTGCTTATCGCCGTATTGTTCTTCCCGTTTCTCCGCCGGGATCTGATGATGAAGAAGTACAGGATGAAGCTCAGGCAGCTGCAGCAGCAGACGGTTGAGAGCACTTAAGGGCGCCCATTCGTACCTGAATGAGCAAATTTTCTCGCATCTTAGTCTCTCCTGCTCTGCTTTCGCAAAAAATAGTCGATCGTAAACTCCACGCGTTGATTTCGCAAGTCCAGGCGATATGCGGTTCCGTCCACCTCTCCGTATGATGAAAGTACCTTAGTGAGTCCGTAGTAATAATCAACTCCAATACTGATTCGGTCACTCAACCGATAGGCACCGCCGCCTGACAATCCGAATTCACGCCTTGCAGTCAAAAAGTCGACATCCTTATTATTCGGAAGGAAATGCCGAAAAATAATACCTGCTTTCAGGTCGATGTTCAGATGCTTGATATTGCCTTGGATGAAAACCGGTGCTTCATAAAAATAGTGATTTCTACTACTAGCAACCTTGTCGACCTCAAGAAACGGGGCCCCAATCAGAAAGGCCTCCTCGGACTGGTTTAAGGACTTACGTTTGAACTTTGCCCCAACTAACAGTCCGGCTCGCATCTTGAGTACTTCTGTTAGAGTCTTTAGAACACCCAGACCTCCGCGCACCTCGAGGGCAGAGAAATTTGACGGTGCAGCCAGATCGGTAGCGAACGTAGAAGACCCCACGCGAAGCTGGACGGAAGATCTTAGTTTGGATTCCTTCGGTTGCTCGTTGTGCTGCGCATAGGATACAGTGCACAGCAGCATGGAAGTAATAATATAACTAAGTTTTTTCATAAGTGATTCCCCATTTTCTTACTACTGACAATCCAGTGTAACCCATACCCCATGTGCTCCCCGACTTGTTCCCTCGGCGTGCAAACTTATGAAGGGCTGTGCCGTAATAACCTGGTTCAATACACCCGTGCCAATTTTTCCGTCCCACGTTAGCATCGTGTAATCGTTTGGACTAGACGTGTCGGGAAGGGTTGCACTGAATGTTTTTAGAACCGAAACATCATTTTCCATCGTCCAAGCGTTGAGTGTAAAAAAAACGTTTCGATAGTGTAACATCGTTGAGTAGCTGATCCAATTGCACCAAGTCCCAGTCCTCCGAGTGCCCCAAACTTCTATCTGAACGCGGGGCTGTCTCAAATCGCCCTGATAACTGGTTGATAGAGCAATATACGATTTCGCCCCGATATGGACTCGTCTGTCATTTCTGCAGTTGCTCTCGTTGTGAAAATAAGAGGCCGATTCATAAGTCGAGCAGCTGCGGGTCGTCCGTGCGTCTAATGATCTACTTTCAGGAAGAATGTGTGTAACCCGGATGCCACTCTGCCGAATCAGCTCTTCACTCGAGTTAGGTCCGATTTGTTTAAGTCTATCGTACGTTCCTTCTTCCGCTGTAAAGATAGTGCCACCAACGATCTTATTTAGGTAACCGTTTGTTTTGTAAATTCCATCTCTGTTTGCGAGTGATTGGTATATTAAAATATCGATAACAGGTTCCCAAGTACTTCCAGACATCCTCAAGACGTCACAATATTTTTCGCGAAAGGATGCTTCAGACTCTGCAGTTGTAATTGTATCAAGCTCTGCGTAAGCTTGTCTAAGAACACGCCGATATGAAGAGAAGCCTTTGGACTGCTCCCATTGATCGAACTCTGCATCCGACATCTTCGAGATCATCTCAACGGCGTTCTGAAAGTCCTCATGGGAAGAGAAGGTCATTACATCACTTGATTCAAGAGAAGTTTGCTGCAGGTCGAAATTTTCATGGCAACCGATAAGCAGAATATAAACAGTAAGAAACAGTATCTTCTTCATGACTAATAGTTGTTTTGTAGGTACGGTGTTTTACAGACAGTCAAGAATGACCCATACGCCATGTGCCCCCCTGCTCGTAGCCTCCCCATGAAAGTTTGTGAACGGCGATGGGTAAATGACCTGATTATGAACCCTGTCGCCGATTGACTGGTCCCATGGTAAATCCCACCGGTCTTCAGCGGGTGCGTAGTCGGGTAAAACTCTGGAATAAGACTGGGGTATTGCTATGCCACCCTGATCCGCCCAAGCCATAATGGAAAACGAGACGTTCCGATACGCTAACGTTGTGCTATACTGTTTCCAATTACACCAAGTGCCAGTTCTAAGGGTGCCCCACACCTTAATCTCTACCCGCGGTTGCCGATAGTCGCCAGTAGTATTTGTGGATAAAACCACATAAGACCTGGCGGACATGTAAACTCGGCGATCATGCCTACAGTTGCTTTCGTTATGAAAGTAGGATGCTGTCATGTGCGTGGTGCAGGTACTATTAACACGGGCCTCCTTTTCTACAGGACGACTCCTGTACCGGTATGCCCGGACGCCACTTTCCTTAGGGGTTAACTCAGCATTGTGTGAAATTGAGTTGAGTTTTTCTGCGTCCGCCTTAGCAACTGTCATTATTTCATCTCCGACTATTTTGTGCAAAAATCCATTCGTCTCGTAGACGCCTTCGCGATTAACTATTCCTTGATAAAGTCTGATATCAATGTGGGGTCGCAGGACACTATCAACTACCGTCACTATGTCGTCGTACTTCGCCAAGAATTTCGACAAATCCGCGGGACTCTCGACATTTTGCCACTCCTGCATGGCTTGTCGAAATACACTTCTGTAGGAGAGAAAACCTTGCTCTTGCTCCCATACATCCAATTCCTCATCGGTCATTGCAGCAACCATGTTGGTGACTGCTTCAAACTTATCATCGGAGTCGAATGATAAGTAGGGCAGATGAGAATTCAACCGAGCACTTACTCTAGGATCCAATTGTTCTTGACATGAAAATCCGAAGAAAATTAGATTTGCTACTAACAAAGAGGGGAGTTTTTTCATTTTGGTTGGTCTTTTGTTTTACATGGATTCTGAGTAAATTGCTGTTTAGGCGATTGGACATTTCTAAGAAGAAAAAGAAAAGCGAATGATCGAAGAATTCTTTCCGAATGGCCCAAACTTCTTTCCCAACTAGCGATTCTTGACTATTTCGCTAAGTCTGACTCACCTGTTTCGGTAATTATTTGACCCACCCTTTGCGTGCGTGTGTGGGGATTTGATATTTCAAAGCTAGCGTTTCCCCCTGAAAGTGGACCGGTGGTGTACATCTGACGTGACTTAGAGCGGGATACTTATACCTACTATGTCATAGCGCTGTAGGATGATGAAACAATATTGGAAGAACAAGGATATCTCATGGGGAAGTAGCAGCGACACTGCTCCGGCAGCGTTTGTTCATATCAGCATTGGCTATTCCTGCACCCTTTGACCCCCCATTCCATTTTTGATTGACCCCTATTCC
>CAZHIQ010000014.1:0-81547 GCA_964532595.1 uncultured Roseivirgaceae bacterium
GCATTTGCACAAGAAATATAAATCACGAATGGTGGTTAACGACGTTTCCGTTCGCGTCGAACAGGGGGAGATCGTCGGGCTACTGGGACCGAATGGAGCTGGAAAAACCACCAGCTTCTATATGATTGTCGGATTGATCAAACCCAATGAAGGCAAAATATTCTTGGAGAATGAGGATATTACCGACATGCCGATGTATCAGCGGGCGAAACTTGGAATCGGTTATCTTGCTCAGGAAGCATCGGTATTTCGCAAGCTGACGGTGGAGGAAAACATTCAGGCGGTTCTTGAGATGCGCAATTACAGCAAGCAGGAGCGGCGGGAAAAGACGGATCAACTGATTGAAGAATTCAGCCTTCAGAAGGTGCGCAAGAACCTGGGTATGTCACTGTCGGGGGGCGAACGTCGCAGGACCGAGATTGCCCGGGCGTTGGCTGTTGATCCCAAGTTCGTTTTGCTTGATGAGCCGTTCGCCGGCGTTGACCCTATCGCCGTTGAAGAAATCCAAACGATCGTGGCTCGACTCAAGGAAAAAAACATCGGCATTCTTATCACCGACCATAACGTAGATGAAACCTTGTCCATTACCGACCGGGCTTATCTCATGGTTGACGGAAAGTTGTTCAAGGCCGGGACTGCCGAAGATCTGGCTAACGATCCGTTGGTGCGCAAGGTTTATCTCGGTCAAAACTTTCAGCTTCGTCGCGCCAATGTCAATCTGTAGGATTTCATGAGGTGTCAGGGGAGCATTTCCCGTAGGACACTCCATACGAGATCGGGCTCGTATCCTTTCTGGATAACGTAACGGGACAATCGGTCTCTCAACACAAACCGGTCATTCACCTGAAGGGTTGATTGCTTTTCTTCCAGGAGCTTTTGCAACGTGTCGCGGTAATCGGCGTCGTCAATCTCGGTCAGGGCCAGGCGTATGCAGTTGGATGACACGCCCCGTGCCGACAACCCTTCGGTAATCTTTATTCGTCCCCACTTTTTCATTCGGAATTTGCCGCCGGCATAGGCGCGCGCGAAGCGCTCTTCATTCAGGAAGTTCTCGGAAATAAGTTCCGAAAGAATTTCGTCGACATCGTCGCGATAGAGACCAAATGCGTAAAGTTTGTCGCGCACCTCCTGATGGGCTCTCTCCTGATAGGCACAGTACCGTCTGATCTTTTCCCTGGCCTGCTGTGGTGTAAGCGTTTTGCTAGCCATGGATAAAAGTTACAAAGAAACGTCAGGAAGTCTTCACAAGCCCTTTGTTGCGGAGGACGCTCATGAGGAACTTTCGTTCGTTCTCGGTATTGAAGATGCGGAAGGGCAAGTGAATCAATTGAGCTTTGTTGATAAACAACACAAAGGAATCCTTGCCGATAGAAGCGCGTTTTATCTGGTCCCACTTCAGGGGCATCCCTTCGCGGGGATTGATCTTCATTACAATTTGCTGGCTGCTGATCTCGTATGAGAAGCGCTCGAACAGCATCTTGCCTTGCTCCAGCTGGGTGACTCCGTAGAACTGGATCCACCAGAAAAGTAGATAGATGCCGAGTCCGACGAATGCTGCGATGAACCACCAGATACTGGGCACCCAGAGATATCCGAGGCAGATCACCAAGGCCCCGAGCGCGGCAATCCATCCCTGCTGTCGCATCACTTCCCGAAAGGCCAGCTTTCGATATACTTTCTTATCCAGCTTGTAGTTCTTTGTTTTTACGATCATGAGTGTGTGTATTCTTCTTTCCCTTTACGACTGAGCCTTTAGGCTCAGATCCATGCTTCGCACAGCGTGAGTGAGCGCGCCGACCGAAATAAAATCAACACCGCTCGCTGCGACTTCCCGAATGCTCTCTTCAGTTATGCCGCCGCTCGCTTCGGTTTTGCAACGGCCCCCGATCAGCGATACGGCCTCCTTTAACTCCGTCGGTTGCATGTTGTCAAGCATGATAATGTCAACTCCCCCTACCTGCAAGACCTGCTCTACCTCCTGGAGATTCCGGGTTTCAACTTCAATGGGAAGTGCTTTTCCGGTGGCGCGAAGATAATCTTTTGTGCGATTGATTGCTGCGGAAATTCCACCGGCCATGTCGATGTGGTTGTCCTTAAGCATAATCATGTCGAAGAGCCCAAGGCGGTGGTTGGTTCCTCCGCCGATAACAACGGCCCATTTCTCCAAAAGCCTGAAATTCGGTGTTGTCTTCCGGGTATCGAGCAGCTGCGCCCCGGTGCCTTCGATCAGCCTTACGTAGTGGCGCGTCAGTGAAGCGATAGCGCTCATGCGTTGCATACAATTCAGGACCAGTCGCTCTAAAGTAAGAATGGTCCTCGCAGAGCCTGTTACGCGAAAAACGATATCCCCGTGCGAAACTTCCTGACCGTCCTGAATCAGGACGTCAACGGACATCTCAGGGTCCACCGCCAGAAAGATGGTCCGGGCTAATTCGACTCCGGCGATTATTCCTTTGTCCTTTACGAGGAGAGCAGCCGTTTTGACGGCTTCAGCCGGAATAGAAGCGAGCGTGGAGTGGTCGCCATCACCGACGTCCTCGTGCAAAGCGGACTCGATGAAGCGATGGATATATTCTTCTGAAATGTAAGGAGGCTTCACGCCAGCAAAAATAGGGCTTTGGAAGCCCTTCGACTACTCTTTCGAGAAAGAGATTTCGTGTAGCAGCTGCTGTTTGTTGACGGTTCGCAGTTTCATGAAAACGCGGTAGGTATCGGCCCCGCTCTTGTACTGGCCGATAGCAAAGGGCTGTCCCCCTTTTGAAGATCCCTGATGAATTATCCGAAATTCGGAAGGAGGATGCTGCCGGAAAAAGTCGCGGAACACAAATTCGGCCTGCGCCTTGCTATAGGACTGGACGCGTCCTTCAATCGTTACGTCGACCGTCTGAAAAAGGTACTTGGAAAGCTCTTTGGCACTCCCCGCCTTAATGGTTTCCCGAACCTGACCAATAGCATCACTTTGCGCTTGCGCGGTCGCCGCGTGAAAGGTCAGGGCCCACAAAACGATTAGCACTTTAAAACTGTTCACCTTCATGACACGTGGGTTAATGGCGAAAACTATGCCACTTTAAAAGAGACGGCGATTTTCAGCAGTTCAGGGTAGTGTTGCCCGGCGCTTGTGCACTGAAATGCTCCGGGGTGTTTATATTTGCCGTTTTCGTAAAGGTTTCCCGAATCAGGACGGGATTTCCAAAAAGAGTGCACAACGAATTCAACGGCATCGGGCAACATTCCGGCAAAAGACAATTGGTTCTTCCGGTTAAAGATAGAAAAAAGCCTGAAACCGGCATTGATTGAAAGCGCCGCCGGGCCTGCGGAAAGTTGCTAACGTCTTACATGAGTACAAAATATGAATAAGAAGGTTCTACTGATGATTCTCGACGGGTGGGGTATCGCCCGCAACAAGGAAGTTTCCGCTGTTGACAAAGCCCAAACACCCTTTATTGACTCGCTCTATCACCGATATCCTCATAGCCGGCTGGAAGCATCTGGCCTTGCTGTCGGCCTCCCCGAGGGACAAATGGGAAACTCGGAGGTTGGACACATGAACATCGGAGCCGGACGTGTTGTTTACCAGGACCTTGTCAAGATTAACAAGGCTATTGACGAAAGAGAGCTCGATAACAATCCTGTTTTGAACGAAGCTTTCGATTATGCGCGGGCGAACGGGAAGAAAATTCATTTTATCGGACTTGTGTCCGATGGTGGAGTTCATTCCCATATCTCCCACCTGAAAGGGTTAATTTCAATTGCGCACAGAAAAGGGGTTACTGACCTCTTTCTCCATGCTTTTATGGATGGGCGCGATACGGATCCGAAGAGCGGCGCCGGATTTCTTGCTGATGTAGTAGCGCATATGGAACAAAGCACCGGACGCCTGGCCTCCGTTATCGGACGCTACTACGCAATGGACCGCGATAAACGATGGGAGAGGGTGAAACTGGCCTACGACCTGCTGGTTAACGGGAAGGGCACCCCTGCCACCAACGGCGTAGAGGCTGTACGGCAATCCTATGACAATGACATTACGGACGAGTTTATCAAACCCATCGTTCTTCACAACGACGACAATCAACCGGTTGCCAGAATCCAGGAAGGCGACGTTGTGCTTTGCTTTAACTTCCGTACTGATCGCGGAAGGGAGATCACCCAGGTCTTGACGCAAGAGGATTTCCCAGAGTTTGCGATGAAGAAAATCCCTCTTCACTACATCACGCTGACGATGTACGATGAGTCCTTTAAAGACGTGCGGGTTATATTTGAGAAGGATAATCTCAACAAGACGCTGGGCGAGGTGGTGGCTAATGCCGGAAGGACACAAATCAGAATCGCGGAGACCGAGAAGTATCCCCACGTAACGTTCTTCTTCTCCGGAGGCCGCGAAGCTGCTTTCGAGGGAGAGCGCCGGATTCTTTGTCCGTCGCCAAAAGTTGCTACGTACGACTTGCAGCCGGAAATGAGTGCGTTTGATATTCGCGACAAAATTGTTCCGGAGCTCGAAGCTGCCAGTGCCGACTTTATCTGCCTGAACTTTGCCAATCCCGATATGGTAGGTCACACCGGTGTGTTCGAGGCTGCAGTGAAGGCCTGCGAGACGGTCGATCAATGCGCGCAAAGTGTGACTGAGGCGGCACGTAAAAGCGGCTACGCTACTTTTATTATTGCTGATCACGGAAATGCTGATCTGATGATTAACGACGACGGTTCGCCCAACACAGCCCACACGACGAACCTCGTTCCTTGCATTCTGGTTGATGATCAATACTCGGGAAAACTTCGCGACGGAAAACTCGGCGATCTTGCTCCCAGTATCTTAACGCTGATGGGTATTGACATTCCTAAAGAAATGACGGGCGATGTACTGGTCGATCGCTAGACGAAGAAGCTGGTTGGCCCGGGTTGGGAGTCTGCTGGTGATAGCGGGAATAATGGCGTGTGAGTCTGAACGCCCACCCTCAACTTTCTACCCGGTCGATAGTCTGGTGACGGCACAGATAAAGTTGCTTGCGCGGCTGAATGCGCGTCTTGAGAAAAAGGCGCTGTTGGGAGGAAAGGAGGATGCAGCCGAATACCGGCCCGCCGATACCACCGCGTGGCAGAAGGAGCTCGATATCTTCCGCCAACTCGACAACATTAACAAGCCGGTTAACCGGAACAGCTACGAAATAACGGACGGGCTACAGGATCCCGGAAGTAATCTCCTGATAAGGGAATTCAAATGTATTGATGAGCAGCCGATTGTTTACCTCAGGATATATTACCAAGGTACGTTGGCACGCCCGCGCAAATTAGAAGCTCTCTACAGAGAGGCCAACCCGATGTTCAAAAGCACGCGTCAGCTTTCGATGCGGCTTGACCAGGTGGGCGAAGAAACCGTGTTGACAGCCTATAGCGTGCACGGAGGACAAAAAATGATGCTTTCCGATTCGGTGTCATACCAGATCAGCGGAAAGATACTATTCGATTAACATGAGCAAACGCAGGAAGGACGCTGGAGAAGAAAGGGAGAAGATTCCTTTAGACAAGAAAGGGCTAAGTCAGTTACTGGGGATCTTCCGGTATACATTGCCGTACAAATGGGTCTTTCTGGCCGGGTTGATTGCGCTGGCGCTGTCGAGTGTAATCCTGCTGGCTTTCCCCCGTCTCGCCGGTGAGCTCCTCGATGTAGCCTCCGGAGAAGCACAGTTCTTCGACAGCATCGGCCAAGTAGCATTGGTGTTGATGGGGATATTATTCATTCAAGGAGTGTTTTCCTTCATACGCGTTTACACCTTTGCCATTGTCAGCGAACGCGCCATGGCAGACGTGCGACGCGAAATGTATAGCAAGGTTATCTGGCTCCCGATGGGCTTTTTCGATGAGCACCGTGTGGGCGATACCATGAGCAGGATCACCGCCGATGTTTCGACGTTGCAGGAGACTTTTAGCTTTGTTCTTGCCGAGCTGTTACGCCAGGTACTTACGCTCGTAATTGGGATCGGTATTATCTTTTACCTCGCTCCTACGCTGACAGCCTTCATGCTGGTGACGTTTCCCATTCTCGTCGTTGCTGCCATGGTGTTCGGCAAATACATTCGGAAGTTGTCGCGTCGAACACAGGAGAAACTGGCTCACGCCAACGTCATTGTAGAAGAGTCCCTTCAGTCCGTAAACATGGTGAAAGCGTTCGGAAACGAGCAGCATGAGATAAACCGGTACACGGCTGCTATCCAGGATGTGGTATCCGTGGCAATAAGTGGAGCTCGCTATCGAGGGGTGTTCATCTCTTTCGTCATATTCGCGCTGTTTGGAGGAATCGTTGCTGTGGGGTGGTATGGTGCGAGCCTCGTTGCAGCCAATAGCCTGTCGGTGGGCGAATTGTTTTCCTTCATCTTTTACACAACGTTCATCGGCTTTTCAATAGCCGGCCTGGGAGATATATATACTCAACTGCAACGGGCGGTGGGGGCATCTGCCCGGATTCGCGAGATTCTCGCGCTGCCCGACGAATCGTCGCATACAGGAGAGGAAGTAAGACTTACAGGGGATATCGTTTTTGAGGAAGTATCGTTTTCCTACCCTACCCGACCCGACTTCCGGGTGCTCGATCGTCTCAATTTTTCGATACGGCCGGGTGAAAAGGTGGCCCTTGTGGGAAAGAGCGGATCGGGCAAATCGAGTATCATTAATCTGCTCCTCCGTCTTTACCCGGTGTCGTCGGGGACAATCCGATGCAACGGCCAGCCCGTGGAGGATTTCGCCTTAACCAGCTATCGGAAAAACTTCGGTCTTGTCCCTCAGGAGGTTATACTCTTTGGCGGGTCGATAGCCGATAATATCCGGTATGGGAAGCCGGGGGCGACCGACGAGGAGGTCCGTGAGGCGGCTCGACAGGCTAATGCCCTGGAGTTTATCGACCGCTTCCCTGAAGGTTTCGGGACGCTAGTGGGCGATCGCGGCGTGAAACTCTCCGGCGGTCAGCGACAGCGAATCGCTATTGCACGAGCTATCTTGAAAAATCCCGCAATTCTGGTTCTCGACGAGGCGACCAGCTCGTTAGATACCCACTCGGAAAGCCTTGTCCAAGAGGCTCTGGACAAGCTCATGGAAGGACGTACAGCCATTATTATTGCTCACCGGCTGAGCACCATTAAGAAGGTTGACCGTATATTTGTTATCCATGAGGGCACTCTGGCGGAAACCGGTTCCCACCAGGAGCTGGCCAGCCTCGACGACGGTATTTATCAAAGTCTTCTGCAACTCCAAATGCAATGAGCCAGGTAACCGATCAGCTGTTGAAAACCTTCAATCTCAGGTCAACGCCGACCCGTCAGGAGATTCTTCACCTGTTCCTGCGGAAGGACTATGCCCTTTCGCATAGTGACATTGAAAGCGAGATCGCTGAAGATATCGACCGGGTGACGGTTTACCGGACGCTCAAGACGTTCCATGACCACGGTCTTATCCATAAGGTGCTCGACGATGGCGGAGCCCTGAAATATGCCTTATGTACCGACGCCTGCTCCGCCACGGAGCACCGTCATGAGCATGTCCACTTTAAATGCTCGGTTTGCGGGCAGACCAATTGCCTTGAAATCGGCATTCCGCATATAAAGCTACCCCCCGGCTACGCCGCCGGGGAGATGAACCTCCTCATCCAGGGGGTTTGCCCAGGGTGCTCAAACCAACACGTGTAATATTTTGGCCGGATTTTAGGAATTCCAGGAAATTTGTACTTTTGGAATTGAGCGAAAACCAAAGACACCATGTTCGTTGGCTAAAGGCTTCTTGAAACCCCCTAATAATTCCGTTGCGTCCGGTGTTTAACATACTTGTGTTCTCGCTCTTTGGCGATCTGCCCAAACAGGAGATAATTCTTTTCGGCATTTTTGCTGTAATCATTATCCTGTTTCTCGTCCTCGACCTGGGACTGTTCAACAAGCTGCCGAAGAAGATCAGCACGAGATCGGCACTGTATCAGTCCATATTCTGGGTTGTCGTTTCAACGCTCTTCGGCTTCTTTATACTGGCCTATGATGAAAGCGGCACAGAGGGAGCTGTGCTCTATTTTTCAGCTTATCTTACCGAGTATGCGCTTTCGGTCGACAACATCTTTGTGATCCTCCTTATCCTGCGCTACTTCAAGGTTGACGAACGATACTATCACAAGATACTCTTCTGGGGAATACTCGGGGCGATCGTCTTCCGCGGTGTCTTCATTGGCGTAGGCTCCATACTGATTGAGCGCTTCCACTGGATTCTCTATGTGTTTGGAGTCTTCCTGGTGTACTCCGGTATTCGGATTTACTTCGAGGATGGCGATGAGAAGATCGATCCGGAGAAAAATCCAGTCCTGAGATTTTGTCGTAAGCATCTTCCGATGACGCCCGATACCCACGACGGCAGCTTCGTCGTACGCGAAAATGGCAAGTACCTTTTTACCCCACTTTTCCTCGTAATCGTTTTGATTGAAACAACCGATCTCATCTTTGCGGTTGATTCGATCCCGGCAGCATTCGCCATCACTCAGAATCCCTTCCTCATATATACGTCTAACATCTTTGCCGTGATGGGATTAAGGGCAATGTTCTTCCTGCTTGCAGGCATCATCGATAAATTCTATCTCCTTCAAAAAGGGCTTTCTATCATTTTGTTCTTCATCGGAGCGAAGATGCTGCTGGACATCTGGAGCATCAAGCTGAATCCGTACCTGTCATTCAGTGTGATTATCTCAACGCTTGCGCTAGCGGTCGTGTTCTCGATCCTGGTGCCCCGGAAGGAGGAGGTTGAGCCGGAGGAGACCGAAGAGGTTGTGTGATTTTCGCCGCTAAGAAGCTTCAGCAAAAAGGCTTTTGGGTAGTATCTTCAGGAGGACGGGCAGAGTAAGAAACCGGGTCGGTAACGAGATCACCATAAAGGTAGGCACCGACTTTAACGCCCGGATGAGTGACGTGCGCATTGTCTCCATTTCCTCGGCCGTGAGTTCGCTACTACGAGATTTTTTCAGGAGGGCGACAAGCTGAGGCTGCTCATTGATTTCTTTGAGAAGTCGCTGCTGATTTTTTTCGGCTATTCGCGTCACCCGCTTGATAAATTGTTCACTGACTTGCCGGTAGTCCTGATTATTCTGCAGGTACGAAAGCTGTTCCCAGTTCTCCAGGACAAATCCTTCAATGGCAATCAGACTGTTTTCCAGGTCATCTTCGTGGAATCCGAGATGCACCGTAAAGTCTTTTAGAAAGGCCATCTCAACATCTTCAACCTTTTTGTCGGCCCAGATAGTCAGAATAGCAATTTCAAGGAAGAACTTCCGCAATATCCACGAGTTGTCGGAAGGGAGCGTTATCTCATGGATCTCGATGCCTTTTTCGAAAATACGAATGGCCTCCTTCCGGCGCTCGCCGGTTAATTCGGCGCTGTGAAGAAATAGATCAAGCAGTTTTTTTTCTTCAAACTCAACTTCGTTGTTTGCGTGCGAGGCGGCAGCGATGACCTTTACAACGGAGAAGCGCAGTTCATCGCGTTCGTAACGGAAAAAATCGGCCACGATCCGGTCGGCGTTGGTATGAATCCATTGTCCGAATATGAAGACGTCAAGGAAGAGAAGACTATTGTGAAAGAAGAACGTCCAGAAGTTGCCGTCAAAGTTGTTCGTGCGGTTAATCCGTTTCTCTAAAATCCTTTCGACAACTTCTATGGCCGAGCGTTTCTTTCCAAATAATGTTTTGGAAGGCGTGGCTACCTCGGGAAAAATATTGTTGTAGAAGTTGGCGATGCTCTCGAGCGTCTTGTTGATGGCGTCCCATATATCGGCGGGCGAGCTCTTTTGCTGTTCACCGGCGAGAAGAGCACTCGCAAGAAGACTTTCGGCGAGCAGAATTTTCTGTTTTTGCCTGTTCGTCAGCGGTTCGTCATTGTGACCGGAGAACCCAATCGATTGACCGTACATTAATCCCGTTGGCTGCAGTAACCTGTAAAGGGAATGCTCCGGGTGGGATCGCTTTCGTGCGGCTTCGGTAGTAAGCTCACTAAGCAGATCAATGCGGTAGTCGATATAATTCTTAAGCCAGCCTTTCTCGTCAGGATTCATTCGTCGTCAAACTAGGTAGCGAAGCAACGGACATTGTTGCCACGTATATATCAAGTTACAGAAAATTGAAAAGACCTCCTATTCGAGTGCAGCTTTCCATCCGCGCGACTCGAGGTCACTCGCCATTGTTTCCACCTTTTTTTCGAGTTCGTCTTTGTAGGCGTCAAGTCGTTCGGCGACTTTTTTATCAGTTGCGCCGATTATTTGAGCAGCTAATATCCCGGCGTTGCGAGCGCCATTAAGCGCAACGGTTGCCACGGGAACTCCGGCGGGCATCTGTAAAATGGAAAGGACGGAATCCCATCCATCTATAGAATTCGACGATTTGACGGGTACGCCGATAACAGGAAGTGAAGTGAGTGAGGCTACCATACCAGGAAGGTGGGCCGCGCCTCCGGCGCCTGCGATAATAACGTTTAGACCGCGGCTTCGGGCTGACCTCGCATATTCGACCATCCTCATAGGTGTCCTATGTGCGGAGACAACAGTTAATTCGTATGGAATGTTGAATTCATCGAGTGCTTCGGCAGCTTCTTTCATGACCCGAAGATCGCTGTTGCTGCCCATTATTATGCCAACTAACGGTTTTGTCATATGGGTATGATTGGCCGGTTTGGTGCCGGGGTCGACAATTTACAAACTTTAGGCAAAACGCCTCGGCGCTCAAAGCGATTGGGATGTCAGGAAATTACCTTGAGTGTTGTGCGGACAAACTGAGCGTTGTTCTTAAGTCGTTCAGCATCGGTATCAACGAGAGTGACGTGGCCCATTTTACGGAAGGGTTTGGTCAATGCTTTTCCGTAAAGATGAACATAGGCTCCCGGTATTTTTATTACTTCATTGAACCCTTGGTATTGTGCGGGCCCGGAATGGCCTGCTTCACCGAGAAGATTTACCATCGCGCTTGGAAGGATGGTTTGTGTACTCCCTAACGGCAGACCAAGGATAGCACGGAGGTGCTGCTCGTACTGGGAAGTTAAATTGGCTTCTATGGTCTGATGGCCGCTGTTGTGCGGGCGGGGCGCTACTTCATTGACAAGTACTTTCCCTGAACGGGTTACAAACATTTCTACAGCTAGTACGCCGGTCATGTTGAGTGAGACGATCACCTGTCGTGCGATGCGGTCTGCCTCAAGGGCAATTTCCGAGGGAATCTCGGCGGGCGCGAAAAGGTATTCAACAAGGTTATGCTCAGGGTGAAAGACCATTTCTACGGGAGGAAAGGTTTCTACCTCGCCCGATGTACTGCGAGCCGCGATAACGGCTATTTCCTTCTCGAAATCGACAAGTTTCTCGACAAGGCCAGGGGCGTCGAACGCTTGTGCCAGGTCATCGGTCGATCGCATGATTTGTACACCTCTGCCATCGTATCCCTCGCGACCAAGCTTGTTTACAAACGGAAGGAAGTCGGCATGAGCTTGAACCTCGGCCGCGGTCTCCGTGAGATAAAATTCGGCAGTAGGGATACCGTTGTCGCGGTAAAAAGCCTTTTGCAGACGCTTGTCCTGGATGAGAGCAATTACGTCGGGTTCCGGGTATACTCGCTTACCTTGCCCCTGAAGAGTGCGTAGGGCATCGGTGTTGACATTCTCAATTTCGATAGTGAGGAGGTCGCAGTCGGATGCGAATTGCATCACTGTGTCATAGTCGGTCAGTTTCCCGGTTACGAATTCCGCGATAGTCGAACATGGAGCGGAGGCGTCCGGATCGAGTACCTTGAAACGAAGGTTGTAGTCAATTCCCGACTGAATAAGCATGCGACCGAGCTGCCCTCCGCCGAGAACTCCAATTTTGGACCCGTGCTGAAATGAAGTTTCCAAGCTTTTTGTGTTTATGTCTTAGCGTTCGTTTTCCTGGATGACGACACCGGTAATGCGATCACCGACCTCGATCAGTTCCAATACTTTTTGACCAGAGACAACCTCGGCGAATGCCGTGTAACGCCCATCGAGATGTGGGGTCGGAGAATGGGTGATAAACCACTGTGTGCTCTCCGTATCTTTTCCCGCCGAAGCCATACCCAGAATGTGCGTTCCGAACCGACGACCAGCGAGTTCCGAGCGCAGTGAGTAGTCTCCACTGCCCCACCCGTCTCCGCGTGAGCAGCCAGTTTGCACAACGAAGTTAGGAACGACACGGTGAAAAATCTTGTCGTTGAAGTACCCCTGCCGGGCCAACTCTATAAAGTTGATTACAGTACCGGGAGATTCTTCGACGAAAAGTCTGACTACCACGGACCCACGCGATGTGTGGATGGTGGCGAGTTGATCGGAAGGGATTCGCTTGACCTCATCCCAATCAATGGGGTGATTGTAAGGGATGGAAATCGGTTCAACCTCGCGACCTTCCAGGTTTGCCAGGGCGGCCTCAATCGCCTGTAGCGTCTCAATATGTTGCGGCAGTTCCGCATCAGCCCGCGTCCTTTGCAGCGGTGAGAGATCGGACACCAGTCCGCGGAATGCGGGATTCGCCAGTGCCTGCGCCAATGTGCCGGCTACGGCCAGGTCATTCGTCTCGCTTACTACCTTCGTAACAACTTCGGCAATCTGAGGTCTCGTCAACGTCGGGAGAGACTGGAGCCCTGCGAGGTGGCTGATGGCCTGAGCAGCTGTGAGCCGCAAAACCGGTTCGTTGGATTCTCTGATGATGGCCTGAAGAAAGTCGAGCGCGGGAGGATAGTCCCGAAGAGCCATTAACCAGGCTGCCTTTTCGTAAGGATTGGTCGCCCTGGCGTAGAATTGGCGGATTTCATCCGCGATATCTTCGCGCTGCGCCAGCTTGAGTGTAGTGGCGTAGAGGTGGGACTGGACTTGCCAGGATTTCAGCCAGTTTATGAGCGAGGCTATGGCGATCCATTCCGACTCTGGCGCTTTCTCGTAAATGATTTCTCCGGCGATCGAAGCTGCTGAGATATCTCTGCTTTTGACAAGCTCATACAAATCGCTCTTGATTTTGTTAAACTCGAACCCGCGAAGGGCGCGCACAGCGTTAACAATGACGCGGCCGTCCGTTTCCTCCCGAAGTACGTGGCGCAGCGCTTGCAGTGAGGTGTCGGAAGGAACTTTTCCCAGGGCGAGCGAAGAGGCCATGCGGACTTCCGCAACGGGGTCGCTGGTGGCTGATTCAATAAGGACCGGAAGCGCAACCTTAGAACCACGTGTTCCTCGCGCAAAAAAATGCGCCGCCGCGATACGCGGCTCGACAGTGGGAGACTGGAGTAACGTGAGGGCTAGGGAATGTAAGTCTTCCGTCACTTTCCCCCTCAACCCGGCGCGATAAATCGACCATGCAAGGCCCGCGCGTGTAATTGAGTCTTCAATGAAAGCGTTAGGATTGAGCTGCCAGCCGGACGTCACTTTGCCGTAGGCATTGAGGATCTCATAAAGAACGCGAGGCTCTTTTTCTTTTACCAAAGCGGCCAGTAACAATCGCTCGGAGTGGGGTTGATCAATTTGTCCCAGCGCCAGCGCTGCGGCTTCCCGAACTTGCCAATCAGAATCCATGAGCAGGCGCTTGCCGATTTTGTCGATATCGGGTGACGCCTGCAGCGAAGCGAAAGCCCGGGCAGCCTCGCGACGATAAACGGCATTCTCGTGATCGAGGTATGAGTTAAGGCTGTCGCCAAGTCGACGGTCTTGCAGGTCAGCAATCCTGACAAGGGTGGGGTCCGAAAATTTGTTGGCGCCCCCGCCCGTACATCCGCTCAGCAGCAAAGCGATAGCGGCAACAAGGAAATGATAGTGGGAACCTGTACTCACTTTGTTGGTTTAAGACCCTGTATTATGCCAGTACTTGGTAGACAAGCAGGGCGGAAAGGTAGGCAAGAGCTGTCATGTATACCAGCTGAATCATCGGCCATTTCCATCCTCCGGTTTCGCGGTAAACCACGGCGAGCGTACTCATACACTGCATAGCAAAGAGGTAAAAAATCATGAGGGAGAATCCCACGGCAGGGGTAAAGCGTGGTCCGCCCGTTTTTTGATTGATCTCCGCCTGCATGCGGCTCTTGATGGTCGATGTATCATCTTCTTCGGCGCTGCCGATGCTATAGATTGTGGCCATTGTGCCGACAAAAACTTCCCGGGCTGCAAAAGAGGTGACCAGCGCGATTCCGATCTTCCAATCATAACCCAGCGGTTCGATGGCCGGCTCCAGGGCTTTCCCAATAACGCCTGCGTACGAGTGCTCAAGTTTGTAGGCGGCGATACGGTCATCAAGACTCTCTTCACTCAGCTCTTCACCGGCGGCGAGGGCCAGAACATTTTCCCGCGCGTTGGCCAAATTGTCGCCCGGGCCGTAACTCGCAAGCACCCATAATACGACGGAGATAGCCATAATGATTTTCCCCGCCTCAAAGACGAAAGCTTTTGTCTTGTCGACAATGGTATATCCAACATTTGACCACCTCGGGGCCCGATATGTCGGAAGCTCCATGATCAGGAAACTGCGCTCACGTACCCGGATGATTTGCTTCATCACCCAGGCAGATGCCATGGCCGCCAAGAAGCCGATCAGGTATAGAGCCATCAGGGCGATACCCTGGAGATTGAAGACACCGAGCACTCGTTCTTCAGGTACTACCAGTGCAATGAGGATTGTGAAAACCGGGAGACGTGCCGAACAACTCATCAATGGCGTGACAAGGATGGTAATCATTCTCTCCTTCCAGTTGTCAATAGTACGCGTCGCCATGATCGCCGGAATAGCACATGCGACCCCGGACATCAGCGGGACTACACTCTTGCCGTTGAGACCGAAACGTCGCATCACTTTGTCCATGAGAAAGACAACGCGGGCCATATAGCCGCTCTCCTCGAGCAGAGCAATGAAGGCGAACAGTATGGCGATCTGCGGAACGAAGATCACGATCCCCCCGATTCCCGGAACAATGCCATCGGCCAGTAAACTCGTCAAAGGCCCGTCAGGCAAGATGCTGTGCAGGAAACCGCTGAGGTCGGCAAAGAAGACATCAATCAAATCCATGGGCACTGTTGCCCAGGCGAATATTGCCTGAAAGATGAGGAACAGAATGCCAAAGAAGATTGCATAGCCCCACACTTTGTGGGTGACGATCTTGTCTATTTTGCGCGAATAGCGCTTCCAGGAATCGTCGCTTTGTTTCATTGTGACCTCCTGCAGGAGATCCTGTATGTAACTGTAGCGATGGATGGTTTCTGCGCCCTGAAATTTTCCGGGGAAGAATTGGTGTCTTTGGCGGATCTCGTCAACAACCGCCTGATCGCTTTTGCTGAGAAATTTGAGCGAGTCAGGTTGCTGCAGGTACTGATACGCCTCGTAATCGTTGTCGACACCCAGGCGGCTGCGGATTTCTGCAACAGGGCCTTTGGCGTCTTCCCATATAGGAAAAATGGGATGTCCGGCCACGGGAACGTCCGCGACCATGGCCTTTTTCAACTCATTCAGTCCAAGACCGATTCGCGCGTTGATCGATACTACTGGAATGCCTAGCTTTTCGGACAAGGCCTTGATGTCGTAGCTCAGTCCGGCCTTCGCAACGAGATCCATCATGTTGAGCGCCAAAATAACCGGCAGCCCAATGTCCATTACCTGTGAAAGAAGTAAAAGGCCTCGCTTAAGGTTCGTAGCGTCTGCAATGACCACGATCTTGTCGGGCGTCATCGGGCCGTGGTGATCCAGAAGAATTTCCGATACTATGCGTTCGTCAAGACTTCGGGGGTAGATACTGTAAACCCCCGGCAGGTCTATGATCTCCGCCGTAGACCCGTCAGGAAGACTGGTGAGCCCGACGCGTTTTTCGACGGTAACCCCTGGAAAGTTTCCAATTTTTTGCTTTAACCCAGTAAGCTGATTGAAAAGGGATGATTTCCCAGAATTTGGATTCCCTATCAGCGCAATTTTCTGCCGCCTCGAAGCTGTCATTCCCGTACAATTGATATGGTCGCAGCCTCGTCTAGTCGAAGAGATAATTCATATCCGGAAACGGTGATGCACACCGGGTCACCAAAAGGGGCTGAAAAATTGAAAGTCACCGGAATGCCCGGTAAACAACCCATCTCCATGAGCTTTACAGACAAATATTCGTCGGTAAAGCCCGCAATTATCCCCACTTCTCCCGGTTTCATCTCCGATACGTTCCTTGGGCCCGCCATTTACCTTATTTAGATTAATTTTAAACAAGGCAAAGATATGGGTGCTTGATAACCAAAGCAATGATTTGTCTCAGGAAAGTGTTTTCATATCAGGCTTAAACGATGATCAATGGCGAAGAAGAAAACCCGGCACAAAACAACGCAACCTTTACCGGACTCCGGAGCAAAGCAGCCGCTTCAGAAGTCGCCCGCGAACGACGGGCAGAAAGAATCAGCCGGTCAGGACGATCCGTGGGATTTCGGCGGCTTGCCTGATCGCGATCTGAAGAAGAATCTTGGGGGTTGTGGCTAAAGGCTCTCCGCGATAAAGACGCGGCGGACACGTTCGCTCGTGTTCGTGAGGATTTCATAGGGGATGGTACCGATACTCGCGGCTACGTCGCTTATCGGAAGATCTTTGCCGAATACCGTGACTTCATCGCCTTCCTGGGCGTCGATTTCCGTGACATCAATCATGGTCATATCCATGCACACATTTCCTATAACCGGCGCTAGTTTACCCCGGACCAGTACGCGGCCAACGCCTTGGCTGAAGGAGCGGCTGTAACCATCGGCATAACCGATGGCAATGGTGGCGATTTTCATTTTTCGGGTAGCGACGCCCCTTCGCCCGTAGCCGACAGTGTCACCGGCAGGAATTTCCCTGATTTGTGAGATGATCGTTTTTAAGGAAGCGACGGGACGAAGGCGGTCGGTACTGTTTCCGGTGGGGTCGACGCCGTAGAGGCCGATACCTACCCGTACCATATCGAGCCGGAAGTCCGGAAACCGCAAAACTCCCGATGAATTTAGCAGATGGCGTAGCGGCTGGTAGCCAAGACTTCGTGTCAGGTCGCGGGCCATCGCCAGGAATCTTTCGGCCTGTTGCCTTGAAAAGTCATCATGGTGCGATTCGTCGGCGCCGACGAGGTGGCTGAACACGGAGGCTACGCGAATATTCGGGTGCTGTTGGAGGCGCTCAATGAGCCGGTCCGTGTCTTCGGCCAAAAACCCGAGCCGGTGCATTCCCGTGTCGAACTTAAGATGAACTTTGCAAGGCCGTCCTTTAAGGTGTGCTGCCAGCTGGTCGAAAACACGGAAGCTGTAGATCTCCGGTTCGAGACCATACTTAACCAGTGCGTCGAAACTCTCCTCATCAGGATTCATCACCATGATCGGAAGGGTGATGTGATTCTTGCGCAGATCCACCCCCTCATCTGTATAGGCCACACCGAGGTAATCGATCTTGTGGTACTGGAGAACATTGGCGATCTCGATGCTTCCGCTGCCGTAGGCAAACGCCTTAACCATAGCCATGACCCGTGTTTCAGGCGCGAGGGTCCGGAAATAGTTGAGGTTATGGACCAGGGCCCCCAAATCAATTTCCAGAATCGTACCATGAACTCTGCGCTGAAGTCGGCTTACGATCCGTTCGAAAGCAAATGTTCGGGCTCCTTTTACCAGGATAACTTCGTCATGTAGTTGGCTAAAGTTGAAGGTGTTGAGAAAATCGGTGGTCGAGGGAAACACCGCCGTGCCGGGAGGTAGTAAGTGGCGGTTTTCAAAAAGAACGGGCCCGATGCCAATCAGGTGATCGACTCCTTTTGTCATCGCCCCGATTTGTCCAACCCAGTCGTCGTCAGGAAGTCCGGACTGAAGTACGTCGGAAAGAATGACGCGCTTGATCGGTTTCTGGCGCTGATGGCCAAGGAAGTCGAGACTTAACTGCAGACCCGCCAGGTCATTGTTATAGGTATCGTCTATGATCTGGCAATTCTGAATTCCTTCCTTGAGTTCCAGTCGCATGGGTATTGCACGCAGTTGCGTGATGCGCGCGGCAATGTCGGCGCCCTTGTATCCGAGCACAAGCATCGTAGCTACACAGTGCAACGCGTTCTCGACAGAAGCCTGATCCGAAAACGGAAGGTTCAGGTCAAATGTTTGCTCGTGCGTTGTAATGGTATAGGCATTCCCGTTACGACTAACGCGAATGTCGGCATCTGCGTTGAAGCCCCAGGAGGTAGCGCGAAGGGGAAGGCTGGAGATGACATTCTTAACCAGATCGTGGTCATTGGAGTAAATGACTGGCGATTCTTCGTCAAATAGGTTCAGTTTTTCACGCACCTTTTCCTCCCGACCGGCAAAGCCCTCGTCGTGGGCGGAACCAATGTTGGTGAAAATGCCTAGCGTGGGTTGAATGATGGAACGAAGCTTTAACATCTCGCCCGTGGTCGAGATTCCAGCTTCGAAGATGCCGAGAGAGTGATGCGATTGAATTTGCCAGACTGAAAGCGGAACACCGATTTGCGAGTTATAACTTCCCGGGTTCTTGGCGATGCGAAAATCCGGACTTAGCAGTTGGTATAGCCACTCCTTAATGATTGTCTTTCCGTTACTTCCTGTGACACCAATAACGGGAAAGTTGAATTTTGTCCGATGATGTGCGGCGACCTGTTGCAGCGCCGAAACGGAACGTTCGACCTGTATGATCCAGGCCCCGGGCAAAGGGTTGACAGGAACCTCCTCTACAACAAACATTCGAACTCCTCGGTCGTAAACGCTCTTGACAAATTGGTTTCCGTCGTGACGCTCTCCGCGGACAGCGAAGAATACAACGCCGGTGCTATCGGCCAGTTTCCTGCTGTCCGTAAGGAGGGTCAACACCGTAGTGTCTGCCCCCGACTGTATGACGAGTCCTGCTGTAATGGAGGGAAGTTCGGAAATCTGCATGCCTCAGTGATATATGGTGACCCATCCGTGGTCAACACCCGCATATTACAACGTTTTCGCGGTTGACAGTAGCTCGTGTACCGGAAACGCCCGCGCTTTGTTGTTTCCCTCACCTTTCGTTACGATCAATTTCTAAAAAATCATCTTTCGAAAGCTTGCACAAAACCAGCCAAACGACCCTAAAAACGGGAAGTGAAAGAAAATTCGACAGAAAAAATCAATTCTTTTTAGCGTCATCGATTGAAGTTCCGGTTTTATTTTGTAGTTTTCAGAAACAAAAAATTTAATACGGGAGTATCCAACTAACCGACGTATTTCATGAAGCTGATCTGTTTTTGCGCCACTTTTCTTTTGTTGTCGCTTTTCAGCGCCCTGGAAACACGTGCGCAGGAAGCAGGTATGTCGGATTCGGAACTGACCTTGGACGTAACCTCTGCGGAGGAGGGATATACCGTTGCCGGCGAGGTTCGCTTTATTCCGCAGACGCCCGGGTACGTTACCGCTAAGGATTCTCTCATGCTTCAGATCAGCGATTTCCCCATGCAACGCGCTGCCCAGCGCCCCCCGCAGGATCGCTCAAACGAAAAGCAAAAAGCCAAAGACGACGACTCCATCCTCACATTTAACTTCCTGTACTATATTATTCAGAAGTATAAACTTCAGGATATCATAGATTAACGTTCGCCCTCCCCTTTTACGGTGATTTTCCTTTCTTATATTTGCAACGGTGTTGCAAATATCCGTGGGAAAGCCAATTCTTTTGATTCTTTTTCTGGCGCTAGCCGGCGTGGCAAACGGGCAGGTATGCTCGGAATATCTCCATGGCCGCATCAGTGACGAAACAGGCCAACCCCTCCCCCAGGCTGTCATCCAGATTGAACCTTCTTCGTACCGTTCCATTTCCGATGTGAATGGTCGCTTCAGCTTTTCTTCGCTCTGTCCCGGCGAATATCGCCTCACGGTGACTTACATGGGGTATGAATCGGCGTCCCGGCAAGTCCGCATTCCGCTTTCAGAAGAAGTTATTATCACGCTGCAGCCCTCGCGTACCGTGTTGAAAGATGTGGTTATCGAAGCCGGCGTTGGCGGGAGAAGTGTGACTCAAACTTCCGTATCCCTTGAGACGGAGGACCTGGAAGGGCTGCATGGCAAGCCTCTGGGGGAGTCACTCAAAGAAATACCCGGTGTCAGCGCCCTGCAGACGGGGCCATCAATCTTCAAACCTGTTATCGATGGCCTTCACAGCCAACGGATCCTCATTCTCAACAATGGCATTCGCCAGGAGGGGCAGCAGTGGGGCCTTGAACACGCCCCGGAGATAGATCCCTTTATCGCATCGCGCATAGAGGTCTTGAAGGGAGCGGAAGCCGTTCGCTATGGGTCAGCGGCGATGGGCGGAGTTATTATCATACAACCTCCGCCACTACATGAAACGGAAAAGACCGGAGGGGAAATCAACACTGGTTTCATGTCTAATAACCGCATGGGTATCTTGTCGGTGATGGTCGAAGGGACTTTCGCCCCGCAATCGCCCTGGAGCTGGCGACTCCAGGGGTCGTCGCGAAAAGGTGGCGACTACCATGCACCGTCCTATAACCTTTCGAACACGGGCCTCGAGGAATTTAACTTCTCCGGCGCGCTGGGTTTCGAAGATGATCGACGAGGATTTGAAGTCTACGCAAGCACGTTCAACACTGAGATTGGAATTCTCCGCGCTGCGCACACGGGCAATCTCAGTGACCTTGAAGAGTCAATCGAAAGCGGGCGACCCTGGTACGTTGAAGACTTTACCTTTGACATCGGCCATCCTAAACAAAGGACACATCATCACTTGCTTAAGCTCAGCGCCCACCAGCACTTCCCGGGGGTTGGTCGGGTGAGCGTTCTCTACGGGGGGCAATTCGACGTGCGGCGTGAATATGACATACGCCGCGCTGATCGCGCCGGCCGGCCATCCGTGTCATTGAATCTGATCAGCCACGTACTGGATGTCTCTCTCGATCATGAACGACCTGCGCACACCGGAAGCCTCGGCATAAATGTATCGACCAAGTCGAACACGAATGATACGGAAGTCACCGGAGTGAGACCGTTGCTTCCTGATTACAGGCAGCTCTCGGCGGGAGTATTTTTTCATGAGAAAATAAGGCGTAACAAGTGGACGTTTGAGGCTGGCGCACGTTACGATTTTCAGTATCTGCAGGTGCTCACGTTTGAGCGCAATCAATTGATAAAACCGACTTTCAATTTCAATTACCTGTCGGGTACGCTTGGCGCAAGCATACTGTTCAATCCTCGCCTGCGCTTGTCATCGAATCTGGGAATGACCTCCAGACCACCTCATGTCAGTGAGCTTTACAGCGAAGGGTTGCACCACGGGACGGCTTCTATCGAAGAAGGTCTCATGCGGCGCGAAGGAGAAGTCATCACAGATCAATCATCGATTGATCTGGAGTTTTCCAGGAAGTGGGTGAACTCGTTGCAGTATACAGCTGAACGGATCACCGCCGACTTTTCTGTTTACTACAATGCCATCGATAATTACGTGTTCATACATCCAGTCGGAACGCGCCAGACTATCCGAGGATACTTCCCGGTACTCCAGTACGATCAGACTGATGTTGTGCTGGCGGGGAGCGATCTGGCAGTGAAGGCCGATATAGGCAAGCGCTGGTCTGTTAACACCAAAATATCGTACGTGTACGCGAAGGATATCCTGAACGATGATGTAGTGATTTCTATCCCTCCGGCACAATGGGATAACGGCATTACCTATCGTCCCGGGTCAATAGGAAAACTGAATGAGTGCTTTATCGGAGTGAGCGTACCGATTACCTTTCGCCAACACCGGGCGCCCCGGGTAGTGGCGCCACAGGATATCGATGAGGGAAACTCCGGGAAGATATTTGATTTTACACAAGCTCCTCCGGGCTACACGCTCCTGAATGTACGCGCCGGCTTCAAGCTTCCTATTGGTGATCATACCCTCGGTGTAGCGCTGTCAGGAGAAAACCTGCTCAACACCTCTTACCGGAATTACATGAACCGATTGCGCTATTTTGCCGACGACATTGGCTCAAACTTTATTCTTCGTTTGTCATATAATTTCTTGTCCCATTAACTATGAAAATCTCCCGCACTTTCTTTCCCATTCTTGTCGCTGCTTTTTCAGCAGGATGTGATAAAGACGATCCTAAGCCCGTAAATGAAGAGGAACTGATCACAACACTTACGGTGATTCTTGAGACCGGGGAGCCCGAGGAAGGGGTTGTCCTGCGGTTCTTCGATGAAGATGGCGCGAGCGGAGGCATTGCTCCCATTGTGACTGTAGATGGTGCGTTGAAGGCAGGTCGGGAGTACGCCGCGGTGATAGAACTGCTTAACGAGACAACCGATCCGGCCGAAGACATTACGGCGGAAATTGCTGAGGAGGCGGATGACCATTTGTTTTGTTTCTCGACGAGCGAGCACATCACCGTTTCCTACGATGATGAAGACAGTGAAGGTCGGCCTATCGGACTCGTCACCACGTGGTCGGTATCCAATGCAGGAGATGCTACGGTCACGATTAGGCTTCGCCATCAACACGGAACAAAAACAGGTGAATGCCCGGGTGGGGGCGACACTGACATTGAAGTGACGTTTGATCTGGTGATCGAGGAAGGGTAACGGTTATTTCTGCGTGAGAAATTGTTCGACGTCTTTAAGGGAGAGTACTCCCTCGTAGAACGCCTTGCCGAAGATGACGGCAAAGATGCCCATCTCGTTCAACTTCTTGATGTCGTCAATTCCCCGTACTCCGCCGCTGGCAAGCACGCAGAGCTCGGGAAATGTGTCGCGTATTTCCTGGTAAAAGTCGAACGCCGGACCCTCCAGGACTCCGTCGCGTGAAACGTCTGTTGATTTGACATACTTCAGCCCGCGATTGTAGAAGTAGTCCAGGTGCTCCGACAGTGTGCGGTGGGCCCGGCGTTGCCAGCCACGGTAGAGGAGTTCCTGCGTTTCACGGTTGACAACATCGGCACCTAAGGTCATCTTTTCTCTTCCATAGGAAATAATCCATGAAGCGAAGAGCTCGGGATCGATTACGGCAATACTGGCTGCTGTGATGTAAGCTGCGCCATGCTCATAAGCGCGGGCGATATCACCATCGGTAGAGATGCCGCCGGTGAAATCCACTTTCAACTCAGTATGTCCCGCGATGGCTTCCAACACATGCCAGTTGACGGGACTGCCTTTCTCCGCTCCGTCCAGATCCACCAGATGGACCACCTCGATACCGTGGTCCTGAAAGCGACGGGCGAGGTCGAGGGGATTTTCGTCATAGGCCTTCTCGCTCGACTTATCGCCTTTCCGCATTTTGACAACCTTGCCCTGTCTTATCGCTATGGATGGAATAACCTGAATCATGTGGTATCTATATAGCTAAGTTACGATGCAAATCGGGAAACATCCACCTTTCAGGTGTAAAAGCGTTCGTTAACCGACAAAGCCTTGGTGTTCGTAGCGCGTATATTTATCCTTATTTTTGCTTATGCCACGCAGATGACATCGATCCTCAACCCCCGCTGTATGAATGGAACTCTGAAACATCTGATTATTGTCTCGCTGCTCTTCCTGCTGATTCAACAAGAGGCCAAAGCACAAGCCAAGGTCCGAAAGCTCTCAACCATTATTAATCACCCTTCTCTCAATGTGCATGCACCTTTTATAAGCGCGGATGCGAACGCGATCATATTCATATCCGACAATGCGGATGACTATGTCCTGACGCCATTCTACAGCCGAAGAGGTCGTGGAGATTGGAGCGAGCCAAAACCGCTCCCGCGCAACGTCCATTCCAGACTCAACTTCTTGAGAGGGTATGGATTGAATGCTGATGGCAGTGAGTTATATGTCAGCACGATCAAGGGTCCCGGTGTTGGCGGATATGATATCTGGGTCAGTGAGTGGCGCGGGGCATGGGCGAACCCGGTCAACCTCGGCGCGCCTATAAACTCGAGAGCACACGAGGCCTGCCCCTCTGTTACGCCTGATGGAAAGACGATGTATTTCATGCGTTGCGATGCGATGAACCAGATGGAGGGCAAGAATTGCAGGATCATGCGTGTAGACAAGAAGCCCAACGGACAGTGGGGCGAGCCCACTGAACTACCGGAGCACATCAATACCGGCAATTCGCAGACGCCCCGAATCATGGCTGACGGTGAAACTCTGATCTTCTCTTCAGATGCCATTACTCCGTCAAAAGGCGGGATGGACCTGTATATAACAAGGCTGAAGGACGGTAAGTGGTCACAGCCGGAGGCTCTCGACTTTTTCAATTCGGAAAAGAATGACCAATACGTCAGTGTTGCGGCGCTGGGAAGATACTTACTGGCGGATGCAAAGGGCGAGCGGACCTATGATCTGGTCGAATACCTGATTCCTGAAGCCTTTCGGCCGAAGGGTCTAACGAAAATAGAAGGGAGAGTTGTTGATGAGAATGGCAGCCCCGTAATGGGTTATGTTTCGCTTGTTGATATTCGCACCGGCCAGCGGGAGTATAACGGTCGCGCTGAGCGCGACGGAACGTTTTCGCTGTACGCGGCCGAGGGCAGCGAATACGAGTTGGCGGTGGATCCTGAGTTTGAAGACCGCTCTTACTTTATCCAGCGGCTAAACCTGACAATTGAGCCTTTGCCGCAAATAGAAAGAATACACGCCGTGTTAAAGACTCTTCAACCGGGGGACAGTATCTCTCTGACGACCGTGAACTTTGGCACATATGACAGCATTCTCGACACACAGAACGCTGGCAGGGAGCTGCAGCGACTTTCACGCTTATTGAAGGGAAGTCCCGACCTTATTTTTGAGATCCGTGTTTTGTTTCAGGGATATCGCTCCGACTCGGTACGTGTAGACCCCGATCTAACGGAGACGAAGGTTGACAGCGTTCGGGGAAAATACATCGATATCGACACGCTCGGTCAGCTCTTCGAACGCGACACGCTGATCGCACGTCAAACGTTTCATAACGACCGAACGATGGCGCAGGCGCGGGCTATTGCAACCTACCTGATCAGTCAGGGCGTGCCGGCGGAACGTCTTGCTCTTTCAGGGCGTGCTGTGCCTCTCCCGCCAACGGGCACAAGGCGTACAACGGCTACCGTGCACGTGCTCAGAAACTAAACGGCATCGACACCACTGTCTTGTCCCAGATCAGTACCATCTCCGCTTCGCTTCCGCCGGTCTTTTCGAAAGTGATGGTGAACTGTTCAAATACCTGGTCTTGCTTGACGGCATGAACATCAACTTCCAGAACATCGCGTTCCGGGTTTCGATTGGGCTTGCCCTCGGAGTTTACACCCCATTGACCGTGCTCTTCGTTGAAAATAATTGTCCACGTGTTTTCCCGTGGGATTGTCCACAGCGAGTATTTTCCCGCCTTCAGCGTATGGCCTTCGATCTGCAGGTCTTCACTGGTTTCGAACGTCGTGGCTTCGTTGGCGCCTGTACGCCATACTTCGTTATAGGGAACCAGTTCGCCGAAAATTTCCCGTCCTTTTTTTGAAGGACGGTTGTAAAAAACCGTGATGGTCAGGCCCTGTTCGGTGAAAACAACACGTTCTTCCGGACTGAACGATTTTGCTTTTTTGACCTGAAGGTATCCGATGAGGGCAACGGCGATGGCGATAATAGCAATCCCGATCAGGCTGAATATGAAAAACTTCCTCATGTTAATTATTAATAAAAAACAAGTGCCTGTGACAAAGACTGTTAACTTAGAAACAATTTCGTATTCATTCTATAAAATTATAAGGGAAGGGACTATTTTTACCGCTCCTGTACAAAACTCGTTTGAACTATGGAATTTTCTTCGTGGTGGCCGTTTTATGTCGTGATTACGTTGTTCATTCTTGCCATTATCGCGCCCTGGGTTTGGCCGAATAAATCGGTGAGTGACAACAAGCATGACAACAAGTTCTAGTTCATTTCCTGAACATAACGAATGAATGTCTGCGTTTTCTGCGGATCGGCAACTGGGCGTAGTGCCATTTATGCCGAAGGGGCAGCAAAACTCGGGCAATTATTAGCAGAATCCTCCATTCAACTGATATATGGAGGCGGAAACATCGGGTTGATGGGAGTCGTGGCTGACGCTGTCATGCGGGCAGGCGGATCCGCCACCGGCGTTATTCCGTCTTTTCTCGTAGATCGGGAGGTGGGCCACCGCGGAATCACCCACCTCGAGGTCGTTGACAGCATGCACCAGCGGAAACAGCGGATGGCGGATCTCGCAGATGCCTTCGTAGCGCTTCCCGGAGGTTGGGGGACACTGGAGGAACTCTGCGAAATCCTTACCTGGAAACAGCTTGGCCTCATTCACCAACCGGTGGTGTTGCTGAATTCCAACCGTTTTTTTGATCCTCTTTTGGAGCAGATGCGTTTAATGACGAAAGAGGGTTTCCTGTCGGCTGATACGTTCAATCTACTGCATGTGGAAGATACCCCTGAACACGTCGTGACCTTTCTGACCGCGGAAAAACTCGGCGGGTAACTCTTCCGAAATCCTTATCTTGAGATACGTTGCCGGAACGCTCATGGTCCGCCTTGTTCTCGCCATAGGATTTTCATTTCTTGCCAGCACGTCGGTTGCTCAGGTCTTAGGCTTTTCGTTGTCTGAGGGCAAGAAGCGGGTTCAAATTCCAATCGAAATTCACAACAACCTCGTTGTTGTTCCGGTTATTCTCAATGGCGCTCTTCCGCTGAAATTTATTGTTGATACCGGGGTGAGGACGGCAATTCTGACGGAAAAGACATATTCCGACATTCTCAATCTGGCGTACTCGAGAAAGTATACGATCTCTGGTCCGGGAGGAGAACGGCTAATCGACGCGTACGTAACGAACAACGTTTCCCTTCAGTTGCCTGGCGTAGATGGCCGGGGTCATGCCTTGCTTGTCCTGGCTGAAGACTACCTTGAATTGCGAAATTATCTCGGCACTGATGTTCACGGTATTCTTGGCTACGAGCTGTTCAGCCGTTTTGTGACCACCATCGATTATGAACGCAAAGTGTTGACGCTGAGCGCGCCAACGAACTTCCGTAAGAAGAGGCGTTACGACGCAATCCCGATTAAGATAGAAGACACTAAGCCGTTCGTCACTACTTCGGTTGTGCTGTCGGACGGGACGCAGTTGACCGCCAAGTTACTCGTGGATACCGGAGCAAGTCATGGGCTGTTGCTGGAGCCTACTTCGCATCCGCGTATCCATGTGCCCGACTCGGTAGTGAGCAGTGTCATCGGTAGGGGTCTTGGGGGTGAAATCACAGGAAAAGTTGGACGCATTCATTCGCTGCGCATGGGTGACTACAATATCCCCGGAGTAATCGCCAGTTTCCCCGATCCCAACAGCTACTTTGATAGCCTAAAGCTTTCGCAGACCCAACGCAATGGCGCAATCGGCGGGGAGGTTCTTAGCCGCTTCACCGTAGTGTTCAACTTTCCTAAGGAGGAAATGTATATCCGTAAGAATGCCGCCTATAAAAAGAAGTTTCACTACAACCTGAGTGGCTTAACGGTCAGGGCGAAAGGTGCACGGCTTAATGTATTTGAGATCATGGAAGTCAGGCAAAAGTCGGTCGCCGACCGCGCGGGGGTCCGGGCGGGAGACCTCATCGTCAGCGTCAATGGCATCAACACCCGCAGCCTCGATCTTAATACTATACTCGGGTTTTTCAATAATAAGCCAGGAAAGAAAATCAACCTTGTCGTTAACCGGGGAGGACAGCACCTCAAGGTACAATTTTCGCTCGCCGACCAGATTTAGAAACGAATTTTGCTTAGCTGTCTCTTGCGATCGCGATACGCCTTGTATAGATAGAGCTGGGTTCTTCTGAACTTGAGTGAATTGCGCAGCATAGTATAGAACGATTCTGCTGAAAAGTTGTGTTTCAGAACGTAATCGAGGATGCCATTAGAGGACGCCTCCTGATAATTCGAGTTCTTCAGTACTGTGATGGGCACATCCTTCGTTTTCCGGCTGGCTGTCAGCGTTTGTATAGCCTGCGTGAGTTCCTCCTTACCGATGTTGTCGTCGATGAGGATAAAATTCGGACGGAACCGCATCAGTCGTTCAACAAGACTGCGGAGATCAAAGGCAATTTCAGTAACAATCCTCCTTCCATCCAACTGATTAATCTTTTCCAATGTACGCGTCAGATCAATTGGGTTATTCCCGACAAGGAGAATATTCAAGGGCTCCGTGCTTTGTCTGATATCCACTTTTGTTTCCATGGTAGTACTATTATATATACCGGGTTTGCTGGTAAAAGGTTTCCTTGGCTCATGCCGGCGAGGCCAGGCAATAGTTTTGCAGAGAGATACTTCAGCCCTTTTTGTCGACCTGTGAAAAAGATTGCGATTATTGGTGGCGGACTGGCCGGGTTGATTACTTCTATTCAACTCGTGCGCGCAGGGAATGCCTGCACTGTCTATGAAAAAAAATCGTACCCGCTGCATCGGGTGTGCGGCGAATACGTCTCTAATGAAGCACTGCCTTTCTTAACGTCCTCAGGCTTACTGCCCAACGACCCCGGTGTTTCGCGTATCTCGTCGCTCGTTATTTCGTCGGTTACGGGCCGCTCGTGTAAAATTGACCTCGATTTGGGTGGCTTTGGCATCAGCCGATATGCTTTCGAAAATTTCTTGTATCGCGTTGCGGTCGCGGAAGGCGTCGAATTCTGTTTGAATACAGAAGTAGGCGCTGTTGATTTTCACGGTGATCACTTTGAACTCCACGCGATGGGCCAGACGCATACCCCTGACGTAGTAGTGGGCGCTTTTGGTAAAAGGTCGCGTCTTGATGTACAGCAAAACCGTTTGTTCATGAAAAGTCGTTCGCCTTGGGTCGGAGTGAAGTACCACGCGCACACGAGCCACCCCTCTGACGTCATTGCCTTGCATAACTTTTCCGGGGGGTACTGCGGGATATGTTGCGTCGAAGGGGGAGTGACAAACATATGCTACCTGACACACCGCGACAATCTTCGACGCTACGGCGATATTTCGCGCATGGAGCGAGAAGTCATGTTTCGCAACCCAAGTCTGAGGCGGATATTTCAGGAAAGCACTTTTCTCTTTGAGCGGGCGCAGGTGATTAATGAGATATCGTTTGCGGCCAAGGCTCCCGTTGAGAATCATATTCTGATGGCGGGAGATGCAGCGGGTATGATCACGCCGCTCTGTGGCAATGGAATGGCTATGGCTATTCACTCGGGCAAGATGGTCAGCGAAGCCGTTAATGCCTTTGCCGCGGGAAGATGTACACGGTCGGAAATGGAGGAGGCATACCGCCGTGATTGGGGCAGGCATTTTCGCAACCGACTGGCCATAGGGCGCCAAGTCCAGCGGCTCTTTGGAAAAACGTTCCTTTCTTCGCTGCTTGTCGGATGTGCCCGCGCGTTACCATCAGTGGCAACGGCCGTTATCCGCCGGACACACGGCTGCTCTTTTTGAAAAGAGGATCCAACTTTTTTGTTAAATTGCCGCTACCTTCTCTCAACCTTAATTGACTTATGAACCGCATCGAGTTTCTCCGTACGTTAGGATTGCTTACCGCATCGATCCCTATGGGATCACAACTATTGTCGTGCTCATCAAAAACCTCAACCACCGAGTCTGAAGAGAAGAGCGCTGGTTCGAAAGATTTGTTCTTCAAGATATCCCTTGCTGAATGGTCATTGAACAAGCAGATTTTTTCCGGGGAGATTTCGAACCTGGACTTCCCGGCTAAGGCACGCCAGGCGTTTGGAATCGAAGCGGTCGAATATGTCAATCAGTTCTTTATGGACAAGGCGCAGGATAAGAATTACCTCAGAGAACTGAAGATGCGCAGCAACGATGTAGGGGTGACGAATGTCCTGATCATGTGCGATCTGGAAGGAGGTCTCGGTGACACGGATGAAGCACGTCGTATTCAGGCGGTTGAAAACCATAAAAAGTGGGTCGAGGCGGCTCAGTTTCTGGGCTGCAGCTCAATACGTGTCAATGCGTACGGAGAAGGTTCACGCGAGGAAGTGGCACGCGCGGCGACCGACGGACTTCGACGGCTGGCCGAATTCGCCAAAGATTTTGACATCAACGTAATCGTCGAAAACCACGGAAGTTACTCCTCGGACGGGGAATGGCTTAGTTCCGTCATTGGTGCGACGGAGATGAGCAATTGTGGTACACTTCCTGACTTCGGAAACTTCTGCATCCGCTACGAGAATAATGCGTGCGCAGAGTGGTATGACCGCTACAAGGGCACTGAGGAGATGATGCCCTATGCGAAGGGGGTAAGTGCTAAAACTTACGACTTCGACGATCACGGTAATTGCATTGAGACGGACTATAACCGGATGCTGCGCATTGTAAAAGACGCAGGCTACACGGGATATATAGGTATCGAATACGAAGGAAGCAAGCTGTCGGAGGACGAAGGCATCATGGCTACCAAAAGGCTTCTTGAACGTATCGGCGCTCTCGTCTGATCAAGCTCTGGATTCCAGAAAGAGGAAAAGGAAATAGCCGTTCAGGAGAAACCCGGATAGATAATTAAAGCGCATCGTTCGGGTATGGTTGGCAGCTGTCCGGTCTTTGAGGGAGAGCGCAAACCAATAGATGAAATAGGCGAGGACCGGAATGAGCGCAAGAAGGAAGTACCAGGCATACCTTTCCGCATAGACGTATTTGAGGTAAAACAGAAAGCCCCCAATTGCCACCGTAAAGCATGACGCGGCGAAGTAGAACGTCCCCGGAATTCCCAACCGTATACTCAGCGTGATATCTCCGCGAAGGCGGTCTTCTTCATGCTGATAGACTTGCGTCAGCGGATAATTCGCCCACAGCATCAGGCTGGTGAGAAGGCCCGGAATGACAACGTTAGGCGAGAGCGATTGATTAAATGTGTAGTCGTTCACGCCTACGTAGCTCATCATGAACGTGAACAACCCTTGAAACAGTCCGGTTACAATCCAACTCGTCCACGCGTATTTTTTTAGTCTTATCGCCGGGTGACTATACGCCTTTGAGACCAGTCCGTACACCAGGAGCATCGCCGCGAAGCTGGTATTGATTTTTAGGTATCCCACCACAATGGCCGCGCTGTCCAGCAACAACGCGAGACTGTACAGCCCTCTCTTCACAGGAGGAGGGTGTTTCAGTCCGCCGATGCTTTTTGTGTCCTTGTCAAAGTAACTGTTGTAACCATTGCTCGCGGGGTACAGCAGGAAGTGAATAATGAAGAAACTCCAGAACACACGCTCGCCCGTCAGGTTGTCGGAAACGGAAAGGGCAAACAGGAAGATGGGCAGGAGAAAGACCGAGAACGGTATGCGTAAGTGAAGCCAGGATGAACGTGAGAACATTGGGTATTTCTTTTGTCTGAAGCTATTCCTTCTCCTTAAATGAGTCATATAACGGCTATTGGCACTGCAACTCCACCGTATAGATTCCGTCAGTCGGAGATCGAGAGTTTTATGGTCCGCGCCATGAGGCTCAACCTCAACGGAGATGCAAGAAAACTTCGCGCCATATTCCGCTCGAGCGGTATAGACTACCGACATTCTGTGCTGGCCGACTACGGCCGGGAAGAGGGCTTCTCTTTTTACGCCGACAATGAAGCCCTGGAGCCTTTCCCCGGTACCTCGAAAAGACTGGAAGCCTTCCGATCTCAAGCAGCTACCGTGAGTGTAGCAGCAGTTCGCGATATGCTACGGATGAGGGGCGACTTCGATCTGAAAACGATAACCCACCTGATTGTGGTCTGTTGTACGGGGATGTACGCACCGGGGCTTGACATTGACCTGGTCAGGGAACTGGGTCTTCGCAATACTGTTGAGCGCACGGCCATTAATTTTATGGGCTGTCAGGCCGCTATCAATGCGTTGCGTATCGCTGATGCTGTCTGCGCCCGAAGTGATGAGGGCAAGGTGCTCGTTGTTTGTACGGAATTTTGCAGTCTCCATTTTCAGCGAGAGCCAACAGAGGATAATCTGATCGCGAACGCGTTATTCGGCGACGGATCAGCGGCGGTGTTGGTAGAAGCAAATACGTCTGCGCGACTCCGGTTGCATCTCCGTGATTTCCGGAGCGAGCTGGCGCTGGCTGGCATAAACGATATGGCCTGGACCGTTGGAGACCTGGGGTTTCAAATGCGTCTCTCGGCGTATGTGCCGGACTTGGTTGGCGAGGGCGTCGGGTCGCTGGTAGACGCCCTTCTGTCCCGATGCGCGCTCGACGTCTCGCGTATCCGCTACTTCGCCGTACACCCCGGGGGTAAGCGAATTCTCGACGCAGTTGAGCGCAAACTCGCGCTGCCCGCGGAGGCCACCCGGCATTCACGTGATGTGCTTCGCCAATATGGTAACATGTCGTCGTCGACCGTTCTTTTTGTATTGCATCGACTTATCGAAGGAATTGACAACCGCGCTAGGGGGGAGCATATTCTCGGTCTGGCGTTTGGCCCCGGACTAACAATGGAAAGCGTACTGATAACGATCGAAGACGTTTAGATGCCCGACCTTTCTATCAGATCGACCGACCAGGAGCGTATGGATGACTTGTCAGTCTCAGGGGGCGACTTATTTCAGGCGTTGCGCGAACTGGATGGTATCAACTATTTGCTGGGGGGGAATTATGTGACGCTCCGCGGAATCAACGAACTCATGACGGGTACTCCGGCGCGTGTCTGGCATATTGCCGATCTTGGCTGCGGTAGTGGTGATATACTCAGAAGAATCCGGCAAATGACGGATCGCAAAGGAGTTCAGTCTCTGCTTTACGGAGTTGATGCAAACCCGAATGTGATTGCCTACGCTCGTGCCCATACGCCCGACTCATGTGGTATTACCTACATCGCTGAGGATATATTCTCATCCTCGTTTCAGAAGCGCAGGTTCGACATTGTCACGGCTACCCTTTTCTTTCATCACTTTCATGACCAGGAACTCGTTCTGCTCTTGTCGCGACTCCGGGAAAGCGTTTCGGTGGGGATCGTGATTAATGATATTCATCGTCATTGGTTTG
This sequence comes from uncultured Roseivirgaceae bacterium, assembly GCA_964532595.1. Taxonomy (GTDB): domain Bacteria; phylum Bacteroidota; class Bacteroidia; order Cytophagales; family Cyclobacteriaceae; genus Chryseosolibacter. The sequence continues at coordinate 32,963 of CAZHIQ010000014.1, forward strand.
CGTACTACGCAATCAAGATGCTAACGCGTTTGCTTTCTAAATCGCCCATGGTAAAGCACGACGCGCCGGTGTCAGTGCTCCGCGCTTTTACGCGGCATGACCTGGAGCGTGTACTGCGACAGGCGGGATTCAAACGTTTTACGATACGTTGGCGTTGGGCATTTCGCTGGCAGGTGATTGTACGATTATAATAGCCGGAATGACGAAAAAATGGCACAATTTTTCGTACTTGGTGGAAAATTACCATCATGAAACCCCATATTCTTGTTTTAGTGCTCCTCGTCCTGGCTAGTGGTTGCTCAAAGAGTCCGCTGGGGCAGAAAGTGAAGGAGCCCTTCCGCGGAAGTGCGTACGAATCCAATAATCGATTCTTCAGAGCCACCGGGAAAGGAGAGAGCGTCAAAGACAATATCGCAAGAGGCAAGGCCGACATTGAAGCCAAGGCCATGCTGGCGAGTCAGGTCAACGTTACCATGAAGCAGGTGGCTGATCAGTACCTTGGGCAAACCGAGAACGCCGACGCAGCGGACGTCGCCGACAAGTTTCAAAGTCTCGTCAGGGAGGTAATGAATACTGATCTGGCTGATCTCCGCAAGATCGGTGAACGGAAGTACTTCAATGAGAAGGAAAACAAGTATACCGTTTTCATTGCCTATGAAATAAAGAAGAACGCGATGCTTCGGTTTATGAAGAAGCAAGCGAAGACGGATAAGACCATAAATGCACGACAACGCGCGCTGATAGAAGAAATCATCGATCAGGAGCTCGAGAAAGCCGACGCCGCTGACCGCGGTCGTTGAGAAATTTTTTGGCAGGTAGGTAATCACATGTGGCTCGCTTTTTTAAAGAATGGCCTAAATTGCGCCACGAAATGATCCGCGTGTATACCATACGGGAGGGTAAGATAGAGCAGCACAAAAATCCTGCTCTGGAGGAGATTACGCGCTTCGATGGCATCTTGTGGATCGACCTGCAATCACCGAGCGCACAGGAGCGCGAGTTCGTTGAGAAGAATTTTGCTATTGAGTTCTTTACCTCGCAAGAGGTTCAGGAAATCGAAAGTAGCTCGCGGTTTTTCGAGACGGAGGAAACAATCGAAATAAATCTGGGCTTCGTATCTACTGACGTTGAGCTAACCGTTCAGAACGTCACGTTTATCCTTAAGAACAATACCCTCTTTACGTATCGACACGGAGACGTCAAAACGTTTGCAGAAGCGGTTCGTCGTCTTAAGACAATGAGTACGCAGACGAAGGACCACGGTCTGAATGTTTTCCTTACCATTCTGGAGGCGCGTATTGATGGCGATGCTGACTTGATTGAGGGAATAAACCGCAGGGTTAATCACGTCAGTAAGTCGTTGATTGCGCAGGGGCAGCTCAGGGAAGAGCTTCTTCTGGGTATAGCCCAGTTGCAGGAGAACGTCATGATTCTCCATCAGGCAATAACGGAAAAACAGCGTGTGGTCAGTTCGTTGATAAGGATCCCTGAATTCAACCGACTGGGTAACGAAAGGCTTTCAATTCTTATACGCGACATCGCGTCCCTTCTGCAGCACTCCCAGTTCAGCTCGCAGCGCCTTGAGTACTTGCAGAACACATTCCTCGGTCTTGTCAATATTGAGCAAAACCAGGTCATCAAGATCTTTACGGTCGTGACCGTAATCTTTATGCCCCCCACCCTCATCGCCAGCATCTATGGCATGAACTTTACTCATATGCCTGAGGTCGAATGGGCAGCTGGTTATCCGGTGGCGCTTGGGCTTATGGTAGCGTCATCGCTTATTTTTCTTTGGTACTTCCGGCGCAAGAAGTGGCTCTGAGCCTGCCCAGCGATTATGGAGATGATCTGAAAATCGCTATCTTGATATGGCAGCACAACCAAACTCAATCCCGGCCGTGGGCAGACCGAACGATATTGTCGATATCAGAGCCGGAATGCTTTTCCCTTTTCCCTTCCGTATCTTTGGGGCGGTGTTTATACTTACCGGACTACTGATGACAGCTATTGAGCCCGTGCCGTCCGTACTTTTGATGCTTGTGGGCCTGGGTGTGGTGACGGCCTATGAAGGCACGGAGATCGATACCTCCAGGAATACTTTCCGGGAATACTATTCCTTCCTCATGATACGGAACGGGGCACGCAAGTCTTTTGTCGGTATTGACCGCGTCTTTATATGCGCATCTTCCATGAACGAACAAATCCCAATGGCCACATTCTGGTGGTCGCGGAAGAGTGACCGCGTCGAATACAATGCCTATGTACAGTTTTCCGATGGTACGCGGGTGTTTCTGTTCTCCAATGAACGAAAGCATGTTGTGATCGAACGACTCAATCGAATTGGGTCACTTCTTCATGTCAGAGTCTCGGATCAGACCCCGCCGGATAACGCTTAAATGCTGAACGAGATTTGACGGAGTACTTCGGATTTTCCTTCGCTTACCATGAACTGTTGATCTTTTTCGGAGTTGCCGTCTTAATCGGCATGTCGAAAACCGGTATTCATGGTGCTGGTATGATGGCGGTGCCCTTCCTGGCCCTCATTTTCGGGGGACAGCTGTCGAGCGGAATATTACTTCCTATACTCTGCATTGCCGACGTGATCGGAGTGTGGTACTATCACCGCCATGCGTCATGGTACTATCTCCGGAAACTTTTCCCGTGGGCAGCGGTGGGAACAGTAGTTGGGACCGTAGTCGGAGAAGCCATCGACGACGAAACCTTCAGGATGATCATGGCCACGATCATTTTTCTTAGCATAGGAGTGATGATCTGGATTGAGCGAGCCCGTCGGGTGACAATTCCCGATTACAAATGGTTCGCCGGATTAACAGGCATCCTTGCCGGATTCACGTCAATGGTGGGGAACCTGGCCAATTCGGTGGTTGCGATCTACTTTCTCTCGATGCGTTTGCCCAAGAATGCATTCATCGGCACCACCGCCTGGTTCTTTCTTGTAATTAACTGGTTCAAAGTACCGTTCCACGTATTCGCCTGGCAGACAATCACCGTTAAGACGGTGTTACTTGACCTGTCGATGATCCCTTTTATCGGTCTGGGAGCTTTCCTTGGAATCACAGTTGTTAAACGTATTCCTGACCAGGCCTATCGATGGTTTATCATCCTCATGACAATCTTAGCCGCAGCGTTTATGATGCTATGAGATGCCGGCTTCCCTGCAATCCCCCTGTGTGAAGCAAAAGCACCGTCTCGCCTCTTCGGATATTGCCCTTCTTTGCTTCGTCGAGAATGGCCATGAACGCTTTGGAAGTATACACGTGGTCTAGTGGTAACTGGTGCAGGGTGTGCATCTCCCGGATTAAGGCAATCTGTTCAGGAGTAGTCTTCGCGTAGCCGCCAAGGTGGTGATCGGTGAGTATTTCCCAATTTCCGAAAGTCTTGCCTGCGAAGTCATTTAATAAAGAACTCACCGTGTCAACGAGAAAGGACCCACCTTTTAGGACAGCGATGCCGCTCACGAATTTGCGGCCCTCCATTCCCGCGATAATTCCGGCCATGGTGCCGCCGGTACCGACAGGCAGCACCAGGCGGTCGAAGGGGATCTTATCGAGATGTTCTTTTGCAAACTCCGAACATCCCCGGACAGCCAGCCGGTTTGTTCCTCCTTCAGGAATCATAAAAAAGTCGCCGAACCGGGAACGCAGCGCGGATTGAAAGTCGTCCGATTCTTTCTGCCGATACAGCGACCGATCAACGAACTGCAACTGCATCCCCATACGCTTTGCAAACGCCAGCGTCGTGTTAAGCGGCAGTACCTCCTCGCCGCGGATAACGCCGATGGATTTCAAACCCCTTGCCGAAGCAGCGGCAGCTGTGGCGTAAATATGGTTTGACCACGCCCCTCCAAACGTCAATACAGGCAGGCCGGCAGCGTTAGCAGCGTCCAGATTGTATCGCAGCTTCCACCATTTATTACCCGACACAAAAGGATGATTCTGATCCTCTCGTTTGATCAGAAGACGCACCCCCGCCTTTTCAAGAGCGGTGACGCCGGTTACTTCGATTACAGGGGTTTCATCGTATGTCACAAAGACTAAAAATATTAGGTGAATACTAAAATATTTAGGTAGATTTGTCGGGAGGGAAAATGCGATGGATGAGGAATATTTCAAAGGCAGGGGAGCACAAATCCACACGGCAAACCGATTTCTAAAGGCGGAGTATGTCACGGACCACATCGAAGGCCTGGACGAACCATTGCACTTCTCCCCTTCTACACAAGTGTTTCATGACAACCCCCGCCAGGTTGTCAACAAGGTTACGAGTCCGGATCTTGGTATGATGTATTCCATGAATCCCTATCAGGGCTGCGAACATGGTTGCATTTATTGTTATGCCCGAAACAGCCACGAATACTGGGGATGGAACGCTGGTCTTGATTTCGAAAGCAAGATCATTGTGAAGGAGAATGCACCCGAGCTGCTTGAGAAATGTTTACTCAATCCCCGGTGGGAAGCCGTCCCGATCTCTCTTGCGGGTAACACCGATTGCTATCAGCCGCTTGAACGCAAGTATCGAATTACACGGAACATCCTGAAGGTTTTTGCCAGGTATCGTCATCCCGTGGGGATGATAACAAAGAATGCTCTGATTCTCCGGGACCTCGATCTACTCAAAGACCTGGCGGCCGATAACCTGGTCCACGTCTACATTTCCATTACTACTCTTGACGAGGATCTCCGCCGTGTCATGGAACCCCGGACGGCCAGCGGCGAGCGACGACTGAAGACAGTCGAAGCACTTGCCAAGGCAGGAGTACCGGTAGGCATAATGAATGCTCCCATCATCCCCGGTCTTAATCATCATGAAATTCCTTCTATCCTGAAAGCAGCAGCCGATAGCGGTGCGCTGGCTGCTGGTATGACGGTCGTTCGATTAAATGGATCGATCAGTAAGATTTTCGAAGACTGGCTGCGCAAGAACTTTCCTGATCGGTTCGACAAGGTCTGGAACCAGATCTGTTCCCTTCACGGCGGCCATGTGAACGACTCGCGATTCGGCAGGAGAATGACGGGTGAGGGAAATTTCGCGGAGGTTATTCATCAGCTCTTCCGCATGGCCAGGAAAAAACATTTCCTCAACCGTCAAATGCCGGCGCTCAACTTAACGCAGTTCCGAAAGGGTGGCAATCTAAGCCTGTTTCCCTGAGGCTCCCTCGTTTGACTACGCTTTCGCATAGTGCTTGTAAAAGGCAACGATGGTTTCGATTCCGAGCATAAAGTTTCGGATGCCGAAGTGTTCATTGGGAGAATGCAGGGCATCGCTATCAAGCCCAAAGCCCATCAGCACGGTATCAATTCCCAGTTCCTTCTTGAAGAGAGCGACGATAGGAATGCTGCCTCCATCCCGGGTAGGGATGGGCGTCTTACCCCAAACTTCTTCAAAAGCCTTGCTGGCTGCCTGGTACGCCGACGAGTCAGTAGGCGTTACAACCGGTTCACCACCGTGTTGTGGGGTCACCTTTACCGTAACATACTTTGGAGCGATGTTCTGGAAATGCTCGGTAAACAAGGCTGTGATCTCCTCGCTTTCCTGATTCGGAACGAGTCGCATCGAAATTTTCGCGAACGCCTTTGATGGAAGGACGGTTTTCGCTCCCTCGCCTGTGTATCCTCCCCAAATGCCGTTTACATCGAGGGTTGGTCGAATCCCTGTGCGTTCAAGTGTTGTAAATCCTTTTTCTCCGGTGACGTCACTGATGCCAAGGTCTTCCTTATAGGCGGCGGCATCAAAGGGAGCCAGGTTAATAGCCTGCCGTTCTTCGTCGGACAACGTAGCCACCTTGTCGTAAAATCCAGGTATGGTGACCCTGCGCCGCTCGTCGTGAAGCGATGCAATCATTTGGCAAAGCACGTTGATGGGGTTTGCAACAGCTCCACCATACACGCCTGAATGTAGATCCCGGTTCGGTCCTGTGACTTCTACCTCGACATAACTCAATCCACGCAAACCGGTGGTGATAGAGGGGTGTTCAAGTGAAATGATAGCGGTATCGGAGATAAGGATAACATCGGCCTTCAGACGCTCCTTGTTTTTTACAACGAAGCTGCCCAGGTTTTCAGAGCCGACTTCTTCTTCGCCTTCGACCATGAACTTTATGTTACACGGCAGTGCATCGTGTTTCATCATGGTTTCGAAGGCCTTTACGTGCATATAGGTCTGGCCCTTATCATCGGATGCACCGCGTGCGAAAATCTTGTCGTCTTTAATCACCGGGTCGAAGGGTGGCGACTGCCATTGATCAACAGGATCGGGAGGTTGAACATCGTAGTGTCCGTACACTAATACAGTTGGCAGCGAAGGGTCTTTTATCTTTTCCCCATAAACAATAGGATGCCCTTCTGTTTCGCACAGCTCGACGCGATCGGCGCCTGCAGCTTCCAATTTTTCTTTCAGGAACTCGGCAGCCTTCCTGACATCTGAGCGATGTCGGCTGTCAGCGCTTACCGACGGAATTTTCAACCATTCAATCAGCTCGTTGATAAAGCGATCTTTGTTGGATGCGATATACTCCTTCATCATAGTTGCAAGATAACCAATAAAGCAGGAAACGAAATAGAATCAGAAGCCGTCGTCGACGTCTTCTTTCGGAGGTTCAAAATCGCGTGCCGGACCTGGCTCGACCGATTCCTCCTGTTGGGAAGGCTGCGGCTGAGCAGACGGTTCCACCGAGGGTTCAACTCCCGGCTCAACGCCTTGCGACGGAGTGGGAATGTCTCCCGGAACGGGGAATCCGACAGGCGCAGATTGGACAGGAGGTGCTTCGTACAAACTGTACGGAACATCAATGCCAAGATAGTTTTTCCGGAAGCGGTTAATGAAAGCCAGAGTTTCCTCTTCGCTGCCGGGAATAAAAGCTGTCTCGCCGATTTTTGCCTTGCCTGCATTAGAGCGTTTCGCGATAAGACGATTAAAGGCGTCGTTGTTCGAGTGAATCAGCAGTCGGTTGTCTTCGATACCAAAGTAGTACCACGACTCGGGGGAAGCTTTGAAGAAGACATGAAATACCTGTACTCCTTCGGCGGTGCGACGTACTTCCATAAAGCCCTCAAAGCCGCCATTGATGTCGTGACGGAGAATGTTGGACAATCCCAGTTTCCCATCACTGTAAAAGGCTTTGTGTTCGGGTGACCAGCGCAGGCGTACATTGGAGAAGACAAGCGGTCTTTGCAGGGCAGAAATCGTTGCGAGCGAAACGTACTGCTGGAGGCTTTGAGTCTCGTAGTCTTTGACTACCCGCTCGCCAACGATGTCAGCGATTTTATAAAGAAGTTCCGTTTGGTCGCCGAGTCCTTCATCGGACCCTTCTTCCTTGATGACTTGTTGAAGATCGCGGGCCATCAGGTCGAATGCCATCGCGGGGACGTCTGTGTCGACTATAATAAATGAATTGAGCTGTACATTTTCCGAGTTGAAATCGGCCGTGCCCAGAGCAGTTGAAGTTATGTCGAAGCCTTTGGTTCCATTAAAGAGGTCGACGTGTCCCTCAAATCGCGCTTTTCCTGTCTCATCGTTATACGCGAATACTTTTCCGGTGAGCTTCTTACCAGCCGCTTTGTCAACATCCTCTATCCTGTATTCTTTTGCTTCAGCGTCGTAGTAAAGCTTTCCTGAGGGGGAGAATAAGTCATCGTCACCTTCAGATTTCTTCTCGCTGGCGAAGGTCAGATATACGCTGTTGTCGAGCGAAGAAAAATGAACACCGGCCGTGATCCGCTTGCCTTCTTCATCGACGGCGTTGTCGAAGTCGAGCATGATTTCAGTCTCGTCTCCACTTTGGCTGTAGGCGATCCAGGTGTCGTAGTTCCGGATGTTTTTTATGTCAAGTTTCACGTAGCCATCCAGTTGGAGAGCCGGTCGGGTGGCATACATGGTCATGTCTCCTTTGTAGAACATACCGGCTCCAAGAACGAGCTGATCTTTTTCACTGACCGCCCCGGTTGCGACCGTCTGCAGGGAAGCACCTGTCCGGCGCCTTCCAAAACGACGTTGCGATTCTTCTTCCTGCATGGACTCGAGGTGGAAATCCGTCATTTTGATCGCGAACGTATCGCTGAGCAAGTTTACATATTGGTACGTTGCGTGACCCGTGAATTCTTTTCGGGAAACGATGTTGACCACGCCGTCAGTAAGGCGATGGTATCCGTTGAGCGTGTCCAGGATAATGGTCGTGTTGTTAAGTGTCCCTATACGGGCATTCTCGTGGATGAGTACCTCATTGTTCTCAGGGGTAATCATCGCGTCGGCAACGATGATATAAGGAATACCACTCACTTTGAGTTCTTGTTTCCTCAGGTCGTACTCCGCGCGTGTTGCGTTGAAGTGAAGCGAATCCAGTTCTTTGCGGGTAGTGTAAAAGACTGAATTCTCGATGGGAACATCACGGGCTTTTGTCATGACAATTCGCTGATTTGTCAGATCCCACCGGGCGTTTGGAATAGATGTCTTAAACTGGGCATAAGGGAACTCAATCGCGGCAGTACCTTCGATTTCCGGACTTATGTCGGCGTAATTTTCGTCGAGATCGAACTTAAGGCGAACATCATGTCCGCTGAGGAGGTGTTTGTTGGGGTCGTCGGATTTTACTGTAAACCGTGCGTGGCGTGCGTTGAATTCCTTTCCGAAGAACTGCATGTCGCGTGAAATCAACTCGGTGCCCCGGGTCTCCAGTTTTCCCGCGCCGCCAACCCCGCGCTTGGAAATGATCACGACCCCTTGCATCTGCGCGGTGGAGTCGTAAAAGTTAAACGGCGCCTTGAGGTTCTTGAGATAAAGTTGGTCGTGTTTCGGGAACCACTTCATCTGGAAGTCGGGCAGCGAAGCCTGTGGAAACAACACGTTTCCGAATACTTCCTCCCTGATTGTGGCCCGGCTGCCGCGGGCTACGACAGAATCCGGGTAAAAGAGAAAGTCGCGAGACGACAGTTGCGCGGCGAGGAAATCAATGGTCCCGGCGCCTCTCAAACCCCGGTTGCTCAAGCTAAGCACACCGTTCATCCGACCATCGCCCTTGTAAAGTTGATATCCGGGTGGAGGGATCGCGTGCTCGAAACCCAACGACTTGTCGGGCATAGTATGCAACGTCTCTTTGATGCTGGGAAGCATACCACTTGATATAAACGTACCGTCAAACTTTATTGACAAAGGATCAGCGTTGTTAAGGCTGTCGATCTTGAATGGCGGAACGACAAAGAAGACGGAACGGTCATATACACCCCCAAGAACTTCCTGCCGGTCGAAATAAATTACCCCACCGGTGGTGGCGTCCAGACGAGGGTATCCGGGGATGTCTTCTTTGCCCGACTTGTTGTTGGCACGACTGATAAACAATGTGCCGGAGGAACTTCCTCCGCCCAGGCCTGCCGTTGCGGCGGTGGCAGAGTCAGCGCTTACGAGGTTGTTATTGACTTTTCTTCTTACTTCCTGCCCTCTTGCGTTCTTCTCTTTCACATAGAAATTTATGGAGTCGATGTGGGTCAGGCTGATAAAGAAACTGTCGTATTTAAGGGTAAATCCTTTCCCGCTGATCTCCATGTTACCTGCGTTTACAGTGCCGTTAAACTGGATGTCGCGGTTTTGAAGGATTGTGATGACGCTGCTGTCGGGGATGATATTAACGTTGAGGGAATCACTGACCGAAAATTCGGTGACGCCTCGGACTGTCATCGAGCGATTCTTGAAGTTGATCGTTGCGTTGACGTTCTTGTCCGTTACGCTGTGGATCTTCAGATTGTCGTAGTCTGTCTCGCCCCTGTTGGCAAGGAAGAGGTCAATTGCTTTTTGCTTCACCTGCACGACATCCGACTGGCTGTCGTAATTGACGAGCCCGCGTTGGCGAAGATACTCCATCGCCTGGCGGATTGTTTGCGGATTTTGTTTGGAATAGTTGGCCAGATCGCCGGAGTAGAATATGTCAACGCCGTTCTTGAGAACGTAGTTGGCTGTGAGGGCCAGCGGATGGAAATTAAATCCAACGCTGCCTAGTAGACGGTAATCCTCGGGGTCGTAATAGTCTACTGATTCAATAACCACAGGGACCGTGTTACGGGCGGCTTCGATGAGAATGTTGAGACTATCGGAACGCAGGTCCCAACGGATGGCGTCGGCGGAGAAATCAACGTTGAAAAAAGTCGATGAGTAGGGGGCGTAGCGCATCTCTCCTCTGTCTTTCGACAGCAGGAGGTGCTGCGTACTGTCGGTATACCGGTAACGCATGCGTACCATCTGGTGCACCAGTGAATCGTGCCCCTGTGAGATGTTCACTCGTGCCCCCTCGGAGGCAATGGACCCTGGGCTGAACACAAACTCGCGGGCCTTTGCCGTAAACTTCTTTTGCCCTTCGCTGAACACCTCAATAGTTGCAGCGCTATTGAAGGCCGAAAGACTACTGATTCTGTTTCCGAACAGGGAGAACCCACCGCGGTACCGGACGTTTTCATCAGCGAGCCCGTTTATTCGCAAGTCGTTCTGGTAAGACTTGAATCTTGGGAAAGAGGAAAGTGTCGAGTCACGGCGCGATTGCGACTTGAATTCGAACGTGCCGGGGATAAAGCCAGGAGTCTTGCCATTGTAGTTGAGCTTTACCAACTCCGACGACAGTTCTGGCTTCGTCACGTTGAAGTGATAGGTTGTCATATTGCAGATCACTTCGTCAGGGCCCAGGCCGGCGGGAGTCCAATCAAAAGAACCGCCTTCACCGGAAAAGCGTTGTTCCCAAATCCCATAGCTGCCCTGGGTGTTGCGCAGGGCCACAGAGTCGAATGAAGTAACGAACACGAGGTCAAGTCTTTCAAAGCGAATAACCGGTCCGTTATGCTCGGGTGGTGGCATGGGCGTCATCCATGACGGCATAACATCGGCCTCTGGTTCTTCGAACGACTCCTCTATGGGGTCATTCCACGGGTCGAATGTGGCATTATCATTCCAGTCGTCTTGGCTATCGGAGGCTGTTTCTTCCGGCTGTTCCTCCCAGCTCAGTGATTCGTCAGGAATTTGCTCAACAAAATCGAAGCTGTAGGTGTCACTGTGCGCGTACAGGCGAAATGTCTTGCTGTGGTTCAGTGCGCGATGCTGAAAGAAGGTGCGTGAAGCGGAAAAGAACATCGCCAGTTGTCGGGGAGAGCCTTTTTCGACGACCTTGCCAGCAACGTCGAGATAGTTGCTAATTGTTCGGGCATCGGCTCGCTCGTGCGCCACTGCGCTGGCAATAGCTCCATAATAGTCGACGAGGTGCGGGCGCAAAGGAGTTTTCATACGACGCATCGCGTAGGCCTGGCGACGGATGAGCGTCTGATGTTCTGGCCGCAGCTGATTCCAGCTGTTGTGAAAGGCGGCGGCAACAACGGTAGCGTCAAGATTTCGACTGCGTTCCAGGGTCAGGCGAACGCTGTCGTGAAAGGTGAGTGAGGTCACGGCGCTTGTGCCCTGACCATGAACGGTTGCCCAGGTCAGCAGTAATATCCCGATTGCGAATACGGCCCTCTTCACGTAATGAAACCTTGAAATTCGGAAAATATACGGAAATAAACCACGTACTTTTTTAACGTCGGGCCATACCTGTTATGCTAAACCCGGACACTTATTGTTTCCCCTTCTGGATCAACCAGAGAACTAGCGTAAGAATGAGACTCAGCAGGATGCTCGTCGTGATTGGGACATACATTTTGAAGTTCCCTTTGTCTATAACAAGGTCGCCGGGTAACTTTCCGGGAAAAGGGAGCCGGGGAACAAAATGCATGATCACACCGACGATGACCAACACGGCACCAACGATTATGAGAATTTTTCCCATCTTGAAAGCTTCGTCTTTTTCTAATTATGCAAATGCGTAACAAAGGTAAATTGTTTTTGATTCCTACTGCAATTGCCGCTGTTTCGGCGGATACTTTTCTCCCGCCAAAAGTAAAGGAGGACGTCGCTTCTCTTCGACAGTTTCTGGCCGAGGACGTACGCACGGCACGACGTTATCTAAGTTCGCTGGGCATTTTCGCGTCTATTGAAGAACTGGCCTTCAGTGTGCTCGACAAGGATACTTCTCCGGACGAGCTTCAATCGCTGTGTGCTCCCCTTTTAGAGGGAAGGTCCATGGGGATTCTGACCGAATCGGGATGCCCGGGTGTAGCGGACCCGGGAGCCCTTGCAGTCGCTTACGCCCATAAAGTTGGCGTTCAGGTCGTCCCGCTGGTAGGTCCGTCTTCGCTGCTGCTTGCCCTAATGGCATCGGGGCTGAATGGTCAGCGATTCGCATTCCACGGGTATCTGCCAATCAACAAGACCGAGACGGCCCGTGCTATTGCTGTACTCGAGAAAGAATCGCGGGCAAGGCAGCAAACACAAATATTTATTGAGACACCCTATCGCAATAATCGCTTGTTGGAGAACCTGCTGCGTCATCTGGCGCCAGGCACGCGTCTTTGTATAGCCGTAGATATTACCGGTACGGATGAATCGATTAAGACGCGGGAAGTGGGAGAATGGCGGAAATCTCCACCCGAGTTACCAAAGCTTCCGGCGGTGTTCCTGTTTCTGGCTTGAGACGTGGGCACAATTTTAACATTACGCCATTTCGTCTAAATTTGCACGACCTTAAAACCAATTTCTTCTTATGCCCTATCTGTTTACTTCAGAATCTGTATCTGAAGGCCATCCTGACAAAGTAGCTGATCAAATCTCGGATGCTTTGATAGACTATTTCCTCGCTTATGATCCCGATGCGAAAGTGGCATGTGAGACCCTTGTTACAACGGGACAGGTGGTGCTTGCGGGCGAAGTGAAATCAAAGGCGTATCTCGATGTACAGGAAATTGCTCGCGAGGTTATCCGTCGCATCGGATATACAAAGAGTGAGTACATGTTCGAGGCAAACTCATGCGGTATTCTTTCCGCGATTCACGAGCAGTCGCCCGATATCAACCAGGGTGTTGAACGAAAGAAAAAAGAAGATCAGGGCGCGGGCGACCAGGGGATGATGTTCGGCTATGCAACGAACGAAACGGATAGCTATATGCCGTTGCCTCTTGAGATTGCTCATCTCCTTCTGAGAGAATTGTCAGCGATCCGCAAAGAGGGAAAGGTGATGAAATACCTGAGACCTGACGCGAAGTCACAGGTTACCATTGAGTATAGTGATGACCACAAACCGATCCGCATCGATACCATCGTTCTCTCTACCCAGCACGACGACTTCGCGAAGGATTCGGTCATGCTGAAGCAGATCACTCAGGATGTGAAGAACATCGTCATTCCAAGAGTGAAAAAGAAACTGCCCAAACGGGTGCAGAAACTCATAGACGAGAACATCAAATATCATATCAACCCGACCGGTAAGTTTGTTATCGGCGGGCCGCACGGTGATACCGGTCTGACGGGCCGAAAAATCATTGTTGATACCTACGGCGGTAAAGGAGCCCACGGTGGGGGAGCTTTCTCCGGAAAGGATCCCTCGAAGGTTGACCGGTCGGCAGCTTATGCTACCCGGCACATTGCGAAGAATCTTGTCGCGGCAGGGGTCTGCGACGAGGCGCTTGTACAGGTCGCCTATGCTATTGGCGTCTCAAAACCCGTGGGGCTTTATGTCAAAACGTTTGGCACGGCGAAGGTAGATCTTACAGACGGCGAGATCTCGAGGAAGGTGGAAAAGATCTTTGATATGCGACCTTACTTTATTGAACAACGCCTTAGACTACGCACGCCGATCTATTCTGAGACGGCAGCGTATGGCCATATGGGCCGTGAACCACGCGTCGTGGAAAAGGTGTTCAACAAAGGAAAAGCCGACGAAAAGAAGCTCAAGGTGGAACTCTTCCCCTGGGAAAAGCTCGACTATGTAGGCGAGATCAAAAAAGCGTTCAAGATCGCCTGAGAGGCGCGGCAAGGGTAATAAAAAAGGGCAGATTTTTCTGCCCTTTTGTTTTGTCGGAGGTTATGCCGAGACGAGCGAAGCCTTGTCAACTTTTCTGTTGCGGAGCTTTTCCTTAAACCGCTTGAGTTGAATGCTGAGTGCGTCTGTGGCGATGTCTGTGGCAGCTTCAAATGTTCGGCCTTTTTCCGTGACGAACAATTGGCCGCCGGGGACGTTAAGTTTGATATCAACGGTCTTATTGTCAGTACCCTCATTGTTAATACGCAAGAAGACTTCGCCGTCGATCAGGCGATCATAGAAGGTCTCCAGCTTGTTCACCTTCTTCTGGATGTAGTTCACCAACTTCCGGTCGGCGTCAAAGCGGATGGAATGAACTTGAAGCTTCATAGCGCTATAATTTAGGTTAAACATGATTCCTCTATGCCAACTCACGCTTTGGGGTGCGCTTGTTCAAAGACTTTGCGCAGCTTGTCGAGCGAGTTGTGCGTGTAGACTTGCGTTGCCGCAAGACTGGTATGACCCAGCAGGTCTTTAACTGCGTTAAGTTCCGCTCCTCTGTCGAGCAGATGGGTTGCATAAGTATGCCGCAGAACGTGTGGACTGCGTTTTTCAAGCGCCGGCAGAGTTGCCAATTGCTTCCTTACTACTTTATAAACCAACGAAGGATAACATGGTTCCCCGTTTTTCCGGACGAAAAGTGTTTCGCTTATGCGTGATACTTCGCGATTTCGAATGAGGCGATATTGCTCGATCAGGGAAACCAGCGACGCGGGGAAGGGGATGACCCGCTCCTTATTCCGCTTACCCAGAACCCTGATAGTGCGTTGGCGTAGATCGATATTATCGTCGCGAAGGTTAATAAGTTCCGAAAGTCGGATGCCAGTGCCATACAACACCTCGAGAATAAGGCGATCACGGAGGGCCTCGAAGGTTTCGGGTATTTCCTGGTTGTCCAACAATTTCACCATATGATCGGCCTGGACGAAGTGGGGAATCCGGTTCGGTGTTTTCAAGGCCTGAATCTGCGACATGGGGTGGGTCTTAATCACGCCCCGCGAGAGGAGATACTTGTAGAACCTCCTCAGACAGGCAAGTTTTCGATTGACCGATACCGGCTCGAACTTGCGTTCCATAAGGTCAACGATCCACATCCGGATTATGGTATGATCGGCCCCGGAAATATCCGATTCGGTCTGGTTGCTGGATAGAAACTTCTGGAACTGATTCAGGTCGTGCTGATACGCAGTAATAGTATGGCTGCTTAGCCGCTTCTCGTGCTGGAGATATTTGAGAAAGGAATCAATCATTTCGGCAACAGCGTCATTACAATATAAAAAAATAATCCCCAGGAGGCGACCTCCAGGGGATTTATATCAGCGTGCCGGGAAAGGAAGACCTTTCCGGAAGACTATTAACCGTTTTCCTGCTGACGCATTCTCTGCCGGTAGGCAGCGCGAATCAGCTGGTTCCTTCTGCGTACAGAGGGCTTCTCGTAAGACGTCCGTGAGCGCAATTCCTTCAAAACACCCGTCTTTTCAAACTTCTTCTTGAAACGCTTTAATGCCTTGTCGATGGATTCGTTCTCTTTTACGTTAACTACAATCATAATCTCGCTTTAAGGGTTGCAAATCTAAATGAATAAAATCAAAGACACAAATTTCATTTTAGAATCGCACGAGAGATAACAAGTTTTTGAATCTCCGAAGTTCCCTCTCCTATGGTGCAAAGTTTGGCATCGCGGTAGTACTTTTCTGCGGGAAAGTCCTTCGTGTAGCCGTAGCCTCCAAATATCTGTACGGCATCATTGGCCACTTCGACAGCGATTTCGGAGGCATAGAGCTTAGCCATGGCCGATTCTTTATTGACTTCAATTCCCTTGTTTTTCAGGTCTCCGGCCCGATAAGTCAAAAGCGATGCGGCTTCGATTTTTGTTGCCATTTCGGCCAGTTTGAAGGAAATGCCCTGAAAATTGGCGATTGGCTGGTTGAACTGATGCCGCTCCTTGGCGTATTTGAGCGCAGCCTCATAAGCTCCGGTGGCGATGCCCAGCGCCAGGGCGGCAATGCTGATCCGGCCTCCATCGAGGATTTTCATGGCCTGTATGAAACCCTCCCCTTCAGCGCCGAGCCTTTGTGACGCAGGTATCCGACAATCGCTGAACACGAGTTCAGCTGTTTCGGAGGCGCGCATGCCGAGCTTGTTTTCTTTCTTGCCGGATGAAAATCCTGGCGTTCCTTTTTCAACGATGAAGGCGGTCATGCCGCGCGAGTCCCCGCGCAGTCCGGTGCGGGCGATAACGACCGCCACACTCCCTGACTTGCCATGTGTTATGAAATTCTTGGAGCCGTTCAAAACGTAGTGATCACCATCGCGTACGGCAACGGTCCGCATATTGGCTGCGTCCGATCCGGTGTTGGGCTCCGTTAATCCCCAGGCGCCTATCCATTCCCCAGAGGCTAACTTCGGAAGGTATCGGCGTTTTTGATCGTCATCACCAAACATCAGGATGTGATTTGTACAGAGGGAATTATGCGCAGCCATCGACAAACCGATCGAGCCGTCTACTTTCGACAGCTCTACAATGGCGGTGATGTATTCCATGTAACCGAAGCCTGCTCCACCGTACTCCTGAGGAACAAGAACTCCCATCAGCCCCAGGTCACCGAGTTCATGGAAAAGTTCAAGCGGAAAAGTCTGACTCTCGTCCCACTCCATCATCCTGGGACGAATTCGGCGCGTAGCAAACTCGCGAATCATTTCCGCGATCATCTTTTGATTCTCCGAAACCTCAAAGTTTATCTCGGGTAAATTTTCCACCATCTGGCTCATATATTTGCCTTTGTTTGACAAGGGAAGTTAGTCAATAAGATTATGCCCGCCAAACGAATGTTTGGTAGGATTGGAAATTTGTTTACAATTGCTGGTATAGTTTTTTTGATGACGGGGCGGGAAACAGCCGATATGTTGCATAATTGCAGATTCTTTTAGCAAAGACTTTTTTAAACCCAAAACATGAAAATTGCCGTAGTTGGAACTGGTTACGTTGGATTGGTAACCGGTACTTGCTTTGCCGAAACGGGAAACACCGTGACGTGCATCGACATCGACCAGGAAAAGGTCACAAAACTTAAGAACGGAAAAATCACGATTTACGAACCGGGGCTTGAGCAGTTGTTCGAGCGGAACATCAAGCAAAACCGTCTTCTCTTCACGACGAGTTTGCCCGAGGGAATCAAGGGCGCGGATGTCATTTTTCTGGCGCTGCCTACTCCTCCCGGCGAGGATGGGTCGGCTGATTTGAAATATATTCTTAAAGTCGCCGATGACCTCGGTCCTCTTCTGGAAGACTATACCGTGATCGTCGATAAGAGCACCGTTCCCGTCGGCACGGCCGACAAGGTTCGCGCGGCGATTGGCGCCAAGGCTAAAGTTGAGTTCGACGTTGTATCCAACCCAGAATTCCTGCGCGAAGGTGTTGCGGTCGAAGACTTCATGAAGCCGGAGCGGGTCGTTATCGGAACGAATTCTCCGCGTGCCCGGAAGCTGATGGAGACGTTGTACTCCCCGTTCGTCAGGCAGGGTAATCCCTTGGTTTTTATGGACGAACGTTCAGCCGAGCTGACTAAATACGCCGCCAACTCGTTCCTGGCTACCAAGATCAGCTTCATGAACGAAATCGCGAACCTATGCGAATTGCTCGGCGCCGACGTTGATGCGGTGCGAAAAGGAATAGGCACAGATAGCCGTATAGGAAAACGATTCCTTTTTCCGGGGATTGGCTACGGCGGAAGTTGCTTCCCGAAAGATGTTCAGGCCCTGGCAAAGTCTGCGGAAGACACATCCTACAACTTCCGGATTCTCAAGGCCGTTATGGAAGTGAATCAATATCAGAAGACGAAGCTCCTTACACGAATCCGCGAGCATTTCAAAAATGACCTTAAAGGAAAGGTGATTGCCGTTTGGGGTCTCGCATTCAAACCGCACACAGACGATATTCGTGAGGCGCCAGCGTTATACAACATCGAAGGCCTCCTGAAGGACGGCGCTGTGGTTCGTGCTCATGATCCCGAGGCAACCGAAAACGTCCGGAAAATATTCGGCGATCGTATCCAGTATTGCGAAACTCCCTACGCCGCGGCTCAGGGGGCGGATGCTATCTTTATAGCGACCGAGTGGCCCGAATTCAGAACACCTGACTTTGAGCGCCTTGCGTCGGTTGTGAAGAACAAGGTGATTTTTGATGGACGCAATGTGTATGAGCTCGACGTCATGCGCGAACATGGGTTCCAGTACTACAGCATAGGAAGAGAGGTGGTTCATGGCTAAGCGCGAAAGAGTCTTGATTACCGGGGGAGCAGGCTTCCTCGGTTCGCACCTGTGTGAGCGATTCCTCAATGAAGGATTCCATGTGATCGCCATGGATAATCTGATCACTGGCGACTTGCGCAACATCGAGCATCTGTTTAAGCACGCGAACTTTGAGTTCTACAATCACGATGTCTCATCGTTTGTGCATGTACCGGGAGAACTTCGCTATATACTGCATTTTGCATCGCCAGCCAGTCCCATTGATTATCTGAAGATCCCGATTCAAACCCTCAAAGTAGGATCATTGGGTACTCACCACCTCCTGGGGCTCGCCCGGGCGAAGAAGGCACGCATTTTGGTAGCCTCTACCTCGGAAGTTTACGGCGATCCGCTCGTACATCCGCAGACGGAAGAGTACTATGGCAACGTGAACCCTATTGGCCCGCGTGGCGTATATGACGAAGCCAAGCGCTTCCAGGAAGCGATCACCATGGCGTATCATACTTTCCACAAGGTTGATACGCGTATTGTGCGCATCTTCAACACTTATGGGCCACGGATGCGACTGAACGATGGACGCGTGCTGCCGGCCTTTATTGGTCAGGCGCTGCGCGGAGAGGATCTTACCGTCTTTGGTGATGGATCGCAGACACGCTCTTTTTGTTATGTCGATGATCAGGTGGAAGGAATTTTCAGGCTCCTCATGTCTGACTATCATTTACCGGTCAACATTGGCAATCCCGACGAAATTACGATCAGGGAGTTTGCAGAAGAAATCGTGAAACTGACAGGGACGACCCAAAAGATCGTGTACGAGCCACTCCCTAAAGACGACCCGAAACAACGACAGCCAGACATTACGAAGGCACGCGAGATACTGGGGTGGGAACCTAAGGTGTCAAGAGCGGAGGGGCTTCGCATTACCTATGACTACTTCAAGTCGCTTCCCCGCGAAGTGTTGTTTGAACGTGAACACAAGAACTTTGAAAAATACATCCGCTGATTAAACGGATTGTAAAAGTAATTCAACATGAACAAGAAGACCATTGTGATTACCGGGGGCGCCGGTTTCATCGGCTCCCATGTGGTTCGCTTTTTCGTAAGGCAGTACCCCCACTACCGGATTATCAATCTCGACAAATTGACGTATGCTGGTAACCTCGAAAACCTCAAGGATGTTGAGGACCAGCCAAACTACCGGTTTGTAAAGGGCGACATCCTCGATGTTGAATTTCTTTTCAACTTATTTCGCGAAAACGATGTCGATGGTGTGATCCATCTCGCTGCTGAGTCGCACGTTGATCGCTCGCTTCATAATCCGGCTGAGTTTGCTAATACGAACATCATTGGAACCCTGAATCTTCTGCGGGCTGCGCAGGCGACGTGGCATCCTGACTTCAGCGGTCGCCTATTTTACCATATATCGACCGATGAAGTCTATGGAGTGGCGGCCCCGGGCGAGTACTTCACTGAGACCACGCATATCGATCCCCGTTCTCCGTATTCGGCTTCGAAAGCAAGCAGCGATCACTTCGTCAGTGCATTCTACCACAGTTTTGGATTGCCAACGGTCATCAGCAGGTGTTCGAACAACTACGGGCCTTACCACTTTCCTGAGAAGCTGATTCCTCTGATGATAAACAACATCATCAACCGTCAGCCGCTACCCGTTTATGGCCAGGGGGAGAATGTCCGTGATTGGCTGTATGTAGAAGACCACGCACGCGCCATCGATGCGATATTTCACAAGGGCAAACCCGGGGAGATATACAACATCGGTGGAAACAATGAGTGGAAAAACATTGATCTTGTTCTGTTGCTTTGCCGTCTGATGGATAGGAAACTGAACAGGGAAGATGGAGAGTCTGAAAAATTGATCACTTACGTGAAAGATCGTCCGGGCCACGATCTGCGTTATGCCATTGATGCGTCGAAACTGGCGGGCGAGACCGGATGGCGCCCTGAAACGCCTTTCGAAGTTGGATTGGAAAAGACCATCGACTGGTATCTCACCCATCAGGATTGGTTGAAACGCGTAACGTCCGGAGAGTATCTTCAGTACTATGCTACTATGTACGAGGGACGATGAAGCTTCTCGTGATTTGTCGATTGTAGAGTTTACAGTTTGAATGTATGAAGGGAATAATACTCGCCGGAGGCTCCGGCACGCGACTTTATCCGCTCACCCTTGCTATCAGCAAGCAGCTTATGCCGCTGTATGACAAGCCGATGATCTATTACCCGCTATCAGTACTCATGATGGCCGGTATTCGTGAAATTCTGATCATCTCTACACCGCATGACGTGCCGATGTTCGAGCGACTGTTGGGCGACGGGTCCCGGTTGGGTTGCTCCTTTCAATATGCCGTACAGCCGAAACCGGAGGGACTTGCGCAGGCGTTCCTCATCGGTGAAGAGTTTATTGGCGATGACAAGGTTGCCCTCATTCTCGGTGACAACATCTTCCATGGTTCCGGTCTTAAAACACTTTTGGAAGACAACGTTGATCCGGACGGAGGAGTGATTTTCGCCTACCCGGTAACTGATCCTGAACGTTACGGAGTGGTCGAATTCGACAAGGACCACAATGTGATTTCCATCGAAGAGAAGCCTGCCAAGCCGAAATCAAATTACGCGGTGCCGGGATTGTATTTCTATGACAACGAGGTAATCGCTATTGCCCGCTCGATCAAGCCCAGCGCACGGGGTGAACTGGAAATTACCGATGTCAACAATGCGTATCTGAAGAAGGGACGATTAAAGGTCGCGCCTATGAGCCGGGGAACCGCCTGGCTTGATACGGGCACTTTCGACTCCCTCATGCAGGCGTCCAATTTCGTTCAGGTCATAGAACAGCGCCAGGGCTTGAAGATAGGATGTATAGAAGAAGTCGCGTATCGCCGGGGCTTTATCTCCAAAGACCAGCTTATGGAACTGGCGCGGCCGCTTGAGAAAAGTGGCTACGGCGTGT
The DNA here is from genome assembly GCA_964532595.1 of uncultured Roseivirgaceae bacterium. Taxonomy (GTDB): domain Bacteria; phylum Bacteroidota; class Bacteroidia; order Cytophagales; family Cyclobacteriaceae; genus Chryseosolibacter. Next base: position 54,124 of record CAZHIQ010000014.1, read on the forward strand.
ATCTGAAGAACCTTCCCAATTACATCTGATCACGGTTCGTGGTATAATGTGTTCAGCACCGTAGTTCCGACGATGCCCAGCATTTCTTTGCTGATGATATCCATATTGTCGCGCTGCGTGTGATGGAAGTCGCCAAAGAAACCCTTCCCCGGCTCGTAGTGGACAATATTGATCATGGGGATTCCGGCGATGGTGTTAACGAAGTAATGGTCGTCGGTGATTGGGGCTTGCGTTTGCCGGACGAACACATGTGAGAACCCAAGTCGCTGCGCGTGGTTCCAGACTTTCTCGACGATGCCGGAGGCGAATTCCATGGAATACCCTTCGCGGTGAAACTGTGCACTTCGGGCTCCAACCATATCGAGGAGAATGCCGTAGTAGGCGTTATAGTTGGACGTGTGTTTGTTCCGGGACCAATACTGCGATCCCAGACACCACCACTCCTCAAGACCTCTTGGAAGACGGTGTCTTCCTTGTTCACCTTCGCGTTCTCCCCAATCTTCGCCGTCAAATAAAATGATGTCAACTCCTGCAGAGAGTTCGCCGAAGGTATGAATGACGCGGGCGATTTCAAGCAGGACGCCTACGCCGCTACCGCCGTCGTTAGCTCCGTCAAATGTCGCTTGGGGATTTTCGGGGTCCTTATCGGCAAATGGCCGGGTGTCCCAGTGAGCGGCGAGCAGAATGCGTTTGGTGGCCTGCGGATTGAAGGTAGCGATTATGTTTTTGAACGGTAATGTCTGGCCGCTGTAAACAGTCTGCCGAAAGTCCTGAACAGTAACACGGGCTCCATATCGGCGAAGCGTTGAAACGAGGTAGTCGGCCGCCTGAGCATGCGCCGGAGTATTAGGAATGCGCGGTCCGAACGCGACTTGTTGAGCGACGAAAGCGTAAGCCGAGTCGGCGTTGAACGGCGGTACTACAACGGTTGGGGTTGCCTCCGAGGGGGCAGGCGGCTCTTGCTGGTTGCTACGGCCACAGCCGAGGAGAAAAACGGCAAGCAGCAGGGGTAAATAGCGTCTGGTCATGTGCGTTAAATAAAGCAATATTTTGATGGAAAAGTAAAAAGTGCTAGCTTTGCACAGCTTTCTGAAAGAAAAAATTAGAGGGGACAGAAGTCCCCTCTTTGTTTATAGCATATTGAGAATGGATCTGGCCGGGGAAATCCGAAAGCTTGCGGAAAAGAACCTTTCACCCCAGAAATTTGTGGTGGATGTAGCGATTTCCGGAAAAAAACAGCCGAGGCGTGTTGTCGTTGTCGTTGACGGCGATGATGGGATGTCGATCGACGATTGTGCGGAACTCAGTCGTACTCTTTCCAAAGAATTGGATGACCGGGACTTCTTCGGGGAGGAGAATTACCTTCTGGAGGTTACCACTCCCGGACTTGATCAGCCCCTTAAGCTAAAGCGACAGTTTTTCAAAAATACAGGTCGCAACCTCAAGGTCGTGCTGAAAGATTCATCAACTGCAACAGGTCGGCTGAAGGCCGTTATCGACGAAAAGCTGGTGCTCGAACACGAGTCGGGCTCGGGTCGAAAGAAGGAGCTCCGTGAGATAGAGATACCTTTTGATGACATCGACAAGGCGTTCGTCCTCATTTCGTTCAAGTAACATTTTATAACATATGGATATCTCAACGTTAATTGAATCGTTTGCCGAGTTCGCTAAACAGAAAAACATTGACCGGCCAACGATGATCCGTATACTGGAAGACGTCTTCCGGAACATGATCAAGAAGAAATTCGGAACGGATGAGAATGGGAGAGCCATTCCGACGGATAACTTTGATATCATCATTAATGCGGACAAGGGTGATCTTGAGATTTATCGTATTCGCGAAATCGTGGAAGACGATTCAGAAGATATCTGGGATCCGGACAAGATAAGCTTGACGGAAGCAAGAAAGATTGAACCGGATTTTGAAGTCGGTGAAGAGGTATCGGAGCAGATTGATATCGAATCCTTTGGACGCCGGGCGGTAACAACAGCGCGGCAGACGTTGATGCAAAAGGTAAAGGATCTGGAGAAGGACATCCTTTACCAAAAGTATAAAGACATCGTGGGTGAAATCATTACCGGAGAAGTATACCAGGTGTTGAGCAAGGAAGTGCTTCTGATCGACGGCGAGGGGAATGAGATTTCCATCCCGCGCGGAGAGCAGATTCCAAAAGATCGCTATCGCAAGGGTGAAACTGTGAGGGCGATCGTGCACAAGGTAGAGATGGTCAATGGTAATCCCAAGATCATATTGTCACGTACCTCTCCGGTTTTTCTGGAGCGTTTATTTGAGCAGGAAGTACCGGAGGTTTACGATGGTTTGATTACGATCAAGAAGGTGGTCAGGGAGCCAGGTGAGCGCGCCAAAGTCGCTGTTGAATCTTATGACGACCGCATTGATCCGGTAGGTGCTTGTGTAGGGATGAAGGGCTCGCGTATTCACGCGATTGTTCGCGAGCTTCAGAATGAAAACATCGACGTCATCAACTTCACCGAGAACCTTGAGTTGTACATTCAGCGCGCGCTTAGCCCCGCGAAAATCTCGTCGATTCGGATCGATAAGGAAAGCGGGCGTGTAGCGGTGTATCTCAAACCTGATCAGGTGTCGCTGGCGATCGGAAAAGGTGGACTGAACATCAAGCTTGCCAGCCGACTTGTCGGTTACGAAATCGATGTGTTCAGAGAATTGGCCGAGGGTCAAACGGAGGAAGATGTCGACCTCGACGAGTTTGCGGATGAGATCGATGGATGGGTGCTCGACGAGCTTAAGCGTATCGGGCTGGATACAGCAAAGAGTGTATTGAACCTCAACAAGGAAGAACTCGTTCGCCGTACTGATCTCGAAGAGGAAACAGTCGAAAACGTACTGGGCGTACTTCGAAAGGAATTTGAGTAAATAGTCGATAAATAATCGCGTTCAGACTTAAGAAATTACAAAATCATAGGGATATTTGAGCATGGCAGAAAAGATGATACGGTTAGGGCAAGCGTCGCGGAAACTTAATGTTGGACACAACACCATTGTGGAGTTCTTGTCCGAGAAGGGTTTTACCGTCGACAACAACCCGAACGCCAAACTCACGGGCGAGCAATATGCTATGCTCGCCAAGGAGTTCGCGTCTTCTGCTTCAGAAAAGCTCGAAGCGTCTGGGCTAACCATCGGTGTGAAACACGACGAGGTAACGGCTGAACGCGAGAAGGAAGCGGCTAAGAAACGGAATGAGGAGGAGGAGAGCATTCTGATTAAGAACCTCGGCTCTAAAGAACTGAAGCCGAAAGAGGAGCCCAAGACCGAGAAAATCGAACGCGAGAAACCGAAATTGGAAGGCATCCGCGTTCTGGGTAAGATAGATCTTGATAAGAAGCCTGCGGCAAAACCGAAGGAAGAAGAACCAGCTCCTGTGGCTGAGGTAAAACCGGTAGAAGAGCCTAAAGCTCCTGAACCTGTAGCAGCAGTGCCTACACCTGAACCGGAGAAACCTGTTGAGGAACCGGTGGAGGAGAAGCAGCCGGAGGCTGAACTGATTAAGGCAAAGGCTGATCGGTTGAAAGGACTAAAGGTTGTCGACAAGATCGAGTTACCGGTAGAGAAAAAGAAGGAAAGCCCGGTTGCTTCGTCCGATCTCAAGGAAGACAGGAAGGGCAAACGTCCACGCAAGCGTATTGCAACTGACGCAGGCGCAAAAACCGGTGCGCGGCCTCAGCAAGGCCGCGGCGGCCGTCCGGGTCAGCGCGTGCAGAAAGAAGAGCCTTCTGAAAAGGAAATCCAGGATCAGATCAAAGCCACACTCGCGAAATTGAGCGGCGGCGGAAAACGAGCCACAGGTGCAAAGTACAGACGCGAAAAACGTCAGGCGCTTTCGGCCGAGCACGAGCAACAAATGCTCCAGGAAGAAAAGGCATCGAAAACACTAAAGGTAGCCGAGTTTATTTCGGCGAATGACCTCGCCTCCATGATGGATGTTTCCGTCAATGAGGTTATCTCGGTGTGTCTCAACCTCGGAATGTTCGTGTCAATCAACCAGCGTCTTGACGCAGAAGCTATCACGGTGATCGCGGACGAATTCGGTTTCGACGTACAGTTCATTTCGGCAGATGACGAGCTTCTCGTTGAGGAAGTTGAAGATGATGAGGCAGACCTCAAGCCCCGCGCTCCTATCGTAACTATTATGGGTCACGTCGATCACGGGAAAACTTCGTTGCTCGACTACATCCGCAGTACTCGCGTAACGGCATCGGAGGCGGGAGGTATTACTCAGCACATTGGTGCTTATAGCGTGGTGACCAAGAGCGGAAACAAAATTGCTTTCCTTGATACACCGGGTCACGAGGCCTTTACTGCAATGCGTGCAAGGGGTGCTCAGCTCACCGATATTGCCATCATTGTCGTTGCCGCTGACGATGACGTGATGCCTCAGACGAAGGAGGCCATCAATCACGCGCAGGTTGCCGGAGTGCCGATCGTCATCGCGATAAACAAAATTGATAAACCGACAGCGAACCCTAACAAGGTCCGTGAATCACTGGCCGCGAACAATATTCTCGTGGAGGAGTGGGGTGGAAAATATCAGTCGCAGGAGATTTCTGCGAAGACCGGACAAGGGATAGATGAGTTGCTCGAGAAAGTCCTGCTGGAGGCCGAGCTCCTGAATCTTCGCGCGAATCCGTCACGTCCTGCTTCCGGGTCCATCATCGAGGCGAGCTTGGATAAAGGTCGCGGGTATGTGGCGACGGTGATGGTACAGAATGGAACGTTGCGCATGGGAGATATTATCCTCGCAGGACCTCACTACGGCCGCGTAAAAGCGATGTTCGACAATACCGGCAAGAAGGTGAAAGAAGCAGGTCCGTCGACCCCTGTCGTGGTTCTCGGTCTCGACGGAGCGCCGCAGGCCGGGGAGAAACTCAACGTCATGGAATCCGATCGCGAAGCGCGTGAGTTGGCGAACCGTCGCAATCAGCTGCTACGCGAACAAAGCATGCGTACGCGGAAGCATATCACGCTCGACGAAATTGGACGTCGTCTTGCCATTGGTAACTTTAAACAGCTCAACGTAATTGTAAAAGGTGACGTTGACGGTTCCGTGGAAGCGCTTTCAGATTCACTCCTGAAACTGTCTACGCCGGAAGTTCAGGTGAACATTATTCACCGCGGCGTTGGTCAGATCTCCGAGTCGGATGTGCTCCTGGCTTCAGCATCTGATGCTATTATCGTTGGCTTCCAGGTTCGCCCGTCGCAAGCGGCTCGCCGCCTGGCAGAGACGGAAGAAATTGAAATCCGTCTTTACTCGATTATCTACGACGCCATCAACGAAGTCAAAGACGCCATGGAGGGTATGTTGGCGCCTAAAGTCGAGGAAGTCATTGTCGGAAATGCTGAGGTACGCGAAGTATTCAAGATTTCGAAGGTGGGTACGATCGCCGGATGTATGGTGACAGATGGGTCTATCAAGCGAAACAATCCAATCCGCCTCGTTCGCGATGGTATCGTTATGTACGAAGGTAAACTGTCTTCGCTGAAACGCTTCAAAGATGATGTCAGCGAGGTTCGTACCGGCTTTGATTGCGGATTGGGTATCGACGGCTTCAATGACCTGAAAGTCGGCGACGTTATTGAGAGCTACGAAAATCGCGAGACCAAGCGCACACTCTAAGACATTTCTCTCTGCTTGCAAATGAGAGAGGCATTTGGGAAGGGCATTTGCATTGCAAACGCCCACCCCAGTGCCGAATAATTCCCGATATAGGCATCAGAACTGAACAGTGGGCGCCTCCTGCGCCTGAGCAGAAGCCTGAAATCCAGTTCTTGGCGAAAAGTCTTCGCCTCCTCCAAACATGTTGAGCGCCATGCGCTTGAAGTATCCGCGAACGTATGAGTTATACTCCCTCACGGCATCGTTGTAACGCTGACGTGCAATGTTGATCCGGTTTTCCGTTCCTTCAAGCTGGGCTTGTAGATTCTGGAAATTCTCGGTTGAACGGATTTGCGGATAAGCCTCGAACGCAAGGTTAATCGCGGTATTGATGCGACGACCCGCGATTTCAAGGTCTTCCGGTGTCTGGGCATTAGTGATCCCTGCCCGGGCCTGCGTTACTTCTGTAAGAATAGCCCTTTCATTTTCGGCGGCACCCTGGACTGTAGCCACCAGGTTGGGGATTAGATCGGCGCGCCGCTGGTAGGTGGCCTGAACATCGTTGAACTCGGCATTCACCCGTTCCTGCGCGCGAATGGCCTGATCATAAATTCCGGTGCCCCAAAGAAAGAAACCTAAGGCCAATACGGCGATGACGCCTACAACGACCAAAGTAGCAATGAGTCCTTTTCCCATAAATGATTGATTTTAACTCAAATTAACGCAAAAATTCGCGATTGAGTTTTTCCTGCTTACCGTGATGCTTCCGTCATTCTTTCCGCCGTGTCAGCCATCCTGAGCTGTTCGATGAAATCATCTATTTCGCCGTTCATTATCGCGGGCAGGTTGTGTTGCGTGTAACCAATGCGATGGTCTGTGACGCGGCTTTGAGGGTAGTTGTAGGTCCTGATCTTTTCCGAGCGATCGCCCGAGCGGACCATTGATTTCCGCGCGGCACCGATCTCCGACTGCTGCTTCTGGAGCTCCATTTCATAGAGTTTGGTCTTGAGCATCTGGAGGGCGCGTTCGCGGTTGCCGTGCTGCGATCGTTCGACCTGACACGTGACTACAATGCCGGTGGGCTTGTGCGTCATCTGGACTTTCGTTTCAACCTTGTTGACGTTCTGGCCACCTGCGCCACTTGACCGCGCCGTCTGAACTTCTATGTCGGCTGGATTGATGTCGATTTCAACATCCTCTACCTCTGGCAGAACGACGACCGAGGCGGCCGATGTGTGGACACGTCCCATTTGCTCGGTTTCCGGTACGCGCTGTACCCGATGCACACCCGACTCGAACTTCAAAAGTCCATAAGCTCCCTCACCGGTAATGCTGCTAATCACTTCTTTATAACCCCCGGCAGAACCTTCTGTTACGTCTACGACTGTCATCTTTAAACCCTTCCGGTCACAGAACCGTTGGTACATTCGCCAGAGATCGCCGGCGAATATGGCCGCTTCGTCACCACCGGTACCCGCTCTGATTTCGAGTAATACATCCTTGTCGTCATTCGGATCCCTGGGTATCATCAGCTCTTTGAGGTTGTTGTTGAGCTCTTCAATCCGGGTTTCCTGGTCCTCAATTTCCGCTTTGGCGAGTTCGCGCATTTCGGCGTCTTTCTCCTTGTCAAGCAATTCCTTTGCTTGCTGCAGGTGGCTTTTGGCCTCCAGAAGCGCTTTGTATTTAACGACTATCTTCTCAAGGTCGCGATACTCCTTGCTGAGTTGGGAGAACTTCTTGAGGTCTTTCATGGTCTCAGGCTGAGCCAAGAGCTGGCCCAGTTCTTCGAACCGTAATCTGATGTCTTCGAGTTTTTCGGTCATATAGCAGAGACGTGCAAAGGTAATAAGTATTTTCCCTGCTAGGACGGGCTATTTTCGCCAAATTTGCATCACTAATTCTTTACGCGATGAAGTACTGTTCAGTTTTGTTTTTTGCGTTGCTCGTGTTTGCCTGCAGCGGTTCGTTACCCGAGGAAAAGCGTAAGGCGTATCGGGAGGAATTGGAACGAAATCAGATCGTGCGCGTCACCGAAGTAGAAATTACTGAGGCGGCTTTTCGCGAGGGCCGTCTTACTGTAAACACGCTCGATAGCCTGGCGGCAGATACCACCGCCCGCAATGCCTTCATCGAGGGGTACCCGGGAAGGATAAGCCTGGTGACAAACGTCAGAGAAGCCCGGCACGATCTTGAACGACAGTTGTTTGAAGCGTACGCACAGGATACTACGGGTGTCCCCCATGACAACCTTCAGAATGTCAGAAATGACCAGGGTGTCGTAGACTCTCTTTTGTATTCCTATCCGATAGTGCAGGCTGATGCCGGAGAAAAGCAGCGGCTGGTGGGCGTCTGGAATGTGTGGATGGCGAAGCGCGACATTGTTCTGTCAATAAGCCTTCGAAAAAAATAGGTTGTTGAAATTCAACTCTCGCGAATGAAACGAGCAATTCTTTCAGTTCTTCTCCTGATCACGGCAATACCGGGAGTGTATGCGCAGACGTCAGGGGAGCCGATACTTGCCGAGCTCAGGGCTCAGGGTGTTGATAGTTCGCGCGTCATGGATATTCTCTTCCGGCTGACAGATGTCAACGGCCCGCGTCTTACGGGATCAGCGGGATACCAACGGGCAGCGGAGTACGCTCGTGAAACGCTGCGGTCATGGGGTGCTGAAAACGTTGACTTCGATTATTGGGGCGAGACGTTTGGTCGCGGGTGGGAACTGAAAAAATTCAGTCTCGCCATGACTTCGCCTACCTACTCGCCCTTGATCGCCTGGCCGAAAGCCTGGAGCCCAGGGATCAAAGGGACTCTTCGTGCTGACGTCGCGTACCTCGATATTGAGAAGGAATCCGATATTGATAAATACAGAGGGAAACTCAAGGATAAGATCGTCTTGTTCAGTCTCCCCCACCCGGTTCGGCCTTCTTTCAAAGCGGATGCGTGGCGACATTCGGATTCTGCCTTGGCGCAGATGGCGCATGCGCTGCCGAGACCGGCAAATCAGGCGCGACGATTTTCTCCAAACACGGAGCCGCAGCGACTGGCCTGGAAGAAATGGGAATTATGTCTGTCAGAAGGTGTGGCCGCAGTTCTTGATGTGAGCCCACGCCTCGAAAATGATGGAACGCTCGTTGTAACTTCTGCAACGGTACCTTATCCGGCGGACACGCCGTACTCGCGACGCAGACAAGCATGGCATCCTGACGCTCCACCTGTTCTCCCACAGGTGGTATTAGCCGCCGAACACTACAACCGACTGGTTCGCCAGGTTCAAGCAGGAACTCGCGTAACGTTGGAGATGGCATTGCAGGTACAGTTTACAACGCCGGCGGAGGGCTTTAACGTCATCGGCGAAATTCCCGGTACGGATCTGAAAGATGAGGTCGTAATGATCGGCGCTCACCTCGACTCGTGGCACAGTGCGACGGGAGCCACGGATAACGCTGTGGGCTCTGCGGTCATGATGGAGGCAATGCGATTACTTTTGACGCTTGATGCGCGCCCGCGACGAACGATAAGGATAGCTCTTTGGGGTGGCGAAGAACAGGGCCTTCTTGGATCGAGATCGTACGTACATCGGAAGGTAGGTGTCCGTCTGGACCGCAGCTATCCATATGATTCGGTCAAGCTTACTCCAGAGGGTGAGAAGCTGTCGGTATACTTCAATATGGACTACGGAGCAGGCAAGTACCGCGGGATTTATCTACAAAGTAATGAAGCAGCGCGCCCGTTGTTCGAGAAGTGGCTGCAACCTTTTAACGGCGACGGCGCGGCAACTATATCGATGAGCAATGCTACCGGTACGGATCACCTGTCATTCGACGCTGTAGGCATTCCGGCTTTCCAATTTATTCAGGATCCGCTCGAGTATGCAACGCGTACCCATCATGCCAATATGGATGTGTATGACAAGGTTGTTCCTGATGATTTGCGTCACAATGCGATTATGACGGCCTGGCTTGCCTGGCAGGCGGCTAACCATGAAACGCTTGTTCCCCGCCCCTGATTAGCGGCGTTGCGAAGACAAAATTTCGTGAACCTTCCCGGCAAGCACCTTCATTCTCGGTCGTACATCTTTTTCGGGGACGGGCGTGAAGAGGGCAATGATGTAGCGTGTATTGCCGTCGTTGACCAGGCCTACATCGTGAGTATAATAACTCCACCACCCGGTTTTGTGGTAAAACATCGCTGTGCGCGGTAGCCCGGTTGCAAGTTTTGATGTATCAAGCTGGAGTCCGAGGTAAGATTCAAGCTGAAGACTTACCCAGGGATTAACCAGCTGACGGGTATACATCCGGTACAGAAAGTCGGCAGCGTGCAGCGCACAGGTTTCGGTACTGCGGATGGTATCATAGCCAGGATCCTCCAGTGAACGACGGAGAAACTTTCGGGTAACCTCGCTGCCCTGCCATTGATACTGCTGCATCGTGGCATTGATTTCCGGGCGGGTGGCGATGTCGATAAGGCAATTGGCAGCACTGTTGTCGCTGCGAGTAATCATAAGGTCGATCAGGTAGTGGATGGTCACCGTATCGCCATCGCGGAGGAGCGGACGAGGGTCAAAGGCGATTTCACGCGACCGGTCCACATCGTTTGGTGACCTTACAACATACATGTCGTGTAGCCCGTACCGTCCCTCACTGATCTGTTTCAGGACTTCCATGGCTACATACATCTTATACACAGATGCCGGGTAAATGAAGTTGTCGGCGTTCACCCCACCGAAACGGGGACGTTTCGCTGAAAGGTCGATTACGGCTAACGAGATTGTTTCTGTTCCGTCCTCGCCAACGTCGTACGTACCGCCGAGGTCGGCTTCAACGACGATACGGCGCAGAGCATTGCTCAGTTCCGGGTCGTGATACAGATAACCGGGTAACTGAACTTGCGCCCCGAGAAGGTGCGATGTTGCGATGAAAAATATGCTGAGACCGATTCTCATCGGCCTCGTTTTTTCTTCCCGGCCAGGTCGTTGAAAATACTGTTGAAGATCGACAGCACAAGGCTGAACAATAGAGCCCACCAGAAGCCGTCAACTTCAAACCCGCCGATAACATTGTCTACCAGAAGAATGATGACTGCGTTGATAACCAGCAGGAAGAGCCCCAGGGTCAAAATAGTGATGGGAATGGTGAGGATAACCAGAATAGGTTTTACCAACACGTTGACAATCGCCAGTACTAATGCAACTAAAATGGCTGTCCCATAGTCGGTAACGGAGACGCCGGAAAGAAGGTAGGCGGTCAATGCGACAGCCAAACCGTTGAGTAATAGGCGGATAATCCAGTTCATAACTTAGAGTTAAAATTGGCTAAATTTGGTGAATAACGAAAAGCAGCCATTGCAAATAACGGCGGAAGTTTTTCTTTTGCCGTGTTAAATCTCCGGTATATAGGCAGGCATTCCGCTTTCAGAAACTATGTATGCGATTGTTGACATTGAGACGACGGGGGGCTACGCGGCGCACCATCGCATTACCGAAATAGCTATATGCTATCATGACGGCGGCCGGATCACGGACACTTTCCACACGCTGATCAATCCGGATCGGTCGATTCCCTACTATATAACCGGGCTTACAGGCATCACACAAGAGATGGTTCTGTCAGCGCCCACTTTTGCGGAAATAGCCCATGACCTTTATCAGCGCCTTGAGGGAAAAGTATTCGTAGCCCATAACGCGCACTTTGATTATTCATTTCTCAAGAAGGAGTTCGAACAGGTCGGAATCAAATGGCAGGCGAAAAAGCTTTGTACCGTACGACTAAGCCGCAAAATCCTACCCGGCCTCCGCTCCTATAGTCTCGGAAGCCTTGCACAGAGCCTGGGTATCGAAATTACGAATCGACATAGAGCCGGCGGAGACGCGACAGCCACGGTAAAAATATTTGATCACCTTTTGCGGCGCGATTATGAGAATCATATTCTTCGTGCCTTAAAACGCAATTCGGGTGAGACCATCCTTCCCCCGAATCTTCCCAAGGAGCAATTTGATAAGCTTCCGGCGAAATGCGGAGTGTATTATTTCCATGATGCGCGGGGCCACATCATCTACGTAGGTAAAGCGATTAACATCAAGAAGCGTGTAGCGGGGCATTTTACCGGCGACGCTCGCGAATGGAGCCGTTCGAGGATTCGCAATGAGATTCATCAGATTACCTACGACCTGACGGGAAATGAACTTATCGCACTAATACTCGAATCTCAGCAAATCCGGAAATTCTGGCCTAAGTATAACGTTGCCCAGAAATTTCGTCTTGAAGAATGGGGGATATATCAGTACGAAGACCGCAATGGATTCTTTCGTTTTTCCGTTAATCAGGTGACACGGGGGTCGGATCCGCTGATCCGGTTCTCAACCAAGGGCGATGCCTGGAATTTCCTTTGGCAGAAGGTGAGGGAGCATGAACTTTGTCCGAAGTTGTGCGGATTGCAGGTGGCGAAGGGGCTTTGCTTCGAGTACCAGACGGGTGGTTGTCGCGGGGCATGTATGGGGCTGGAGACGGTGCGGAGGTATAACAAACGTGTCATGAAAGCGGTGGAAGGATTCTGTGAAAGGGGGAATAATGTCGCCATCATTGGCAAGGGAAGGACGAGAAATGAGCAATCGCTGGTCCTGGTAGAGGACGGTAATTTCTTTGGCTTTGGTTTTGTGCACAGAGATGTGACCCTCTCCGACTTCGATTCGGCGCGCCATTATGTGACGCGCGGATTGGAAACGCCGACCGTACAGAACCTGATCAATTCGTACCTCTTAAATCCCCGCGATACCGAGGTGGTTTCGCTTGAATGATGCAGGCGGCAATAAACGTGAAAGAGATATATCATTCATTCTTCTTTCGTATAATTGGACGAGCGGACAGGATGAAACCCGTTTTGAATTATTCCCGTATTTTTGCGCCGTTACAAAAACTATCGCATGGAAGTAATAGAAGCAGATAAACACCAGGAACACAAGGAAAAGATTAGTCAGGTTATCGCAGAGGTAGGAAAGGTGGTTGTAGGCCAGGAGTACATGGTACACCGGCTGCTGATAGGCTTGTTCACCAACGGTCATATTTTGTTGGAGGGGGTGCCAGGGCTTGCCAAGACGCTTACCATTAGCACACTGGCGCGCGTTCTTCATCTCGATTTTCAGCGTATTCAGTTCACGCCGGATCTGTTGCCCGCCGATCTGGTGGGTACTATGGTCTATAATCAAAAGGACGGAAAGTTTGAGGTAAAGAAGGGGCCGATCTTTGCCAATATTATCCTGGCCGATGAGATTAACAGGTCACCTGCCAAGGTGCAGTCAGCGCTGCTGGAAGCTATGCAGGAGAAGACCGTCACCATCGGCGAAACGACGTTCAAACTCGACCGGCCCTTTCTGGTGATGGCGACGCAGAACCCCGTCGACCAGGAGGGGACGTATCCGCTGCCCGAAGCACAGGTCGACCGTTTTATGATGAAGGTGTTCGTGAACTATCCGTCGAAGGAACAGGAGCTAGAAGTGATGCGTCGCATCTCGAATATGCAGTTCGACTTCACGGTGAATACAGTACTGACTAAAGAAGACATCTTCGCCATTCGCGAACAGGTTAACCGGGTCAAGATGTCGGAGTCCCTCGAGCGATATATTGTCGAGCTGGTATACGCCACCCGAAAGCCGCTTGAATATAAGCTCAACGAGCACGCACAATACATCCAATTTGGTGCTTCTCCCCGGGCAAGTATTAATCTCAACCTTAGTGCGAAGGCCCTTGCCTACATGGAGGGTCGCGATTATGTGCTGCCGGAAGATATCAAGGCGGTTGCGCGTGACGTCATGAACCATAGGATCCTGCTCAACTACGAGGCAGAAGCCGACAACGTCACTACTTCGGATATCATTGATGCGCTTCTATTGAAAGTGCCTATCAACAAAGGATGATGCGATGGTGTTAACACGGAGTTAACAGGCCATCGACGGAGGTTAACAATTTCATAAACATTCCGCCAGCTATTCGTTAACATCTCTTCGTCAGATTTGTGTCAAAACAAAACGCAAATCTTATGAAGAGAATGGAATCCATGTTGGCTATCGCTGCACTGACCTTGATGTCTGCTGCCTGCAGTGATGACGACGCCGCGACCCCGGAAAATGAAACGGACAACATTGTTGTACAAGGCCTGATCGAGGAGGATCAAACCTGGAAGGCGGACCGTATCTACGAACTTAATGGTCGTGTCATTGTCACCGAAGGAGTCAAACTCACCATCGAGCCGGGCACTATCATCAAAGGTCGCGAGGGCCAGGGGGCTAACGCGTCGGCCCTGATGATCGCCCGGGGTGCGACGATCCACGCAGTGGGTACTGCTGACAAACCCATCATATTTACAACAGTGCTAGATAATATTAAGGTCGGAGAAAAGCGAGGGACCAATCTTACCGAGCGCGCCGAAGATCGGGGTAAATGGGGCGGCCTGGTGGTTCTCGGACGGGCACCCATCTCCTACGCGGGATCGCTCGAAGCACAAATCGAAGGGGTGCCGGCCCAGGAGAAACTTGGATTGTACGGAGGGGATAATTCCGAGGATAATTCCGGACGCATTGAATACGTCTCCATCCGTCATGGGGGTACCGAGATTTTTGGCGGAAGCGAAATCAATGGATTGACTCTGGGGGGTGTAGGCAGCGGAACGGTTATTCGTAACATCGAAATTTTTGCAAACTACGATGATGGGATAGAGTTTTTCGGCGGTACGGTCAATGTCTCTAACGTACTGGTGGCGCATCAGGGAGATGACGGAATTGATGTGGATCAGGCTTATAAAGGAACGGTTGATGGATTTATGGTTATTCATTCAGGCGATACTGACAAAGGACTTGAAATTGACGGACCGGAAGGGGCTGAAAATGCTGACGGAGCGTTCATTCTCAAAAATGGAACGCTGATTGGAGGTGGAAGCGCAGCTAGTCCTGCCGACTTCAAATCCAAGGCGCAGGGACGAGTGGAGAACGTCGTTTTCTCTGGATATGAATCAGGAAAGAAAATTCTCATAGCCTCCAGTTACGATGAGTCGTGCGGGGTGGGTTCGAATGCCTTCAAAAATCTTGTCGACGCCAAACTGATTTTTACCAACGTTCGGTTTGATGATTATGAAGTTGAGGTGTATCCGTCTCATGACGAATCAATCTGCGATACCTCGGCCGACAAAATAACCGCGCAATCCCTTATTGTTTCTGACGATGCGGCAGTGGGTGCGCCGGCAGTTACGACCTGGAGCTGGACAATCTCAGCGTCGCTCGCACTGCTCCCCTGATCACTAGGCCTTCTTTGTGAGCCTCACCTCGCGGTGGGGCTTTTTCTTTTGCGGGTAATATGTGTTACGCCTGTGTTAAACTGAAGCGTCAAGAATTAAAATCAGCATAATCTTTCCTGAACAATGACATAACTCGTCGAGAGTATTTTCGTGCAAACAATCTACTGCGAATGAGAATACTTTGCTTATTGACCGCCTTGCTGTCGGCTCTGGCAGCACAAGCTCAAGAGGGCTTTATCAGAGGAAAGGTGATCGACGGCGTAAGCGGTGAAAGCTTATACGGAGCAACGCTGTTAAGACAAGGGACAAGTCTGGGAACGGTTACTGACTTCGAGGGTAACTATTCGCTGGCGTTGCCTGCGGGTTCCCACACTATTGTGTTGTCGTTCATCTCTTACGAACCGCAGATTCTGACAGACGTGGAGGTAAGGGCGGGACAGGTGACCACACTCAACCTGTCTATGCTTCCGGTTGTTTCCGAATTGGATGAAGTAGTGGTCAGCGCAGAAGCACTCAGGGACGACGACGCGGGGATGCTCACCTTTCAACGAAAATCTCTGAATGTGATTGATGGTCTGAGTCGTCAGGCATTTGGTCGCACAGGTGACCGCGACTTGTCGGGAGCAATCCGCCGGGTCACAGGCGTATCGGTTCAAGACGGAAAGTTCGTTTATGTTCGGGGATTGGGCGACCGTTATACGCGCACGACGCTCAATACCATGACTATTCCTGGTCTCGATCCTGATCGGAATGAGGT
This sequence comes from uncultured Roseivirgaceae bacterium, assembly GCA_964532595.1. GTDB lineage: Bacteria > Bacteroidota > Bacteroidia > Cytophagales > Cyclobacteriaceae > Chryseosolibacter. Next base: position 69,796 of record CAZHIQ010000014.1, read on the forward strand.
TCAGATCGATCTCTTCCCCACTTCGGTACTGGAGAATGTTATCGTTTACAAAACGTTTTCCCCCGATCTTCCCGGAGATTTTACAGGAGGAATCGTGAATGTGGAGACAAAGAAGTTTCCTGAAGTGAGAACGACCTCACTTTCCCTCGGATCGGCCTACAACCCCGACATGAATTTTAAGAGGAGTTTCCTGAGTTATCGAGGAGGCAAGACAGACTGGTTGGGGTTTGACGACGGGACACGTGCCTTGCCCTTTTCTGAAGGTACACAGATACCCGACATATCAACGGGCGATTTGGGCATTGAGTCGCTGACGCGCAGCCTCAATCCCCAACTGGCAGCAATTCCAATACGAAGTTTTCTAAACACTTCCGTTTCGCTATATCATGGTAACCGAATCGATCGAGGCTCCCATACGATCGGATATAACGCGATATTTAATTATCGGAATAGCTTCGAACACAATGAGGGAGTTGCCTTTGGCGACTATACGCTTGATGACGACCGCTCCGTGCGTTCCTTGTTCGCGGAGGAAATTCGGAAAGGAACGTTGTCACGTCATCGAGTTCTGTGGTCGGCCCTATTATCAGGCGCATTGAAGTTGGATGGCCACACGTTTTCGGCATCGCTTTTCAGAACGCAGAGTGGTGTTGCCGAAGCCTCGAATCGAATTAGTCGAAATTATGATCAGACTCAGTCAACTCTCTCTGAGAGTATTCTTACCTATGCCCAGCGTTCAGTCACCAGCGGAATGATGGGAGGCGAGCACACTCTTGGACGCTTACGTCTAAACTGGCGAAATGCCCTGACCGTATCGCGTTCTTATGATCCCGACTTTCGGGAGACTTCGATCGATATAACGCGTGCCGAACTGCCGACGCTGAACGCGGGGGCTGGCGCCGGAATTCGTCGGTTCTGGCGGGATCTGAATGAGTGGAATGAAAATCTGAAACTGCAGTTCGTTTTGCCCTATGGCAGAAACAACATCCGGTTTGGGATGGAAGGACTTTATAAGCGCCGGGACTTTAATATTGAGAACTACAGGATCGATGTGACAACACGATCGGGCGTACCCGTTGACCCTGACTATTTCCTCAGGCCGGAGAACATTTGGACAGCAGGCGAGCAACAGGGAAGCTTCCTTCGCGGCAATGACCAGCCAACCAATAGATACGATGCCGCTTCCAGCGTGCTCGCGGCGTATGTGATGACGGAGCTTTCGCTCGATGATTTGAAGATCGTGTACGGTGCCCGTCTTGAAAAGGCGGATATGTTTTACACGGGGCAGGACATGCGTGGGCGGAGACTTAACGATGATCATACGCTGAACGCCTTGAACCTGCTTCCCGCTGTGAACGTGGTATATGCCATGACCGACAAGACGAATATTCGCGGTTCGTATGGTCGGACTCTTGCGAGACCTTCTTTCCGGGAGAAGTCGGTCGCCCAGATTTACGACCCTATCACAAAGCGGTTTTTCAACGGAAATCTCGACCTCGAGCAAACCCTTATTGATAATCTTGATGTTCGATGGGAGCGTTTCGACTCGCATAATGGTCTTGTAGCGATATCTGGGTTTGCGAAGAAGTTTGATGGCCATATAGAAATGGTGACTTACGACGTGGCAACAAACAACGTTCGCCCTCGCAACGCAGGGAAAAGCCGTGTCTATGGCGTTGAATTTGAGTTAAGGAAAAACCTCTCTTTTGTAGGATCGTTGTTGCAGCGAATATCAACAGGGGTTAACGTCACCCTGGTCAGGTCAGAGGTTGACCTGCGTAAGGTTGTCGTAAACGAAAGCGGTCTGACGGAGTATGCGTCACGCGTTAACAACGCCAGGACGGGAGAAGAAATGAAAGTGTACCGGCCTATGGGCGGACAGTCACCTTATCTGGTAAACATCTACCTTAATTATTCGTCGGGTGAAGGTGATTTCAATGCTAATATGTCGTACAATGTTCAGGGTGAGAGTCTCTCCGTTATCGGGGTTGGTGCGGTTCCGGATGTTTACACACAGCCTCATCACAGCCTGGACTTGAATGTTTACAAGGATTTTGGTGTCGCCCGGAACCATCGGATTACAATAGGTGTCCGTAATCTCCTGGATGACGACAAAGTTGATCTCTACCGCGGGTATGAGGGTGCTCAGGCGGTCTACTCGCAGTTCAAGCCAGGAAGAACCTTTTCTCTGACATACGGATACTCTTTCCAGCGATGATTGCGAAACGCTGCCGATCGCAATGCTTCCAAATCCATCGGGGCGTACTATATTATGCCTCAGTAAAACCGGTTCAACTAGCCGGTACAAAAAATAATGGAGGCGTTGAAAATTTTGTTGACCGGCGGCACGGGGCTCATCGGAACCCGCTTAACGGAAATTCTTCTCAACAAAGGGTACCGGGTATGTCATTTAGTGCGCTTTCCTAAACAGTCGCAAGTCGAGGCGTGTCGCTGGGATCCTCAGACGAAGTACATCGATCGCAACGCCTTGGCCGGAGTTGATATTGTAATTCACCTGGCCGGGCTTGATGTTTCGCAAAAGCGGTGGAATGCAGCTGTTAAGAATGAAATATTGGAAAGTCGTGCCGGTACCGCGAGGTTTCTTCGCGAGTTTCTCGAGAACCAACCGGAGCGACCGCGTGCTTTCATCTCCGCATCGGGGGTGAACTACTACGGTGTATCCAACGTAGGACGCCACTACGACGAATCAGACAAGGCCGGGCGTGATTTTATGTCACGCGTTACCGTTTTGTGGGAACAGGAAGCGGAAGCATTTTCTCAACTGGGTATGCGTACCGCGGCAATACGAACCGGAATGGTTCTTTCAGCTGAGGGAGGTGCGCTAAAGAAGCTTGCCCTTCCTGTACGGTTCTGCGTAGGCTCCCCGTTGGGCAGTGGCCAGCAGATGGTGAGTTGGATTCATATCGACGATCTCTGCGCCATCTATCTGCGCGCAATTGAAGACGAGCAGTTCCGTGGGCCATACAATGCTGTAGCACCCTACCCGGTTACCAATGAAGCTTTTATAAATGAGCTTGCCCGTGTGCTGAAGAAGCCCTTATGGGCGCCCAACGTTCCTGAATTCGTGGTGCGACTCGTAGCGGGTGAGGTTGCGGACATTGTTCTTGAAGGGGCTGCCGTTGCGCCACGACGATTGTTGGATGTTGGCTTCTCTTTTCAATACCCCACTCTTCCGGGTGCATTGGAGAACCTGTACCCAGCCAAGCCCTAGTATGAGCCGTGGTACTTGCGCAAACCCCATTCGAGGGTGAGAAGAATCAGCAGTAGCCAGAACACCCATTTCAAATTGATAAGGGAGTCGTAGGTCTCTTCCGTGTGGATGACGGATACAGCTTCGGCGCGTTGCATGTCTTCGTGCAGTTCGTTGAGCTGTGACAGGGTGTAGAACTTTCCTCCGGTATTAGCGGAAAGCCTCTGCAACAGACCGAAGTCGGCCGTAAGATTTTGGAGTTCTGCCTGATGTTCGACAACGATGAATTCTCCGGAAACGGTCTCTCGCTTTCCGTCGAGCATGGTCGATGCACGGTAGCGGTACACACCCTCCATCAATCCGCCAATTTGGTATCGGGTGTTTCCGCGACTTGTGATGTAACTGTAGTTGAAACGTGAACCTTCAGGCCCGGTAAGCTGAATCTCAATGTCGTTGCCGTAGACGGGCTCGTAAATTTCATTGTACACCTGGCTTTCAAAAACCACCGGTTCGGTCTCCGAGAATTCCTGACGCACAGGGGCGCTGCGGAATCGGCGCTTGTCTTCAGTGGTGCTGAGATACTGGACGAGTTTGCCAAAAACCTCATCGAAGTATTGAGTGCTTTCGCTGCGGTCGAATTCGTTGAGTCGCCATCGCCACATTCCCTCGCCTAGCATCACGGCGACTTTTCTGTTTTCTTCGGCGCTCATAACCAGCAAAGGCTTTTCGGTGGTAACGCTCCCAACGCGCTGATAGAGCAGTGTGTGCGCTCCGGCGTGTACGTTCATCTTACCAAAGTGGACGGAAACAGGAGGATAGCTAGCGAAGACAGATGTCGCTTCGGGTGATATGGCGAATTGAGTGGTGGCTGTGTTGACAACCGGCGTCACCTCATCATACTCTCGGGGTGGGGTTTCAAATTGAAGGGGAATAGTGTTCAACGCCAGGGCCCGAAGGTTTGTTTGTTGACCAAGAATGAGAAAAACCGAAGACTTGCTCTTCATGAACGCTTCATAAAGTTGCGCGGTTTTTCCGCGAAGGTCGGGAACCTGATGGAAGATAACCAGATCGATCTTATCAGGAGACCGTTCACCGGGTGGTAGTTCGTTGACATCGGGAATATGCAGAAGGAATTCATAGTTCGCATTGCGGCTGATTATTTCGCGGAGTGCTTTGATGTCGGGATGGGGGGCGGCGGCAATGCATAGAATCTTCTTGCGGCCTTCTACTACTTCGACGAAGATCGAAGCGTGGTTATTCCGCGTATTGTATTCCTGCGGCCGCGTCTCGATCTGGATGTCATACTTCTGGATACCCTGAACGTCTGCTTCGGGTTGAAATTCAAACGTGACTAGCTGACCTGGGCTGACTTGTCGGGATTGACGGTCAATTGTTTTGCCTTGCCTGGAAAGCGTTGCCTGCAGCGTTGTGGTGTTAATGTTGGTGAGCTGAACTTCGGCGCGAATAGGGAACCGGTTGCCCTGGTAAGCGATCTTGTTATAGGCGATGTTTTTCAAAGCGATGTCGGAGCGCACAGAAGTATCACCCACGCCTAATGTGTGGATCGGGAAATTGTAATTTGCATAGAGCGGAGAGAGCCCCGAATTGAAAATCCCATCCGATACGAGAAGCACTCCGGCTACATTTTTTCCTTCAAAACGATTGGCAACCCGCTTGAGGGCACCATGGATGTCGGAGCTGGTTGCATCATACTTCGCAGCAATGCCTTCATCCCCCTTTAGATTCCATACGGATGATTCAAATCCGATGTCCCTGAGCTTTTCTTGAAGGCCGACCATTTCGCCCGAGACCCGGGAAAGGGTAGAGGAGTCTATGGCTGCAGCAATGGAGGAAGAGTTGTCGTGGAGAATTATGAAAACCGGTTTCTCGTAGAAGTTGGCGATTTGTTTGACAATCGGTCCGAGGAGCAGAAAACAAAGGAAGAAGACAACCGTCGATCGCAGTGCGAAAAGGGCGGTATTCATCCTCGGATTCCAGGGGTAACGGGTTTTATAGTACTGAATACCCGCATAAGCCAGACTGGCCAGAACACAGAAGATGACGAACTCAGGAGCCGATTCCAGGATGATGCGCTGCATGTATAGCCGTTTGAACGGTTGTGATTGTGTTGTGAAGATATCCTTAATACCCGTATTTCTCTTTCCAACGCTCTTTCAAGTAACGCCTCAATTCCTGCTCTCGCGCATTATTACCCGGTTCATAAAATTTTGTTCCTTTAATGCGGTCGGGAAGAAACTCCATGGCTGCGAAATTTCCTTCGTAGCTGTGTGCGTACTGGTATGATTTTCCGTACCCGAGGTTCTTCATAAGCTTGGTTGGGGCATTCCGAATGGAAAGGGGTACTGACAAATCTCCCGTTTCGCGCACTGCGGAAATTGCACTTTCGATCGCCATGTAACTGGCGTTGCTCTTAGGCGACGACGCCAGATAGATTGCGCATTGAGACAGAATGATACGGGCCTCTGGATATCCTATAACGTTAACCGCCTGAAAGGTATTGTTGGCAATGACCAGGGCGGTAGGATTGGCGTTTCCTATATCTTCAGAAGCGAGTATCAGCATACGTCGTGCAATGAACTTGACATCTTCTCCTCCTTCTATCATCCGGGCCAGATAGTACACCGCGGCGTTAGGGTCGCTCCCTCGTATCGACTTGATGAATGCGGATATGATGTCATAATGCTGTTCGCCACTTTTGTCGTAAAGGGCTATGTGCTTTTGGGCGATCTCCATGACAAGTTCGTCGGTCACTGTTATGGCGCCTTCAATCGCACCGACAATCAGCTCGATGAGGTTCAGGAGTTTTCGACCGTCTCCGCCTGAGATGTTGAGGAGGGCGTGATGCTCTTTTAAGGTTACCTGGCGATTCTTGAGTACCTCATCGCGGGTTAACGCCTGGTTGACAAGGGCGAGTAATTGTTCTTCACCGAGAGGTTTTAGGGTGTATACCTGGCAACGAGAGAGCAGAGCTGAGTTGACCTCAAAGCTCGGATTCTCCGTAGTTGCTCCGATAAGCGTTATAATTCCTTTCTCTACGGCTCCGAGCAGGGCGTCCTGTTGTGATTTGTTGAAGCGATGAATTTCATCGATAAAGAGAATGGACCTGGCGGAAACCCGAGCCTTTTCAATCACTTCACGGACGTCTTTGACGCCGGAACTTATTGCACTAAGCGTGTAAAACGGCTTCTTTACCTCGTTGGCGATAATATTGGCGATGGTTGTCTTGCCCACCCCTGGCGGCCCCCACAAAATCATAGAGGGGATATTCCCGCTCTGAATGGCTTTGCGGATTACTCCGGTCTCTCCGGTCAGGTGTTCCTGTCCGATGAGTTCGTCAAGTCGGGATGGCCGCATTCTCTCGGCCAGGGGTGCATGTGAATGAGGTAACACAGTATCTGTTGGTGCTGGCGGCAAAAATACGCAAAACATTTTCGTTCCAACACCGCCTGATCGTCTGCCGTGATACGGTCGCTTCGGGGCAAAAAAGAGCGGAATTACATTCGGAGGCCATGATTATATAGTATGTTTACACATTCGACAAGACGATGTGCTGCCTTCCGAATAATCGAATGAGGCTTTCGTATGAAGATCTCGCACCTAATTTTTCTCGGCTTTGTATCGATCCTGGTGATGTTCACGATCACCACGGTGGTGAACCATCGGCAGGCCGAAAAGGTGAATGAAAACTCCCGGTGGTTCGCTCAGTCGACCACTGTCATGCGCCAGAGCCACCGCTTCCAGCGCAATATTGTCAACATGGTGAGCAGCCTGCGGGGATACCTTCTGTCGGGCGAGAACCAGTTTATTCAGTCGTATGACTCTACAGTCCAGGAGAACATCGAAATTCTTCATCAACTCAATGAAATTGTCGATGATACCTCCCGTCATAAATCCATTCTTCGCGAGATAATGATCTTAAATGACAGGTGGATTAATGACTATGCAACCCCTCTCATCACCGCACGGCAAAACGCGGTGCTGTCTGATAGCAGCATGCGTCGGTACAACGCTCTCTACCGCGAGAAGCTCGGTTCCGGAGTTGAAAAAGATCTTCAACGGCAACTGCAGGCACAATTCCGCAACTTTACTGAACACGAATACCGGCTTCGTGAAGTGAGAAGTTCCGTGATGTCTCGTTCCGTCCGGCAAACACGGGCGATCTCCTATTGGCTTACAACGTCGGCTGTGGCGCTGGGCTTCTTTATTTCCCTCTATCTGGCATATCGAATATCTTCACGCATCATGGAGATGGTCAGGATGGCTAACACCATAGCTTCCGGCAACTTCTCGATCAAAACACGGGAGCATGGTAATGACGAACTGGGACAGCTGGCTCAGTCGCTAAACCATATGGCCGAAGTTCTTTCGGAGAATATCCGCCTGCTTGAACGCAAGAATCACGAGCTTGACCAGTTCGCTCATATTGTGTCGCATGACCTGAAGGCCCCGTTACGGGGTATTGCAAATGTGGTGAATTGGATTGAAGAGGATCATGCAGACGAGGTTTCTCCGAAAGTCCACGAGTATCTGTCGCTGATCAAAGGTCGCTTGCAACGAGCGGAAAATTTGATCGGAGCGATTCTGTTGTATGCGCGAATCGGCAAACAGCCGATGGAAAGCGAAGTAACCGATCTGAATGAATTGATCGCAGAAGCAGTTGATTCATTGGTAGTTCCGCCCGGAATACGTTTGGAAGTCCAACGTGATCTCCCGAAGATTCGCACTGAAAAAATTCCGCTGCAGCAGGTATTAAGCAATCTGATTGGGAACGCGATTAAGTATCACGATAAACCCGACGGCTACGTCAAGGTTTCTTTACGCGATACCGGCAATGACTATATTGAGTTTTTCGTGGAAGATAACGGCCCGGGTATTGCTGATGTTTACCACGAGAAGATTTTTGCAATATTCCAGACGCTGCAGGAGCGCGATAGTTTTGAGAGTACGGGAATTGGCCTTGCCATTGTAAAAAAGATTCTCGACGACCGAAAACAGTCGATCAGTGTAATTTCGCGCCCAGGGGAAGGCACTACTTTCTCATTTACGTGGCCGAAGTAAAAGAAGATGTGTGCTATGGATAAAGTGAATGTAATAAAAATACTGTTGGTTGAAGACGACACGCTTGATGTGATGGATGCCCGTCGAACACTCGATCGTATGGACATTCTTTACAAGATGCATGTGGCCAGAAACGGAGAGGAGGGCCTATCCTATCTCGATGAAGTTGCCGACGTTGAAACAGAACGCCCGGATATTATCTTGCTGGACCTGAACATGCCGAAGATGAACGGTGTCGAATTCCTGACGAAGCTCAGGCAAAACGAAACCTGGCGCGACGTCAAGGTTTTTGTTATCACCACTTCCGACCAGAAAGAAGACAAGGAATTTACTAAACGACTAGGTGTATCGGGCTATATAGTGAAGCCCCTTAAGTTCAACAATCCTTCGTCTATTGATTCTTTCAATCTGATGATCGATCTTTTGAATATCAAGAACAAGAGTTCCCAACCATGAAGAAAACGTTTTTCACCCTGATTATTTTGTTCGTCTGCGCTCAAACTAAGGCGCAGGAGGTAATGACGCCCGAGCGCCTGTGGCAACTTGGACGCGTCGGGGCTATTGGAATTTCACAAGATGAGAGGTTTCTCGTCTACAGGGTCGCCGTGCCCAACATCGCCACAAACACGACCAGCGTCAAATTGTATCGTGTTCCGCTGACGGGAGGAAGCGTAGAGGAGATCCCATCTTCCGAGGGAATCGTAAGGGACAAGCACACCTCTCCCGACGGTAGGTACCGTCTTAGTGTCAGGGAAGTGAAGGTCAATAAGGTATTGGGAAAAGAGTTTTATCCTGACCTGCCTCTTTCGGATGTGTATATCTACGAGTCTTTGAACTATCGCCACTGGGATACCTGGAATGATGGCCGGTACAGCCATCTATTCGTTCATGCATCCGGTGATGAGGAGGGTATTGACATTATGAAGGGCGAGCCCTTTGATTGCCCGCAGAAACCCTTTGGCGGTGACGAAGATTATACGTGGAGTCCTGATAGTAAACGGGTCGTATATGTGGCGAAGAAGAAGGCGGGTACTGACTACGCAGTCAGCACGAATTCGGATATCTATGCATATGATGTTGCGACCGGTAAGACGGAGAATCTCAGTGAAGGAATGATGGGATACGACACCCACCCCGTGTTCTCCAGTAAGGGTGCATTAGCCTGGCTGAGCATGGGGCGCGACGGTTATGAGTCTGACAAGAACGATATTGTCGTGTTGAACGAGGGAGTAAAGATGAACCTGACAGCTCATTGGGACGGAACGGTAAATACCTTTGTATGGAGCCATGACGGTCGAAAGATATACTTCACAGCTCCGGTTGACGGAACGGTTCAGATTTTTGAAGTCGACTACCCAGGGAGAACCAGGAAGATGCCAGTTGTAAAGCAGCTGACACAAGGGCAGTTCGATGTCACGGGTATTATCGGACAGGTCGGCGGGATGCTTTATGTTACCCGGACAGATATGAACCACGCTACCGAGGTTTTCAGCGTAGATCTCCGCAAAGGGTCGTTTACCCAATTGACACATGTTAACGACGAGATATATAGCAATCTCTCTCTGAGCAAAGTCGAAAAACGGTACGTACAAACAACGGATGGGAAGCAAATGCTGGTATGGGTGATTTTTCCACCCGATTTTGATCCCTCGAAAAAGTATCCCACCCTGTTGTATTGTCAGGGAGGTCCGCAGTCGTCCCTTACGCAATTCTATTCGTTCCGCTGGAATTTTCAGCTGATGGCTGCGCAAGGATATATCGTGGTTGCTCCTGCTCGTCGTGGTATGCCGGGATTTGGTGTAGAGTGGAATGAGCAGATTAGCAAGGACTGGGGTGGTCAGGTAATGCGTGATTACCTTGCCGCTATCGACGACGTTGCGCGTGAAAACTACGTTGACCGAGACCGTCTGGGGTGTGTCGGGGCGAGCTACGGCGGATATTCGGCCTTCTTCCTTGCCGGGATTCATGAGAATCGATTCAAGACCTTCATCGCACATGATGGAGTCTTCAACCTCAAGAGTATGTACGGAACAACCGAAGAGCTGTGGTTCGTTAACTGGGATATCGGGGGAGCATATTGGGAAAAGGACAACAGCGCTGCACAGAAGACATATGCGGAGTTTGATCCCAGTAACTTTGTCGATAAGTGGAATGCTCCCATGTTGATTATTCAGGGAGGCAGGGATTTCCGCGTTCCTCCCGGGCAGGGGCTTGAGGCTTTTCAGGCGCTACAGCTTCGGGGAATTAAAAGCAAGTTGCTTTACTTCCCTGAGGAAAATCACTGGATACTGGGAGCCCAGAATGCGCTGGTGTGGCAACGAGAGTTCTTTAAGTGGCTTGACGAGACGCTTTAGAGCGTCTCCTGCCATTACTCGTAGTAGCCGAACTGCTTCAGGCGAGCCTTTTCCTTTCTCCAGTTGGCGGCTACTTTGACCTGCGTTTCGAGGAAGATCTTCTTTCCGAAGAACGCTTCCATGTCTTTTCGCGCTTCGGTGCCTACCTTCTTGAGAGCACTTCCGGCTTTTCCGATGACAATGCCTTTCTGTGAGTCGCGTTCAACGAAGATCAGAGCGCTGATCCGAATGATGTTGGGCTCTTCCTTGAATGCTGTTATTCCCACTTCACAGCTGTAGGGAATTTCTTCCGCATAGTTGAGGAAGATTTTTTCCCGCAAAATTTCAGACGCAAAGAAACGTTCAGTTCTGTCGGTGAATTCGTCGGCGGGAAAGAATGGCGGATGAATCGGCAGAAGAGCTTTAACGGCCTCAAGGATTCGATCAAGGTTTACTCCGGTGACGGCCGACACAGGGATGATATCATGAAGCTCGGGATAAGCCTGTCGCCAGTGAGCTGATTCTACGGAAACCTGTTCGGCCTTCGCCAGGTCGATCTTATTGATGAGGAGGATAACCGGTGTGCCTGCTCTCCGGATACGTTCATAAGTCTTTTCATCGTATTGGTCGCCAAATTCAACAACGAGTAGTATCACATCCGCATCTTCAAGGGAAACCTTGACGTAATTCATCATAGCCTCGTGCAACGAATACTTTGGCTCAAGAATCCCGGGCGTATCGGAGTACACGATCTGATAATCTTCTCCATTTAGTATCCCCATGATCCGGTGTCTTGTAGTTTGTGCTTTCGAGGTGATGATTGACAGGTTTTCACCTACCAGTCGGTTCATGAGCGAAGACTTTCCTACGTTTGGCTTGCCAACAATACTGACAAATCCGGATTTGAAGTTTTTTTGGTCCATATCCGGCAAGTTACTTGATTTTTAGCTCTAAGGAGTCTACTTTTGTGCCTCGCTAACGAATTCGCGGGAACTATATTTGCTGTTAAGGCGGTTATAGATTCGCGGGCGCGAAAACCCGAGCGGCACGAGCAAAGATATCGAGATTTGAGTTGTTGGTAGCTCGTTGGGCTCCTATCCGCCTGAGGCGGACACAAGTTCGAGTCAGG
>CAZHIQ010000015.1:0-36137 GCA_964532595.1 uncultured Roseivirgaceae bacterium
CGAAAAACTAATAGATGCCTGAACGGAAAGGAGATTGGTTGATTCCTGAACGAAGAAGATGGTTCATTGTCGGCGTGATTTTCATCGCCATTGTATTCAATTACATGGACCGACAGATTGTATCAATTCTGAAACCGATGTTGAAGGACGAATTCAGCATCGGCGACGAGGGTTATGCAATCATCGTCAACGTATTCACTGTGTGTTACACGATTATGTATCCCATTTCCGGTTGGCTTGTCGATAAGTTCGGCGCCCGATTGGTGATGTTTTATGGTGTGATCGGCTGGTCGCTCGCCTGTATAGGTGGGGGCCTTTCGCGCGGTGTAGCTTCGTTTTCCTTTTTCAGGGGTGTGCTCGGGCTGGCCGAGCCGACCAACTTCCCTGCACAGCTTAAGGTGGTAACTATATGGTTCGCAGGTAGAGTACGGGCAACGGCCAATAGTCTGTGCGTTGCGGGGAGTTCTATCGGTGCTATCCTTGCGCCTCCGGTAGTGGCATGGCTTGCTCTCACGTTCGACTGGCATACGGCGTTTATTACACTGGGTGCGGTCGGCCTTCTTATCGCCTTCCTTTGGAAGTGGATATACCGCGATCCTCCGCCACATATTGCGGAGGAGGTTGCGCGCGAAACAAAGGACACCGATCAATCGGTGTTTGCCTGGGGTGAGTTGTGGAGAACCCGGAGCCTCTGGGGAATTCTTCTGATCCGATTCGTCAGCGATCCTGTCTGGTACTTTTGTCTTTTCTGGCTTCCCGGATACTTGCAGGAAGAGTCGGGATTGAGTTTGGCGCAGGTGGGTATGCTTGGGTGGATACCGTTTCTGACCGCCGATCTGGGGGCCATTGGCACTGCAGCATGGTCGGATAAGCTTGTTCGCAAAGGAATCGAGCCGCTCCGGGCTCGCAAGATCATGCTTTCGACGGTAGCTGTACTCGCACCGTTGTGTGCCCTTGCGCCCTCGCTTCCGGGTCCAGCGCCAACGTTGATCATTTTCAGCTTAGTTGCCGTGGCTTGCCTGAGCTGGCTCTTCACCGTCAGCGTAGTCGTGGCGGAAGCGTTCCCAGTGAAGAATGTCGCCAGCGTTCTTGGAATAGCCGGAGGCTTCGGTGCTTTTGGAGCCGTCATCTTCAATTTTGTGATCGGTGAGTTTATAGGCACTATCGGTGCCGACCGGATTTTTATCGCTATGGCATTCATGCATCCCATAGCGGTCTGGATCCTCTGGACGATGGTGAAGAAGGAGAGACCGCCGACACAGGTTAATCGTGTACTTGAAATCAACAAACAAAATATATGATGTCAACAGTGAAACAGATAACGGAGCCCGCTAGAAAGATTGGCGTGCGAAAGGAAGTGGATGTTCTCGTGGTAGGCGGTGGCCCGGCCGGGATTACGACCGCATTAGCGGCCGCGGAAGATGGCCTTAAGGTGACCTTGGTGGAGAGCAGGAGCTTTGTCGGTGGAAATATGACGATAGGCTTGCCCATACTTGGATTCCTTGGCCAGAAAGGAAATCAGATTATCAAAGGTATTCCTCAACGATTGATCGATCGTCTCAAGCGGGTAGATGCCGCGAGTGAACACAGACCTTGTCCGCTGCACATGAGCCTCACGCTCGTCGAGCCCGAGGCGGTCAAGACGGTGGCTTTGGAAATGCTCAAAGAGGCCAATGTTGATGTCATGTTCTATACTTTCTGCGCAGGCGTCGTGAAAGAAGGTGATGACCTGAAAGGTATTATTGTGGAAAGCAAGGCGGGTCGCGAAGCGATTCTTGCAAAAGTGATCGTCGACTGTACGGGTGACGCGGATGTCGCTTTCAGATCCGGAGTTCCCTGTGAATACGGCAATGAGCAGGGAGGCGTACAGCCCCCGACGCTCATGTTTTGTCTGGGCGGAGTTGACACGGAGAAGCTGCGTCTCAGTATTGCGGAGGAGCCGCGAACGTATCTGACTGACTTTATCCCCGCCGAATATTTTGGACAGAACAATCAGTTCGTGCTCGTCGGTATGAGGGGACAAATCAAGAAGGCACAGGATGCAGGCTTGCAAATTCCGGTTGAACGAACAATCCTCATTACCGGTCTTCGCAAAGGTGAAGTATGGGTGAATATGACACGGGTGAATGGCGTCAACGGTACCGATCCTGAAAGTCTCTCCTTCGGAGAAGTGGAAGGCAGAAAACAAATCATAGACATTCAGCGATATCTGATTGAATATGTGCCAGGTTTTGAGAATGCGTACTTCCTCAAGACGGCACCGTTTCTGGGCATTCGCGAAACGCGGCGCATCCTGGGACACTACACAATGACCCGCGATGATATTATGAGCTGCCGTCATTTTGACGACGCCATTGCAGTCGCGAGCTATCCGCTTGACATCCACCATCCGCAAGGCGGAGGTTGTACGCTCGAATGGTGCGGCGACTGCTACGACATTCCTTACGGATCACTTATTCCTCAAAAGGTGAACAATCTCATCGTGGCAGGACGCTGTATCTCGGCTACACACGAAGCAATGTCAGCGATACGCGTGATGGCGCCTTGCATGGCAATGGGAGAAGCCGCCGGCCGTGCGGCGAAGATGGCTGTCCGAAACAGCATCAGCCCATCGGAGATTGATGTCGCTGCGCTGCAAAGAGAGTTGCTGTCGAAAGGTGCCTATCTGAGGAAAGAGGCGAGTACAATAGGAGCACAACCGGTATCATAATGATGGAAAAAGTCAGTGACTATTCGAGGCGTTCGTTTGTCAAGGCGCTAAGCGCATTGACCCTCGCTCCTTTAGCTGTTTCAGGAGCGAGCCGTGATGGTGATGCGATAGCAAAGGGAAGCCGTCACCGCATTCTAAGCGCCAATATTCGCGTCGCGCTTGACGAGGATGCCGAGAAGGGATTCGGATGGGAGGATCGAAAGAACATTTGCATTGATGTTCTCAAGAAGCAACGCGCCGACATAATCTGTTTTCAGGAGGTACTCGGTGTTCAAAACGAAGACCTTAAGGCGGCGATGCCCGCGTACTTTTCGTTCGGCTATGAGGGACCCGAGATGGATGCGCACAAAACCGGATACCACGGTGTGGCGAAGAATCCCATCTTCTTTTCAACACGACGCTACACGATGATTTCCGCGGGTACCTATTGGTTATCGGAGACGCCGCACATCGGCGGAAGCAAGGCATGGGGAACCGCCCGGGCGCGCCACGTTAACTGGGTTCGTCTTCGGGATAAGAAGTCGGGCGATACTTTTCGTGTGTTGAGTCTTCACCTTGATCACGTAAGTCAGGCGGCCCGGGAAATGCAGGCCGCAATGGTTCTCTCGGAATGCGCACAGTATCCCGACGACTTTATTCAGATACTTGCCGGCGATTTCAATGTGAGTGCTTCGAACGCTGTCATTGAACGAATCAAGGAGAACGGGTGGAAGGATACCTATACGGAAGTCCATGGCGACAATGAGCCCGGCTTTACGGTGCATTCCTTCCTCGGTGAGAACCATCCGAAAAAAGATGAGCGAAGAAAGATTGACTTCATTTTCACGAAGGGGAATGCTGACGCACAGTCGGCATCGATCGTCAAGGACCATCGTGATGGGAAGTACCCGAGCGATCACTATTTCGTGTTGACTGAGGTTGAACTGAAAACCAAATAGCATGACAATGCACACGACCCCGCAAAACTCGCTTCTCGCCCGGGTGGGCATGCCTCCTCAGCTTGCCTGGGGTTATCTCGGAGTCCTCATTTTTATGATGGGCGATGGCGTCGAACAGGGCTGGCTTAGTCCTTACCTTATTGAGCGAGGGATGTCGATTCAGCAATCGGCGACACTTTTCACCGCATACGGTGTGACCATAGCACTGTCGTCGTGGTTCTCGGGCGTACTGGCTGAAGGTTTTGGGCCGCGGAAAGCAATGATGAGTGGCATTCTCTTCTATATCCTCGGAACCGTTGGTTTCGTTGGATACGGAATGCCGGAGCTGAATTTCCCGGTCATGCTCATCACCTATGCGATTCGCGGATTCGGTTATCCATTGTTCGCCTACTCATTCCTGGTCTGGATAACCTATGGAAGTGAGAAAGGGAAGTTGGGTGCGGCAGTGGGTTGGTTCTGGTTTGTGTTCACGGGTGGACTTAATGTACTCGGCGCTTACTATTCAAGCTGGGCGATTGTATCTCTCGGATATCTCGAGACGCTGTGGAGTTCGATCTTCTGGGTTGCCGTCGGAGGGGTATGCGCCATCCTATTGTCTCGCGCACCGGGAACCCTGGGTGTTGCGCAGACTACAACATCGAGGGCGCGTGAACTGCTCAAAGGGCTCACCATTGTTCGCGATGAACCCAAAGTATTGCTAGGAGGTATCGTAAGAATTATCAACACGACCGCGCAGTTTGCGTTTCCCGTGTTTCTTCCTCTTTACATGGCCGAGCATGGTTTTCCTACAACGGATTGGCTGAAGATCTGGGGTACCATTTTCACGAGCAACATTGCGTTCAACCTCATTTTTGGATTTGTGGGTGACAGGCTTGGATGGCAAAATACTGTGATGTGGTTCGGCGGTGTTGGTTGCGCGATTTCGACGCTGCTTCTATACTATGTGCCTCCGATGGCGCCAGGTAACTTCTGGGTTGTATTGATCCCCGGCGTGCTTTGGGGCGCGCTTCTGGCTGGCTATGTCCCGCTGTCAGCTTTGGTGCCTTCGCTTGTAAAGCGCGACAAGGGAGCTGCGATGGCGATTCTAAATCTCGGCGCTGGCCTGCCCGTGTTCGTCGGCCCAGCGCTCGTCGGACTTTTTATCGGAACGGTAGGCAGCGAAGGTCTGATCTGGATTCTCGCCGGACTTTACCTTATAAGCGCCATTCTTACAAAGTTCATTGAGCTTCCCGAAGAAACGATCACCGCAGAAGAAGTTGGGGAGAAGGCGGTCAAGGTGATCCCATAACGACAATTGATTGAATTGAAGATTGAACTGATAGACAAAAAAAGAGCGTATGAAGATTCTGATTACGGCACCCTACAACGATCCTGCACAGGACGTATTGCGTGAACATTTCGGCGAGATTGTATATCGTCCCTGGAAGCCACATGGGCGTGCCTATAACGAAAACGAATTGATCAGTCTGTTGAAAGAAACCGATGCAGACGCGCTGATTACCGAACATGACGAGGTAACGGCTGGTGTTATTGACTCCTTTCCCGATCTGGCGTTTATCGGCGTTTGTCGGGGAACGCCTTCGAATGTTTCGCTGGCAACAGCAAAGGCCCGGGGAATTCCTGTGTTTACGACTCCAGCGCGAAACGCACAAGCTGTGGCGGAGATGTTTGTGGCCAACGTTATTACACTGATGCGCAACACCCTCGCGGGAATCGAATGGCTGGAAAGCGAGAGGTGGGAGAAGGGAGCGCACACATCCTATCTGCAGTTCAAAGGAAATGAACTTGCGGGGAAGATAGTTGGAATGGTGGGTTTTGGAGCGGTAGGGCAACGAATTGCCCGGCTCGTCAGAGCGTTTCCCTGTAAGGTGCAGTTCTATGACCCATTCGTCGAGACGTTTGATAAGGAGTACTTGCAGGTGTCACTCGAAGAAGTTTTCACGACGAGTGACATTGTGTCGATAAACCTTCCCGTAACTGATCAGACACGCGGGATGATTGACAAGTCGCTCATTGACAGAATGCGGTCGGATGCCATATTTGTTAATACCGCCCGTGCTGCCGTGGTTAACCGAAACGACTTGCTTGACGCACTGGAGAACCAACGGATTCGTGGTGCGGTTCTCGATGTATTTGACAATGAGCCCCCGGATGAAGTGGATTATCGGATTATTCACTTGCCGAATGTGCTGGCGACTCCCCATATTGCAGGGGCGACTTTTGAAGTGGAGGATCATCACGCCAGGATAATGAACGAAGCCTTGCTCACCCACTTCAGTGCTGAAGTGTTGGAAAAGGCGAACGGTAGAGGTGCTACAACATAAAAAAGCGCTTTGATATTCTTAACTCTAATCGTATGACTTCAAAGCAAGCGTATCTGGTACTTGACATTGGAACGGGAAATGTGCGTGTAGCCATCACCTCACCGCGCGGTGATATTCTTGCGTTCGGTCGTGATAATGTGCGTTACGAACATGATGCTCGCTATCCTGATTCGCTGGAATTCAACCCCGACGAACTGTGGAGTGTCATTGTGCGCCTTACCCGCGATGCGATCCAGGAAGCGGGAAAGGTAGAGTTGCGAGCAGTTACGTCAAGCAGTCAGCGGGAAGGTGTGGTATTCCTTGATGCGCGTGGCCAAAACCTTATCGGCCTTCCAAACCACGATCATCGTGGACGCGAATGGGAAGGTTCGGTGGAGAATAAGTCGTGGATATACTCACGTACCGGGCGATATCCTTCGTCCCTTTTTTCAGCATTAAAGGCGGTGGGAATTCAGCAGCGCCGGCCTGATCTGTGGGAGCGTGTAGACACGATGTTGAGTATTTCGGATTGGGCATTGTTCCGGCTAAGCGGTATCCGCGGGTATGAGCATGCCCAAGCTTCGGAAACGCAGCTCTATGATGTTGCGGCGAAACAATGGTCGCCGGAGCTGTGTGCATCGTTCGGACTCTCCGAGTCTTTGCTTCCACCTTTGCATGATGCCGGAACCGTCATAGGTAAGGTGTTGCCAGAGGTGGCATCGGAAATGAACATTCCCGCGGGTATCCCTGTGGTGGTAGGCGGAGCCGACACCCAGTTGGCCATCCTCAGTACACGTCCGTCAGTAGAAGATATAGTGCTGGTATCGGGTACAACGACACCCGTAGTCAAGATTGTTCCGACCTATGTCACGGATCAACAACAGCGAACATGGACGAACAGGCATGCCGATGCCTCGTTCTTTATTCTGGAGACCAACGCCGGAGTTACGGGGCTGAACTATCAACGATTGAAGGAGGTGTTCTATCCGAAGGAGAGCTATGAGGTGATGGAAGAAGAACTCGCTGCATTGAAAGATCCGCAGTGTGTTGCTTCGCTTGGATCGCTTGTGGCGGGAGAGTCGCCCCTCCAGCGGGGTGGATTTATCTTTCCCGCTCCGGTTTCGCACGAGCTGACACGCGCATCATTTGTTTGGGCGACGTTGTGGGACATCGCTTGCGCGGTCTACGAAAACTATAAAGCGCTGATTGATGTCACGCCACATCATGCGGAATATGTGTGGGGATGTGGAGGGGGCTTCCAAAGCGGAATGCTTTCACAATTTATAGCGTCATTGCTGAGAAAGCAGGTTCGGGTTAGAGAAGGCTATGCGCAGGCGTCCGTCCGCGGAGGGACTATACTCTGCAATAAGGCCATGCAGGTATCCGAAAACATAAGTGAAGAAAATGTGACAGTGATAGAACCCGGAACAGACGATAGATACGCGGAGTACTACAATCGTTGGACGACGATCCGTCAGCGCTTTCGGGATATGGTATAAATGATGGAGGAATCATACTTTATAGGAATAGATGTAGGAACGCAGGGTGCCCGGGTTGTACTGATGAGTGCGTCGGGCGAGTTGCTGAACATGCGCGAGGAGGTGTTTCCGCTTGATGGAGGGTCTCAACAGGAGCAACCCCCCAATCAATGGTGGGAGGTTTGCTTAAACCAGCTGAAGGCTCTGACCTCGTCTGTTGCGACTACGATTGATTTGCGTGCAGTCAAGGCAGTTGCGGTTACCTCGACTTCGGGTACTGTCATTCCCGTCGACGGGAAGATGGAACCATTGCACAATGCAATTATGTACAGTGATCCTCGTTCGGCAGAGGAGGGAAGAGAGTGTCGTGACCTGGCGTTGAAGTATACCCCTGAGGGATATACGGGATTCAATGCTTCCAGTGGCTTGTCGAAAATGGTTTGGTTTGCGCGCAACTATCCGGAAGCAGCGGGACGCATAGCCAAGTGGTTGCATGCGGCAGATTTTGTAACGGGAAAACTTTGCGGACGTTGGGGCGTGACCGATTTCACCAATGCGCTTAAGTCGGGGGTGGATCTTCGAACCGGTCAGTGGCCTGATTGGATTTATACACACCTGCCTGTACGGCAAGAGTCGCTGCCTACCGTAGTCGCCGCGGGTGAGCCGCTGGGAACGCTTACCTCCGATGTTGCTCGTTTCACGGGCTTGCAGGAGACTACTGTTGTGGTCGCAGGCATGACCGATGGATGTGCGTCGCAGATTGCCTCCGGGGCGGTAAGACTGGGAGATTGGAACACAACCATTGGTACTACGCTCGTTGTAAAAGGAGTGACCCGGGACCCCGTTGCCGATGCTGAGGGAAGGATCTATTCGCATCGGCACCCGGAGGGTTTTTGGATGCCTGGAGGGGCGAGCAACACCGGTGCTGATTGGGTGACGCGCGATTTCTCAGATAACCTGCAAGCGCTTAACCTCGCCGCCGCGGCAGCCATACCAACAGGAGAGATGGCATGGCCGCTTGTAAAGAAGGGTGAGCGCTTTCCATTTATTGCGCCTCATGCATCCGGCTTTTCCCCCGCCGGCCTTGATCGGGTCAAGCTCTTTGCTGCCAATATGGAAGGAGTAGCCTATATCGAGCGTTATGCTTTTGAGTTGATAGAGTCGTTATCCGGAGAAAAGGTAGGTACTATTTATACTGCGGGCGGTGGAAGTAAGAGTGACACCTGGCTTAAAATCCGCGCGAATGTATTGAATCGTCCTATCGTCCGCATGAAATATGTGTCAGGTGCGGTGGGTGCAGCGATCCTCGCGGCGTCAAAGACGCACTTCCGATCTGTTTCGCAAGCAACGGCTGCGATGACCATTGTCGAGAAACAGGTTGTGCCTGACGCCAGGCTCAGCGATGAATACGACGGGCATTACAAGCGTTTTCTTGATGCCCTTGTCACAAAGAACTATATAACGAGAAATCCTTTCCATGCTTAATGTGTATTTGTTGCGTCACGGCCAGACCTCGTGGAATGCAGATGGAAACCGCTATTGTGGACGCACAGACGTGGCGCTGACTGATGTTGGTATCGCGCAAGCTCAGCAAGTGCGACATCAGCTTCGCAATGTTGATCTTGATGCCGTGTACTCGTCGCCTCTTGCCCGCGCCTGGCATACAGCCCGCATTGCGGGTGGAGATCGTGAAGTGGTGAAAGACGATCGCCTTATAGAAGTCGACTTCGGTGAATGGGAAGGCTTGACGCGAGAAGAGTTTATTGCCAAAGATCCGGATTCGTGGCACGCATGGGCGGAGAATCCGGAGGTCGCCCGAGCCGGGGGCACGGGTGAGACGGGAAGGGATATCATCATTCGCGTGAACGACTTCTTCGAGGAGATGCGAACTCGCCATGCGGGAGGAAAGATCCTTGTGGTAGGGCACAACGGGATAAACCGTCTGTACCTCGCCTATAAGCTGGGAATGAAATTAAGAGACTACCGACGAATTGTTCAGGAGAATTCTGCCGTCACGCTTTTCACCCTCGACGAAAACGGAGAGCTTACTCTTCAATTGCTTAACAGTAAGGAGCCTTAAATTATTTTGTTGTCATGTCCCGAATTTCACAACCTTTAGTAGTAGTGGTCGCGCTGGGTGTCTTGGCGTGTAGTCCTACCTCAACCGACGATGTAACATTACATACGCTGAACGTCGGAACGGTGTCGGAGCTTCAGGAATATTTTCGCTATACGGGTGAGGACGTTCCCCTGATCAGTGGGCATCGGGGCGGAACGTATCGCCTATATCCGGAAAATTGCATTGAAACGATGGAGTATGTGCTGGCGCATACACCCGCGACTTTTGAGATTGATCCGCGGCTGACCAAAGACAGTGTTATTGTCCTGATGCACGACGCAACGCTCGACCGTACTACTAATGGCACCGGAAAGTTGTCAGACTACACCCTTGATGAAGTGAAGAAACTTCGATTGAAAGACCATGAGGGAAATTTGACCGACTTTCAGATTCCTACTCTCGATGAGGTGATTGCCTGGAGCAAGGGTAAAACCGTTGTCATACTCGACATCAAAGACGTCCCGTTTGCCATGACGGCGGCGAAAATACGGGAACATGGGGCCGAAGCTCATGTGATGGTTACGGTCCGTAATGCTGAACAAGCGAAGTTCTACTACGACGATAATCCGGCGATCATGTTTGAGGCCTGGATTCGTTCAAAACAAGCTCTGAGCGAATACGAAGATGCCGGGATTCCGTGGAATCAGATCATGGCTTATGTCGGACCGCGTATCAATGAAGAGACTCTCGAGCTCGCCGCTATGTTGCATGAGCGGGGTGCCATGGCCATGATCGGCGCGGCACCCTCATACGATAAACTTGATTCGGCCGAGCGTGCTGAAGCATACCAGAAAGTTATTTCATCGGGTTTTGACGTCATCGAATCCGATTATCCCATTGAAGTGGCTAACGCCATCCGTCCGCTTTTGCCTCCGGCGAGTGCGAAACAAAAGTTCTTTACTTCTGCAAAAGGGGAATAGTCGAGTCTGTTTCCTCCTGCCTGTGACGGAACTCCGATTTTTTTATAAACAATAGTTTTATAAATTACATCAGTGTGCCCGAGCACACGACAGGAATAAGACTGTTTTATCCCCTAATACACATGCAATCACAGAAGCTTACTGTAGGGGTTGCGCTTTCGTTACTGGGAATGGCTTGTGGGGAGGCTAACAAGGCAACCGACGATGACCGTTTCAGCGGTCGAAAATTCAGCGAGTACATAAGGACCACCGAAGCACGAACACCTGAAGAGGAGAGGGCCGGCTTTCTCCTTCCTGACGGTTTCGAGATCGAACTGTTTGCGGCGGAGCCGGATATCGGCAAGCCGATGAATATTACGTTTGATGCAAGGGGTCGTATGTGGGTTACGCAGTCGTTCGAGTATCCCTTTGCGGCCAAGCCCGGCGCCGGATCGGATCGCATTACCATCCTTGAAGACACCGATAACGACGGACGTGCCGATAAATTCACACCGTTCAGTGATACATTGAATATTCCGATCGGTATCATTCCTGTTGAGTCGGGTGCCATTGCCTATAGTGTGCCCAAAGTTTATCGCTTTCATGACGATGACGGCGATGGAAAAGCCGATCGAAGTAGCCCGTTGTTTGGGCCCTTTGAATACCGTGATACGCACGGAATGGTAAACAATTTCATCCGGGGCTACGATGGATGGATCCATGCCTGTCACGGCTTTATCAACCGTTCGACTATTGCGGGCAGCGATGGTGACTCTATTACGATGATATCCGGCAATACCTTTCGTTTTCGTCCGGATGGTAGTCGCGTGGAGCACATCACCCATGGTCGGATCAATCCCTTCGGCCTTTGTTATGACGAGCGAGGTTATCTGTACTCTACCGATTGCCATACATCACCCCTCTATCAGCTTATTCGCGGTGCTGATTATACACAGTGGGGGAAGGAAGAGGGAATGGGATTTGGCCCGGACATGAAGCCGCTTGAACGTGAGGCCACAGCCCTGGCGGGGATAGCGTATTATGCCGATAACCTTTTTCCCTCGAAGTATCAGGGTAATTTCTATATCGGCGACGTGGTGGCTTCCCGTGTGTACAGAAATTCATTCACGTTTACGGGTTCCACGCCAATCGGAAAGCTTGAAGAAGACTTCATCCTCAGTGAAGACCCCTGGTTTCGACCTGTTGATGTCAAGCTTGGTCCCGATGGCGCGCTATACGTCGCCGATTTCTATAACAGTATCATCGGACACTATGAGGTTCCGCTTGATCATCCCCAACGCGACAAGACGCGCGGACGTATCTGGCGCATCACATACAAAGGCAAGACGCATAAACGCGTTGATCTCACAACAGCCGATGTAAGCACGCTGATCGAACATCTTAATCATGACAATCTGGCGATCCGTTTTGCTGCTGCAAACCAGCTTGTGGATCGTATTGGTTTTGATGCAGTAGCACCCCTCAGTGCATTGCTCAATGACAGCAGGACGAGCGCCCGGTGGTTTGTGCACGCACTTTGGACATTGCATCGTCTTGACGCTGTGAAACCCGAGGTTATTGAAGAATCACTGGCAAATAAAGATCCGTTGATTCGTCTTCACACCTGTCGCATTCTTCTTGATCGTGAATTGCGGCCCGACGATTTCAAATGGGTAGAGACCGGTTTGAAAGACAGCGATCCGCATGTGAGACGCGCCGCAACGGAGTTACTGGTGAAGTTCCCAACACTGGCATCGCTCAATGTTGCCTTAGCTGAGCGGGCTGCTGTGCCGGATCATGACTCCCACCAACTGTACACGACAAGACTTGTACTTCGCAACCTGTTGAGAAACGAAGCGTTGATGCGGGATGCGTTAGAAGCCGGGTGGGACGAATCGCAGACGGCGTTTTTGGTCGACGTCATGGTCGGAGTTCATCTGCCGGATGCAGCCGTGTTTCTTGCGCGAAATATCAATCGATCGACGTGGAAAGGGGAAGGACTTGTGCGCCAGTACGAGCATCTCGCACGCTACATCCCGGAGGGCATGCTCACTGAGGTGATTATGAACGTGCAAAGTGACGAAGTTGCTGGCGTTGATGAGCAATACATCCGAATCAAGGGTATACAACAGGGAATCGCCCGGCGCGGTGGAAGCGAGCCGGCCGCCATGCAGCGTTGGGGAGTAGCTCTTGCGCCGTTGTTATTAGATAAGTATCCTCCCCTCGGACAAGCCGAAGATTCGATTGCCGAAATGCAGCGATTTGCCAACGAGCTCGCGGCGCGTTATAAGATCGCATCGCTGGAGCCTGTGTTGACCGAGTTCATCGCTGAGGGGCGAATGAAGAATCACGATGTGGTTGTAAGCGCTTTGCGTGCGTTGCTTACCCTTAACGCCAGGAAGCATGCAGCGCTGGCGGGGGTAGTGTTGTCGGCCAATGTCGACACCCCCTTGAAGAATCGCGTCGCTCAGTTGCTTGCTGATTTCCCCGGACCCGAAGTCAATCGCGTGCTGGCGGGGGTCAAGGATGCTCCTCCCGACTTGCAGCGGAATATAGTGATCACGCTGGCGGGAACACGTGAAGGCAAAGACATTGTCTTTCAGAAAGTGAAAAGCGGAGAAATTCTCCCTCGTACGCTGATCCAACCGCAGGTAGAGGAACGTCTCGTTCAAAACATGACGCCGGGACAGCGTCGGCAGTTTCAGGAGATTACCGAATCCCTGACACCCATAAGCACTGAGCGGGAGACCTTGATCAGTACTCGTGCTGTTGGTTTCAGGGCGCTGACCGAACCGATACCGCTCGACTCCGGGAAGGCGATATTCAAACAGAATTGTGCGCCCTGCCACTCCGTTGGAAATGAAGGAGGGTCAATTGGTCCGCAATTGGACGGCGTGGGTAAGTGGGGGCCGCGCGCATTGGCGGAGAAAATTCTGGATCCCAACCGTAATGTTTCTGAAGCCTTCCGTACGTATACAATTACTCTTACGGATGGTCGCGTACTCACGGGCCTTTATCGGCGTGAAGAAGGAGAGGTGATTGTTTTCGCGGATGTGATCGGACGTGAGTTCTCAGTAGCGAAGGGAGAGATTGCATCGCAGGAACCTTCGCGGTTTACACTAATGCCCGATCATTTCGGGGACCTGTTTTCGCAGGATGAATTCAATGCCCTTCTTCAGTACCTGCTAAGTTTGCAGAATTAACCGCCATGAACAACAAGATATCTTCATCTATCGCGATGTTTTCTGCCCTGTGTGTAGCATGTGGGAGCCCGTCGACTACCCAGGAGGATTCCGGCGCGATTGGTTTCCGAAAACATGTTCTCACTTCCGAGTTCATCTCGGAAGGTGTTGCCATTGGTGATGTCAACGGCGATGGTAAGCCGGACGTAATCGCCGGAGCTTACTGGTTTGAAGCGCCTGAGTGGAAGCGTCATGAAATATTCCCGGGGAAAGCTTTCAACGGGGCGAAAGGATACAGCAATTCCTTTTTGAATTTCAGCCTTGACGTTGATCAGGATGGTAGCGTCGACCTTGTACTTGTCGATTTTCCGGGAACCCCGGGCCATTGGTATCGCAATCCGGGTGAGAGCGATGTACATTGGCGGAAGTACGGCTTTCATCCTGGCGTGGTCATTGGAAACGAGTCGCCGGCTTTTGTGGACATAGACGGCGATGGGCGGCAAGACTTGTTATTCGCCGATTCCGACAAGAAGCAAATGGTATGGTTGCGCGCACCGTCTGTTCCGGGTGATACGTTGTGGACAAAGTCCACGATCAGCGAGCTGGATGCGCCGGGTACGGATCGTTTTTCACACGGACTGGGGTTTGGTGATATCAATGGCGATGGTAGGGGAGACGTTGTTATTCGTCAAGGATGGTGGGAGGGAGGTACTGATCCGACTGCGCCAAATTGGACGTTTCACCCCGCGGAGCTTGGAGAAGACTGCTCCCAGATGCATGTCTTCGATGTAAATGCCGACGGACTGGCGGATGTTATTTCGGCTTCCGCGCATCGGTATGGCATCTGGTGGTATGAACAAGGGCGTGACGCAGAGGGAAATATGACCTGGACAAAACACACCATCAGTAGTGAGTTCTCGCAGTCGCACGCCTCGCTGCTGGCGGATATCGATCAGGATGGTACACCCGATCTCCTTGTAGGCAAGCGCTACTATGCCCACAACGACAGTGATGCAGATCCGGGCCGTGATGAACCTGCGGTGCTTTACTGGTATAAGATTACCCCTGGCCAAGCGCCTTACTTTCATGCAAATCTAGTTGACGATGATTCCGGTTCAGGGCTTAATATTGCAGCGGCGGATATCAACGGCGATGGACGGGTGGATATAGCGATTGCCAACAAGAAAGGAGTATTTGTTTTTGAACAGGTTGTAAAATAGGATGCGGTATCAATGGAAAGAAGAAATTTTCTGAAGGGGAGTTTACTTGCCGCGGCGGCGGCATCGGGGGTAAGCCAGGTGTCAGGCCAGACGCCTTCGAAGAAGAAGGAGGTCTATGAGTTTCGGGTTTATCACATGAACCGAAATCTTCCGACTATCGATGCCTACCTTTCTGAGGCACTTATCCCTGCTCTTAACCGCCATGGGGTGCGGAATGTGGGTGTGTTTCGCGAAGTGAGCCAATCCGAACCTTTTAAGGTGTATGTTCTTATTCCGTATTCGTCGCTCGAAGACTACAGCCGGGTAACGATTGCCCTTCGAAGCGATGCGGAGCTTGATCGCGCGAGCCAGTCGTACAACGCTCTGCCGGCATCCCGGCCGATATTCGAGCGTGTCGATGTATCTCTCCTGCTCGCCTTCGACGGCATTCCGCAGATGGTTGTTCCGCGGAAAGACCAGCGGCTTTTTGAGATGCGTATTTATGAGGGACACAATGAGGATGCCGTAAGACGGAAGGTAAAAATGTTCAATGAAGGTGAGCTGGATATCTTCCGCCGCGTGAATGTCACGCCTGTGTTCTTCGGTGAGAATATTGCCGGAAGGGGCTTGCCTTGTCTCACCTATATGACGGTGTACGAGAGTATGGAGCAGCGTGACAAGGCCTTTAAGGCTTTCCTGGACCACCCCGACTGGAAAAAGCTGTCTCAGATGCCGGAGTATGCCGACACCGTGTCGAAAGTACACCGCGTGTTCTTGCAGCCGGTTCCCTATTCCCAGGTGTAAGGGCACAACGGCCTAACTAAAGGAATTTCTCTTAAACCATTTTGACGTGAAACGATATGGATAAAATAATTGTATTATCCATATTTACCGGCCATGGCCAAAGCATCACGCGCACAGAAGAAATATATCGACCCCTCGGGCCACGACCTCATCGAAGTCATTGGCGCCCGTGAACACAATCTCAAGAACATCAATGTTTCGTTCCCGCGGAATAAGCTGGTGGTAGTCACCGGTATAAGCGGCAGTGGGAAGTCGTCATTAGCGTTCGATACCATATACGCTGAAGGACAGCGGCGGTATATGGAGAGCTTCTCAGCCTACGCGCGGAGCTTTATCGGAAACCTGGAGCGACCCGATGTTGACAAGATCAACGGACTTAGTCCGGTTATCTCCATAGAGCAGAAAACGACTTCGCGCAACCCCAGATCTACCGTCGGTACTGTTACCGAAATTTATGATTTCATGCGTCTGCTTTATGCACGGGCAGGCGAGGCTTATTCCTACCTCAGCGGAGAGCGAATGATACGCCAGTCGGAGGACCAGATTCTGGATACGCTGCTGAAGAAGTTTGGCGGCAAGAAACTGGTTCTCCTGGCTCCTGTTATCAAGGGACGTAAGGGACACTACCGCGAACTCTTCCAACAGATTCGAAAGCAGGGATACACGAAAGTCAGAGTCGATGGTGAAATTCAGGACATCACGGCAAAGATGCAGGTTGATCGCTACAAGATACATGACATCGAAGTAGTCGTAGACCGGATTGTCGCCGACCGCAAAGACCTTGCGCGAATCAGTCAGTCGATCACCCGATCATTGAAGGAAGGAAAGGGCGTCATGATGGTAATGGAAGAGAATGGGAAGGTGCATCACTTCTCCAAGTTCCTGATGGATCCCAAAACCGGTTTGTCTTATGATGAACCGGCTCCCAATTCCTTTTCTTTCAACTCGCCTTACGGAGCGTGCCCGGTGTGTAACGGTCTGGGGCAGATCTCTGAAATCACCGAAGAATCAGTTATACCCGATAAAAGTCTCAGCATCAGCCGTGGAGGTATTCTTCCCCTTGGGGAGTACCGGGATATCTGGATTTTCAAGAAGATAAGTGCAATCCTCAAGCGCTATAAGCTTACACTTTCTACTCCCATCAAGAATATCCCCAAGGATGTCATCCAAATTTTGCTGTATGGAGACGACGAGCCGGTAGGAGTAGAATCGGTAAAATATCCGGGCACGGAATGGAGTACCACATTCGAAGGGATTGTAAACTTTCTCGAAAAACAACGCGACGAAGGATCTGAGGCGATGAGGAAATGGGTTGAGGACTTCACGGTGGTGCGAACGTGTCCGGAATGTAATGGCGCCCGACTGAAGAAGGAGTCGTTGCATTTCAAATTGGGCGGCAAAAACATCGCCGAGCTCGCCGGGATGGGTATAGACGAGTTACAGGAGTGGTTTGAAGGACTTGAAGAGCGCCTCGACGAACGCCAGCGCGTAATTGCCGGCGAAGTTCTGAAAGAGATCAGGAAACGGATCGGATTTCTTCTTGACGTAGGTCTGAATTATCTGAACCTGAATCGCCCTATCCGTACGTTAAGTGGAGGCGAGTCTCAGCGGATAAGGCTTGCAACTCAGATAGGGACTCAGTTGGTGGGTGTTCTTTATATACTCGACGAACCTAGCATTGGCTTGCATGCCCGAGACAACGTGAAGTTGATCAAGGCACTGAAGGATCTGCGCGATCTGGGCAACTCGGTTGTTGTGGTTGAGCACGACCGTGACATGATGCTGGAGTCCGATTATATTCTTGACATCGGTCCCGGTGCTGGTCGCCACGGGGGCCAGGTTATCGCTCACGGAACACCGGAGGAGTTTGTGCGTTCGAAGAGCATGACGGCGGGGTATTTGAATGGCACGTTGGAGATCCCCTATTCGGAGCAGCGCCGCGAAGGAAATGGAAACTGGCTTCAACTAACGGGGGCAAAAGGAAACAACCTCAAGAACGTTGATTTGCGTATACCGCTAGGCACCCTGACGTGCATTACCGGTGTTTCGGGAAGTGGTAAATCGACGCTGGTTCACGATACACTGTTTCCTATTCTCAATCAGTGGTTCTTCAACTCCCGGACGGCGCCGCTGGCGTATGACGCTATTGACGGACTTGAAGCGATTGATAAGGTAATTGAAGTCGATCAGTCCCCGATTGGCCGGACGCCGCGTTCGAACCCCGCGACGTATACCGGTGTATTCACCGATATCCGCGATTTGTTTTCGCAGTTGCCGGAAGCAAAGATCAGAGGGTACAAGGTCGGTCGGTTTTCATTCAACGTGAAAGGCGGGCGATGTGAAACTTGTGAAGGTGCCGGTCTGCGACTTATCGAAATGGAATTCCTGCCCGATGTTTACGTGCCCTGTGAGACATGCAAGGGTAAGCGGTACAACCGGGAGACGCTGGAGGTCCGCTTCAAGGGAAAGTCGATTTCCGACGTGCTGGACATGACCGTCGAAGAAGCGGTGACATTCTTCGAACATCAGCCGAAGATTTTGCGCAAGATCAAGACGTTGGATGATGTGGGGCTCGGATACATTTCCCTGGGGCAGCACGCCACAACCCTGTCGGGGGGTGAGGCACAGCGTGTAAAATTGGCGACTGAGCTTTCGAAACGCGATACCGGAAAGACCTTTTACATCCTTGACGAGCCGACCACGGGTCTTCACTTTCAGGATATAGCCCATCTGCTTAACGTGCTTCAAAAATTGGTGGATAAGGGTAATACCGTTCTGATTATTGAGCACAATATGGACATCATCAAGGCAGCCGACTACATTGTTGATCTCGGTCCTGAAGGCGGGGCTGGCGGAGGTCGAATCGTTGCGATGGGTACGCCCGAGGAAGTGGCCAGCAACGCAGAGAGCTACACCGGAAAGTTTCTGAAGGCCGAGCTTAAAATGAGAAAGAAATGAAGGCTTCGAGGAACCACTACCTTTTTGGCGGGCTGTTTTTCGCAATCGGCGTATACCAGTTGATAGTAGGAGATTGGTCGGAATTCTGGCTTTACGCCGCAGCAGGGAGCGCCTTCGTGGTAACAGCCTTATCCGGGGAGCCTCGTCTGCAACGTCACAGGAAGCCTCTGGCGATTATTTCCTGGCTGCTTATTTTAGGTACTGGACTTCTCTTCCTATTCATGCTTCAGTTCCGGTATCTGTAGACGCCACCGCTGAGTTAATACCACAAATCGTAACTTAAGGCGTGAATAAACAGCGGCTATACTGGACCCTGCAGTTTGGCGGATGGCTTCTCTACGCTGTCATCCAAATCGTTACGAGCATTATTGTTCTTGGGGTGGTCGATTCCGACCGGGTAATTTTCCTCTTGTCCGAGGCCTTGCTGTGCCTTATGGCTACCCATTTCGCCCGTTTGATACTCAAACCCAGCGCCTGGATCAGCATCGGATTATCGAAACTGATTTTCAGGGTGGTGGCTATGGCGCTGATGCTTGGGGTACTCCTCTATTTCTTGCGGATGCCGTTGAGTTTTATACTGGGAATTTATGACAAAGATGTAGTGTTTGACCCCGGCCGTATAAGCGGACTGTCGTTCGTGTACGCCACCCTTTTTTTTATTTGGTACGTCCTATACTTTACGTACCATTATTTCGACCGCTATAACAAGAGCCTGAAATACGAGGCATCTATGGTTCAGATAGAACTTAATAACCTGAAGTCGCAGCTCAATCCGCATTTTATTTTTAATGCGCTGAACAGCATACGGGCTCTTGTTGACGAAAACCCGATAAAGTCGAAGGAGGCGATTAATCAGCTTTCAAACATTCTTCGGAACTCGTTGGCGACGGACAAAAAGGGCTTAACGCCTTTCCAGGATGAGCTCAAAATTGTTCGCGATTATCTCGGCCTGGAGCACATTCGGTTTGAGGAGCGACTTCGCGCCGAATTTAATATCGATCCGGAATCACATCGTTTTCATGTGCCACCGCTCATGATACAAACACTTGTAGAGAACGGAATTAAACATGGAATTTCCCGGCTCACGGAGGGGGGTGTGATCTCCGTAACAACTTCCGTGGAAGCCGATCGGCTTCGTATTCAAATTCGGAACAGCGGACGTTTGCTAAACGGGGAACGCCGCAAGTCGTCGGGCCTCGGAATCGCGAATACCATACAACGCCTGAGGCTGCTTTATGGCGATGAGGCCTCGTTTCGCATTGTAAACGAAAACGATAACTTTGTCTTGACAGAAATTGTAATACCTGAAAAATAGAAATATGAGAGCACTTATAGTGGACGATGAGCGGCTGGCGCGCAAGGAGCTAATGAAGTTGCTGGAGGAGCATCCTTCTATCGAAGTAGTGGGTGAGGCGGTCAATGCCGACGAAGCATTTCAGATGATCAACAGTCTCAATCCCGACTTGCTGTTCCTCGATATTCAGATGCCGGGGAAGACTGGCTTCCAGCTTCTTGAAATGCTTGACTCAGTCCCGCTGGTCGTCTTCACCACAGCCTATGACGAATTTGCTTTGAAAGCTTTTGAAGTAAATGCTCTCGACTATTTGCTTAAGCCTATACAGGCGGAGCGCCTCGCCGAAACAGTTTCGAAGCTCTCGGAAAAACAGAAGGCACGTACGGTGGTTGATCGGGGTGGCGCTGAGAAGAAACTCGGCTTAAACGATCAGGTATTCGTTAAAGACGGCGATCGTTGTTGGTTTGTCAGCTTGAGCAATGTTCGACTGTTCGAGTCGGATGGAAACTACATCAAGGTGTATTTCGACAACAACCGGCCCATGATTCACAAATCGCTGAATGCGCTCGACGAGAAGTTGGATGAACGCGCGTTCTTCAGGGCTAGTCGCAAGCACATCATCAACCTCAGCTGGGTGGAAGGAATCGAATCCTGGTTCAACGGAGGCCTTATGGTGCGTTTGCGCGGAGGCGATAAGGTGGAGGTGAGCCGCCGTCAGGCTGCGAAGTTCAAGGAGATGATGAGTCTCTGATCTTACGCTTTTAGCTTACTCGGCAAGACGCCAAAGTACTTCTTGAATGCTGTTGTAAAATGCTGGGGGTTCTTGTATCCCGCTAAAGCGGAGACCTCATTAATAGATTTATTGCCGTCCAACAGCATTTGCCGGGCCTGCTGCATTTTCAGTTTGCTGACGTATCCGTAAATCGTTTCCTGGAAAGTGTCTTTGAACCCTTTCTTCAGAGCGAATTCATTGAGTCCTACCATCCGCGCCAGCGTCTTGATGGTCGGGGCATGATCTAAGTTGCGTTCGAGAATGGCGCGTGCCTCATACAACGCCTCGCGCTGCCGCGATTTGGCGTCAACCGGATTCAGGCGAAGCTCCGCCTGCTCGGCCTGAAGCATGAGTAACTCAAGCGTCTTCGCTTCAAGAAACAGCCGCTTCAAAATACCGGTGCGCTGGTTTTGCCGAACCGAGTGAATAATCCATTTCATCGGCATGGTCATCGACATAAACTTTTCCTGAAGCCAGGCTGCGTCGCCCGCTGCGATTCGTTTGATAAAGCGCTGCTGCGTCTCCGAATAGCCCGAGAGCAAGTTGGTGTAATAATCGACCGGAAGGTCAATCATAAGGGTCTGAACCACGCCATCCGCCGGATGAAGTTCGATTCGCGTATTATAGACCGGTGTAAAGCAGATATTATGTTGCCCTCCCTCCAGGGAAAGGACGTGGCCGAGATGCGCGTATTCGAGCGTTCCTGATAAGTGGAAGATCATGGTCACCGATTTTCCGGCGCCCTGGCAGGTACAGGAAAAAGGGGTTTCCCCATTAAACATTACGTGTGACCAAACGATCCCTCCAAAGCTGCCACACTGACATTTTAGTTTGCCGGCCGGAGTTTCGGCCACAAGACTTTTCCGGATACCCCCCTCATTAATATAGAGTGTGCCCGGTAGGTCTTCTTCCAATATCCAATCCTTGAATCCCTTCGAACCTGATTTCATTACTCCCGGTTGCGTTATGTGATTTTCCCTTTTGCGTTACCTTTTTTATTGCATTCGGGCGTAATCTTGCATGCAATTTAAAATTAATCTAAATAAACTCAATGGGAAGGGTCTTTATCTCGCTGTCGATTTTTTTGGTAACCATCTCATTTTCCGGTTCTTACGCGCAGACATCCGTTGTTCAGGGTGTTGTGACGGATGCTTCAGGGAACCCACTGCCGGGCGCAGGTCTGGTGATAAAGGGTACGACTACGGGCGGGATGACGGATCAGGATGGGAAGTTTCGCATACAGGCCGAACCGGGCCAGACGCTTGTTGTTTCTTTTTTGGGTTTCCTCTCCAGGGAAGAGCTCATTACAGGGAGCGCGGAAGAGCTTCGGATCGTATTGGAGCAGGACTCCCGGTATCTGGATGAGGTCGTCATTACCGGTGCCCTCGGAATTGAGCGGGCGGCGCGTGAGGTAGGCGGTGGAAGCCAGGTGTTGAGCAGCGCGGTCCTCAATCAAGGTAAGACGGTGAACCCGATTTTCGGGATGACGAGCAAAGTTGCCGGTTTGAGGATTAACATGTACGACAGTAAAGTTGACCCTCAGGTTCGCATTCTGATGCGTGGCAACAGGTCGCTAAGTCGGTCGTCGGGAATTGACGGTCGCGGCGCAAACGAACCGATTTACGTTGTTGATGGTGTTCCGGTGCCTTCCATTTCCCGTTTGAACCCCAACGACATTGAGAGCATCACCGTGCTGAAGGGAGCTAATGCTGCGGCGCTTTATGGCTCGGAGGGCGTTAACGGTGCGATCATGATTACTACGCGGCGCGGTCAGGGTCATGGCGAGGTGACTTTCTCTAATACGACTACTTTCTCCAATGTATTTCTTCTGCCGCCGGCGCAGCGCAAGTTTGGGCAGGGGAACAACGGAGTTTACGATCCTGAGCAGTACGAATCATGGGGCCCGGCTTTTGACGGGTCAATTCGAGACTTTGGTCCTGTTCTGCCTGACGGCTCCCAACCGCAGCTGACATATGCGGCACCCGATCGTGATAATCGCCTGGATCTGTTCACTACCGGGGTAAATGTTCAAAACGATCTCTCCTTCTCCGGCGGTGATGAGCGCAGCACCTATTTCCTGTCATTGCAGGACGTGCGCATCAGCGGTATCATTCCAGAAGATAAGAGTCGCCGCACCGGATTTCGCTTCAACGGCTCGCGCCAGATCGGGAAGCTCAGGACGGCGTACAATATCAACTACGTTAACTTCCACAAAGACTTCACTCCCGATGGACCGTGGATTGGTGCCTACCGCTATCCGGCAAATTTTGACTTTGGTATGGTGAAAGATTGGGAAGATCCGCTGTCACCCGGCAACCCTTTAAACTACTTTACAAGTCAGGGAAGCTGGTTGCGAAACCCTTACTTTCTCATCGATAGTTACCGAAACACCTCGACTGAACAAATCATTAACGGAAAGATTGAGCTGGAGTATCCTATCGCGTCCTGGATAAAGGTGCTCTACCGCGCCGGTCTCTACAGTTCGGGGGAGGAGATCCGCAACACCGTTCGCAAATTCGAGGGCCCGGGTACGAGAAACACCAACGGAAGTGTGACCGACGGAACGGTGAATTACAGAAGGTTGAACAGTGATGTGATGTTGATGTTGAACCGCGATCTCGGCCGCGTATCTACGAGGCTATTGGTCGGACAGAATGTTCGGGCAGATGATCGAAAGGAAACCAATATTGGAGCTTCGAACCTCCTTTACCCCGATCTCTTCAATCCGGCGAGCCGCATTGGTGAGCTAAACGGTGGTGTGGAACTCACCAAGTATCGCTCAGCGGCTGTCTATGGTGAGTTTGTCGCGGGTTATGACGACTATCTCTTCCTCACGGTTACAGGCCGCAACGATTGGGTTTCTGTGTTAAGTCCGAAAAACCGTTCTTACTTCTATCCGGGCGTCAGTGCCTCCTTTGTTTTCAACGAAGCCATTTCCGCCCTTCAGGACAGCCGATGGTTGTCGTTCGGAAAAGTTTTCGCGTCGTGGAACAAGACGGGTAACGTGACGCTGACACCCTACCAGTTAAGCAACAGTTACTCGCAAATTAATGGATTCCCGTTTGGCAACCTCAGCGGATTCGTTCCGGGCACTACCTATCCCAACCCCGATATCAAGCCGGAGTTTGTTACCTCGTACGAAGCAGGGTTTCAGTTAAGTCTCTTCAATAACAGACTCCACGCAGAGGGTAGTTATGTGTTCTCGGATTCGCGCGGACAGATCTTCAATGCGACCAGCTCACGAGCTACGGGCTACAGCAACGCTCGCGTTAATGCGGGACGTTTGACGAATAACATCGTGGAAGTAATGCTGAATGGCGATGTATTACTTGGGTCGGATTGGAAGTGGAATGTAGGAGCCAGCTTCTCTTACACACACAATGTGGTGAAGGAACTGTACGAAGGGTTGTCAAACATCAATAATTTCCGCCAGTCGTACGCGGTGCTTAATGAACCTTATCCCTCGCTGCTGGTAAGCGATTACAAGCGCGATCCGCAGGGAAGAGTAGTGGTGGATGCCACCACCGGCGATCCGATCATTGCGGCCGATAATACGCTTCTCGGGACGCTTGTTCCTCCTTATCAGATGGGATTGAGTACGCTTGTTCAGTATCGCGGTCTTAGCCTCAGCGCCCAGTTTGACTGGCGTATGGGGGGATGGTTGTATTCCGAAATTGTCCCCGCCATGTACGCTGCCGGTACGCACCCTGAGACAGCGAAGTATAACAGGGAGCCGTTCGTATGGCCCAACTCGGTTATCGAAGTCGAGCCGGGTGTGTATGTGCCGAACGACGCGCTTACAACTTCAAGTGGCGGGCGTGCTTTCTGGAGCAAGCAGGGGGAAGTTCAAATCAATACCGCGGCGAAATCTGATTTCTTTAAGCTGCGCGAACTCAATATTACCTATACACTGCCCACACATCTGCTCGGGTGGCAAAGTGTCGTGCGGTCGGCTTCAGTGGGACTCGTGGGAACGAACCTCCTTATCATCCGCCACAAAGACAACACCATGGGCGACCCCGAGTATCTCTATAATAATACCGACGGATACCTGAGTTTCCGCCAGGTGCCGCCCTATCGTACATACGGTTTCAGTGTAAACGTGAGCCTTTAATTCAAGAGTAGTGATGAGGATTATGAATATTTCCCGCAGTTTTTCAAAAATAGTTTTAGCGGCTACGCTCGCAACAGTAGCGTCGGCCTGCGATGATTTCCTCGATGTAAACGAAAATCCAAACAGTCCTATTGAGACTACGCTTCCGCTGAGCGCGAAGCTTCCGGCGGCGATCGTTAGCACTGTTAACCAGGAGACCCTGCAGCTGAATCAGATCGGCGCTTTCTGGGGAGGATACTGGGGTACGACCAACGAAGGGATGGGACTCTTCGTTGATTTGAAGACCTATAACGGTCCGGCTATTCGCCACCAGCGCGATGGAATTAAAGTATGGGAAGATGGCTATACCACCATGCTGTATTACCAACTGATCCTCGACGAAGCCGGGAAAGAAGGTAATAGCTTTTACGCCGGCATCGCCCGGATAATGCTCGGCTGGCATTTTCTCCGCCTTGTTGATTTTTACAATGCTGTGCCTTTCGACGACGCGCTCAGGGGCAACCAAAATCCTACACCGCGATATGAGGACGGAGCCACGGTATATGAGAAGTCTATTGCATTAATAACCGAAGGCATTGCAAATATCAAAGAGGCAGCACCCGGAACAGCACCATCGCAGGATGATGTCTTGTTCAACGGTAATGCCGACCGGTGGATTCGTTTCGCCAACACTGTAAAACTCCGCGCGCTCCTTCGTCAAAGTGAAGTCGCCGCACAGAGCGGATATATCGCTGAGCAATTGGAGGTAATCGCCAACGAAGGCAGTGGTTTCCTCGGCGCCGGTGAAAGCGCACTCGTGCAGCCGGGCTATTTGAACACTGCAGGCAAACTCAACCCGTTCTGGGAAAACTATTATCGTACTGTGCAGTCGGTCGCTACGGCAAATTATCAGGATATTCGTCCAACCACCTACGTCATTGAGCAATATGAACTGCGCGCTGACCCCCGGTTGGAGTTGCTGTATGTACCTGTTGCCAGCGAATACAAGGGTGTCCTTTTCGGGAATCCTGACACCGCTCCGGAGTATGCTCGTGCGGCCACCTCTGCATTTCGCGGGCCCGCCGAGAATGGCGGAAATCCTGCCGGCCTGTTCAAGGCATATAATCAGCCTTCCGTACTGATGAGTTCTTTTGAGAGTTTGTTTCTTCAGGCCGAGGCAGCCCAGCGTGAGTGGATTGACGGTGAGGCAAAAGATTTTTATGAGCAGGCGATTCGCGAGTCGTTCTCCTATCTGGAGGTCGACCCCTCGATGTTCGATGATTACAACGCTCAGCCTACGGTAGACTTCACGTCCGCGGGCGATAAAATCGCGCGCATTATTGAACAGAAGTGGCTTGCGCTGAACAGTATTTCCAGCATCGAGGCTTGGAATGACTATCGCCGCCTGGGCATCCCCGATGTGCCAAACTCGCTGGATGCACCGACGGCATCGTCACGCCCGCTCCGCCTGATGTATCCCGAAACGGAGCGCATGACAAACAACGAGGAAGCCTCTCGTATGGGCTCCGACGATATGCTTAAAGATCGCGTTTGGTGGGACGCAAATTGAACGTAGATTAGCCACCTTTCACAGGTTTGGCTATTGCAACACTGAAATATGGGTTCTGAAAAAAGAGATAAGGCGACGTGGCCCCGGGTTAGAAAGTTCTTCAACGACATTCATCTGTGGTTGGGACTGGCCAGCGGTCTTATTGTTATCGTCGTGTGTTTTACCGGGACGGTGTACGTCTTCAATACTGAGATTCGCGAAATGTCGGCGTCAC
Organism: uncultured Roseivirgaceae bacterium; assembly: GCA_964532595.1. Taxonomy (GTDB): domain Bacteria; phylum Bacteroidota; class Bacteroidia; order Cytophagales; family Cyclobacteriaceae; genus Chryseosolibacter. The sequence continues at coordinate 26,534 of CAZHIQ010000015.1, forward strand.
ACCTTTACCGTGTGGAGGCCGAGGCTGGTGCCGTTGCTTTAGCTCCGGACACTATCGTCGCCAGGGTTGAAAGTGCCTTAGGGGGTAAGGTGAGGATGGTCCGGATTCCCCGTGACGGAAGCCGGACATGGCAGGTAGCGGTCCAGAAAGAAGGCGAGAAGCCGGCGCCGGGTCGTCGCGGTCCGGGTACCATGTACGCGGTGAACCCGTATACCGGGGAGGTGATTGGAAACATCAGCGAGTACAAGAATGGGGTAACGGAGTTTATGCGAGACATGTTTAGTCTCCATCGCTGGCTGTTACTCGACCGGATCGAAGAACCTATCTTTGGCGAACTGCCGAACCGTACGCTGGGAAGCTATATTACCGGAACAGCAACTATATTTTTTACGATTGGAGTGCTCACGGGGTTGATCATTTGGTTTCCCAAGAAGCTGAAGAACTGGAAGCAGGGGTTGAAGATCAAATGGGATTCGAACTGGAAAAGACTCAACCATGACCTCCATAATACGCTCGCATTTTACTCGCTGATCTTTTTGTTTCTGATGGGAGTAACCGGTCCTCAATGGTCGTTCCCCTGGTATCGCGAAGGTCTGCAGAAGACCTTGGGCACCTGGCGTGCTCCCGATGCCCCGCGTGAGAAGCCTCCGCGTTCGGCCTTTCCTCCCGAAGGAGCACAGGCTGGCAACATTGCCTTTTACCTCGAGGCGGCTGACGAGGCATTGCCCTATGAAGGAGACTATGCGATAACCTTGCCGCCAGACAGTACGGCAGCCGTTAGTGTTACAAAGAACCGTACAGGCTTTCTTGCCCCGGCGGCAGGAGACCGATTGACACTGGATCAATACAGCGGGGCTGTGATTGAGAAGGATGTATTTCGCGATAAACCTCTTAACGAGCGGATCGCCGGGTCGATCAAGGCATTACATCTGGGCGATGTATACGGAATGTTTACCAAGATTCTGTATTTCTTTGCATGCCTTGTGGCGACCACCCTGCCGATAACCGGTACCCTGATTTGGGTTAACAAGTTAAAGAAGAAGAAAAAGAAAGCTCGTAAAGAAGCTGTTCAAGTGGCATAGCCCCGATGCCAGGGAATAAAAAAAGAGCCGGTTGCTGCCGGCTCTTTTCGTTTTTATTCTGCAGTGTTATTCACTCTTCTTCTCCTTTGGAGTCTTGGCTTTTTTCACCTTGATGGTGAGATGATCGCCTTTGCCCTCGTAGTCGGCAAGAATGATTCCACCCTCTTCGACTTCGCCTTTCAGAATTTCCTCGGCGACCGGGTCTTCGAGGTACTTCTGGATAGCGCGGTTAAGAGGTCTTGCTCCAAACTGCTGGTCGTACCCTTTATCCGCAAGGAAGTCTTTTGCTTTCTCGGTGAGTTCGACCTGGAAGCCGATCTGGTTGATCCGGGCGAACAGTTTGTCGAGGCTGATATCGATGATTTTGTGGATATCTTCCCTTCCGAGCGAGTTGAACACGATGACGTCATCGAGACGGTTGAGGAATTCCGGGCTAAAGGCCCGCTTCAACGCGCTCTGAATAGTTGACTTCATTTGTTCTTCCTCGTTTTCGCGCCGTGCTGCGCTGGCAAAACCGATACCCGCACCGAAATCCTTCAGATCGCGTACACCGATGTTGGAAGTCATGATGATAATAGTGTTACGGAAGTCTACCCGTCGACCGAGGCCGTCCGTAAGGATACCATCATCGAGTACTTGCAACAGGATGTTGAACACATCCGGGTGTGCCTTTTCGATTTCGTCGAGGAGGACGACCGAGTACGGTTTCCGGCGCACCTTTTCGGTGAGCTGTCCACCCTCTTCGTAGCCGACGTAACCTGGAGGCGCTCCGACGAGGCGCGATACGGAGAACTTCTCCATATACTCACTCATGTCGATGCGAACCAACGCGTCTTCTTTATCGAAGAGGTAGGTAGCCAGAACTTTCGCGAGTTCCGTTTTACCTACACCTGTCGGGCCGAGGAATATGAAGGAACCAATTGGTTTCTTCGGATCCTTCAGTCCCACGCGGGTACGCTGAATCGCCTTGGTTAGCTTCTTGATGGCTTCTTCTTGCCCGATGACCTTTCCACTTAGTTCTCCGGCCATGCCCAAGAGCTTGTTGCTTTCTTTCTGGGCAATACGCTTGGTTGGGATTCCGGTCATCATCGCGATCACATCGGCGACGTTGTCTTCGTCTACCGTGTATTTCTCCGTGCGGGTTTTTTCTTCCCACTTGGCTTTGGCGATCTCGAGTTGCTCTATCAGCTTCTTCTCACGGTCGCGAAGTTGAGCCGCTTCTTCGTATTTCTGGCTTTTTACCACGCGGTTCTTTTCCTTCTTAACATCCTCGATAGCTTCCTCGAGTTTGACGATCTCCTCAGGAACGTGAATGTTGTTGATGTGGACCCGTGCTCCGGCTTCGTCGAGGACATCGATAGCTTTGTCCGGCAGGTACCGGTCGCTGATATAACGGTCGGACAGTCGGACGCAAGCTTCGATAGCTTCCTTCGTATAGATTACGTGGTGGTGATCTTCGTACTTCTCCTTGATGTTCTCCAGGATCTGGATTGTTTCTTCAGGAGTGGTCGAGTCGACCATTACCATCTGGAAGCGGCGGGCGAGCGCACCGTCTTTCTCGATGTATTGCCGGTACTCGTCGAGTGTTGTCGCGCCAATGCACTGGATCTCGCCTCGGGCGAGAGCAGGCTTGAACATGTTCGAAGCATCGAGGGAGCCTGAAGCTCCACCGGCGCCGACGATGGTATGCAACTCGTCGATAAAGAGAATTACATCCGGTGATTTTTCCAGCTCGTTCATGACGGCCTTCATCCTTTCTTCAAACTGGCCGCGGTATTTCGTGCCAGCGACAAGTGAGGCGAGGTCGAGCGTCACAACGCGTTTTCCGAAAAGGACCCGTGATACTTTTTTCTGGATGATACGCAGCGCGAGGCCTTCGGCTATTGCCGTTTTACCCACGCCGGGTTCACCGATAAGGATCGGGTTATTCTTTTTACGGCGCGAGAGAATCTGCGCGACGCGTTCGATTTCTTTTTCACGACCGACAATAGGGTCGAGCTTGTTCTCTTCAGCAAGACGGGTCAAGTCTCTGCCAAAGTTGTCGAGTACAGGAGTTCTCGACTTCTCGGTTCCTTTCTTTTCTTTGCCGGCAGAGCTGGAACTTCCGAAGATTTTCGAAGAGTCGTCATCGGGATCGTCGGTGTCGGACGATGCCATGGGAGTTTCATTTTGGTATTCGAGCATCTCTTTCACCGTTTCGTAGTTGACATCGAATTTGTTAAGGATCTGGGTAGCCAGGTTATCAGCATCGCGCAGAATGGAAAGCAACAGGTGTTCTGTTCCAATCAGCTGAGCTTTGAAAATTTTGGCCTCCAGGTATGTTATCTTCAGTACTTTTTCTGATGCCTTGGTTAAAGGAATGTTAGCGAGGTTCTTGATCTCGTGTGTAGCGGTTCCTTTGGAAATTTTTTCGATTTCCGCCCGAAGTTCATCCAGGGGTACGCCGAGTTTCTTGAGAACGCCTACAGCCACGCCTTCACCTTCGCGAATCATGCCAAGCAGCAGGTGCTCCGTGCCGATGTAATCATGGCCCAGTCGCAGTGCCTCTTCTCTGCTCAGCGAGATCACTTCCTTAACGCGGTTGGAAAATTTGGCTTCCATGTAAAATCCTTGTGATTGATAATTGTAAATGTAAAGTTTTTCTATCGTACTACGCCATAGAGGAACTAAGATTTCCCACCCCTGGGATGGCAAATTCAATTCTCTGGAAAAACGCAGTCTGTCGGGTTATTGTTCATTCACCACCGACGCTTTCACAATTTCCCAGGCGCCCGGTCCTTGGTTAAAGACCAGGTCTGCCAGACTGAGGTTGGGAACAAACATACTGCCAAAGACCTGAGGATATTCTTTACTTTTGAAAAAACTGTTACAGTGAGAGGGTTTTTTCGGGTTTATCCTGTTTCGCAGGTCTTTCACGTCGGCCGGAACTGACGGAATGTATTCCTGGGTTTCTTCGATGCTCACTTCGCGCCCCAGCCACTTCAGACACATTGTCATTAATTCCAGGTTCAGGTCGTACAAGAACAAACGCTTTCGAAATAAAATTTCCTCCAGGTCGGGCGCGTAGTATTCAAAGTAGGGAGCATTTCCGTAGGCAGTCCGGATCGTGCGCCAGTGGTTGTTTAGCCACTTCTGGGAGTAGTCGATTCGGACGTCGCAAATGCGGGTTTTACTGCCGCTTGTAACTACCGGAACGATAAGGGTTTCCACGCGATGCGGGCCGAGCAAATAGCACCGGGTACGGTAGCTCTGCTTTTCGTAGTGTTCATATTTTTCCACAACAATGCGCTGGCAATTGGCTAAGGCCGTAAAGTAAGCAATGCAGGGTAAGTAGTGGGTTTCTATTAGAATGGTTGTCACGGCAGGTAAATACAATAAGGCTGCTTCTCAGAGTGTCGCAAAGTCTCCGAGTCCCTGGCGGGTTACGACCGCTTCACCGCTGGTGCAATCGATGACTGTCGAGGGGACATTTCCGCCTGCACCGCTGTCGATCACAATATCGACGAGGTGGCGCAAGTCTTCAAGCATTTCTTCCGGGTCGGTGGTATATTCTCTTACCGTGTCCTGATTTTTCAGCGACGCATTGACGAGAGGGTTCCCGAGCATCGCAATAATGTCCAGCGGCACCGGATGATCGGGGATACGAATGCCAACAGTCTTCTTATTGCCTTCAATAACTTTGGGAACCTTTCCGCCGGCATCGAGGATAAAAGTAAACGGCCCTGGAAAGGCTCGTTTCATCATCTTGAATACGGGAGTTTCGATCCGCCGCGCGTACTCGCTAACCTGGCTGAGGTCATGACACATGAAGGAGAGGTTGAGCTGCTTCTGCGGCTTTAGTCCGAGCGCCTGGCACAACCGGTCGATTGCCTTTTTGTTCATCAGGTCGCATCCGATACCATAAACCGTATCAGTAGGATAAACGATGAGGCCGCCGCGCGAGAGGACGTCGACGACGTGCCGGATTTTGCGCTGTTCGGGATTAACGGGATGGATTCTAAGGAGCTCGGCTGCCATTTTGAAAGAAAATCAATATTGTTAAGCCCCAGGCGACCTGCCGGGAGCTTTTCATTCGTTAGCGTATTTTTGTTGTATTTTAGCGCTCAAGTTTAACACTCATGCGACGACTAGGAAAGCTAATTTTTTTTCTTGTAGGATCGATCCTGTTGATCTCGTTTGTTTACTACGGCTATCAGGTCGCTTACACGCCCAACGTACTAGTGGGTAAACAACCGCGCCACATTGTCATTCCCCGTGGCGCGACCTTTAAAGATGTGCAACGCATTCTGCATGAAGGTCGCTATGTTCAGGATCTTATCTCCTTTAGTTTCCTGGCCAAACTGATGGATTATGATGACCATGTCAAGCCCGGGCGTTATTTAATATTAAATGACCAGAATAATCTTAGCGTAATCCGGTTATTACGCGCGGGAATTCAGGAGCCTGTTAAAATAACATTCAATAACGTAAGACTTGTTCCGGAACTTGCACAGAAGATTACCCGCAACCTCAATATGCGACCGGAGGAGTTTGAAGCCGCTGTCATCCGCTTTGCGATGAACAACAACAGTGGGTTCAACAAAGACAATGTGCTTTGCATGTTTATTCCGAATACATACGAAGTTTACTTCAACGTATCGCCGGAAGAGCTAGTGGAACGCATGTATCGCGAGTACACCAAGTTCTGGTCGGAAGAGCGAAAACAGAAGGCTGAAGCTATTGGACTGACACCCATTGAAGTTTCTATTCTCGCCTCTATTGTACAGGCTGAATCGGTTCAACCGGACGAGGCTCCCGTTATCGCCGGATTATACATCAATCGATTGAAGCAGGATATGCTCCTCCAGGCCGATCCGACACTGGTATTTGCGGTGGGCGATTTCACCCTTAAGCGTGTCCTTAATGAACATAAGGAAGTAGAATCGCCATACAATACTTACCGGTATCGCGGTTTGCCTCCGGGACCGGTGAACATGCCTGAGATTCACTCGATTGATGCGGTATTGAACTATACGAAAAGCAACTATCTTTATATGTGCGCTAAGGAAGATTTTTCCGGGCGTCATAACTTCACCCATAGTTATCAACAACACCTGCTTAACGCGCAGCGGTATCAACGGGCGCTTTCGCGGGAAATGAAAATCGCCGCTCAAAAGAGTAAGAAGTAATGTATATTTCAGAGACGTCCATTCGCGTGCGGTATGGGGAGACGGATCAGATGGGATACGTGTATTACGGAAATTACGCGATGTATTACGAGGTGGCGCGGGTAGAAAGCCTTCGGCAACTTGGCATCACATACAAGGAAATGGAAGATATGGGCGTCATGATGCCCGTGTTGGAGAACCGGTCGCGGTATCTCGCGCCCGCGCGCTACGATGATCTGTTGCGTATTGTGACTACGTTGCGCGAGAAACCAGGCGTTCGCATCAGGTTTGAGTATTCGATCTACAACGGAAATAATGAACTTATTCATGAGGGCGAGACTGTACTCGCTTTCGTCAATAAAGCTACTAACAGGCCCTGCCGGCAGCCCGAGGCTATGCAGAAGGTGTTAGAGCCCTATTTTTCATGAAGTACAAACATCGGAAGTTACTGCTTGAATGGAACCCTTCGCGACTGTTCCTGGCGTGGATGAAGCGTATACGATTCTCCCGTCATGAGGATGTGTCGTTGTATCGAATTGTCAAACGTTTCTTGCATAACCTTCAGGATGATGAGATTATGGACCGCGCCAACGGCGTTGCGTTCAACTTTATCCTCGCCATCTTTCCCGCGATTATTTTTCTTTTTACGCTTATCCCGTATGTCACGCCCTACTTCCCCGAGATAAATCGCGAAAGTATTCTCGGCTTTATGCAAAGCCTTGCTGAAAGCGGGTTCATGCCTCCGAGTATGTACGAAGTCGCTGCCGCAACAATACTCGATATCGTGAGTAATCAACGGGGTGGACTCTTGACTTTCGGTTTTTTGTTCGCCCTTGTTCTTTCGACCAACGGAATGCTTGCATTAATGCGCGCTTTTAATGCCTGCTATAAGACTATCGAGAATCGCAGTGCATTGAAGATGCGGGTCATAGCGACGGGTCTTACCATTAACATGGCGTTCGTGTTGTTTCTGACAGTGCTCTTGCTTGTCGGCGGTCAACTCGTAATCGAGTATCTGCTTTCCAATTTTGACGACCTGGCATTCTTTAATTTGAGTCAGTTCGAGGTGGGCCTGATCTTCACGATCCGTTTCATCGTGATCTTCATTATGTTCTTCCTGGCGATTTCGACCATATATTACTTCGGTCCTGCAATCCATTATAACTGGAGGTTTTTCTCGATAGGATCCTTTATCGCAACGTTGCTGGCACTTGCTGTCTCGTACGGATTTTCCTATTACATTACCAACTTCGCCACCTATAACAAGGTGTATGGGTCGATCGGTGTGCTAATTGCCCTGATGATCTGGGTGCAGTTGATAACGGTAGTACTACTCGTCGGCTATGAAATAAATGCGAGCATTCACGACTCGATTCGCGCTGAGGCTTTGTGGAAAGCGCGCAAGTATCGCATGCACCAGCCCACAACGGATCCCGTTCGCTAATCTGCTCGGTTGTCAATCTAAAACCTATGGATATTTCTCCCAGTACTGTCTTGACCTACTTCAAAAGCCGGTTCGGCAAGGAACCGCTTATGGTTCGCGCACCCGGACGAATCAACCTCATCGGTGAACATACCGACTACAACGACGGGTTCGTCATGCCTGGTGCGGTCGACCGCGAAATATGGTTTGCGGTCTCGCCATCGGATAACGGGCGGACGATTGTTCACGCCCTTCAATATGGAGAGGACGCCGAACTAGATATTTCAGATCCTGCCGTGGTGACGCAACCCGCGTGGGCTAATTATTTGTTGGGTGTGCTCCGCCAACTGAAAGACCAGAATTTTTCCATACAGCCCTTTCAATGCGTGGTTGGGGGTAATATACCGAGTGGGGCGGGAATGTCTTCTTCAGCAGCGTTGGAATGCGGATTCGGTATGGCGATGAACCTGCTGAATGGACACGACATTCCGCGGATGGAGATTGCCCGGATGGGGCTATGGGCGGAGCAACATTTTGTCGGCCTTCAGTGCGGAATAATGGATCAGTTCGCCAGCACGATGGGTAAGCGCGACCATGTTATGCTGCTCGACTGCAAGACGATGGAGTATCGATACCTGCCTTTCGCACAAGATCGTCACACGTTGATATTATGCGACACACGGGTAAGCCACAGTCTGGCCGACTCGGAGTATAACCTTCGTCGACAGGAATGTGAAGAAGGCGTGCGCATACTCCAGGCACATTATCCTCATATCAAAAGTTTGCGCGATGTCGACGAGGCAATGCTCCGGAAGCACCGTGATGAAATACCGTCGGCTGTCTTTGAGCGTTGTTCGTATGTTACCGGCGAAATACGCCGTGTGATGCAAGCCGCCGATGCTCTTGAGCAGGGAGACTTGCAAGCATTCGGTGAGCTGATGTTCGAAACGCACGAGGGATTATCGAAGTTGTATGAAGTGAGTTGCAAGGAACTCGACTTTCTGGTGGAGCAAGCGCGCACCTCTCCAGGAGTCCTCGGCGCCCGGATGATGGGCGGAGGTTTTGGTGGATGTACCATCAACCTGGTAGAGACGGATGAGGTCGAAGGGTTTCTTGCGAAGGTGAAGGCGAGTTATCGCGAAGCCTTTGACCGGGAGCCCGGTATCTACACAGTTAGCCTCGTTGAGGGCGCGGGACGTCTCCAGCCAGCGCATCTTTAACCCCTAAGGTAGTCGACCGGTAATTATTTTTATATATTGAAAAACATTTGCCGTACATGACGGCAGGGTAGACTTTATTTCCATGCAAAACTGTTTTCTGTTAATTCTCTTATTGGTTATGATTGGCTGCACCCGTCCTCAATCACAGAATGACTCACCGGGCAGTGAGACAACGCTGGAAAAAGGCATTACCCGTGAGCCTTTTGGTAAACTACAGGACGGAACGTCGGTAAGTCTTTATACACTTTCAAACGGTAAAGGAGCTGTTATGAAAGTCATGAACTATGGTGGAATTATCCAATCGCTGATCATCCCTGATCGGAATGGAAATCCAGTTGATGTTACCCTTGGATTTGACTCGCTTGCTGCCTATGAAGCCGGCAATCCTTTTTTCGGGGCGCTGGTAGGCCGCTATGGCAACAGGATTGCCAATGGACGATTTTCGCTCGACGGAAAGGAGTATACTCTCGTACAAAACGACAACGGCAATCACCTGCATGGGGGTACGCGAGGTTTCGACAAAGTCTGGTGGAATATTGAAGAAGTGACTGCGAATGATGGTGTCGCCATTCAGCTTACTTATACCAGCCCCGACATGGAGGAAGGATACCCAGGAAATCTCGATGTAAAAGTTGTCTACAACCTGACCGACGACAATACTTTGCGGATTGATTATACTGCAACGACGGACAAGAAAACAATTGTCAATCTTACACAGCACGCCTACTTCAA
>CAZHIQ010000015.1:36237-42670 GCA_964532595.1 uncultured Roseivirgaceae bacterium
AATTTTCTTGATGGCTCCCTGAAAGGAAAGGGAGGCGTTACCTACGCGCATCGCACAGGTTTCTGTCTCGAAACACAGCACTATCCCGATTCTCCAAATCAACCGGATTTCCCGTCGGTGGTGTTGGAGCCAGGAGAAACGTATCAGACGACGACTTCATACAGCTTTTCCGTTCGGTGATGAGCATGGCGTAGGCTATGTTCACCCGTTTGTTTTTACTCCCTACATTTCATTTACCCAAAACCAATACGCATGAAGTATGTATTGCTTTTTTGTGCGCTCTTTGCAGGCGCGCTTAACGGATTTTCGCAGGGTTCAGTCTGGAAACCTGTAGATGGCAAGATCATGACGCCCTGGGCGGAGAAAGTTGATCCGGCCAACCCTTTACCCGAATACCCACGTCCGCAGATGGTGAGACCGGTTTGGCACAACCTGAATGGCTTGTGGGACTACGCAATTGTTCCGCGTAGCGAAGAAAAAGTAACGAGTTATTCAGGTAAGATTCTCGTTCCCTTTGCTCCTGAGTCAGCGTTGTCGGGTGTTGGGAAGAACGTGGGAAAGGAGAATGTAATCATCTACCGTCGCATCGTTAATTTACCGCGGGCTTTTCGTAACAAGCGGGTGCTACTCCATTTTGGAGCGGTTGACTGGGAGTGCGAGGTCACTGTCAATGGGAAGTCGGTCGGTAAACACACCGGGGGTTTCGATCCTTTCTACTTCGATGTGACCGATGCATTGAAGCGTTCGGGTGATCAGGAAATTGTTGTTCGTGTATGGGATCCCACTGACGACGGACCTCAGCCGCGCGGGAAGCAGATCAAGAATCCGCATGGCATATGGTATACTCCTGTTACCGGTATTTGGCAGACGGTATGGCTCGAAGCCGTTCCTGAGACCTACATTCAGTCAATTCGACTCACACCGAATATCGATGATAATACTCTTTCATTGTCGGCGAATGTGCATGGCCTTCAAGAAGGTCATGTGCTGAGAATGTCTGTATGGGATGGCGCAAAGAAAGTGGCGGAGCAAACTTCATCGGACAACTCTCTGTCGGTTTCGATTCCCGACGCAAAGCGGTGGTCGCCTGAAAATCCTTTCCTCTACGATCTCCGGATTTCCGTTTTGAATAAAGGAAAGGTTTTGGATGAGGTTAGCAGCTACGCGGGTATGCGGAAGATATCGGTAGGCAGGGATGCGAACGGTGTCCAGCGTATGTTACTCAATGATGAGGTTGTCTTCCAGTTCGGGCCTCTCGACCAGGGTTGGTGGCCGGATGGTCTGTACACGGCACCCACCGATGAGGCGTTGCGTTTTGATATCGACAAGACTCTTGCGATGGGCTTTAATATGATTCGCAAGCACGTGAAAGTAGAGCCCGCCCGGTGGTACTACCACTGTGATCGCGCAGGAGTGTTGGTGTGGCAGGATATGCCGAGTGGGGACCTGGGGAACCATTGGGAAGCACGGCCGGGGGTCATAGGAAGAGGCACCGAAAAACAGCGTTCAGCCGAATCGGAGGCCATCTTCCGTCGGGAGTGGAAGGCAATCATTGACGCCAATGTAAATTTTCCATCGATTGTGGTATGGGTTCCGTTCAACGAGGCCTGGGGTCAGTTCAAAACCCGGGAAATCGTAAACTGGACGATGGAATACGACCCGTCCCGTCTGGTCAATGCAGCGAGTGGAGGAAACTTTTACGATGTCGGACACATCCTTGATATGCACAACTATCCCGACCCGGTGGTCGCCGATCCGGCAATCTTCGGTCAGAAGCAGGTCCTGGTCCTCGGAGAATATGGAGGCTTGGGATTGCCGGTAGAAGGTCATACCTGGCAGGAGAAAGACAACTGGGGATACCAAAACCTGAAAACCGCCGACGAGCTATTCCAGCGTTACCGCGAGTTGACGTTGCGTCTGCCCGATCTGATTCGCGTCGGACTGTCTGCCGCGGTTTACACGCAGACTACGGATGTCGAGGTTGAAACGAATGGTTTGATGACCTACGATCGACGTGTTATCAAAATGGATGAGCAACGGTTAAAGGAGCTGCATCAACAGCTTTACGACCGAAAGCTTATCCCATAACATATATAGAGAGCCCCGCAACGCGGGGCTTTTTTTTGTGAATCTGCGATTGCAACGGATTGCAGTTATTTTTGTCGTCGAAGTCTAACAACGTTGTCGTCCAGTGTTGATATTCGCAGCCGAATCTTCATTCGTATGGAAGTCAAACAACGGCAGCGCCTGTTTCTCAGCCTGTTCTTTTTCCTCTCCGGGTTCTGTTTTACATCGTGGACATCGCGTATTCCCACTATAAAGACTGCCTTCGATCTGAACGAGGCCGAGTTGGGCACTATTCTCCTTTGTATGCCCATCAGTTCGTTATTGGGTTTGCCGCTCTCCGGGTGGCTGGTTTCCAGATACGATAGCCGTGTGCCGATGACCTGGGGCTTTATAGCGCTGGCCATTTCGATTGTAGGCGTGGGCCTTGCGCACAGTACACTGCTGCTTGTTCTTGCTATATCGCTAATCGCTTTTAGCTTCCGCATCCTTAATATATCATTGAATACCCAGGCCATTCAACTTCAGAAGTTGTATGACAAGAAGATCAACGGAGCATTTCACGGTCTGTGGAGCACGGGCGGAATTGCCGGTCTCCTCGTGTCGACGTTCCTTGTAGCCATGGATGTACCGATGAGCCTTCACCTGGCAGGTGTCGCCTTGATCACGCTAGCGGCGACGTTTTACGGAAGGGAATTTGTGTTGCGTAACGACCGGGCTACAAGCGGCAATCGTCTGGTGCTTGGAAAACCCGATCCTTATATTGTGTATCTCGGCCTACTGGTATTCTTTGCAGCGATCTGCGAAGGCGGAATGTTTGACTGGAGCGGCGTCTTCTTTAAAGAGGTTGTTGGCGTAGAAGTGTTTACCTGGGGATACTTGTTTTTCATGATTTGCATGGCGTTGTCTCGTTTCGCGACCGACAAGATTGTTGATAGTATCGGGATGGCCCGGACGTACATATACAGCTCCGTGTTAATCTTTGCAGGCATTCTACTTGCCGTTTTCTTCCCCTCCTTCTATCCGTCGCTGCTCGGCTTTGGATTGGTAGGACTCGGCACGGCCGCTGTTGTTCCGATGACTTTCACGCTGGCGGGGCAAAGCAAGAAGTATTCGCCGGGAATGGCCATTTCCATTATCGCTACTTACAGTATTGCCGGTCTTTTGATTGGCCCGCCCCTTATCGGCTACCTGGCCCATGCTTTCAACCTGCGGCTTTCTTTTGTGACCTTTGCCGTTTCGGGTCTTATGCTTATTCCCATGTCACAACTTTTCTTCCGGTATCGCCGGGTGAGTGAGAGTAGCGAAGTGCGGTAGGCGTATTGCCGGTTCGTACGTTTTATGGCTGCTATCTTGTCTCAAGTAATCTTTACGGCTGCTTCATTCACAAATACGTTGGAAAATATAGCGCGGTAAACCGCAAGTCTTCGACGACATTGTTTACTGGTCTCTCAATACGTGGTCAAGTCGACCTCGTCCGTTTTATTGCAGTCCGATTCGCTTGCAGCCGGTTCCACGGTCTCAAGTGATCGATACCTGAAGTATTATTTTTTTGACCTAACCTGATTCATTCATGTTATAGCTCGTGCCATTCCGCCCTGTCTATAGTTCGTCGCTTTCATTATTTATTCCTCACCACATCGCTGAATACTCATTCTCTGAAGAAGGGGTCTGCGTTGAATTTTTTTGCCAGAATGAGATTACATTTTTTAACCGCGCTCATAGTATGCCTCGTTTCGTTTCAGGCTCTAGCGCAACAGACTGCGAAAATTACATCCTCGGGAACTGGATACCTTGAGTATCTCCCTCCGGATTACAATAAAAACTCAAATACATATCCGCTCGTTTTGTTCCTTCACGGAATTGGAGAACGAGGTACAACGTCGACGGATCCGGCTACCATCAAAAGCTCCCTTGACAAACTGACCAATGCGGGTATGCCGCGTTACATCAAGAACGGCGAAAAGTATCCGTTTATCGTTATTTCTCCACAACTGAAGAGTTCGTATGGCACGTGGCCCGCGAACTATGTGATGGAAGTACTCAACCATGTTCGTAAAGAGCTGCGTGTTGATCCTAATCGCATCTATATCACAGGTTTGAGTTTGGGAGGTTTTGGTACGTGGACGACCCTGGGTGCAAATCCCGGAGTGTTCGCGGCTGCCCTTCCCATTTGTTCTGGAGGAAATGCCATAGGTAAAGCATGTACGATTGCGTCGACCAATATTCCGATCTGGGCATTTCACGGAACTGCCGATAATGTAGTGTCACACACTGTGACAACGAATATGATCAACGCGATCAATGCGTGTAAACCAGCGCCTAATCCGCTTGCGAAGACAACCCTGTTTTCCGGAATGGGTCATAACGTCTGGGATAAGGTATATCGTGAAACGGATGCCCTCAATTGGTTGACCAGCTTCCGTCTCAACGGAGGAGGTTCTTCAACGCCTTCTAATCAGGCGCCTACTGTTAATGCAGGTAGCGACAAGACAATCACTCTCCCTACGAAGGAGGCTACTATTCAGGCTTCGGCCAGCGACCCTGATGGTTCTATTGCCTCGTGGAAATGGACAAAGATTTCAGGGGGTTCTGCCAGCATGAGTGGTGAAACGACGTCGAAGATACGGGTCTACAACTTGTCGGAAGGGATATACACTTTCCGTGTTACCGTGACTGACAACAAAGGGGCTTCTGCTTCCGACGATGTCACGGTTACGGTAAAGTCAGGAACAAATCAAGCTCCCGTTGCAAACGCCGGGCCGGATAAGACTACATCATCGTCAACGATTGTGTTAACCGGGTCGGGGTCTGACAAAGATGGAAAGATCGTTTCCTATAAGTGGACGCAATATGGTGGTGCATCGACTACGATGACGAATGCGAATACACCGACGGTTACTATCCAGGGTCTGAGAGATGGTAACTACTTCTTCCGTCTCACGGTTACTGATGACAAAGGAGCAACAGCCTTTGACAACATGATGGTGGTGGTTAAGGGAAATACCGGAGGCAATACCGGTACAACTCCGCCGAAAGGAGATCCTAACGATTCGGTAATCCCGGATCCGGGGACTAACATTGCGCCGGTTGCGAACGCTGGCCCGGACGTGAGAACAAGTTCTTCGACGGTTGTGTTGCGTGGTTCAGGGTCGGATAAAGATGGATCGATCGTTTCCTACCGGTGGACGCAATACGGAGGAGCGGCGACACAAATGACGAACGCCAATACACCTAACGTTACGATTAGCGGTTTGCGTACCGGGAAGTACTATTTCCGTCTTACGGTTACCGATGATAAGGGAAAAACAGGATATGATAATGTCCTCGTTGTAATATCTGATTCCTATTCAGACATGGTTCCCCAACTTCCTCATCAAGCCAATATCCCGCCGAAGGCAGACGCAGGCCCCGACAAACGACTAGCTTCTGCAGTCGCCGCGCTTAAGCTGTACGGCTCGGGTCATGATGAAGACGGTACTATAGTTTCGTACAAATGGTCACAGTATGGTGGAAAGCCTTTGACTTTGTCTGGAGCCAATCAACCCGTCGTTACTGTGTCAGGACTTGAAGCCGGGAAGTATTACCTGCGTCTAACCGTTGAAGATAATGACGGTGCGGCAGATCATGACAACATGCTTATTGTGGTGAGTGAAGGATGATGTTGTGAAGAACAAGACAGATAGCCCGTTCGAAAGGACGGGCTATTTTTTTTAGAGAAGTAATGGGCTTTTCCTAAACCATCGATATCCATAGGGCTTGAGTTTTATCTCTCCTGATTCCAGTTGTTGATCGTCATATTCGCCGTCACTAAAGTATTCAATCATGTTTTCGTAAAGTTTCTCCGGCTTCACTATTACGGCTTCGTCGGTTAGATTGTGGATAGCGAGGGCGATGCCGTTTTTGTAGTGACTGGCCTGAATGAGAACACCGGGATGGTTACACTTGATCATTTCATAGTGACCATATCCAAACTCAATGCATTCTTTTCTGATGTTGATAAGGCGTTCAACCCAGTTGAGGAAGGACAGCGGGTCGCGAAGTTGTCCGTGAACGTTTACCTTTTCGAATCCGTATTCGCTATCGCGGATACAGGGGGGTACAATGTCTTGTGCGGCCGAGAAGCCGCCGTGGTTTTCGTTCGACCATTGCATCGTGGTTCGGACGCTGTTCCTTTCCTCCAATCCGAGGTTTTCACCCATGCCAAGTTCGTCGCCGTATAAGACAACTGGAGTTCCGGGCAAGGTGAAGAGGAGGCTCCAGGCCAACTCCATCATCTGGCGATTGTTCTTTAACATGGGGGCGAGTCTTCGACGTATGCCGCGTTGATATATGCGCATGCTTTTATCAGGAGCGAAGGCCGCGTACA
>CAZHIQ010000015.1:42770-73487 GCA_964532595.1 uncultured Roseivirgaceae bacterium
CAAGAAATTCAACGAAATGTCCGAGGGTGCCGTACCTTGGGTCGACGTTCAGATAGTCGCTGATATCGTAGCCGTTGTCGCGGTTGGGTGTGGGAAAGAAGGGCTGTAGCCAAAGACAAGTAATACCAAGTCCTGCAAGATAGTCGAGTGATCGCGTAAGACCCTGGAAATCGCCGACCCCGTCAGCATTTCCGTCCATGAACGTCTGAACGTGGAGCGAATAGATGACTGCGTTTTTGTACCAGTATTTCGCCATAGAACGATTTGAAGCTTTCTTCTTTCCACAGTAAAATTTCACGCCCGCCGTTTGGTTGTTTGGATCAATCTTCTGACATCCGGGTCTGGCGAAACGGACGATCGACTGTCAAAACTTCATTTCCTGCGGGGTAAATACGACGATATGTCCCTAATATTTGATCGGCATACACTTTGCGAATTTCAGGGTGAATCGCGATTCAGCTATGTGCAACTTTAAATCAGAAAGGAGGGTTAGAGTATGAGAGAACTTGTTAAATCAAATGGTACAGTTTTTCCGAGTTTGCCCTCATTCTTTGATGATTTCTTCACAAAGGATTGGCTGACCTCGGGATGGAGTGATTGGCGTCTGCCGGGTGTTTCCAGGCCGGCGGTAAATGTTGTTGAGAATGACAAAGATTTTGTAATTGAAGTGGCGGCTCCGGGCATGAAGCGAGGCGACTTCAAGGTTGAGGTCGAAGATGACGTTCTTACAATTTCATCCGAGCATGAAAGCAAGAACGAGGAGCGCGACGGCCGTTACACACGCAGGGAGTTTAGCTATCACTCATTTCAGCGTAGCTTCCGCTTGCCGGAACATAGAGTGAAAGTTGACAAAATCTCGGCGCGGTACGACAACGGCATTCTCTACGTAACAGTGCCAAAGGCGGAAGACACCAAGAGCAGACCGGTACGGCAAATCGCCGTTTCATAACGGCCGGTATAATAAGGTTTTTTAAGGCGGGAAAAACCCGCCTTTTTTATGCCGGTGCAGGTACATTTTTTTAGTGTTCAACTTTCAAAGATTGTGTTATGACGGACAGCAAGATTTTCAGGGGCCAACGCGATCGGAGCAGGATTGACATCAATGATCCGGTTGATGTTCGCTACATGCATCACCAGTTCCCGTGGTTGTCGTATGATCAGATTCGCGACGCGATTCGCAAGCATGGCCCCGATCGTGATGTAGTTCACGCGGTACTTGAACGTACTCCTTCAGCGAGCAGGAGCAAGAGACGAAGCGATGGTTAAGCATAATACCCGGATGTCAGACGGAACCTTTTGTATCTCATGAGTAAGCGCACGGTAACTCTTATTCCTGGCGACGGTATCGGTCCGGAGATTACGGATGCGGTTAAAAAGGTGTTCGGCGCGTTACAGGCGCCCATTGAGTGGGAAGAGGTTCCGGCTGGCATGACGGCAATGGAGGAGTATGGGGAACTATTGCCTAAAGCACTACTTGATTCAGTGGCTCGCAATCGTGTTGTGCTAAAGGGACCGATTACGACTCCAATTGGGGAAGGGTTTCGCAGCGTGAACATCGAGCTGCGCCAGCACTTTGATCTCTTCGCAAGCATTCGACCGTGCAAGAGCGTGGAGGCTATTCCTACGCCCTACCAAGATGTGGATCTCATCGTGATCCGGGAAAACACCGAGGGGCTGTACGCAGGGCTCGAATACTATGACGAGAGGCTGGGTATAATTGATACTATTGCACGTATTACGCACAAGGGATGTGAGCGCATCGTAAGAGCGGGCTTCGAGTATGCAAAACGCAACGGCCGTAAACGTGTGACCCTCGTTCATAAAGCGAACATTCTCAAACAAGCGGGCGCAGCCTTCCTGAGGGCAGGAAAAATGGTTGCACCTGAATATCCCGAGATTGAAATCGATGATTACATCATCGACAATATGTGTATGCAGCTGGTGACGCGACCGCAGCGTTTTGATGTTATCGTGACCACTAATCTTTTTGGTGACATTCTCTCCGACCTGGCGGCTGGATTGGTAGGAGGTCTTGGCGTTGCTGCGGGAGCGAACATCGGGACTCAAGTAGCCATGTTCGAGGCTGTCCACGGATCAGCACCGGATATTGCCGGTAAGAATATTGCCAATCCTACCGCCTTGTTAAAGTCAGGGGTAATGATGTTGACCCACCTCGGAGAGGCGCAGCTAGCACAGCGTCTTGAGGCCGCACTTGATCTTACTCTGCAGAATAAGGATGAGTGCACTCGTGATCTTGGCGGACTTTCCGGGACGGACGAATTTGCGGATCACATTATCCGCCATCTCGAACACGACGTGGAGCTTATTGACTCCTGATTGCGACGAACTCGACTTCGCTTTTTACGAATCCCTCCTCCTCAATTTGCGTCATTCTTCAGGCAACGTTTTTGTCGTAAACGCAATGCTATATCTTTATCAATCATTGGTAAGATTATGCGTTACGATAGACATCAATCACGACGAACCTTCATTAGCACATTGATTGCAGGAGCGTCAACTATGGGGACATTCTTGAGTAGTCCATCCTTTGCATCCACTTCCTCATCTGGTGGAGAGAGGAAGTTCGTTCCTGTTATGTTGACGCCTTTTACTGACAAACTCGAAATTGACTTTGACGGGCTTTCCCGCCTTATCGATTTCTATATCGCTCACGGGGCTAAGGGATTTTTCGCCAATTGCGCCAGCAGCGAGATGTATGCGCTTACAAACGACGAGCGACTGGCCTTGGTATCGCACGTGGTTCAGCGAATAGGAGGTAGGTATCCCATTGTGGCGACGGGCTCATTCGGCGATACAATCGAGGAGAAGGCCGACTTCACGAAACGGATGTATGATACCGGAGTAGATGCCGTTGTTTTTATCACCAGTCACTTTGCGGCGCGTGAAGAGAGTGATGACGTCTTGAAGTCAAATTTCGAGAAGTATCTGCACGCTACGGCGCCGATTCCATTGGGGACATACGAGTGCCCCTCACCTTACAAGAGGCTTTTATCGCCCGAACTACTTCAGCACCTCGTGGCCACCGGACGTCTGATCTATCACAAGGATACTGCGCTGGATCAGGAGAAGGTGGGAGCAAAACTGGAGGCTATCCGCGGCAGTAGGCTCGAGTTCTACGATGCCCATACACCTAATACGTTGTATTCTCTTCGCAAGGGTGCGCGCGGAATGTCGTGCATTGCTGGAAATTTTTATCCCGAAATATTCGCCTGGATGTGTCGCCATTTCTCGGATGAAGGTCGGGTGCAGGATGCCGAATGGCTTCAAACTGAACTTACCCGGGCTGATCGGATTATCTCGGGCGGATACTCACTCAGCGCCAAGTACTTTCTCAACAAACGAGGGTTGCGTCTGACGATTAACAGCCGGACAAAACGAATGCCGCTTACTTCCGAGCAATGTGCCGCCCTTGATCAATTGGCGGTGGATGTCTCAGGGTGGAGCGAGAGACTCGGAATTGGGTAACTAGTCCTCTCTGAATTTCAAGCCAGCATCGGCAAGCGCTTGTTTCAGAATGGGCATACTTGTTGGGCCCATTCCGTGCAAGTTCAGCACTTCTTCTTCTGAGAACCTGGCGAGTTCCTCCAGGGTGGATATTGAGGCGCTGGCTAAGGCCCGACGCGCCGGCGCCTTGAGCAAGGCAAGAAAACCCTCGGTAGGCTTTGCTTCGCTTTGGCAGACCGGACACGTCGGGCAGTCACTCGATTTGTAGTAGCGATGACCCTTACTACAGATACGAAGTTGCTTCTTTCTCATTGCGCTCACAATGATTCCGCGTATTTCTTGAAGTTGTTGAGGATGGATTGCCATCCATCGCGTTGCATTTCGATGGGGTTCATTTCTTCGGCTTCGAAGCGTTGAACGATATGTGTGGTGTCACCGTTGGAGTCAAAGCGAACGTCGACGGTGCGTCCGTCATCAAGGGTATAAGCAATGTGGCGGAGTTCGTCTACGGCTGTGTATTGGCCGGAAAAGTCGAATTGTACACTTCCGTCGCGCGCTGCCATCGTGGTCTTGAATCGTCCCGAAGGACGCAGGTCATTTTCCGCATAGGGTGCATGCCAGTCGTCGGAGGCGCTGCACCATTGGGTGATGTGTTTAGGTTCGATCCACGCGCTCCAGACTGTTTCTGCGGGGGCTTTTACTGAGGCTTCGATGGTAATACTCTCTCTTTTTGAAGTTTCCATGGGTTGTCTTTTAGTGTTGTATAAAGATAAAGTTCTTTTGTTGCGAAGGTTGCGCATTACGTTGTAATGAGCGGAAATACCTGCCGGATGTTCTTCCGGCGAAGCCACAATCCGCCCCACATTAGAATTGCGAGATAGACAGGAAAAAGCGTGTGGGAGAACAGCGGGTTGTCAAGTCTGACGTGGGTCGCGATTGCGCCGCCGAAGTATCCGGTAAGCAGGACAGCTCCCAGAACGCTGGTACGCGGAATGGCGTAGAGGGCGGTGGGGATGAGAGCCAGGACTCCCAGCAACACCAGGTGTTGTTCGCCATAGCCCAGCTCGACCGTTGCGTCGATAGCTTCCTGTGTTTTAAAGAACTTGAATACGGCATCCATTAGCATGAAGAGGATAGCCAGTCCGCTGAAGATCCTACCGATCCAGCGCGCAGGTTTTGTGATTTCTTGTTGCATTTCCTTGGTTTTTGTGAACAGTTCAAAGGTAGGGCTTTGGCGACTACGGGACCGTTTCTGACTGCGCCAACCTGACGGGCGAAATGCGACATTTTTATCGGGCGAGATAAAAAGCAGAAGGGCCTCGTCGAATGAGGCCCTCCTGCTATGTCACCCGGGTCTATGCCAGCCTACCGTGGCCGTATTTCCTTACGCATGAAGGAGACGTAAGCCAGAGCAAAACACACAAGAGTGGCTGCGATCAGACCGGTAACCTGAGGCCACACGAGCAGAAGGCTTTGCCCCAGTGGAAGAGGGCTGGGGATGGTTCCTACCATTTGAGTCATAGTAAGGGGGCCGAGGCTACGTACCGAGGGCATGAGCAGTGTTGTCGTAGCATCGCTGAAGAGCTGACTGGGGACTATACCGAGAAGTGTCTGGATGAACTGTTGGAATTGAAGGACTTCTTCAGGCCGGGCCATTGGCGATGGTGCTGACACGCGAGCGACTACGTTGACAAGCAACTGATAGAAAATGGTAAAGAACAGCCACACCGATATTCCCGAGAGCGCTGCTGTTGCCGGCTGCCTGAATCGTACGGAAAACAGAATCGAGAGGTTAAGCCAGAACGCAACGTAAACGATGCTCACACCGACGAAGCAAAGGATACGCATAAATTCTTCGACGGTAGGAAGAATACCAATGCGTATCAACCCGATTCCCATTACCATCAGGCTAAGCGCCAGGAACATGACGCTGACGACAATGAGCGCCGCGAGCGCTTTCGCATTGATAATATAATCCCGGTGTACGGGCTGCGCCATCAGGCGACTGAGGGTTCCGCGGTTCTGCTCGGAGTTGATCGCGTCGAACCCTAGCGCTATCCCTAACAGTGGACCGAGAAAGCTGATGAATACGGTGAAGGAGGGTAGTGTTCCATCGGTCATTGTGAAAAGTTTCAGGAAAAGGAACGCGCCTTCCGCTTCATCCTTACTTCCGCCGGCAGTCATATTTGTCACGGCCGTGTATAATGATCCAAGACAAGTCAGGCCGAGCAGGGCGATCATGACATTAAAACGCCAGCTCCGCACGTGGTCGGCTATTTCTTTGTTGACAATGGCAAAGAACGGACTTTGAGTCATAAGCCGGGGCTTGCGTTCTTTGGCTGTTGAGGCCACGCGCTCCCTGGTGCGTGGCTGCTCCACGAGAAGTTCTTCATGCATAGCTTTCAACTTTTTCTCTAAAGTAGTGGTCATAGATATCATCCAGACCGTACTCCTTTTTCAGAAGGTAAGTCAAGTCGGCACCGCTCTCTACAATGGCGCGGGCTATCTCAGCGGAAGCATCCCGTGCGCTACCAACATCGAGCTTATTTCCGTCAGCGGTTACGCGCAGTACCCCGTCGATTTGATAGAGGGAGTTTACCAGCTTATCAGCGGTGTCCCTTGAGCTTACTCGGGCTTCTATTACAAAGGGTTCGTTGGAGAACAGAGTTTGCGAAAGAGTCTCAATATTGCCGTGAGCGAGCAGTTTCCCACTGACGAAGAGGCCCACACGGTCGCATATTTCCTGAACCTGGTGAAGATGATGTGAAGAGAGCAACACCGTCAACCCTTCTTCCCGGCTGAGGGAATGGATCAATTTCAAGAGGTCCTGTACCCCTCGCGGGTCGATACCCAGCGTCGGCTCATCGAGTATGATCACTTCCGGATCTTTAATAAGGACGTCGGCAAGCCCAAGCCGTTGGCGCATACCTCTGGAGTATTTACCGGCTTTCTTAGTTGCCGCTTCCCATAACCCAACGCGTTTCAGGACCCCTTCAGCTTTGAGTCGCGCCTCCTCGCGTGAGAAGCCGTTAAGACAAGCGGTGTAGACCAGATTTTCGAGTCCCGTGTAATCCTCATAGAATCCCACGTCTTCCGGTAAATAGCCAGTCCGTTGCTTAACGGCAATAGGTTCACGCGTAGAGTTGAATCCGCATACGCTTACCCTTCCCGATGTGGGTTCCGTGAGCCCAAGCATCATCAGGATGGTGGTTGACTTACCAGCGCCGTTTGGGCCAAGAAGTCCGAAAATCTCGCCACGGTTGATAGTCAGGTTGAGATTGTCGACCGCTGTATAGCCGGGATAGCGCTTGGTCAGGTTAACTAACTCAATAATAGGATCGCTCACGACTCACCTCCTTCCGTATCTGCGGAACAGATAGAACACCCCGGAGGTAGCCCCTCCGATAATCATGACCCCAATCCAACCGTAGATCATGGGCGTCTTGACCGATACGCGGAAGCTGGCTTTTGAAGAAGTTTCGGGCACGCGGGCTTCCAGTGTAGTTACGTAATCGCCGGCGATTGCTTCTTTATACGCTTTGATCGTTGCGAAAACTTCGGCTGATTCACCCGGGGCGATAGATTCGATTTCCTTCGGTTCAAATACAACATCCCAGTTGACGGGGGCCGAGTAGCTCATCTTAACGTTGCGCAAATCGGCCGAGCCGGTATTCTTTACCAACAGCGGTACGCGCCGCTCATCGCCTGCCGTGATCTTTGTGCTTAATAGACCAGTAGGCGTTGTCAGTTCAAGGCTGTAAGATCCGGTGATCACTACTTCGAGTTCCTGGGTGGCCGAAGTTCCGCTGCTGGTTGCCGTTACCGGGATTTTATATGAACCGGCTGCGATAGCTTCAGGAGCCTTTACCTCGATGGAGACGTTCTCCGACTGATTGGGCTCAATCTGTACGGAAGACACCTGCTTTCCACCGGTGCGGAAAGTAACCATCCAACCGCGGGGCGCCGTGGTCCGCAAGGAGTAAAGTTGTTTCTCTCCTGTGCGGTTTTTCAGTTCCCCGTTGAACGTGAAGTTCGAGGTTGCGTTTCCTTCGAGGTTCGCCTGTTTGACCACGAATTCGGTTTTGAAGGTCCCTTCTTCACTTACGGTAACCGTGAGAGGTAGCGAGGCAAGGGAGGGAGCCAATACGTTGAACCGATAGGTTCCCTTCTTGATTTTGAGAGGTACTTCTACGCGAAGGGTGAAGTCTTTCTTTTCGTCGGGTAAAACCGCAAGCTCACTGACGGACCATCCTCCGGATTTGAGACTGTACTCCCAGTCTTTCGGAAGTCCGGAAACGCGCAGATCTACCTTTTGGGTAGTCGACGTATTGTTGATTACCTCGATTTTGTAGTCGATCGACTGACCCGGTGGAACAGCGATCTTTGTGTAGGGTGTGTAAAGAACAACGCCGGGGTCATTTGCTGTAGCCGGCGTAAAAATGAGTACTATCCCCACCAGGGATAATAGCATCCGATAAAGCACAGTACACATAGACATATAAAATTAGAAGACATAATTTCGTATGACTGATTGTACAAACTCAAAAATAAGAACGGCGGAAAAAAAGGCAAATCCTGATCGGTTAAACCGATACCGGAGAAAAAAGTTTCAGGTAGAACTAACCCGGGTTAGTCTTTTTTAGGGATGTCCTGACAGGCTCCTTCATAACGGACAAACAAATGGATCCACAGGGCCTTCGATAGTCGGAGGGTGAAGGGCAGGAGTCCGACCACAACGACGACGAAGGCGACAACCATCCATCCCACGGTTATCTGTTCACCGGCGTAAAAGAGCGTGAGCCCAAAAATCAAAAGCAGCACTCCATTGATCGCATAACTGAAGTAGGCCGATCCCAGAAAAAATCCCGGCTCGAGAAGAAACGGCTGCCCGCAACACGGACAATTGCGATGAGTCGTCAGAAACCTCGTACTATATGTTGCATAGGGGTACAAGCGACCCTCCCTGCAGCGGGGACATCGCATAGAAAATATCGACTGCGCTAATGACGGCCTCATGTGCATAGAATATGATTTGATGCACGGCTACCAAAAAGGTGCCTGCCTCAGATCCGTCGGGCGAGGAGTAAGCGGTCTAAGAGCAGGAGCATTAGCAGAAAGATGAACGTGTTGTTACCGAAAAATACCGCAATAACCAGAACGACCATGAGTGCCTCGACGATGAGCTTTACAGTACCTGCTGACCAGCGAGTGTGATACCCCTGGCGAATGGAGCGGATAATACCGAACAGGCCGTAGAGAAAGAATCCGATAAGCCAGATAAAGATACTTCCGGTGAGACCGGCCATCTCAAGGAGAAGGCCGCCGATAATAAGCACATGCGGAATCCATTCGGTTATGCTTCCAAAGGAATGCGACTTAGTTTGTCCAGACATGATGTAAAGATACTGATTGCGGGGAAAAGCGACCGAAACAGCACGAATACATATGAAACCGGTTATTGCTATCTTTGCCGATCATATTGAAAGACGTATAATGAACTACTGGCTTGTTAAATCCGAACCGTTCAAGTACAGTTGGGATCAATTTGTGAAGGATAAGAAAACCTTCTGGGATGGTGTCCGCAATTACACGGCGAGGAACAATCTGAAAGCGATGAAGAAGGGCGACCTGGCATTTTTCTACCATAGCAATGAAGGATTGGCTATCGTTGGAATTGCCGAGGTGGTAAAGGAAGCCTATCAGGACCCGACAACGCTTGATCCGGCATGGGTGGCTGTTGATCTAAAGCCGGTTAAGGCTTTTCCACGACCTGTGACGCTCGCGGAGATCAAAGCGGAGAAGTCGCTGCAGGACATGGATCTGGTAAGGCTATCACGGTTGTCGGTGGGAACAGTCACGGAGAAAGAATTCAGGAAAATTCTCAAGATGGCTGGGATAGAGCTTTGATCAATAGAAGTGGCACAAAAATTATAGTTGTTTGAGACAAGGTCATCATTAATCACAAGGATATGTCAAAAGGCAATATGATTTTACTGGGAGCTGTTGGCGGTGCGATTCTCGGAGCTCTTTTAGCGAACTATCTCATGACGGAGCGCGGACGACAACTGCTGGATTCGGCCCGGCATTCTCTTAACGATCTTTCGGGTCAAGCTTCTCATTTCGTCAAGAATAACCTTTCGGAGATTATCCGGGAGACAACCGCCAGTCTCGGCCCGGTAGTCAAGGAAAAGTTTGCTCAGCAGGTTTCGAAGACCGGAGACCAGACGCCGTCGCAGCACTGATTCAACGACGTTATCATTCTTAAGGGGCCAGACGCCCCTTTTTTCGTGGTCGATCGAGTGAGGTCGAAGTTAAGTGTGGTTGTCGGGAAAGTAGATGTGGAACGTTGCGCCCATTCCTGCGACCGATTCAGCGACAATAGCTCCGTTGTGGTTCTCGGCAATTTTCTTGCAGATAGCCAGTCCGATACCTGTTCCTTCATAGGCCGATTTGACATGGAGACGCTGAAAGATGTCAAAGATCTGCCCTGCGTACTTTTGATGAAATCCGATACCGTTGTCGGAGAGGGAGATCCGATGGTAGGTTTGATGAGCAGGTAATTCGGGATGCTTTGAAACTTCGTCCGTGGAGGGCCGGGCATACTGAATTTTGATGCGCGGTATTTCTCCCTCCTTGGTGAATTTTAATGCATTTGAAATCAGGTTCGCGAAGAGCTGACTGATTTGGCCTTTCGAGGCAAAGATGGAGGGCAGGGCGTCGGTTTCAAGAATGGCTTGTCGCTCTTGCAGTTTAAGTTCAAAGTCTTCGAGTACTTCTTCCAGTACCTGGTTCAGATCGACCTCTTCTTCTGGATGTTTCTGGCGGGTGACCTGGGAATACGTGAGCACGTCACGGATCAGTGTAAGCATACGGGCCGAGGCGTTTTCGATTTTCCTGAGAAGCGCCTGTGCCGGAGGGTCGGCATTCGGCAGAATGGACTGCAACATCTCGATGAACGTTCGGATCTTCCGCGCCGGCTCCTGCAAGTCGTGTGAAGCGATATAGGCGAACTGAGCGAGTTCTTCGTTCGATTGCTCAAGGGTTCGATTTAACTCAGCGAGTTCGCGTGTTCGCTCTTCGACAAGCTCTTCGACTTTGTGACGGGCAGTCACCTCGGCTGTAACGTCGGTAGCTACAGCAATAATGCCTGTGACAGCGCCTTCGACATTTCTGTACGGTTCATACACGAAGTTGATATAGCGGGTGTCTTCCTTGCTCCCGTCTCTTATCATTTTGAAAGGCAATGCTTCAGCGCTGTAGCTTTCTCCTGTTTCGTACACCTGGCGTAAGAGTGTTTGATAGCCCTGGGGCAATGCTTCGGGTAGCCCTTCGAAAATGGGTTTGCCAATGACCTGCTTCGCTGACTTTCCCCAGAGTTGCATAATTCTTTCGTTTGCAATTTCGACAACGAACTCGGGGCCACGGAGAATCGCCATGGCTACCGGGGCCTTTCGCACAAGGTTCTTCAAAATGGATTCGTTGTACTCAAGCTTCTTGCGTGCGAGTACACGGTCCGTTACGTCGACGGATATCTGCAGAATACCGTATACCTTGCCTTCGGAGTTTCGCAAGGGTTTATAGTCATAGTCGAAGTAGAATTCCGTAGGCTTCCCTCCGACGTTGAGAATTGCTTTGACTTCACTTCCATGGCAGGGCTCACCGGTTTGATATGCGTGATTTAATTCCGCGAGGAAACGTTGGCCGTGGAGTTCGGGGAGCGCCTCACGAAGAGTTTTTCCAACAACGGAGAAGTCCTTGCCCCAGTACCGAACCATCACCTCGTTCACGTATTGAATTCTTATGTCGGGTCCAAGGTATAGACCTATGGCAACTGTACATTCGGAAATCAGCGTTCGGTATCGCAGTTCGCTTTCCTCCACCTTCTTACGCGCCAATACCTTTTCGGTAACATCATACACGATGATCATTATTTTGTGTCGTGCATCGGCGGGCCCCCCTTTGAAAGGCTGAATGATATAGTCGATGTATCGTTTGGAGGGGTCATTCAATTCCCGCTCCTGGCGTCGGTACGACCTTCCGGTCGTAATGAGTCGTTCGAAAAGATCTTCGAACGACTCACCTTCTTCGGAGAAGACATCAAGGAAGGAATTATTTTCCAGTTCTTCACGGGTGCGATTAATCGTAGAAAGGTATAGTTGGTTGAAAATTTCAGCTCTCCAGGGTTGTCCATCGACGATACAAATGCCGATGGGGGCATGTTCGACGATTGATCCCAGAATACTTTCTCTTTGAATCAGCTGGGTGACGGCGTTCACTTGTTCGGTGGTTTCCTGGCATACCACTAAAATGCCTGCGATGTTTCCCGACTCATCGTGAAGAGGGCTGTATCCAAAGGTCCAGTAAACGCTTTCAATCCGTCCATTGCGATGAATGGGGATGAGTTGATCACGGTTCATGATGGAACCACCGGCCCACACTGTGTCGATCAGAGGCTTGATAACATCCCAGATTTCCGGCCAGCAATCGACAGCACGTTGGCCCAGTGCCCGGGGATGTTTTCCGTTGGTACCGAGAATTTGACGATACGCATCGTTGTAGAATTGAATTAGATCTTCGCTCCACCAAAGCAGCATGGCAGTTTTGGCGTGAAACAGGATGTCGAGTGATGTGCGCAAACTTTGGGGCCATGTGTCGATACCTCCGAGAGGCGTCGATGCCCAGTTGAAGCGGGAAGTGAGCGCGGCCATTTCGCTGCCGGGGGCGAGAAAGGGATAGTCAGGTGTTTGGTGATTCCGGGCTGTTCGCATAGCTCCCGCCGTATTTTATCCAGTTGTTAATCTTTTCGCGGATAATGTTGCGCCACTCACTAAACTTATCAGGCTTTGTAATATAGTCGCTGGCTCCTAAGCTGAAGGTTGCATCGATGGTGGCCTGGTCCGAGCTGGTTGTTAAGACAATCACCGGAATTTCTTTACGACAATTCTGGGTTGCTTCCAGGAATTGCTGGCCATTCATTAACGGCATGTTCAGATCAAGGAAAATCAAATCCGGTTTGAATTGTTGCTGGGATAATTTGTCAATTGCTTCCTCGCCGTTTCCCGCAGTGACACACGCGATGTCTGGATTAATTTCCTCAATCACAGTCATAAAAATTTCCTGATCATCGGTATCGTCGTCGATGAGAAAGCAGGTAAAAGGTTGCTCCTTTTTTTCATTCCCTTCTTCCGTTCCCTTTAAACCTACCATGCCTTTCTTCTTTAATCCGATATTGCCCCACGCCATCCGGCGGCTGGCGTAGAGAAATAAAGTTACTCAGGTCTTGTATTTAATACCAATTTTTGCGGGTTAAATGCGTGAGACTACGACCAAAGCCGATGGGGAGAATCCTCAGCCGGTGAGCGGCATAATAATTATAGCTATTCGGCGTAATCATTTGGTAAAACCATTAACCATACTCATATGACAAGGGGAAATAACATTTTGCTGGCCGCTTTGGGCGGGGCCGCGATTGGAGCTTTGATTGGAAGTGCGCTGACCACGGAAAGAGGCCGTCAGTTGGTAAGTGATGCCTCGCAGCGAATTAAAGAGCTCTCGGATCAGGCCACACGCTACGCGAAAGATAACCTCGGACAGGTTGTCCGCGAAACGACGAATGAAATCGGCGGTGTGGTAAAAGAGAAGGTGGCCGAGAAAGTCAAACAACAGCAGTAAAGAGAAGACGGCGGACTCGCTCCGCCGTCTCTAACCTATCTTAACGGAAGTCATCGTCAACGATCCGGCTACAGCCTTGTCGTTAAAGAGACTGACTTCGTCTTTTTCTGTCTGCAGAGCGAGAGAGTATATCAACGGCAGATAGTGGTCGGGTGTGGGGATGGCAAGGTCGAAGGCCGGTCCTTGTGAACGATAGTTGATGAGCGCTTTGTGATCGCCATTGAGGATGTAATGTCTCATCTTTTCACTCGCCTCTGTGGCCCAGTCAAACGCAAAGCCGTCATCGTTGAAACGGTCCCACGCAATGAGACGCAGATTGTGAACCAGATTCCCGCTTCCGATAATCAGAACACCATTGTTTCTCAGCGACTGCAACTCGCGCGCGAGCTCATAGTGGTACGCGGCGTCTTTGTAGTAATCAAGACTTAATTGAATAATGGGAATATTGGCTTCCGGGTAAAGGTGTTTGACAACCGACCAGGCGCCATGATCAAGACCCCATTTGTCGTCTAGATGGACCTCCGTTTGGGTGATAAGACGTTTGGCTTGACTTGCCAGTTCCGGGCTTCCGGGAGCGGGGTAATTCACTTCATACAGTTCCTTTGGAAAACCCCCGAAGTCATGGATGGTGGGAGGATTTTCCATCGCGGTGACATGGGTACCACGGGTTAGCCAGTGTGCCGATACGACCAGGATCGCCTTTGGTTGGGGAATTTCGGCGGCTACCTTGCGGAAACCTGCCACAAATTCGTTCTCTTCAATCGCATTCATCGGACTTCCATGACCGAGAAAAAGTACGGGCATTCGCTCGGTTAAGGGCAGTGTTCTGAGATTTTTCAGAATATTTGTTGTCATCGCGGCTGTATTTGTCAAATGTCGAAAATAAGTCCTGGCAGTAGCAAAAATGCACTTCCCGCTCTCGAAAACCATTAATCCAGTTTAAGATCGTCGGTCAAACGATTAGGTTGCTGAAGATTTTATGAGCAAATTGAAGGAATCAGGCAGCGAGACGTAGGGGTACGAAATTTTAAGCTTGTCTTAGGCCTAAAGAATAGTTATGAAATTGCAGATGTGGATTCTTTTCGCCTGTCTGACCCTCCAAACTCCCGTTGCGGCAGCATTCAATACTTCTCATGCGGTTTCAGACACCGCTCAATTCGCCCTGGTGAAACAGAATGGCGGTATTTCGCTTTATGAGCGTTGGTACGTAGGTCCGACCGACATCAAGGCGCGCGAAGTCAAGGCTATTTTTCTCGTTGACATAGAACCCGATGCCGCTGTCGCACTCATACGCGATCAACGCCGCGGGCGCGAATGGAACAAGAACACCCGAGAGTACAAGGTTGTCGAACTGGAGGGTGATAAATGGATAAGCTACCTGCATTACGATCTTCCCTGGCCGCTGAGTGATCAGGATTGCGTTCTTGAGCATTCCCCGTATCGCCACAACAATTCGATTTATATTCCTTTCGAGGCTGTTCCCCACGTTGATTTCCCTGAGAGTGATCGGGTGCAGCGCATTCCTAACATTCGCGGTAAGTGGGTGTTCTCGCCCGACCCCGCGGGTACACGTGTGGAGTATTATATCACTACAACGCCCAGCAGTTCTCTCCCTACTTGGGTAACGGACCCCGTCATACGCAACAACCTTATTGCGTCTCTTCAGGCGTTTCGCGATATTCTCCAGTCGAAGGAACTGACGCGTAAATGACCGTTGTTCCGGCGCTCTGCGTTTTGTTCGTTTTATGACTTTTGCGTTCTTTTGCTGAGATGCTATCACCGTTCTGCTGGCATAGTTCCCTTGAATTAAGTTAAATCAGAATCGCCATGAAGAAACACGTGTTTTCCATAGTGGTTGCAGCCTCCTGTATTTGTCAGGCCTTGGGTCAGGAGCGGATCGACATCAAGCTTCCACCGGGCTTTGCTGCCCAGGTGTTTGCTGATGACGTAGGTCGCGCGCGACATATCGCGGTAACACCCCAGGGGCATGTGTATGTCAAGCTGGGAAGAGTCGAAAATGGAAATGGCATCCTCATGTTTGAGGATACAGACAAAGACGGAAAAGCAGATAAGCAAACGGGCTTCGGAGACTATGCAGGAACAGGAATAGCCCTAACGCGTGATTACCTTTATGCTACTTCGGACTCTGAAGTATACCGGTATGCGCTCGATAACCAGGGCCGCGTAAGAAATCCGGACACTCCTGAACGCATTGTTAGGGATCTCGTCGACAAACGCCAGCATGCATCTAAGTCCATCACGCTGGATACACAGGGAAACATCTATGTGAACATCGGCGCTCCGTCCAATGCTTGCCAGGAACGCGATCGCATGAAAGGGTCACCGGGAATGATGCCGTGTCCTATTCTTGATTCGGCGGGCGGTATCTGGCAGTTTCGCGCTTCAAAGCCCGAGCAAACCTATGCGGATGGAAAGCGCTATGCGACCGGCCTTCGCAACGTCGTTGGTCTCGATTGGAATAAGCAACTTAACCAGTTGTTTGTGACTCAGCACGGACGGGATCAGCTCTTCCAGCTGTACCCCAAGCTCTACGATGCGCAGCAAAGCGCCGAACTTCCTGCTGAAACCCTCTACGCTATTGATGAGGGAGACGACTGTGGGTGGCCGTATGTCTACTACGACCATTTCCAGAAGAAGAAGATTCTGGCTCCTGAATACGGCGGCGATGGAAAGAAGACCGGAGGCGAAAATGCCAAAGACCCGCTGATGGCGTTTCCGGCACATCTTGCTCCCAACGCGCTTTTATTTTATACTGGCAACATGTTCCCCGCGCGGTATCGTAACGGCGCGTTTATTGCTTTCCACGGATCATGGAACCGGGCTCCCGAACCTCAGAAGGGTTATATGGTAGCCTTTGTTCCTTTTCGCAATGGTAAGCCTACAGGCGAGTGGGAAGTATTTGCCGACAACTTCGCAGGCGTAGAAGTCATCGACGCGCCGGGACAGGCCAGACACAGACCGTGTGGACTGGCACAAGGTCCCGATGGTGCCCTGTACGTTTCTGATGATGCCAAGGGAACAATATTTAAAATTACCTATCGCGGCAAACGCTGATTAAATGGACTATCGTATAGCGATCCTGGCGGTTGGTTTGATGCTGGTGGTGTTCGCATCAAACGCCCAGGAAAAAACATCCTCGCAAAGACCTCTGGAAAACGGAAAAACGGTTTACGACACTTACTGCCTTTCTTGCCATCAGTCCGATGGCTCGGGTATTCCCAACCTTGCACCTCCATTGGTGAAAGGCGAGTATGTGAACGGAGAGAAAGACCGATTGATTGACATCGTTCTGAAAGGGATGGAAGGTGTGACGATTAAGGGCGAGACGTATTTCAATCCGATGCCGCCTTTTGATTATCTCTCCGATCAGGAAATCGCTGATGTGCTCACCTACATCCGTGCTAACTTCGAAAACTCTGGTAGTGCGGTGGTTGCAGACGAAGTGAAGGCTCGCCGTTCGCAGTGAGTTTAATTGACTGTTCCTTTAATTAATTTAACAGATAACGAAAGATGGAGTATCGTAAGATTGCTGACACGGATTTCACATTACCCGCGATTACTTTTGGCGCCTGGGCCGCTGGAGGCTGGATGTGGGGCCGGACGGAGCGTAAAGACGCCGTTGAAGCGATTCGCGCTTCCTATGACCTTGGCGTGACCGCGATCGATACAGCACCGGTCTATGGACAAGGAACCAGCGAGGAGATCGTCGGTGAAGCGATAAGGGGATTGGATAGGTCGAAAGTGCAGATCCTAACCAAGTATGGAATGCGGTGGGATCTGGATGAGCCGCGCGGTGACTTCGCTTTCAGTAGCCGTGATAATAGCGGGAAGGAGATTGACATTTACCGATATGCCGGCCGGGATAGTATTATTAAAGAATGTGAAGACAGCTTGCGACGTCTTGGTACGGATTACATCGACCTCTATCAAATTCACTGGCCCGATACGCAGACGCCCATAGCAGAGTCGATGGAGGCGGTGTCAAGGCTGATCGAACAAGGAAAGGTCCGTTATGCGGGGGTATGTAATTACAGCGCTGCCCAGATGCAAGAAGCGGAACGCCATATCAAACTGGTCTCTAACCAGGTTCCGTACAGCATGGTGAAACGCGACATTGAAAGCGAGCTTGTACCTCACTGCGTTAATGGAAAGAAAGCTATCATCGCGTATAGTCCGCTCGAGAGAGGCTTGCTAACCGGAAAGATGACGCCGGGATACAAATTCGCGGAAGGCGATCATCGCGCCGGGCTGTATTTCTTCAAAGATGAAAACATCAAGGCAACCAATGCGTTTCTTGATACGCTTAAGCCTCTTGCCAAAGAAAAAGGGGCAACACTCGCGCAGCTGGTGCTGCGTTGGACGTTGAATCGTCCGTTTATTACGATTGCACTTGTTGGCGCGCGAAATGCTGAGCAGGCGGTAGCCAATGCGAAGGCAGCCGATATTACACTTACCGATGAGGAAATGAACTTCATCACGCGGGAACTGGAACTGTTAAAGCTTCAGAAGTAGCAAAAAAAATCGCATACCGGAGATAGCTCCGGTATGCGTGAATTGTTTCACAAGGTGAAGGGAATTCACTGACTGATTGTTTCGTTCGTTTCCGCGACGACTGGTTTGCCTTCTCTTTTCCATTCTGCAACGCCGCCCGAATAATTCTTGACGTTGTGGTAGCCATGGTGCTTCAACAACGACCACCCTATTGTTGCACGGTCGCCCGACTGGCAGTGAATCACCAGGGGTTCATCTTTTTTGATACGGTCGAGCGACTGTTCGAGATTCCCTACAAAGATGTGTTCGGCGCCTTCTATGTGGCCCGACTGATATTCCGTGGCGCCACGCAGATCGATAATACGTGTGTCACCGGCGTCGCGTATTGCCTCGAATTCTTCCAAAGGGATGATATTTCCCTGGGTGGTCTCGCCGCCGATTTGTTTCCACGGTTGAATTCCATCGAGATATCCGACAGCCTGATCAAGCCCTATACGCATGAGCTTGCGCACGAGATCCTCCGTTTGCGCCGCCCCCGCAATAAGGAGAAAGGGTTCATCATACGAGATAAGCCAACCCATCCAGGTGGAGAAGGAGTTGTTGTTCTGAATGTTAATCGCCCCCGGAATGTGCTCTGCCGCAAAGTCGTTTTTCGGGCGGGTGTCAATAACCTTAATGCCTTTTGCCCGGGCGTCTTTGACTTCTTCGCCCGACAACGGCCGTAGTTTAGGCACCTCGGTAAGCAACGGGCGGTCAACTTTGTTCAGCTTTTTCATCATGGCAAAGTACCGCGGTGGTTCTGGCTGATCGGAGAGAAGATAGTTGGTGAATCCGGTAGGATCGTTGTCGTAGCGAAACGCCCAGTTTTGGATTTTTTCGTAACCAACGGTGGAACTGGACACCGAACCCAAAGCCTTCCCGCAGGCTGAGCCCGCTCCGTGTCCCGGCCACACCTGGACATAATCGGGTAGGGCCGCAAACCGCTGGAGCGATTCGTACATTTGCAGCGCTCCCTTTTCCATCGTTCCTTTAATACCCGCCGCCTTTTCAAGCAGATCCGGACGTCCGACGTCGCCGACAAAGACGAAGTCGCCCGTGAAGACCATCACGGGTTTATCTGACGCAGGTAAATCAGTAAGCAGAAAAATAATATGCTCGGGAGTATGGCCCGGCGTGTGAAGCACTTCGAACTTAAGATTGCCAACACGGATTTCGTCGCCGTGTTTTAGTCCGACGTGGGAAAATTCATACTGCCAGTCAGGTCCTCCTTCGTCCGACAAGTAGAGCTTGGCGCCGGTGAGGGCGGCCAGTTCCCGCGATCCCGAGAGAAAATCAGCATGGATATGAGTCTCGGCCACATGGGTGATTTTCATGTTGTTCTGAGCGGCGATTTCCAGATACGTATCTACATCGCGCTTCGGATCGATGACCATTGCGATGCCTTCTTTCTGGCAGCCGATAAAGTAGCTGGACTGGGCCAGGCTTTTGTCGTAAACGTGTTGAAAGTGCATGGTGCGTGTGTTTTGGCTAGTGGGCGTCGCGGCCTCACCGGTGTAAAACTAGTGTTTTTTGTTGTTGCGAGAGACCTGCCGGCGGCGTTGACATTTCACTGAGAACCCGATTTCATCTCCATTTGTTCACCGGGAAGGCTGGCGTTTCTGCTGATAATTATCAGGTTGTCAGAAATGGGTATTGCCGGTGCGAGTTGGTATTATTACGAGACCAAAAAATTGTCAGAACTGCGAAAAGCGCCATAAATTGGGGATATGTTTCGGATTTTTAATCGAGCCAAACCGTATTTTGATCTCACCAGTGACGATTTCGCGCGTGCCTATGAATCCTGCGAAAATCCGGTGCTGCTCGACGTTCGAACTTCTCAGGAGTTTTCTCTTGGAAAAATTCCGGGAGCGATCAACATCGACATAACGCGTGGCGATTTTGAGACGCTGGTCGATGCGTTTGATAGGGAGAGGGTGTACTTTGTATATTGTCGGGGAGGGAACCGCAGTGTGGCCGCGTGCAGTATACTGGGCAAGAAGGGCTTCCGATCCTATAATCTCGTGAACGGTATCCTTGACTGGAAGGGCGATTTTGAAGGCACATTCGAGTAAAATCATCACAATGTATGGAAAGTCTTTTTGACGCGTTGCGGCAACCGTGGCCATGGTACGTGGCAGGGCCGCTGATAGGATTAACTGTCCCTCTTTTGTTAATTCTTGGAAACAAATCGTTTGGCATCTCTTCGTCGCTAAGACACATATGCGCGGCTTGCATTCCGGCAAACATTCCTTTTTTCCGATACGAGTGGAGGAGGGAAGCCTGGAATCTCTTTTTCGTTGGCGGCATCTTTGTCGGTGGATTTTTGTCGGTTTTTATCGGAGCCAACGAACCCGTGTCGGTCGATGAAAACCTGCGTCGGGAACTGGCTGTCTACGGTGTTACTGATTTGTCATCGTTAGTACCTGCCGATCTCTTCAACTTTGACAGCCTCTTCACGCTGAAAGGATTTCTATTAATGGTTGTCGGAGGATTTTTGGTTGGCTTCGGCACGCGGTATGCCGGCGGATGTACCTCGGGTCATGCAATCATGGGCTTGTCGAATCTGCAGTTACCTTCGCTGATTGCAACGTGTTGCTTTATGGCAGGTGGATTTGTTATGGCCAACTTCATTCTTCCTTATATACTTGCATTATGAGTTCGATCGAAACCAAGCCCGTTGAACAACCTCTCGAAGACGAAAATATGGATTTCGAGGTGCGCTCGCTTGATGCGGTATGTGTGAATGAATCATCGCTCACACATCCCTGGTGGTATAATCTGAAGTACCTCGTTGCAGGTGTCATCTTCGGCATTTTACTGGTGAAGTCGGAAGTGATCTCATGGTTTCGTATTCAGGAGATGTTCAGACTCCAGTCGTTTCATATGTATGGTGTGATAGGCTCGGCGGTGATGGTAGGCGCACTATCGGTGTGGCTGATCAAGCGCTTTGATATCCGGACTATCCATGGCGAGAAGATTAGCTTCCAGAAAAAGAAATTCAACAAAGGCAATGTTTACGGCGGGCTGGTCTTTGGTTTTGGATGGGCGCTGACAGGCGCGTGCCCCGGCCCGTTGTTCGCGCAGATCGGAACCGGCGCCGTTGTAATTTCGGTCACGCTTCTGAGTGCTATTGTGGGCACGTGGGTATATGGTTATCTGCGACCTCGCTTACCTCATTAGATATTCATTGCGTACCCAACTCGCGATCTTGTTTCTTCCTTTGCGCGAGAAGATTTTCTGGTCCTATGCTCACCGCCGTTGAGCGGTCGTTTACCTATTCACACCCATGAGTGGCCGATTCGTAATGGAATTGTCTTTTGTCATTGCCGTATCTTCGGGCAAACACTAGCCAATGGAAATACTTTTGAGATATCTTCACTTCGTCAGCATATTCGTTATCGCCGGAGCTCTTTTAGCTGAAGCTTTTATGCTCAAGGCTACGATGACGCGTCATGAGCTGAGGAAAATTCTGTGGATAGACTCCGCTTACGGCATGGCGGCGCTCACGGTGCTTGCGGCGGGTCTTACATTGTGGCTGGGCGGATTTGGAAAGCCGGCGGACTTTTATACCGGCAATTGGGTGTTTCACGCAAAGCTGTCTCTGTTTTTGATTTTGGGTCTGTTGTCAGTGTACCCCACCCGTTTTTTTCTGCGGCATCGTAACGGTGCCGATACCGATGTAATCGAGATACCACGACGGCTGGTGATGCTGGTGCGCATGGAGCTTGCGTTTCTTCTCGCCATTCCGTTCCTCGCCACGCTTATGGCGAGAGGCATTGGTTATTAGCAGAAGCTTACAATTGTTTGGAACTCAGGGCTTCACCCGCTACCTTCGCGCGGTATGATGAAATACAAGATCCGCGACGAGTATGCCGGCCTCAAAGACTTCATCCTTCGGTTGCCCTCTGTATTCGAAGGGATGGGTGGAGTGATAAGAGACTACCGCAACGTCATCAAGATTGTTGAGGTTGAGGGGTACAAGCTGGTGATCAAGAACTTTCGCGGAATGTACTTCTTCAATCGCCTGGCCTATTCCCTTTTCCGAAAGTCGAAGGCGGTTCGTTCTTATGAATACTCCGAACGCCTCAATCAACACGGCATTGCAACCCCTTCCCATGTGGCATGGATCAATCTCTATTCCATGGGGATGCTTCAGGAAAGCTATTTCGTGAGTGTGTTTACTCCGCTGCCGACGCTGGAGCAGTGCATGGACAATTTTGATGCAACGAATCAGACGCAGACCCGTATTCTTGAAGCCCTGGCTGCTTTTTCAAAAAGACTGCATGAGCTAGGGATTTTTCACTACGATTTCTCCGTCGGGAATATCCTGGTGAAGAGTGTCGGCGATGGCTATGAATTTTCGTTGCTGGATTTGAACCGCATGCGCTTTGGTCCGGTCATTAAGGGCTATAAGAATTTTGCTACTTTAAATCTTCCCACCGACGCCATCAATATTTTACTCCGTTCCTACGGGCGACTTAATGACGAGGATCCGGACCATCTGGTCGACCGGTTCTGGAAGTACAAAAATCGAAAGGCGTCATTGCGAAGAGCGAGGAAGAAGCTGCGTAAGCATACCGTTACGCGTCTCGAGAATATCCTGGGTAAGAATTGAGGGGTGTGATGGACGGCGAGAACTTTGAGTTTTTCGTGGTAACTTGCACCATATTCTAGAGGCAATGGCCACCTGGCGCAAACAGATTCAAAAGAAACGCAGAGGTTTTTTTACCGCTCTCACGCGAACGCTTGAAAAAACCAGGATTCCCGATCTTAAGGAGGACAAACCTTTTCCTGTCCGCAGGGTGCTTGTCATACGTCCGAATCACCGCCTCGGCAATCAGCTGTTGATCACACCGCTTCTGCAGGAGATTGAGCATGTGTTGCCCGACGCACGCGTTGATGTGTGGGTAAAGGGCGGTGTCGGCACTATTCTTTTCCGCGAATACGGACAGGTTGATAACATTACGATGTTGCCAAAGAAGCCGGCGCGTCAGCCGTGGCGTTACCTGAAAGGGTGGATGCGGCTGCGATTAAAGCGATACGATTTGGTAATCAATGTTGTTAACCACTCTTCTTCGGGCAGGATTTCGACGCATTTTGCAAATGCGCGTTTTCGTTTTCTCGGCGACATCAACGGTGAGATCAAGGAACAGTTCGGAGATCATCAGCATATAGCGAAATATCCCGTTTACAGTTTTCGGCATTTTATTCAACGCCTGGGATATCCAGGTTCGGACCGGCCTGTTCCTTCCCTGGATCTTCGTGTTACTGCCGACGAGCGTTCTCAGGGCAAGAAACTTCTTCACGACATCGTAGGGAATGATCGCCCAACGATCGCTATTTATACGTTCGCAACCGGTGACAAGATGTATTCGAAAGAGTGGTGGCTTGCTTTCTATACCCGGTTGAAGGAGAGTTATCCGGACTACAACATCGTGGAGGTCTTGCCCGTTGAGAATGTGTCCCAGATCGATTTTTCTGCCCCATCGTATTACAGTAAAGACCTTCGTGAAATTGGGGGTGTCGTCGCTAATACGGATATCTTTATCGGTGCGGACAGTGGAATGATGCACCTTGCAGTAGCGTCGCAAACGCCCACTGTCGGTCTCTTCAAGGCTCCGAACATCGATATTTACACTCCGTATGGAAATGCAAGCTGCGGCGTACGGATCAATGATATGCAGATCGATGAGCTTCTGGACGTTGTTGGCAAAGTGTTGCGTTCCGGGGCTGCTTAGCGATAACAGGAACTAGCAATCAAGAAAGCCCGCAAAGCGGGCTTTTTTCTTATGCCGGTACGAAGTCTTTGTTTACCGATCGCGACCAATGCCGGTGGTGAATGATGGCGTTCTCGAAACTTCTGAGGAATGACTTGATATGCTTGCTGTCGCG
Organism: uncultured Roseivirgaceae bacterium; assembly: GCA_964532595.1. Classification (GTDB taxonomy): domain Bacteria; phylum Bacteroidota; class Bacteroidia; order Cytophagales; family Cyclobacteriaceae; genus Chryseosolibacter. The sequence goes on from CAZHIQ010000015.1 coordinate 66,351, forward strand.
GGCAAGTACTACACCCATACTGTCGTAAACTTTCTTTGCGGCATACTGCTCATCAGTCAACGCGACGGCGTATTTAATGCCTTGATACGCTCTTTGTAGTTTGCGGGGAGTAAGGCGGAGATGATCCACCAATCGAGCTTAACCCGACGGCTCGCTTTATAGAGGGGAATGAAAGGTGACACCCAGGAGGAATCGGGAAGGTTGAGTAGCGATTTCACTTTCTTGGGCGTAACAAGTGTCTGGGCTTCCCTCAAGAGATGAAATCGAAGAGCACCGAGATGTTTTCGGTATTGCGCAAAAAGATCAGCGGTGAAGTCACTTACTTCCAGATCTTGTTCGAGATGCTGTTGGTATAAGGGAAGCCATTCGTCGTAGGTATGAGGGAGATTTTCGAGACCCATACGGTTACCGACGCGATTGAACGTGTCGAAAATTTCTTCTTTCTCGACGGCCGTTAACGGCCGGTAGAGTAGCTCGAACGACGCGATGGAGTAGTGGATTAGCATGAACAAAACATCACGATACGCCCAGTCTGGAATGCGATAACCACGGTTGCTCTCCAGTGTAGAATGAATGTCGCGCATGTGATCAATAACGGCGTGCGCTTTTTCGCGCGAAGCGAAAACGATGTTCCGTGCATAGGTGACGGTGGAAAACAACCGGCCAATGGGATCGTTGGGAAGTCGCCCTGTGTAATACAACCAGTCAACCGCCTTGTTGAGGGCAAATTCAGCAGCAGCCCCGCCGAAGATAAACAGGATGGTATCGGCACGTCCCCAGATAGTTCGGACGATGGAGTCGTGTTTGACAAAGTTGTTCACGAATATGCGCTACTCCTGGTATTGAGATACTAACACCCGTGGGTGGCGCGCGGTTCCGGTGATAGTCGGGAAGAGTCATCACCGGTCACATGCCTGGCATTTGAAATGCATCAATGTGCCACCATGCGTGTTTGTAAACAAAATGGAAATCGCATGGGCCGGTTAGATGCTCCCCGGTATGGTCCTGTGATACCGCGGAGAGCTGTGCCTTCACCTGGGCCAACCCGGCCTCCGTATCGACAATTACTTCTTCAATGTCGAATTGTTCAACGTCAAAGTGACCCTGTGTTTCTTGGAAGGTGATAATAATGTCGGAAATTTGTGAGCGTTCGAATTCTTTTCCGCTGTATCCGACACGGTCTGCCAGCTTTCCTTCGTCGTATTCCCTGTTCCAGGCGCGCGACAAGATCGTGGTTACAAACGACTCACTATTGCGTCGGAGATCATAGTCGTGATTCGGGTGAAATTCTTCGTAGATGAAGTGTGTCACCATTCCGGGAACACGCATGTCGTCCATCTCATGAAGGAAGAGTTCTTCCGTAATGAATTGGTAGATCGTCGCGTCGTCGTATTCCGCGATAACATCAAGTTCGACATTGTGTGTGCTCATAATGTTCCGGATACGGGCAAGTTCGTGACTGAGTTCCTCGCTTTTCAGAGTGTCGAGTGAGCGAAACGACGGGCGACCGAGGAATTCATGGACCGTCGTTCGTTTTGCGTTTTTGTATTGCTCTTCGAAGGCACAGATTGACTTGAGCCATTGATTCTCCACTTCCGGAGGAAGATTGTCTGATTCCATGCCTTCCATGCCGTGTTCGAGTTTCAATTTCAGTTTGAGAACTTCATTCTCGGCAGCAACGGCTTCGTCGACGGTGAGGCGAGGGTCTTTTTTCTTGTTCATGACAGCGATGTTTAAGCGTGATAATCGATAGATGAATCTAGCGATTATCGTCGTTAGTTGTAGATCAGGTTTTTCTGATAAAATTCTATCGGACCAGTGCGATGCAAACAAAAAAGCCCGGAGCAATGCGCCGGGCTAAACCCACAAACCAACACCATCACTAACAATTACATGATTGAGTAGCCACCGTCAATAGGCAGGATAGCGCCTGTCACGAACGATGCTGCGGGAGAGCTGAGGAAGGCGACGACATGCGCGATTTCTGCGGGTTCGCCAAAACGATTGGCAGGTGTTCTGGCCAGGATTCCGGCGCCGAGCGTTTCTTTGAGTGGTTCGAGGATAGGAGTGTTAATCCAACCCGGAGCTACTGCATTCACACGGATGCCGTCTTTTGCGTAGGCAATGGCCAGCGACTTGGTCATTTGGTCTACCCCTCCTTTACTCGCCGCATAGGCCGGACCATCCGGATGCCCGAAGATGGCCAGCATAGAAGATACGTTGACGATACTGCGGACGTCGGATTTTGCCAACAAGGGTTGCGCCAGCGTGCTTGTGAGGAAGCTTGCGTTCAGGTTAATGTCGATCGACTTCTTGAAGCCTTCGTACTCCCATTGGTTGGGGAGGTTGACGCCGGCGGCGTTGAACAGAATGTCGAGTTTGTCGAGTTTATTGAAGAATTCACGAACGCCAGATTCGTCAGTCACATCGAGTTCGACGGACTCGATACTCAATCCTTTGGGTGCTTTGAAAGCGTCAGCTTTAAGTCCGACGGCGTATACTTTTGCACCGAGTTCTGCCAGGTGAATGGCCGTTGCGGCTCCAATTCCGGAAGTTCCTCCCGTAACGACTACTGTCTTGTCTTTGAATAAGTCCTTCTGATATGTTTTGTGTGCCATGATAATTCTATTTAGTGTTGACAATTGTAATGTTTCGTTCTGCGATCAATTGTGGTAATCGATTTCCAGTTCTTTGGAGATACCTTTCATCTGTGGTTGTCGCCAGTCAGCGGGAAGCTCAACGTACGACGGGTCAAGATCGTGGATCGATTTTGCTCCGAGGAATTGCAAGCCTTCTTTGATCTGTTGATGAAACAGTCGGAGGATATGACTTACACCTTGTTCGCCGGCGGCAAGCAGGGGATAGAGATACGCTCGTCCCAGGAGCACGCCTTTGGCTCCAAGCGATACCGCTTTCAATACATCCGTACCTCGTCTGACTCCACTGTCGATCAGGACTTCTATTTTGTCACCCACAGCCTCCACAATTTCCGTTAATACCGGTAGTGTGGAGACACTGCCGTCGAGTACGTTTCCACCGTGGTTGGAGATAACAATAGCATCAGCGCCTTCAGCGACTGCTCGTTTGGCATCGGCTACCGTGACTATCCCTTTAATTACGAGCGGTCCGTCCCAGTGTCTACGGATCCACGGGATGTCTTCCCACTTGGGAGTTTCCTGATAGATTTGCGCGATCCCTTCGAAGAGACCCATCGGCGTGCCATCGGGCCGCAGACCCATAGCCACCTTAGGTTCGGGGAGTCCCGCCTTAATGAAATCCCAGGTCCAGGCGGGTTTGTTCCATATTTGGGGAAGGAATTTAATGGCTTCCTTCAAATTGATGGTATACGGAACTCCACGTCGTTCGACATAGGGAAGGTCGCGCGGGCGCGCGATGGTGGGCGTATCGACGGTCAGGACGAGACCTTTAACGCCTGCGCGTTTTACACGTTCGATAATGGGTGCCGACGCGTCGCGTCCGCCGATATAATAAAGCTGATAGAATACCGGACCGCTGGCGTTTTCCATGATCTCTTCAATAGGCGTTCCGGTTACACCGCTAACAAACTGAATGGTCCCCGCTTCGCCTGCCGCCCGTGCAACACCAGCTTCACCATCCGTATGTCCGATGGCGAGAAATCCTACTGATGATACAATGGCGGGCATGGAGACCTTATGGCCAAGGATGGTCGTAGAGATGTCGTACTCCGGATGGAATACAGCGCCGCGGGGTCTGAACCGAACAGCTTCAAAGGCCTTGACGTTGTCTTCCGCCGTAACGTTGGAACCACTACCGGCTTCAAACATCTGGAAGATGCCGGCGGGAACACGCTTCCGGGCGAAATAGCGTGCGTCTTCTACCGATAAAATTTTTGACTCTATATTCTTCATATCGAAATACTTTAGGTGAATACTACTTCAGGTACGCGCGGATAAACCACGCCATCTTTTCATGTTGTTGCATAAGACCTGTGACAAAGTCACTCGTGCCGAGATCCTGATACTTATCGCTGAACTCGGTGATGAGTTTGCGAAGATTTTGTATGATCAGTTCGTGATCTTTCAACAGGTTTCTCAGTTGTTCAGATTGGTGATTGGTATCGTCGGGCTCCTCAAGAGCAGAAAGCTTGATATAGTCTTTCAGTCGTCCTTTGGCGAAATGGCCAATCATTCGTATTCTCTCGGCGACTTCGTCAATAATGACATCGAGTTCTTCGTACTGACTTTCGTAGAGCTTATGCATTTCCGAGAAGTTGTCACCCTCGATATTCCAATGATAGTTTCTTGTTTTCGTATAGAGGATATACTCGTCAGCGAGTACTTTGTTTAACTCCGCCGCTACTCTACTGCGATTGTCCTCCGTAATGCCAATGTTTGGTTTCATGGGAACTTTGGTTTAAGCGTTAGTCGTGTTTTTCATTGTTGATATCCAAAGTTACCCTGATACACTCCGAATAGCATTGACCTAAAACAAGAAAGCACTTGATTTGAATCAAGTGCTTTCTCTATGCAGTGTTCTGATTTAAGGATGAGTATCAGTTGTTGTCATCATCCTTTTGTCTTGTGATACAATACAAGATCTCCGTATCTGAACATCTTCCTTTCAATTTGCTTTTTCTCAGTCAACGTCTCGAGTTCGGCACTTGCATCCGTAAGGTCGATGTCCTTCAGTTCAGCAAATTCTCGAACGGTCATGGTTGGATAGATGCTAAAAAGTTCGAGTGAGTCTCTTGTGTAATTGTTCTTCTTTGCCTCCGGATAGATGCGTTTGAGCGCATCTTCATAACTCGCGTAGGGTTTGGAGCCGTACACCAGGAGTCGGTTGCCCTCTTCATCACTAAAGTAGATAGTGGGAAAGCCCCTTACCCCGAGAGCGCGGGCCATGGCAAGATCATCTTCGAAGCTTAGTTTGGCTCGACCTTCATAGTCTTGCTTGAATTTTGTTACGTCGAGTCCGCTCTCGCGGGCGGCTTCCTCGAGATGCTCCCACTTGGTGATGTTTTTCTTTTCAAGGAATACCATTTCCTTTAGGCGTCGAAGGAATGCATCAGCCTTCTTTTCGTCCTGCAGTTGTGCGGCTTTGAATGCGATAGACGGGGGATAGGAAGAATCAAGAGGATCTTCCAACCAGACTTCGCCATCAATGGGCATTTGATAGTGTTCGCTTGCCTCGTTCCAATGTTGAGCAACGCTGGCGGGTCCATTGACGTCACGTCCACCGTAGCTCTCCCAGCTTTTCAAGAGACCACCCATACGGTATTCGATGTCGAGGGAGTCGCCGTACTCGATTTTCAACTTGCGCAGTTGTGGCTCAATACCCCAGCACGACGAACAGATAGGGTCAGTGAAGTAGGTCAGCTTCACGGGCTTCTGGGTCGTGTGTTGTGCGGGCGTGACGACTTCTCCGGTTTCAGGTTGTTGAGGTATTTCACAGAGTCCGGTCACCGGATCACATGCCATGGCGTTCTTGGTTTCAGTTTGCTTCATAATCTCTTTCACAGGTTTAATTTGTATTGTTTCTGTCTCCGAAAGGAGTTTCCGTTCAGGCCGACATTGCCGTGGCTACGGGTGAGAATCCAGCAGATTCCAGCATACGTGTTGCGTCGTGCAAGGCTTCGGAATTGCGCGCGGAGACAAGCGCCCCACTGGTCTCCACGTTAAGACTCGCTGCGGAGGAGGCGATAGAGACGGCGACGACATGACTGTAGGGCAACAGGGATTCAAGGGTTGAGATCGCCTGCAAATCCGTGTCTGCATCGCCATAACCCATGGAGATCACGACTTTTCCGACAGCGACTTCCCTTATCCGTTCCGCGAGATCGCCAAGTGCGGGATGTGTAGCGGGGACAATGATAATATCGGCTTCCCAGCACGCTTCGCGCGGACAATCGCTAGCGATTGTTTCGCTTGGTTCGATGTGAGAGGCGCATCCTGTATGCTCGCGTTGTATCAGCAGCAGCCGGTACGGACCCGCGATTTTCCTCAGCACGCGGGTGATGGCTTGATTGGGTCCATCGATAATGGCAACTTTCTTCTCGGTAATCATTTGCTTCGATAATTAGACCACAAAAGTAGTCCAACCCGGAAGCAAGGGCATTGATATGCATTAAGAAAGGATTTGATGCAGATCAACAATTACTTTCGCGCGGCGATTTGTTTTCGCACACGACTTAGAGTTTCGGGCGTTATGCCGAGGTAGAGGGCGATGTATTGTTGAGGAGCCCGGGTTACGACATCCGGACGCGCCTCCATGAACTGGAGATAGCATTGTTCGGCTGGTTGTGTCTGGACAATCCTGAGGCGGCGCTGCAACGAAACCATGGTTTCTTCGAGTAAGAGCCTGAAGTAACGCTCCATTTTCGGGAGTTCCTCAATCAGTTCATTCATCGATGATCTTGTCAGCAACAGAAGTTCGGCATCTTCAAGCGCCTCAATATTATACAGCGCTTCATCGCCGGATAGAAAACTTCCCATGTCGCCAATCCACCAGCCTTCGGTGGCGAATTGCATTCCGTGTTCCTGCCCCCTCTCGTCTACGCTGAACGACCGCAAAAGCCCGCGTTCCACAAAAATCAGATGCTTGGCCACATCACCGGCATTGAGGAGATACTGCCGCTTGCGCACCTTTTTCGGGATAAAAAAATGTCGGATCGCCTCAAGTTCGTCTTGGGTAAGGGTCACCTTTCGCTGAATGCTCTTGTATAGCTCGTCGAACATAAAAGAATTGCTTCCCGGCCTGGCTAATTTAATGAAAAACACTTTCTGAGCCTTTGTGTGCAGGCGACGGCAAAGTCACTAAAGATCGCGATTTTGTGTGATAGTCTGTAAATTACGGAGTTGTCTTTCTGCAAAAAAAATACGCCCGGCTTTGGCTTACATCATCCTGTCTACGCGTATGAAGGGAGCGGATCATGCGATCTGCCCGATGATCATGAGTCTTTTCCTATTCTAAACCCATAAAAATGAAGTTCTACCACTCCCTGGCTATTGTCGCCTTTCTTGTCGCCGCAGGGTGCGACAAGGAAGATCCCAAACCATCCGAAACCCCTGAAGAAGTCGTCACGAAGGAAATTGTCCAGGCGTTGGCCAATGAGCCCGGCCTGTCTTCGTTTGTTGAAGTTTTTACCAAAGTCAACCT
>CAZHIQ010000016.1:0-34065 GCA_964532595.1 uncultured Roseivirgaceae bacterium
CATAGACACGGATGTTGAGATTATTTTCTTCCCCTGCAGCCACCTGCGTGGCGATGAGTACGCCCGATGCACCGTTCTCAAAGCGCAGTAGCATCGATGTATCGTCATCTATCTTTCTGCCCTTAACCACCGCGTTGAGCATAGCGCAGATGTCAGTGATCTTTTGTCCGGTGATATATTCGGCAAGATTAGCCGCATGTGTGCCAATGTCTCCGATAGCACCACCCATTCCCGACTGCTTCGGGTCAGTGCGCCATTTAGCCTGAGCGTTACCTGTTCCTTCCAAAAGGGTCGACAACCAGCCCTGAGGATACTCAACGTACACTTTCCGGACCTTGCCAATTTCGCCTTTAGCCACCATGTGGCGAGCGTGTTTCACGAGCGGATAACCCGTATAGGTATGGGTCAGCCCCAGCAGGAGTCCGGTTTTCTGAACAAGCTTCTGGAGTTGTTTCGCTTCTTCCAGCGAAAAAGCTATCGGCTTTTCAACGATAACGTGAAAGCCATTCTCCAATGCCATCTTCGCAGGGGCAAAATGAACGTGGTTCGGTGTTACAACGGAGACAAAATCCATGCGCTGATCTGCGGGCAGGTCTTTCTCCCGCTCGAACATCTGTTCATAGTTGTCATAGACCCTGTCGCGGTCAAGACTCAGCATCTCTCCCATCTGGCGGGATTCTTCGGGGTAAATACTAAAAGCGCCGCAGACAACTTCTATCTCTCCATCGATGCCCACAGCCGCCCGGTGTACGGGACCGATCAACGATGTCGGGCCTCCGCCCACCATGCCCATGCGTAGTTTTCTTTTCATCTCAGGTTATTTAATGTTACAGGCCAAACGGCGGCCATATTACGAATTAATACGCCTTTTGAAGCGCCGCCGGTAAATTTATGTTTTTCAACGACAAATCACCCGGCACTCAAACAAATTTAGCAATGAGGTTCTCGAAGTACTCCTGTCGTCCGCTGATCTGGCGGGGCTCCCCGTTCTTAAGAGCCAGTGCACCTAAGGCTTCGAGCCCGAGTTTTCCCTGTGCAAACTGTTTTCCTTTACCAGAATCGAACGAGGAATAGCGTTCACGACGGAGCCGCGTATACTCGCCATCATCCAGTACGGCTTGTGCTGCCAAAAGGGCTCGTGCAAACGTATCCACACCGCCGATATGCGCATAGAAGATGTCTTCCAGGTCGGTTGAATTCCGGCGGGTTTTCGCGTCAAAATTAATCCCTCCGGTTTTGAACCCACCTGCTTCCAGGATCACCAACATTGCTTCGGTCAGTTCCATAACGTTGTTCGGGAATTGGTCTGTATCCCATCCGTTCTGGTAATCACCCCGGTTAGCATCGATGCTGCCTAGCACCCCCGCATCCGCAGCTACCTGAAGTTCATGCTGGAAAGTATGTTGCGCCAGCGTCGCGTGATTTACCTCGATGTTCAACTTGAAGTCATCCATAAGGTCGTAGGCACGCATAAAGGCCAGCACCGTAGCCGCGTCGAAGTCGTACTGATGTTTGGTGGGCTCCATGGGTTTAGGCTCTATCAGGAATGTGCCTTTGAAGCCGTTGGCGCGTGCGTAGTCTTTCGCCGCGTGAAGAAAGCGGGCAAGATGCTCCTGCTCACGCTTCATGTTTGTATTGAGAAGCGAGCTGTACCCCTCACGGCCTCCCCAGAAAACATAGTTGCTTCCGCCCAGGGCAATGGTAGCATCAAGGGCATTCTTAACCTGTGCCGCGGCATAACAAACCACTTCGAAGTCGGGATTCGTCGCCGCCCCGTTCATGTAACGCGGATGCGAAAACAAATTCGCTGTTCCCCACAGTAGTCGTACACCCGAAGCTTTCTGTTTCTTCTTCGCGTACTCGACGATTTTTTCCAGACGTGCTGCCGATTCCTTTAATGTGGCACCTTCATCGACCAGGTCGTAATCGTGGAAGCAATAAAAAGGCACTCCAAGTTTTGTAATGAACTCAAAGGCGGCATCCATTTTGTCGTAAGCGCGCTGCATAGGATCCGCGCTTTCGTTCCAGGGAAAGTTCTTGGTTCCTGGTCCAAACGGATCGCCCCCCGTTCCGCAGAACGTATGCCAGTAAGCAATGGCAAAACGAAAATGTTCCTCCATGGTCTTACGTCCGACCTTCCGCTTGGGATCGTAGTACTTAAATGCAAGGGGATTGTCGGAATCCTTACCCTCGTAGCGGATCTCTCCTATTCCTTTGAAGTACTCCTTGTCTCCGGTTGTCAGTTTCATAGCAAGTTGTTGAGTTGATGTTTCCATTTAAGGTAGGCCTCTTCATATTGGCCTTTACGCTGTTTGTCGGGCTCATCATCGCCGATGATCTCGAGACCGCGAAACGCGTCAGAAGGCGACGCAAAGATTCCGGCTCCGATGCCCGCACCAATCGCCGCGCCGGTAGCTCCGTCGGTGTCATAAAGCTCAAGAGGAGCGCCAATTGTATTAACGAATGCGTCGCGGAACACATGACTAAGAAACATATTCGCATGACCCGCCCTGATGATCTGTATACTCAGGCCCATTTCACGCAGGATGTCAAAGCCATAACGCAAAGCGAAGACAATCCCTTCCTGGGCGGCGCGGAATACGTGAGCCTGCTGATGGCGATTGAAGTCAAGTCCTACCATCGCGGCATTCACCGTTCGGTTGCCGAGAATCCGTTCGGCTCCATTACCGAACGGCAGAAAAAGAAGCCCTTCGGACCCGATCGGTACTTCACTGGCCAGCGCATTCATCTGTGAATAGTCGGCAATAGACCCTGCGCCCGTGTTTCGCCTCAGCCAGCTGTTGAGAATTCCCGTTCCATTCACACAAAGGAGCACGCCGTTTGAGGGCTTGTCGCTCTCGTGGTTGACGTGAAGAAAGGTGTTCACCCGCGATTCTCTGTCGAAGGCATTCTTGTCGGTAACACTGTATATAACCCCCGATGTACCTGCGGTGGCTGCTGTTTCGCCAGGGTTGAGAACGTTCAGGGAAAACGCGTTGTTAGGTTGGTCACCCGCGCGATATGCTATCGGTGTTCCTGCGCGCAGCCCAAGGTCATTGGCAGCTGCGCTATTCACCACCGCCTGAACACCGAATACCGGAACAATGGTGGGCAACAACGTCCTGTCGAATCCATAATGAGCAAGCAGTTTGTCGGAGATGTCCCCCACCTTGAAGTCCCAAAAAATTCCCTCGGAAAGACCGGTCTCGGTTGTGCTCACTTCGCCAGACAAACGCATAGCGATGTAATCGCCGGGTAACATGATCTTGTGTATTCGCGAAAACACTTCCGGTTCGTTCTCCCGGACCCACCGCAGCTTCGACGCGGTAAAGTTGGCCGGTGAATTAAGAAAGTGTTCCAGACAATACTGCTGACCCAACGACTCAAACGCCTGTTGGCCTGTTGCAACGGCACGGCTATCGCACCAGATAATAGACGGACGTAAAACGCTGTGCTGAGCGTCGACCGTCACAAGACCATGCATCTGATAAGAAATGCCGATAGCCTTGACTTCGTCGCTCTTGACATCCTTTTCATTCAGACAGGAACGAACACTTTTCACGACATGGTCCCACCAGGTATCAGGATTCTGTTCTGCCCATCCGGGACGGGGTGAGTCGATAGGCATTTCCACCGATGGAGACTGGGCCTGCACAAGACGTCTTCCGGTAGTAGCATCAACAACGCATGCCTTAATGGAAGAGCTCCCGATATCCAGACCAAGAAGTAGCTGTCTCATACCGATGATTTTATACAATAATATCAAATTCCGGGGCAAATACTAGTCTTGCACGCATAGGATAACCCTCATTTCCCGTCAGGTCAAAAAACAAAAAAGGCCGACGATATCGCCGGCCTGGTCCTAGAGATTCAAAGATTACTACTCGCCACCCTGTGATGGCACTTCTCCGAGTTCGCCCTTCTCTGCTTTCTTTTTAAGCTTGTCGTTAGCAAAGATGGCAACTTCTACACGTCTGTTCTGTTGACGACCGGTAGCAGTATTGTTGTCGGCCACAGGCTGGTCGGGGCCATAGCCTTCCGTAGTCATCCGCTTTCCCGCAACGCCCAACTCCTTGAGATATGCTGCGACAGAACTTGCCCGGCGGTCCGACAGCGTCATGTTATACTCACGTGTACCGGTGATATCGGTGTGACCTTCAATCAATATGTTTGTGTCTTCATATTTCTTAAGCGTTTCAGCCAACTCGCGCAAGTTCGTCCGGGACGACTCCGACAACTCTGCCGAGTTCGTCGCAAACTGAATGCCTTCACGGAATGTTATCTTAATCCCTTCCCCTACGCGTTCTATTTCTGCACCTTCGAGGTCCTTCCTGAGTTCGGCAGCCTGACGATCCATATAACGTCCTATTCCGTAACCCGCAGCGCCCCCGACGGCAGCTCCCAGGATAGCTCCCATCGCTGTATTCCCGGCTGCCTTACCAATCGCAGCACCTGCCGCGGCCCCGGCTCCAGCGCCGATATACGTTCCCTTCTGCGACTTGCTCATATTCTTACAACCTGCTGCGATGAGACATATCGCAATCGTCAGAATGACGAGCAGTCTTGATTTCAAAGCCAAATGTTTCATAATCATAGTTTTATATCCGCATTACCTCTTACACATTACCGGTGGGAATGCAGAAAAAACTGTGCCGCCGGCTGGAACCTCCCGCGACATTAATAACTGAGCGGACGTATCGGCATTAGCCTCCCGTATCGCCGGATGATTATGTTTGAGAATTTATAACAGGGATGGATCGTGCACGAGTAGTGCCGCGCCGAAAACCCCGGCGCTATCTCCCAGGGAAGGTTTGACGATCGGTGTTTCAAGACCGTTGTTGAAGATATACTTCTTGATGTTCTCAACGCCCTTATCGTAAAGAAGATCGGTATTACCTACTCCACCCCCGATGACAATTACATCCGGGTCAAGGATATTGATAATGACACTTAGTGCAAGACCAAAGTATTCTGTTAGCCGAGCCATGGTACGTTGAGCTGATGGATCCGTTCCTGACTTCGCCAACTCAACAATTTCCTTGAGCTTTTTCCGCTGCCCGGCTTCGCCCGCGTAAAAACGTTCGAGAGCTGGACCCGATATCACTGTCTCAACACATCCGCTCTTACCACAATAGCACGGGCCTCCAGACGCGTCCAGATAGTTGTGCCCCCATTCTCCCGCAATGCCGTGAAGACCAATAATCGGTTTACCATCGATGACAATCCCACCTCCTACTCCGGTGCCCATGATCACGCCAAAAACAACTCGTGCATCGGGAAACCTGTCTCTTACCACCCCCATACGCGCCTCCGCCAGGGCGAAGCAATCGGCATCGTTAGCCAGAGCAATCGGAACCCCAAGCCTTTTCTCTATGTCCTGGCGCATCGGCTTTCCGTTCATCACGACCGTGTTACAGTTCTTCATCGTGCCTAACTTCGGGTCATGCACGCCAGGTGTACCGATTCCAATGGCTTCCGGTCGCGAACCTGCGGCGTCGCACATCATGTCATAAAGCTTCTTGATTTGCCCCACAAGATGATCATAACCCTGGTCAGCTTCAGTAGGGACCCTCTCCCGAAATATCACTTCCGGCTCCTCTGGTGATCTAAGGATTACACCTTCGATTTTGGTTCCTCCGAGATCTATCCCCCACAGACTTTTTGCAGTAACGGTATGCACAGTGTTTAAGGTTTTGATAAAAAATCAAACTAATCAAAACCGTCCTGTTTTGCCAAAGACAAGTTGATAAGAGGTTAGAAAGTTTAAATAGCAACCGGGAAACCAGGCCAAATCATCCAACGAAATGGTCACCGTCACCCTGGGTTAAGGGTCGTCGACGACGGAAAAGAGAGAATGTAGGAAGTTCGGTATTAGGCGATGTATGGGTGTCGTGCGCAGGCTGTCTTCGAAAATACTTCACGAATCTCGTAAACTCGACAACAACCCGCTGCAATAATGACCGTAGTAAGCCACCGTCTCGCTGCAGCGTGCGGGGAAAGGTCCAGACGACTACTTCACGCGAGCGAACCTTTACAATGCGGCCAAGTTGCGAGAGATCGTAAGCCATACGACCATCTTCACCCCTGATTTTTCGGTTCACAAAGCCAACCTTCAATCCCAGATCGCGCACATACCCCATGCACATTCCTACCGTATTATACCACGGACGACGATATTCCCTTATCCGCGAAATTACCTTGCGCAGGCCTTCATACAGCACGTACTTCCACCTGCGCTCCCCCGGCTCGGCGAGAAACGAATACCCTCCGTACACACAGGTTACTCCCTCCTTCTGAAGTTCTTGTGTCATCAACTCGATCCAGCGGGGCGGATAGAAACAGTCAGCATCGGCCATCAGAATGTACTTACCTCTTGCCATTTCCTGGCCCATTTGCCGTGCAGGTCCCCATCCCGGTCTTATCTGAAGAAACGAACGCACCTCCAAACGATCAAGAACCACCTGCGTCCGGTCAGTAGAGTTGTTATTGACAACAATTACTTCAACGGGGATATCAGTTTGGTTGCGGGATATTGAATGCAGCGTCCGCAGAATGGTTACCTCTTCATTGAGCGCCGGAATGACCACTGAAACCAGAGGTACCTCATCCTTGCGCAATCGCCGCAGACCGTCGTTGATCTCTTCAAAGAGCGACGACGGAATATCTTCTAGCCGACTTTGCGAGTAAAGTCGGCTATCGATCCATCCGGGATTTCGCAAGTGTTGAAACATACGCCTGTTTTACAGAGTACGTTACAAAAAGTATTCCGGTCAACAATTCAACGACTTGCATACGACGGTTAATCAACTTTTCAGCACCGATTAAGGCCCAGTTTCGACGGATAACCTGCCCCTCTCAACGACTACCTGTTTACGGGCGATTACGGGCAACAGGCGTATCATTACGCCAAACACGCAATACGGCCCCTGGTTCCCCATGGGGACAAAACGCGCAAAGATCGCTACCGGAAGTCGGATTTGCGAAGGCAACGATATGATACCGCGCCGTCTATACGCCAGGAGAAAATGAAAACGGGAACTTGATACAGTTCCCGTCTCCTTCTAAACAATCACTTTAGGACGATCAAGCGTCTTCACTCAACCATCCCATGGTACGCTTGACGGCTTTTTGCCACCCGCTGTAGAGTCGGTTGCGGGTCTTGTCATCCATTTCGGGTTTGAAGCATTTTTCAATGCGACGGTTTTTCTCGATATCCTCCTTCTTCCACAAGCCAATCTGGATCGCTGCCAGATACGCCGCGCCCATGGCAGTAGACTCAATCACCGCGGGGCGATCAACTTCCGTTCCGAGGATATCAGCCTGGAATTGCATGAGGATATTATTGGCAGAGGCGCCGCCATCGACCTTGAGACTTTTCAGTTTCAATCCCGAATCTTCCTGCATGGCATTTAATACATCCTTCGTCTGATAAGCCAATGACTCGAGCGTTGCCTTGACGATATGGGCTTTGCCCGTATCACGGGTCAGGCCGAAGATGGCGCCACGTGCGTACATATCCCAATAAGGAGCGCCGAGCCCGGCAAAGGCAGGCACGACATAAACATCGTTTGATCCCAGTGCCTTACCTGCAAAGTATTCGGAGTCGTTCGATTGATCGATAATGCGTAAACTGTCGCGCAGCCATTGCACAGCCGCGCCCGCGATAAAGATACTTCCCTCCAAAGCGTATTCCACTTTTCCTTCAAGCCCCCAGGCAATCGTAGTGACCAGCCCATTGTTGGAAAGCTGAGGTTGGTCGCCCGTGTTCATGAGCATGAAACAACCCGTTCCGTAAGTATTCTTGGCCATACCCGGACGGAAACAAGCCTGTCCAAACAACGCGGCCTGCTGATCTCCCGCAATTCCGGTGATAGGAATCTGGATAGCACCGAGTTTGTAGTCACCGAAGTGCGCCGCCGAAGGTTTAACCTCGGGCAACATCGACTCAGGAATCGTCAGCGCCTCCAGCAACTTCTTATCCCATTTCAGCTCGCGGATGTTGTAGAACAGCGTGCGCGATGCATTGGTGTAATCCGTGACATGTTGTTTACCACCGGTCATATTATAGACCAGCCAACTGTCAACTGTACCGAAAGCGAGCTGACCCTTTTCCGCCTTTTCCCGCGCGCCTTCCACGTTGTCAAGTATCCACTTTACCTTGGTGCCGGAGAAGTAGGAGTCGATGACCAGTCCGGTATTCTCGCGGATATAGGGTTCGAGACCTGCTTTCTTGAGTTGCTCACAAATCGGAGCGGTCCGCTTATCCTGCCATACGATGGCGTTGTAAATAGGCTCACCCGTTGCACGATCCCAGACAATCGTGGTTTCCCTTTGGTTGGTGATGCCTATTGCAGCGATCGACCTGGGATCGACCTGATGCTCCTGGATAAGGTTGTGTAAAGTTCCCAGCTGAGTGCTGAGGATTTCCTTCGGGTCGTGTTCAACCCATCCGCTCTGAGGAAAGATCTGACGAAACTCTTGTTGACTTATTCCTTTGATCGTGCCCTGCTCATCAAACAAAACAGCACGTGAACTTGTAGTCCCCTGATCCAGGGCTATGATAAACTTTGAAGCCATAATGTATTACGCGAATAAAACTTTAAACAATAAGGCACCTGCCACACTCCCAAGAAGAGGACCGACCACCGGAACCCACGAATAGGACCAATCGGACGAACCCTTGCCCGGAATAGGAAGGAGAAAATGTGCAATACGGGGACCGAGGTCGCGCGCGGGATTGATCGCAAATCCCGTTGTTCCCCCCAGACTCACGCCGATGGAGACGATAAGCAAACCGACGATCAGCGGATTGAGTCCCTGTGTAAATTCATTGGTACCAATGAAGAGCAGTGCCAGCACGAGAACAGTAGTGCCGATCGTTTCACTGATAAGGTTTGGGATTGCGGCGCGTACCGCAGGTCCGGTACAAAAAACACCAAGCTTGGTCGCCGGGTCTTCGGTCCGTTTCCAATGCGCCAGGTAATGGATCCAGACAGCGATGGCTCCGACAAATGCTCCTGCAAGTTGTGCCAGCATGTAGCCCGGTACCTTTTCACCGGGGAAATCACCGTAAACCCACAAACCCAGCGTGACCGCAGGGTTGATATGAGCTCCGCTGATCTGGCCAACAGCATAAATCGCCAGTGAGACAGCGAGCCCCCAGCCAACAACAATGGTAAACCATCCGGCTTTCTCAGCCTTCGTGTCGCGTAAACATACGCCGGCAACAACACCGTTTCCTAAAAGAGTCAGAAGGGCTGTGCCCAAGAATTCAGCTACGTAGGGTGACATCAGTTTGTTTATTTAGGTTAGATAAATCAGAGGACAAACCCTACTTGACTTCCCTCGCCTCTGAGTGGCCCAATATGAAAAGAGAAAGGGAATAATCCAAAAGGAAATCAAATGAAAGTAAAAGGGAATTAATAGAAATTCAACGAGCGGTTTAGCGCGCGGCGATTGGAGGCGTCTTCCGCGTGCGCAGTTTTGTGATCACGTATTCGCCCACAAGCCGTCCTTCTTCAATTCCGTGCTCAATAGCAGGGCGATAGTGAATCCCACCGTAGAGACGGCTGATCGCAGCTTCTTCGGACGCATGACGAAAAGATTCATACTGCCGGGCCGGAAGCCCGAATTCGACTTCAGTCGAGTCGAGGAATGAAAAGTTATCGCCAAAGAGATGGGTCAAGGTCACTGAAGAAGCCGTGCTTATAACGCTATGGCCACTGGTATACTCCGGGAAGGGAGGGGTTTGTAACAGAGGGACCCAATCCTCGTCGATATATTGATTGATATACGTTTCAGGGCGGATCAATCGCGAACGGAATTTTTCATCCCAACAACTGATGAATCCATCCATTAAGGCGATGGATACCAGGGCGTAGGCTTCAGCCGAACGGACAAAGTCGGCCCCTGCTTTCCGGCATGCCACGTGAGTAATGTTCATCCAATGTCCCCCGGGCGAAATCTTCTTCGTGGCAAACATGACGTGGCCCTGCACATTGGTGACGAACGGATTACAGTCCCAAAATGAAGCGATCGCGCGGTGTTCAGGCGTCATGTTCTTTCCCGCCTCATATACCTCAAATGCTTCTGCATAAAATCGGCTCTTCGGGCGGGTATCAAACGGTGTTGGCGGTGGTGGGATAAACTGGTTGGAAGAATCGAGCGCCACCGTTCGGATCTTATTCCAATGGGGCTCTATGGCATCCATAAAAGCAGGGGGCGTGGGCTTCCAGGTCGACGGATCATTGTCGATCACGTATTTCGGGAAGGAACGCGATTCTTTATAGTTGTCACTGGCTGACCATTGGAGGATGTGCCGGCCCACCTGTTGGCCGTAAGCCACTGACCGTTCGAACACCGCCCGGGGAATTCCGGCATCTTTATACTCCTGCAGGATACGGTCGCGGAAGGTCCGCATTTGATCTTCCGAAAAGACCAGCGCAGTCCCGACGGTCAACGCTGCTTCGACGGATGCAAGCGGGAAGCAGTACTCCATATCCGATTCGGGTTGTGGCACCGCCGGGAGTCCATTGACCTGGTCGGCAAGGGTCACGTATTCAGGATTCGCATGAATCGCAGCTTCATAAGCCGCAATGGCCATATAGACATAAATCCGGCTTGCTACGGGCGGTGAAAAAATATCGTAAATGATGACATCGGTGACTTGTTTCACCGTCCGGTGGAGGAAGACGGGGTCGCTGATATCTACGGTCGTGCGACGCTCTTCGCCCGACTGCGACACGGAGCACGAGGCGAGTAAACACCACGCACAGACATTCAGGAAGATCTTTTTTGCCATGGCCAACCAATTTAGCGAATAATCATCAACCGCGAATCACTTTACACTCTGTCACTTCGACAATCCAACATATTTACCACAAACGATTGCGGTTCTTACGAAGAAAAATTGCGCAACAAGTTGCGGTAATGTTGCGGAACGCGTAACTTGCGGTTGCATTCAAGCAGCGGTCCTCCCTCCCTTCGCGGCTGCCCATAACTAAATCTTTTCGTATGAAGTACAATCAGGTAACTATTAAAGACATTGCAAGAGAACTCGGCATTTCCCCGTCGACCGTCTCCCGGGCGCTCAAGGATCACCCGGATATCAGCCCGGAAACCAAGAAAGCCGTTAACGAGCTGGCCGAAAAGCTCAACTATACCCCGAACATTGTAGCGCTGAGTCTGCGTCAAAGCAAGACGAACACCATCGGCGTGATTATCCCGGAACTTGTGCACTTCTTCTTTTCGACCGTTATCGCCGGAATTGAAGACGTTGCTTACAGCGCAGGATACAACGTCATTATTACGCAGTCGAACGAATCCCTTCAACGGGAGAAGACAGACATCCGCGCCCTGTTCAACTCACGGGTCGACGGAATGCTGATATCGGTTTCTCGCGAGACCGACAACTTTGAGCATATCGACAACATCCTCGCGAAAGGGGTTCCGATGGTATTCTTCGATCGCATCTACGATACTCCCAACGCCAGTAAAATCATAGTGGACGACTTAAGTGGCGCGCGCGAAGCTACCCTTCACCTGATCGATCAGGGCTGCAAGCGAATCGCGCACCTTGAAGGCGCTCCAAATCTCGAAATCACGAAGAAGCGTCTCGAAGGCTTCCTCCAGGCGCACAAGGAGCGCGGCATCGCTGTGCCCGACGAGTTGATCATGCCGGCTCACCTCGGCACGATCGAGGCTGGAAAAGAAGCGACCCGCAAACTGCTTGAACTCGACCAGCGCCCCGACGCCATCTTTGCAACCAACGATCCCGCCGCAATGGGGGCTGTCCAGGCAATTAAAGAAGCCGGCCTGCGCATCCCTCAGGACGTAGCAGTCGTCGGTTTCAGCAACTGGTTCTTTACGGCTCTGCTCGATCCCCCGCTGACTTCCGTAGATCAGCCCGGCTTTGAAATGGGACAAGAAGCTGCAAAACTGCTCATCCGCCATATTGAGCAGCGCACCAAGGACCGCGATGCGGAGGTACAGCACGAGACCAAAGTGCTCAAGACCAAACTCATCGTCCGCGATTCTTCCTTGAGAAACAAAGCTTAGCCATAACACAGAAGCACGACTCACAAGGTCGTGCTTCTGCTTTTTGGCCAGCAAACAACCCAATATACCTCTGCCGACGCCCTTTTGTTTACCCGGGTATCGTTGATATTCAGGGTTTTATGTACACGCTTTTTCAAAAACGCCGCTGAACAGCTAACTTCGGCATCTATTTTGAATAAGACCGCCAAACCCCGCTTTTATGAGAATTGGACATCTACTACTTTTTGCGCTCTTCGCTACTCTTACGGCCTGCAGTTCTGGCAAGAAAGCCTACGAGCGCGGTGACTACTACAGCGCTGTGCTTCAGGCGGTGAATCGCCTTCGGCAAAACCCGACCCACAACAAGTCGCTCGCTACGTTGCAGGAGGCCTATCCCCTCGCGCTGGGATACTATGAGTCTCAGGCCCAGAACGAGATCGCTTCCAACTCGGCGTTCAAATGGAAAAATGCCATCGAAGCCTATGGGCATCTCAATCAGCTCTACGAGCAGATCCGTCAGTGTCCGGGATGCCTTCGCGTCATTCCCAATCCCAAGAACTATTACGCCGAGATCGGTCCCCTGAAAGAAAAGGCGGCCGAAGAAAGCTACAACGCGGGCATCGCCGCTTTGATGAAGGCCACCCGTGAAGATGCCAAGCAGGCCTGGTACAACTTCAATGATGCAAACGCGTTTGTTCCAGGCTACAAGGATGTCGTTGCCTATATGGAGAAGGCGAAAGACGAGGCTACCCTTAAAGTAATTGTCGAACAGATTCCTGTGCCTGGACGATATAATCTCAGTGGTGGTTTCTTCCAGGACAAGATTGAAGAACACCTTCATACCCAATACGCGCCGGAATCATTTATTCAGTTCTATACACCTCAGGCGGCTGCCGCACTCAGTCTCGAAGTTCCTGACCAGATCTTGCGGATTCAGTTTGATGACTTCTCCGTTGGAAACATCAGGATCAAAGAAACGGAAGAGAACCTCTCCCGCGACAGTGTGAAGGTCGGCGAAGCCCGCGTTGATGGAAAGGTCGTCCCTGTGTATAATACGGTTAAGGCGAAACTGATCACGACCCGAAAAGAAGTTCTTTCCTCAGGACTTCTCAGCATGATCGTCGTCGATGCCCGCACGAACAGTGTGCTGGCTCACCGCAAATTCAGCGGCGAATACCTTTGGGTCAACTCATGGGCCCGCTTCAACGGCGATGAGCGGGCATTGACCGATGCCCAGTTGCGTCTATGCCAGCAAAAAGAGCTGCAACCGCCTGACGCTCAAGCACTGTTCCTGGAGTTCTCCAAGCCGATATTTAACCAATTGGTACCGGCACTGCGCGACTTCTACAGGAACTACTAGTTTAGGCATCCCGGCGCGGAACGATTTTGCCTGTCCTGCTCTTTTCTTAAAGAAAGGTCGCACTGCGTCTCGCGATAAGATTATGCAAAAAGAAACTGAAACGGCAACGTTTGGATCCGGTTGCTTCTGGTGTACGGAAGCTATTTTCCAACAGGTTGAAGGCGTCATTAAGGTGGAGTCGGGGTACTCCGGCGGAAAGGTAAAGAACCCGACATACAAGGAAGTGTGTAGCGGACTTACCGGCCATGCAGAGGTGGTCCGTCTCAAGTACGATCCTGAATTGATTTCCTACGATGAGCTTCTGGAAATTTTCTGGGCAACGCACGACCCCACAACACCCAATCAGCAGGGAGCTGACGTAGGTACCCAATACAGGTCAGTGGTATTTTATCACAACGAAGAACAACGCCAGCGGGCGGAGCATTTCAAGAGCCGCCTGGAAGAAGAGCGTGTCTTCGACAAACCTATCGTCACCGAGATCAGCCCGGCGGAGACGTTCTACAAGGCTGAAGATTATCATCAGGACTACTTCAAACTGAATAGTAACGCTCCGTACTGCAGTTTTGTTATCAAACCTAAACTCGAAAAATTCCGGAAAGTGTTTGAAAACAAACTCGTTAAAACAAGATGAGATTTTTCTCAGAAAAATGTAACCCGAACCTATACGCTTCGTTATAGTGATTGAGTAGAGTAATTCTTCTCATAGGTTTAGGTTTAGGTAACAAAAAAGCTCCGGGACGCGGAGCTTTTTTGCTTTCGGGCATGACGTAAAACATATATACCCAGGCTTTCAGAATTTTCTGAAGGCAATCAATTCTTTGGTCACGATGTAGTTAAAGGGAAAGAACGTCCAGTTCGTCTCTTCAAGCGCCCGGAAGTTGTTCAGTTTGGTATGACTATACCGGAAAATGCGTGAGAGTTTGAAAGGCTTCAGGTAACGCATCAGCTTCCGGTGGGTCATGTGGTTAAGTTCCATATACTCCGTCATCAGGTCTTTGCTGCCGACAAGCTTCCGGTTATTCTGGCGGATAAGGGAATGAACATAGGGCTGCGGAAAGAACTGAATCCAGGGGATCCTGATTGCCCGCTGCAGGTGCGAAGCGTGAGGCCCCTCCCACGGCGGATAACTGAAAAATATGGCTCCCCCTTTCCGGAGGTTCCGGCTAATCAGAATGTCGAGAATTCCGGGTATCCATTCCTCCTTAATGTGCTCGATAACATCGTTGAGCATGATAAAATCATACTGCTTGTCGATCGGAGACTCGATTATATTCCTCAGCTCAAATCGGACGTTGGGAATCTGAAACTTGCGGTTAAGCTCCCGGGCTACGACAATGTGATTCGGATCCAAGTCAAAGCCATCCACCCGGGCGCCCATTTCGCGGGCCACCCAAAGGGAGGTATTGCCCATACCGCACCCGAAATCAAGTACGTCCCGGTCGCGGAGGTCGAAATACTTCTTTAGGATTTTCTTGTCGAGGACGAGGTGGGACTCGTCACTGGCAAAATTTCGTTCGGCGTACGCCAGCCCCTCTTTCAACAGGGCTTCATCAAGTAAGGCAGACTCCATTACGTCGGAGTCGACAGAGGTTGTCGCGTTCATAATATCAGGTTGTAGTCCATTCGCACTCACGGGCCGGAGCACAATGCTGCGCGCCCCCATTTCACCCTTTGCACGGGCAGGAACAAAACTATACCCGCCATGCCCGTAATGCTGATCCCGGAAAGCCCAACGGTAGAGATAAGCGCAGTGGTTCAGACCGGAAAAGGAACTTCAACAGAAGCCGATGAAGAAAAAAAAATCGGCCTCAAAACAGGAAGCTCATCCCATCTCTTTTCCCTATCCGTGCGGGATGTTGAAAATTTTGCACGAATGCCCCGGTGTCTTCAGCCTTCACAATTTTATCGCTAGTTTCGCGTCAAAATTCACCTGTGCAGCACACTGTTATCATCATCGGCGGAGGCATCGTCGGGCTAGCCACGGCCCTCAAACTCCTTGAAACTCACCCCGGACTGCAAGTCAGAATCCTCGAAAAGGAAAACGGTCTTGCCCGGCATCAGACAGGCAACAACAGTGGAGTCATTCACTCCGGATTGTACTATAAACCAGGAAGTCTAAAGGCAAAAAATTGTTTACACGGGTACAATTTGTTGATTGATTTTTGTGAAAAGCATGATATCCCTTTTGAGCGCTGCGGAAAAATCGTCGTGGCCACCGAACCCCACGAGGTGCCCTTGCTGAAGAATTTGTATGAGCGGGGCAAACAAAACGGACTTGAGGGGTTGATTATGCTCGACCCCGCAGGCCTTCGCGAGTACGAACCGCATGTAAACGGACTGGCGGGATTCTTCGTCCCTCAAACAGGGATTGTCGATTTTCGCGTAGTTGCCGAGCGATATGGCGCGGAGATACAACGCCTCGGTGGACAAATTCTCTTCAATCAACGCGTCCTGAAGATTGTCCGCGAGACAGGAGGGGCTACGGTGGAGACCACGCAGGGTGTGCACAAGGCTTCGCTGGTCATCAACTGCGCCGGACTTTACTCCGATCGGGTTGCGCGGATGGCATCCCCGAACGTAGACGTCAAAATCATTCCTTTCCGCGGCGAATACTACAAATTGCGTGAAGACCGCGAGTATCTCGTGAAGAACCTCATCTATCCCGTTCCCGATCCCAATTTCCCTTTCCTGGGTGTCCACTTTACGAGAATGATGCGGGGCGGCGTGGAAGCTGGCCCTAATGCTGTGCTGGCTTTCCGTCGGGAGGGATACCGCAAGACCGACATCAACTTGTCGGAACTGGCAGAGACGCTGGCGTGGCCCGGTTTCCGGAAGGTCGCGGCCAAATACTGGAAGACCGGTATGGGCGAGATGTACCGATCGTTTTCAAAGGCTGCGTTTACAAAGGCATTGCAAAAACTGATTCCTGAAATCAGGGAGCAGGATCTGGTGGAAGGTGGCGCAGGAGTTCGGGCACAAGCGTGTGACCGAACGGGTGGACTGGTAGATGACTTCCTCATCTACGAAGACAAGGAAGTCATCAGTGTCTGCAATGCACCCTCCCCTGCCGCGACGTCATCGCTCTCGATTGGTGAGACTGTGGCCGGACTGGCGGGAAGGGTATTGCAAGGACGGTAAGGAATTATTTCTTAGTAAGTCGGAAACTCCGGATCCACTTCTTTGGCCCAGGCAAGAACCCCGCCTTTGAGATTGTACAGGTTTGTAAACCCGTGATTCTTTTCGAGCCACAACAGCATATCGCCACTCCGCTTTCCGCTGCGGCAATGCAGTACTACTTTTTTGTCACGGGAGATCTTGTCCACGTTATCGGGTATCTCCGACATGGGAATAAGCTCTCCATTGAGATTACAGATATCGAACTCATGAGGTTCACGGACATCGATCAGCTGAAAATCAGCTCCCTGGTCCATCATCTCCTTTAATTCCTGTGCTGTGACTTCTTTCATGAAAGGTTGATTTACGGTCAAAGATTTGTTTTTCCCGGCATTTATGCCACAAAAATCGTCATAATCGGCCAGGCTGTTAATTCGGTTACGTGCCCCTTTGTCCTTGAGCGTGATCACCGACTGTTCCATCGTGGATACATCGATCACCAGCAGCTTTCCCGACAGCGGTTCTCCAGCCCCTGACACTATCTTGATCACCTCACTGGCTTGCAATGTCCCGATAATACCGGGCAGCACTCCCAGCACCCCCGCCTCGGCGCAGTTCGGCAGCATATCGGGCGGCGGCGGCTCGGGGAACAAGTCGCGGTAGGTCGGCCCACCCTGGAAATTAAAGACCGCCACCTGTCCTTCAAACGCCAGAATCGAAGCATAGACAAACGGCTTACCTAGCAGAACGCACGCATCATTGATAAGATAACGCGTTGGAAGATTATCCGTTCCATCGATCACGACATCATAATCCTTTATTAGGGCTAATGCACCTTCGGTCGTGAGACGTTCGGGGAACACATCCAAGCGTGTGAGGGGGTTGAGGCGCGTCAGACGTTTAGCA
Source organism: uncultured Roseivirgaceae bacterium (assembly GCA_964532595.1). Lineage (GTDB taxonomy): Bacteria > Bacteroidota > Bacteroidia > Cytophagales > Cyclobacteriaceae > Chryseosolibacter. The sequence continues at coordinate 17,417 of CAZHIQ010000016.1, forward strand.
GCGGCAACGGCTTTGTTCCTCCCGATATCATCAACCGAATAAAGTACCTGACGCTGAAGGTTTGATACATCAACAACATCGGAGTCTATTATTCCGATACGACCGACACCGGCGGCCACCAGGTAGAGTAAAGCAGGACAACCCAATCCGCCGGCGCCCACAACGAGCACCGACGCCCTTTTCAGCCGCAGCTGTTTCTCGACACCGAATCCTTTTAGGGCAACCTGCCGGCTGTACCGCCGAAGTTCTTCGCCTGTCAGGGTATCATGCATGTGGCTAATATAGCCAAACCTCCAGGTTGTTGGACATCAATCTCCAATCGCCTGATTAATGTCTGTGATGATGTCGTCGATCTTTTCCAGACCTGCCGAGATGCGAATCAACCCGGGGCTGATACCCACAGCAGCGCGCTCGTCATCGCTGAGTTTCGAGTGCGTGGTTGATGCGGGGTGCACCGCAATGGTGCGGGTGTCGCCGAGGTTCGGAGAATGGGAAATCATCTTCAGAGAATCGAGGAATCTTCTTCCTTGTTCAAGTCCTCCTTTTACTTCGAACGTCACCAGCCCGCCTCCATGGCGCATTTGCTTCTTGGCCAGCTCATGCTGAGGGTGCGAAGGCAGCATCGGATACCGCACCCGCTCTACCGCCGGATGCTTCTCCAGAAACTTTGCAATCGCAAGTGCGTTTTCACAATGACGTTCCATACGAACGGCCAGCGTTTCAAGGCTCTTCGAAAGTACCCAGGCATTGAAGGGAGACAACGCAGGACCGGTATTCCGGGCGAAGAAGCGAACTTCCTTGATCAGATCGGCGCGTCCGAGTACGGCACCGCCCAAGACCCTCCCCTGACCATCCATAAACTTCGTTGCCGAGTGCGTCACCAGATGGGCGCCCCATCGGGCGGGACACTGCAGATAGGGAGTTGCAAAACAATTGTCAACGTTGAGGATGATATTATGCCGATCGGCCAGTTTTCCCAGCCATTCCAGGTCGATCAGGTCAAGTGCCGGGTTTGAGGGCGTCTCGACAAATATCATCCGTGTGTTGGGTTGGATCTTGGCTTCCCAACTCGCCGGATCATTGACGTCAGCATACGTATGGGTAATACCGAACCGCGGGAAGATGGTATTGAGAATCTGATGGGTTGATCCGAATACGGATCGGCTCGCCAGCACGTGATCACCCGACTTCAATAACGCAGCCATACTGCTGTACATCGCCGCCATTCCTGAAGCGGTCGCTACCCCATCTTCCGTGTGCTCAAGTTCGCACAGCTTTGCGATGAATTCATTTGTGTTGGGATTGGAGTACCGGCTGTAAATGTTGCCCGGAATTTCGTCGGCAAACATGGCTCGCGCCTGTTCCGCTGTTTCGAAAACAAAGCTTGACGTAAGATAAACGGGGACGGAATGTTCGCGGAAGGCTGAGCGATCGGCCTGCAGACGTACTGCCCGCGTTTCCGAATAGTCCCATCCTTCATTCAAAGAGTCGTCATTCATAGGTGTGTGGCAAAAAATTGAGTTGGCACCGGTATCACTCGGCCGGCGCTGGGAAAATTTCAAAGCTATGGGTAATGGTGGCCCCCGCCTTCTCCAGGGTTAGAGACACCGAACAGTACTTCTCAATTGAAAGGTTGATAGCTCGCTCTACTTTGTCCGGGTCAAGGTTACCATAAAAACGATAGTGAGCATGTACTTTCTGATACAACGACGGAACCGCTCCGGGCTCACGCTCTCCGGTTACAGTAATCTTAAGATCGCGAAGGTCCTGCCGCTGCTTCTTCAGGATGCCAATGACGTCGATCGCACTGCAGCCTCCCATTGCCGCCAGCAGCATTTGCATCGGGCGCATTCCCAGCTTCATTCCCCCTGCGTCAGGAGACGAATCAAGATGTACAATGTTACCGTCTTCGTTCTCCGCTGAGAAGTGGAAGCCGTCATTCAAACGATTGAGCTCTATCCGTATCATGTGTGTACTCCGTTCTTGTAGTTAATAAACTGCCGGCAACCATGGCCGCGGTACTCATAAGCGTAGCGGGGATCAGCGAAGGCCACGGCGTCTCGTAAAATTCAAAGATAATCCATGTCACCATACCAAGCACCATTGCCGAAATGGCTCCGACACCATTTGCCCCTTTCCAGTACATTCCAAGCGTGAGCGGAATAAAGAGGGAGACGAGGCTCAGGATCGACGACTCTGCCACAAGTTCGTAGATATTGGAACGCATCAGCGCCATTCCACAGGCCAGAACGCTGAAGACCAACACAGACCCGCGTGTGACAGCGAGAAGCTGCGCATCGTTGAGCGATCCACGGGAGAGCGGTTTTACGATGTTTCCCGAAACGATCGAGGCAGGTGCAAGAATGGCGGAGCTGGTCGTACTCATAATGGCCGAGAGCAGACTTCCGAAAAACAACACCTGCAACGGAAGACTCATGTGGGTCAATACCATAGTAGGTAACGCCAACTGCGTATCATTCCCCATATCGCCCGGGTACAAATGGCGGACGCAGAGCGCGATGAACAAGGGAATCAGCGCGATTGTAAGATAGAGTCCGGCACCGACGTAGCACGACCATTCCGCTACCCGCGCCGACCGCGATGACATCGCTCGCTGAAATACATCCTGCGATGGAATCGAGCCGAGACCCAATACGGCCCATGCCGCGAGCCAGGCCATTACATCGTTAAAGTCACCGGAAGGCAGAAAATGAAACGTATCCGGGGGGGCAGCCTCTATCACGTGAAAGACTCCTCCTGCCTCTCCCGCCAGCGCGATCGCCATGGCAAGCAATCCCGCAATAATGACCAACGTCTGAACAAAATCGGTAATGGTGATCGCCCACATCCCTCCGACATAAGTGTATGCCGTCACAACTCCCGAACTGATGACAATTCCCAACCACAAATCAACACCGGCAACCACCTGAAGAATTAACCCCATGGCTACTAGTTGAGCGGCGATATAACCGACGTACGGAGGGGCGAGAAAGATACTGGCTATCAATTCGGTGGAACGACCGAAACGCACCCTGAAGAAGTCGCCCAATGTCAGCAGGTTCATGCGATAGAGCTTCCGGGCGAAGAACATACCGAAGAGCAACAGACACAACGCTGCGCCGAACGGATCTTCGATAACGTAAAGCAAGCCTCCCTTTAGAAACTCGGACGAAGCACCGAAAACGGTTTCAGAACCAAACCACGTTGCAAACAGCGCTGTAGATCCCAGCAATAGCGGGAGCCGCCTCCCGGCGAGCATATAGTCATCCGACGTTCTGACCTTGCGCGAGGCCCAGAATCCTACCAGTACGGTGAGAATGAGGTAGAGGACAACGGCGATGAGTAGCAATGAATCGTCAGCTTGGGTTGCGGGCCCAAAGTAAACATAGAAGATGAATTAGGAAAAGCTTCCACGGAATTCTCCGGGAATATCAGCATCCCACCAGTCTTCCTACCCCACACTCATGGGCGATGACTTATCGAGTCAGCATGAATGGAATCCGGCTCCACGACCTCCTTCTTCGGGCGTTGTCCGGGAAAGGTGGTACGACTGCTGATATCATAGACGAGATAGAGCAGAACCAATGCAAACAGGAGAACGAAGAAGGCGAAGATTTTTTTCGAACGGCTCATATCAGATAAACTCGAGAATCTTGTCGGCCAACTGAACGTTGTCGGCCAGAAGTTCATAGAACTGGTCTTTGTTCAGCTTGAGAAGGACGACATCCGATTGAGCGATGAGAACATTGGTATTGACGAAACTCGCTACCCCCAGCATTTCACCAATGAATTGTCCCTCGTTGAATTGCGTCACAAAAGCGCCGCGTTGATAAAAGTCGATAGTACCCGACACGATAATGTAGAAGTAAGCGTTCGACTTCTCATCGAGCACCAGCGACTCACGGGTTTCCATCCGGATTTCCTCGCTGATGTCGGCGAGGTGCGAAAGGATCAATCCGGGAATATCTTCAAAGACGGAGATCTTCTGGAAGAACAGAACCTTTTCGAAGCGCGTCATGCGACGCGCGTGGATGATCAGTTCATCAAGTTCCCGACGCACACGATCCCCGAGACGGCGAACATGGTGACGGTATTCATCGGGGTTGATCTGGAACAATGCCCATGCGGAGACTTCGCTGATGAAACGATCGGGATTAAACAACTGAGCAATGAGATCGAGTTTGAAATCCTCGATACGCTGGATCCCGATCTGAAAGATCACACAGGCTTTCGTCCAGCGATTTGACTGTGTAAAATCCCGGTTAATAATAAACTTGAGCACCAATTTCGAGTCAAACTTGACACGAGGATAGAAATGATCGAGGCGGCTGATGCGATCAGCGTCCGAAAGATCGTCAAGCACGGGAATAACCTTTTGCTTCAACTGGTCTTCCAGGAAGACGTCGAGCATTTCAATCGCATAGGTAATACTATCAGCCGTTCCACTGTCAATATTCTCCTTCACAAGCTGAATAGAACGGGTGTCATAAAGCATGGCGAGGAGCATATAGATGTGCTCGATATCGTTCAGGACCTCCCAGCGAAGACTTGTTTTGATCTGCTTGTTAAAGCCGTCGTCGCCGACTTCCTGGATAGCCGAGAGATTCCAGCGAATATCGGCGATATCCGCTTCAATAGCGTACCGAATGCGTACAGCCTGCAGTGGCCCGGCCTTGAATCCGCATTCGCCAAGGGACAGAAGGACCTGCGAAACAACAACTTTATTGGGGTAATCGATCTTGTTCCACAGCAGCTCCTTGGCACGCTGCCCTCCTATCCGTCCCATGATCTGCAGAATGCGAAGCATAACCTGTGTATTCTGACCGCTCCGGTAGAAAGCTGTTTCGAGTGCGTGCAGCGACTCTTCGCCGATCACCACCAGGGTGTTCATGGTTTGATTAGCGTATATCGGGCTGCCAAGGTTCTCGACAAGTGCGAAGATTACTTCATGATTATAGCGTTTGGTGGCAGTCTTGATGGCGGTGAGCCTGACCTTCGGCTCCGTGTCGTTGAGAAGTTCCATCAGGAAGCCGATACCTACTTCGCGCGACGCGTGGAGCAACAACTCCGTCGCGTAGTGACGATCGTTGGGATTGGACGACTTGGCCAGCTTCTGGATACGCGCCTTTGTCACATCTCCTCCGCTGTTCAGAAGGTACTCGACCTCAAGTTTGCTGAGCAGGTTACGCGCTCCCTCGTTCGCTTTGCCACGGTCAATCCGGATAACATACTGATCAGATACCGACAGACCCTTCAACTCGTTCATACGATCCTGCGCAAAATGACGGGTCACCTCGTCGTCGTTCTTCATCATCAAATTGATCCAGTGAGGGACCTGTGTGGTATTGATCTTTTCAAGCAGCTTAAAGGAAAACACCACCTTCTCTGGCTGCGGCGAAGAGAGCATTCCCTCCAGTCGTTGGGTAATCTCACGAAAACCTTTCTCGAGTTTATCGGTCTTCTCCTCATCGGGTGCCTCAAGCTTTTGTCGGATCTTATTCCGATATCCCTGATAGAGTTTGTTGATAAGGAGGCAATACACCGCGATCAGGGCGATGATGAGGATACAAAGGTGCAAAACGCTAAACCCGGGGATATAAGCAAAGCCGAAGAGGAGAATACCGGCGAGGAAGCGCGCACTTTCGTTGACAAGCCCTTCCACCTTCGCCTGAATGTTGAACTTGTACCGGTTGTCGAGCGGAATAAAGAACAGCTTGAATACCGGGTTCTCCAAAGCGTCGCGCAGGGTCCAGTTAAACAACCTGCTCAGAGCCACAAAGAGGAAGAGATAGACGAATCCCGGGGGTACGCTACCCCCTTCATAATTGATCAGGTAACCACTAACAACCGCTCCGACCGCAAAGACACCAACCACCATGGGAAGGATGAAGAGCGCAATCCGCAGTCCGTAGTTGGCAATAAGGCGGTTGTTGACAAATGTCTGCATGATGAGACTCAGGCCGTATACCGCTCCCGTGAAGAATGAGTTGAATTGTGTCAGTTCCAACTCGTTGGGGTATTGAATATGGGCGAGTTGTTGGAAAGCGTATTGCCCGAACATCAGCGTAACCATCGACACAATCAGGAAGACCCCCAGGGAGACGATATAGCGGTCGCCCACAAGACTCCTGATTGACGTGGCCTTCCGAACGAGCGGACCAAACTCAGCCGGGTCGTTCTTCGCCAGGGTGAACGACGACGAAATAGCCAGGAGAAGAATCGAGACAATAAAAATGCTTACGCAGCACAGCAGCAAATAGTCGGCGGTTTCGCCTACCCACTTCGAGGTAGTGGGAATAACGATGAGCGTCGCGACGATCGAGGCGATGAGTTGCCCTGTATCAATCCACCCGATGATTCGCTTCGACTGCCGGAAATTGAACAGTCGCCCGAATATTCCCCAGAAGCTAAGCAGCAGAACAGCGGTAATGGGACCGCTCATGCTGTATAGCGCAAAGATGTAAACGTTTTGTTCTTCACGACTACCCTTCTGAAAGAGCAGGTAGCACGACAGCGTGAAGACCAGAATAAGCACAACACTGGCTAGTGCCAGAGTGGTAAACTTCACGCGGTTCTGGACGTAGGAAAATATCGCGGTGGAAAGTATTCCTAATCCCCCGGCAATAAGGAAGGCGCGGTCCAGTTGTTCGCCGAGGCGATTGAGGAAAAGCGAATCGACCGAAACCTGGTAGGTGGCGATGAAGACCCCCATGAAGAAACCGGTGGCGAGCATCAGCCATATCTGCTTCTGCTCAACTGATTTCAACTTTAGAGCGCCTGTGAGACGGTTTGCCATAACCAATCTCAAATATAAAGAAAAAAGCCGCTCCGGTTTGACGCGGAGCGGCCATATTATTTTAGGTGCGAGCGCCTACTGCCCCGCCGTTGTGTCCGCTTTGGGCTCGATCTTCACATCGCTTTTTACCGATTTCCCGGCATCGCCTTTGGCAGACGAACCTGCCTTCTTCTCGCTTGCATAGATATCATTCAACCCTTCGAGTACTTCCTGGGTAATATCAAGTGCCCGGCCACCATAAAGCACATCGCTTGACGGGTCAAACTTCAACACGACGTTAATACCGCGCTCTTCGCTGTAGTCCTTCAGAAACGAAGTGATTTTCTCGTAGAGTGCCTGGGTGAGTTTTGCTTCATCCTGCATCAGTTGTTGCTGAAGCGTTTGTTGATAGAGTTGAAGATTCTGTTGTTTCTTACCAAGATCTTCTTCAGCCGCCCGCGCCTGGCCAAGGGTCATGTTCGGCAGGTTGCGCTGATAGGCGTTGATTTCATTCCGGAGGCTTACGGTCCGGTTCTGAAGGTCCTGATCCATTTTCTTGGTCTTTGCCTCCAGTTCCGTGCGTTGTTCTTTCAGAAATTCATAATGCTGCAGCAGCGTATCCGTGTTGATGAAGGCAATGGTAGGCACAACGGAGGCCGTATCGGCTGAGGCAAACGTTTTGCCCGGCGTCTGCGGAGTTGAGAAATGCAAAAAGTAGAGAACCGCGACGGCAACAAATAAAACCGCGTTGAGGATCAAAGACAGGTTTTTCATTAGGTATAGATACGTTAGGGCAGCAAATATGCTCGTATTTTACCAGAAATCCAGCGACGGCGGCTGAAATGTTAGTCGGTAAAACTCTCGGTCTCGAACGAGTACAATCTGTCGTCAAGTTTGAGGTTGCCCTCATTGAAAGCGCGAATAAACTGCTCGATCTCCTGTTGTGTGAGGCGCGGCCGATGCAGTCCGACGTCAAGGGCAATCCCGAAGTCGGCGTCGGTATCAATATCCACGTGCTCGCGAACTTTCACGGTACCCTCTTCCTCGAGTTCCATAATGATTTCGGCCATGAACATTCCGATTTCCTCTTCGCGTTCGGAGGGCTCTTCCTCTTCGGAAGCAGCATCCATAACACGGTGATAGTCGGGGAACTGTGCCGCCGCACGTCGTTCGGCAATCTCATGAAGCTCGCTCTCATGTTCCAGCCGAAGTGTGTACATGACGGTATCGTAAACCACGTCCTTTCCCTCGAACTTCCCGAGGAAGTAGAAGTGACAATACTCATCGGACCGTTCATCCTCCTCATCTTCCACATACAGCATTCCGCCTGCTTCAATACGCGCGCGATATTCCTCGATCGTCTGCGGGTCAAACCCTTTATTCTCAGTCATATTACAGTTATATCAATTACTCTTCTTTAAACCAGCCGGCGTACATCGGATAATTCCGCGCCGTGCGCTGAATTACCTCCTTCATGTCATCACCGATATCTTTAACTTTCTTCGCCGGCACCCCCGCATAAACACTCCCCGGCGGAACCTGTGTGCCCGGAAGGATAATTGCTCCCGCGGCGATTACCGAGTTGCTGCCGATAACCGCGTCGTCCATCACTACAGCGGCCATCCCTATCAATACATTGTCTTCTATCGTGCACCCGTGTACCACGGCATTATGCGCGATAGAAACATTGCGTCCAATAACCGTGCGCGATTTCTGATAAGTACCGTGAATAACCGCCCCATCCTGAATATTGGAATTGTCGCCAATCGTTATCGAATTTACGTCTCCGCGAACCACAGCGTTGAACCAGACCGTGCAATTGTCGCCCATGGTCACCTCGCCCACCACTACCGCATTGTCCGCCAGAAAACAATCCCGTCCAAACTGCGGTTCAAAGCCTCTGACCTTTTTAATAATCGCCATAGCCGTTTGTTTATTTGAGTCCGAAAAACGCATCAAAGCTATCAAAAACCGCTTAGCCGCCCACCCAAGGGGAGCACGACTTCCGGAAAAAACTGCGCGCGGCAATTTTCCTGACAAGATGTCATTTTCTGGCTAAAATTGTATTTTTGCGAGCTGAAAGATGAATTATGGCGGATTTGATTGAAGATATCGGGATTCTGGGCGACGACTCACCAGCCTGTGACACCTATCAGGTGACGCGGGAAGTAAATACGGGGAAGTCGCGCAAGTTATATATCGAGAGCTACGGTTGTCAGATGAACTTCTCCGACAGCGAAATCGTAGCCTCTATTCTGGCAAACGAAGGTTTTGATACCACGTCCGACTTTGCTTCGGCTGATGTGGTATTTCTCAACACGTGCTCGATCCGCGAAAAGGCGGAGCAGACGGTGCGTAACCGATTGACTCACTTCACCTCGTTGAAGAAAAACAAGCCCGACCTGCTTATAGGCGTTCTCGGTTGTATGGCCGAGCGCCTGAAGACCCGTTTGCTTGAAGAAGAAAAGATCGTCGACCTGGTGGCTGGCCCGGATGCCTATCGCGATCTCCCCCGGCTTATCAGCCAGGTAGATGACGGCCAGAAAGCCGTCAACACTTTCCTGTCGCGCGAGGAGACGTACGCCGATATCAGTCCGGTCCGTCTGAACTCAAATGGCGTGACCGCCTTTATCTCCATCATGCGGGGCTGCGACAACATGTGCACGTTCTGCGTGGTACCCTTTACGCGCGGACGTGAGCGCAGCCGCGATCCAGAGTCGATCGTCGCCGAAGCACGCGACTTGTTTGAGCGCGGCTATCGGGAAGTGACTCTTCTCGGACAAAACGTCGATTCCTATAAATGGAGCCCTGTGGAGAATAACAAGGCCCGTCTCGAGAAGGCAGGAATTGGTGAAGTCGTCAACTTCGCCCAACTGCTCGATCGCGTGGCCCGCGTTCACCCCGACCTGCGGATACGGTTCTCTACCTCCCATCCCAAAGACATCACCGACGAAGTGCTCCATACCATGGCCCGGCACGAGAACATCTGCAAGTACATCCACCTCCCCGTACAAAGTGGAAGTTCCCGTATCCTTGAAATGATGAATCGCGGGTATACGCGCGAGTGGTACCTCCAGAAAATCGGGCGTATTCGCGACATTCTCGGTGAAGATTGTGGTATTTCTTCGGACATGATCTGCGGTTTCTGTACCGAGACCGAAGAAGACCACCAGGCTACGCTCTCGCTAATGGACGCAGTCAAATACGACTACGCCTATATGTTCTATTACTCCGAACGTCCGGGAACGCTGGCCGAAAAGCGTTTTAAAGACGACGTCCCCCTGGACGTGAAGAAACGCCGACTTGCTGAGGTCATTGAAAAGCAAACCGCCCACGCGCTGTTGCGTAATAAGGCCGATGTAGGCAAGACATTCAAGGTACTGATTGAAGGGCCTTCGAGAAAGTCGGCCGATCACCTTCAAGGCAGGAACAGTGCGAACAAAGTTATTGTTTTTCCAAAAGAGCAATACGCTAAAGGACAATACGTTCAGGTGCGGGTAGAGGACTGCACCGGCGCCACGCTGATCGGAAAAGTAATACAATAATGGCTATCACGGACCAGGAAATACAATCGATTAAACAACGCTTCGGAATAATCGGCAACTCCCCGTTGCTGAACAATTCCGTGCGCGTAGCGATGCAGGTCGCTCCTACAGATATGTCGGTACTCATTACCGGCGAAAGCGGCAGTGGAAAAGAGTCCTTTTCCAAAATCATTCACTTCCTGAGCCCCCGTAAACACGGACAGTTTATAGCGATCAACTGTGGTTCCATTCCCGAGGGAACTATCGATTCCGAATTATTCGGACACGAGAAGGGATCTTTCACAGGGGCGCACGAAGCACGCAAGGGCTACTTTGAAGTGACCAACGGAGGTACCATTTTCCTGGATGAAATCGGCGAAATGCCTCTCGGTACCCAGGCCCGTCTGCTCCGCGTTCTGGAGAACGGCGAATTTATCAAGGTTGGATCATCAAAAGTTCAAAAGACAGATGTCCGCGTCGTCGCCGCGACGAACGTGAACCTGATGAATAAAGTTGAACAGGGCAGATTCCGCGAAGACCTTTATTACCGCCTCAGTACGGTACCGATTTACGTCCCTCCGCTGCGCGACCGCGGCAATGACGTTGACCTGTTGTTCCGGAAATTCGCCTCCGACTTCGCCGACAAGTATCGTGTCAAACCGGTTACGCTGACTGACGATGCCCGCGAAGTACTGCTCCGCTATCGCTTCCCCGGGAATATCCGACAACTCAAGAATCTGGTGGAGCAGATTTCCGTGCTTACGACCGACCAGAAAGTAATCGACGCGGCTACGCTCGAACGGTATCTCCCGCGGGAGAGTAATCTGCCCGCCCTTTACCGCAGCCATGACATCCCCGAAAAGGAGAACCTGACTGAACGTGACATCCTTTACAAGGTCTTGTTCGACCTGAAAAAGGACGTAATCGATCTGAAGAAAATCGTTCTGGAACTCATGGACGGCCAGGGCGACAAAGGAAAGATGGTGCGCGAACACGCCGGACTCTTCCAGGACGTTCGCAATGACCATCCGATGCCCGACCATCGCGAAAGCGTCGTACTGAATCTCCCGACTCCCCACGATGACCAGATGGAGGCCGTTGTGGAAGATGTCCACGACATCACACACGAAACCGAAGAAGACGACTCCCTTTCTATTGAAAAGAAGGAGAAGGAACTCATCATCCGCGCCCTGCGGAAGAACAACAACAAGCGGAAGTACGCGGCTCGCGATCTCGGCATCTCCGAACGCACTCTTTACCGCAAGATTAAACAGTACGAACTTGAAAACTAGAGCGCTATTTTTTATCGCCTTACTCCTCCCGCTCGGGTCGTGTGGTGTCTCCGTCCAATATTCGATGACGGGAGCATCAACGGCGGCCGAAACAATCAGCATCGCGGAGTTCTTCAACAACGCCGATCTCGGACCGGCCAATATGGCTCAGGTGTTCACGAACGAACTGAAGAACTACTTTATTCGGAACTCCAACCTTCGCGTCGTGCAGGACGAAGGTCAGTTGCAGTTGGAAGGCGAGATCACCGGACTCACCCTTACCCAAATTGCGCCGACGTCTACGGGCAATCCCTCCGACATCACCCATGCTTCTGCCACCCGGCTTACCGTAACGGTACGCGCTACCTACATCAACACCCTTGATGAAAGCATGAGTTTCAAGGATAAATCCTTCTCCTTTTACCGGGATTTCTCCAACGAACTCAATGTCAGCGATGTCGAAGAAGCCTTCCTTCGGGAAATCTTCGACCGTATCATCAACGACATGTTTAATGCGTCGGTAGCCAACTGGTAATTTCGCCATTTTCTTGCGCGGATTCTGCTCCGTTTTACGTGCGTTAAAGTTGGTCGCAAAACGTTGAAGCGCAGCGCTGAACAACCGGAGAGCCGGAATTGTGGAGCCATTTTCTCTTACATGCGAACATCAATCTTTTTCCCTTTGGCGTTTTTTTGGTACTTTTATCCCTAAGCCCCAACAGGAAAGTGGACAAAAACCAGTTTCTCAAGATCATTCAAGATTACACCGCTACCTCTGCAGACGAGGCAGAGGCAATTGCCTCGTTGCGGGCTGAATATCCTTATAGTCAAATACTTCAGACCTTAACGGCACGGACCAGCAAAGACCACGGCTTTCCTTCGCAGCAGGTGGCGTTGCAGACGGCGGCAGTCTATGCGTCCGATCGATCGCTGTTGAAAGAGATCATCCTGCTCCAACCGCAGACTACCACCAGGCAGGTCGTGTCGCACCGTGACGATGCCGACAAACAAGCGATTAAAACCGTTGACGAGACTGACGTCGCCGATGTCGTGATGGATGACCTCGATCGACTGTCACGTCTGAAAGACACGTTCGAACACTTGTTCATGGCCTCACCCGAAGCAGAGGATGCTCCGGCAGAAGAGGTCGAAAGAGCGCGGACACAACCTGTTGAATCGTCGACAACGGAGAAGAAATCGGAACTCTCCCCTATCAAGTCGAAAAAGGAACGCATTATCGAGATGGCGAAAGCGCTTAACCCGCCGACTGCAACGGACGAGAATTCGGCACCAAAAAAAAAACGCAGCTTAAAAGTCGAAAACCCCGCCGATGAGTTTATCTCCGAAATCCAGCAGTCAAAGTCTGAGATAGAGCCGGCCAGCGAATTTCAACGGCAACAGATTGAAATCATCGATCAGTTCATTGCCGTTCAACCTTCCATTTCCAATCCCCGTGATCGGACACCTTCCGCTACCGGAGATCTCATGCCGATAAAAGCCGGCGAGTTCGGCGACAATATTGTCTCCGAAACACTTGCTGAGATTCTGATTAAGCAAGGAAAAAAGGAACGCGCAATAGAGGTATTGAAGAAACTCATTTGGAAATATCCCCAAAAAAAGGCTTACTTTGCATCCCAGATTGAAAGCTTGAAAAAGTAAGCTATGTATACTTTCGTAATCGGCCTTATTGTATTTTTGTCCGTACTCCTTGTTCTGGTCATACTGGCACAGAATGCAAAAGGCGGTGGATTGACCAGCCAGTTCGGTGGTTCAGCAGCAAGCAACATTATCGGCGTGCGCAAGACCGGCGACCTTCTTGAAAAACTCACCTGGTCTTTCCTCATCTCCATCATCGTGCTGTCACTTTCCACCGGATTTCTGACCCCGGGCGGTAGTGCGCCGAGCAACGACATTCTCGATCGCGCCGGCCAGCAGGCCGCTCCTCCGATGAATGCTACGCCCGATTTCAACCTCAATGACACGGAAGGCGCAGTGGATACAGCGAACTAATCTTCAGAAGACACACATACCAAAAGAGCCCGTCAAAAGCGGGCTCTTGTCGTTTCAGTTAATCCTAAGCAGCACGAGAGATGTGCTTGACAAACAGACGCTTTGCTACCGGCATAAGTGTCTCGGCAAAGGGAACCCGCAGGCGGGAAAGCAAGAGGAATGCCGCCGGATTAGGCATATCCCTGTAACGCTTGATCAGGTCCAGTTTTAGTCGCTCATACGGATAGAACGTGTGCCGGGAGATCACTTCAACAAGCTCGGTGTTCAGACTGCGAAGCTGCTCCTGACTGTCTTCGTAAATGCTGATTTGGTATCGGTACACTGTGGTTTCCTTTTCGGGAGGTTGTGTCACGAAGAGATAACCTTCGTCCGCGTATAAGGGCGTAACTCCTACCGGGGAGATTTCACAATGCGCCTCAACCAGTTCATAAATGTCGGTTCCTTCCTTGAGCGATTCCTGAATTCGCGGAACGGCGAAGTCAATAATCGCATCAATCTCGGCCATCACTTCGTCATCCTCCACCAGTTCGCGGAACCGGAGCTGCATTTTCTGAAAGTCCTCAGCCGAGATCTCCTTGGGAAACGACTCCCGGATGAGCGTTTTGTTATCCCTTACCGAGACCAGATTGCGATAGTGAAAGACGAGGTCGGCGAGAAAGGGATAGAGTTCAACCTTCTTGAACGAATTTCTGGCGGTTTGGAGGTAAGCCAGCAGAAGGTATTTCTTGTACTCGAAGTCAATCAGACCCTGCGTGAGCCAATCTTTTGACAATTTCTCCATAGCAACACGATTTCCAACAAAATTTACCAGTTCAGGAAATGGAAGTCAAGCCTGACAGAGCGAGTGGCAGCTGTCGCGTCAGATCAGCCGCTGACACTGACATACTGCCAGTGCCTACGTAAAAACTGCGCCCGTTTGGGCCCGATTAAGGCCTGAAAACTGCCAAAGTTTGAAAAAATGTCCGTTATTCGCCTCTCTTTCAACACTGGCATACTTGATGTTAAGAGGCCGAGGCGGAAACACCTTTATAATGTTCAACCAAAACAATTAATCAGAATATGTCAAAAGTGAATTTCAAACCGAATGAGGACCGGGTGCTTGTTGAGCCCGCCGAAGCTGAAAGCAAAACTGCATCGGGAATCATCATTCCTGACACAGCCAAGGAAAAGCCCCAGAAGGGCACAGTGATCGCTGTAGGCGAGGGATTGAAAGACAAGCCGGTGACCGTAAAAGTGGGCGACAACGTGCTCTACGGAAAGTATTCCGGTACGGAAATCAACATTGACGGCAAGGACTACCTGATCATGCGCAATTCTGACATTTTCGGAACCATCTAATCATTAACCAAAAAATTCAGAGATAATTATGGCTAAAGAAATAACATTTGATTCCTCCGCGAGAGACAAGATCAAAAAAGGTGTTGACAAGCTTGCCAACGCTGTGAAGGTTACGCTGGGTCCTAAAGGACGCAACGTAATTCTGGACAAGAAGTTTGGTGCACCGACTGTGACCAAGGATGGTGTTTCGGTGGCGAAGGAAATCGAATTGAAAGACGCCATTGAGAACATGGGCGCGCAGCTGGTGAAAGAAGTTGCTTCGAAGACAGCTGATGCCGCAGGTGACGGTACAACAACCGCTACTGTATTGGCTCAGGCGATCTACACTCACGGTATTAAGAACGTCGCCGCTGGTGCGAATCCGATGGATCTGAAGCGCGGTATTGACAAAGCGGTTGAAGCCGTGGTTGAACATCTTAGAAAGCAATCGCGCAAACTGAAAGATGCCAGCGAAATCGCTCAGGTAGCTACCATTTCTGCAAACAGCGATGCAACCATCGGTAAGATGATTGCTGACGCTATGGAGAAAGTAGGTCGCGATGGTGTTATCACTGTTGAAGAAGCAAAAGGTACTGAAACCGAAGTAAAAACGGTTGAAGGTATGCAGTTTGACCGCGGATACCTCTCGCCTTACTTCGTAACCAATACCGAGAAAATGGAGGCTGAACTCGAGAGCCCCTACATTCTGATCTACGACAAGAAGATCAGCAGCATGAAGGAGCTTCTCCCCGTACTTGAGCAAACCGCTCAAACAGGTAAGCCCCTTGTTATCATCGCTGAGGAAGTCGAAGGCGAAGCTCTCGCTACCCTCGTGGTGAACAAAATCCGTGGCGCCCTGCGCGTAGCAGCTGTTAAAGCTCCTGGCTTCGGCGACCGCCGTAAAGCAATGCTCGAGGATATCGCTATCCTGACCGGAGGTCGCGTGATCTCTGAAGAGCAAGGCTTCAAGCTCGAGAACGCTACCCTCGAAATGCTCGGCCGCGCTGAGAAAGTCAACATCGACAAAGACAATACTACTATTGTTAACGGTGCTGGCGCTAAGTCCGACATCGAAGGTCGCATCGCTCAGATCAAAGCTCAAATCGAAACAACAACTTCTGACTACGACAAAGAAAAACTGCAGGAACGTCTTGCTAAACTTTCCGGTGGTGTGGCTATCCTCTACGTAGGTGCCGCTACAGAAGTTGAAATGAAGGAGAAGAAAGACCGCGTTGATGATGCGTTGCATGCAACACGCGCCGCTGTTCAGGAAGGTATCGTTCCCGGTGGTGGAGTGGCGTACATCCGCGCTCTTGAGGCCCTGACTGATCCCGTCGCGATTGGCGCAGCCAACGATGACCAGGCTACAGGGGTGAACATTATCCGTCAGGCGCTCGAAGCTCCGCTGAGAACAATCGCCGAGAACGCTGGCCAGGAAGGCTCCGTCATCGTAAACAAAGTACGCGATGGCAAGAAAGACTTCGGTTACAACGCACACGAACATACCTTCGTCAACATGATCGATGCGGGTATCATCGACCCGACGAAAGTGTCTCGTCTCGCGCTTGAGAACGCGGCGTCTATCGCGGGTATGCTGCTGACGACCGAAGCTGTCGTTTCAGACATGCCTGAGGAAGATAAAGCTCCGGCAATGCCTCCGGGAGGCGGCATGGGCGGAATGATGTAATTGGATAAAAAAAGCTCCACCTTCTGGTGGAGCTTTCTTTATTGTCTCAAAGCCCCTCACGATTCACG
>CAZHIQ010000016.1:34165-37151 GCA_964532595.1 uncultured Roseivirgaceae bacterium
CCTCACGATTCACGATTCACGCCTCACGTCACTACATTTCTCGGCTCGCCTTTCAAAAACGCCTTTAGATTTCCCTCGGCGATCGCCATCAACCTCTCCCTGGCTTCACGTGTCGCCCAGGCAATGTGGGGGGTAATAAGGCAGTTCTTCGCACCAATCAACGGATTTCCTCCGGCTGGAGGTTCGACGGAAAGCACATCCAGGCCTGCCCCGGCAATGACTCCTTCGTTCAGCGCGCGGGCAAGATCATCATCGACAACGATGGGGCCTCTCGCTGTATTAATCAAGAAAGCAGTGCGCTTCATCCGATTCAGATTGTCGGTATTGATCAGCCCCCTCGTCGCCTCCGTTAACGGGCAGTGGATGCTCACTACATCCGATTCCGACAGCAATTCTTCTAACGAAGCCCAACGAAAATTCGGACGGTCCCGTTGCTCAGGCTGCGACCGACTAAACGCTATGACGTTCATACCGAACGCCGTGGCAACGTCAGCAACACGTTTCCCTATCGTGCCAAACCCGATAATGCCCATTGTCTTTCCGGCAAGTTCGACGAGAGGATATTCCCAGTAAGCGAAGTCTTTGCTCCTCGCCCATTTACCTTCGTGTACACCATCGCTGTGGCGCTGAACCCGGTGACAAAGCTCCAGCAGAAGGGCGAAAGTAAACTGCGCAACGGAGCGACTGCTGTAATCGGGAATATTCGAAACCGTCACCCCACATTCGCGCGCGGCGTCGAGATCTACAACATTGTAGCCGGTAGCCAGTACTCCGATAAACTTCAGATTCGATAGCTGTCGTATCACCGCTCCGGGAAGAGGCGTCTTATTCGTCCAGACCATATCGGCACCGGATGCCCGCGCAACCACTTCATCAGGAGGAGTGCGGTCGTAAACTGTCAGTTCTCCGCACGACTCAAACCCTTTCCAGTCAAGATCTCCGGGGTTAAGGGCATATCCGTCAAGTACTACAATCTTCATAACGCATTAAATTACCAGGAAAAGGGGCACAGCATCTCCTATACGGTCAGACCTGACTCAACAAAAAAACCGTGAACGACATGGGACCGTGCGCACCCAAAACCAGCGATTGCTCAATATCCGCCGTCTTCGACGGACCTGCAATGAAGACACCAAACCCGTAGTCGCTCGTTTGAATAACTTTGTAAGCATCGTGCATCGTTCCCACAATAGAGCCGGTATCCAATACTACAGCGAGATGCTGCCCGATAAAAGGCAATACCCGATGTCCCGGTCCGTCGGCCATCCATACAGCGCCATTTTCAGCTACGCCCATGCCGACACTCATTATTGCCAGCTCCGTATCCTCATAGCTATGTGGCGGGACCTGATCATCAGCAGGCTCGAAGGTATTATAGAGTTCAGGGATCGTAGTCACTATACGCCGATGAACGTCGAACTGCCCGGCGACAATCTTTGCGATAGAATCAAAGCTGTCGACCGGAAACACACTTCCCCCTCCCGCAATAACCCTCTCCTGATATTGCTGCGCCATAGCGTGATCCGACAGACGCTGAATTGCCTGAAGTTCAGGCGCAGGGGCTTCTACAAACTCCGGCTGATTCCGGCGCAATGCGCTCAAGATTCGCTCACGCGATGTTCTTCCTACCATTTCCCTTACGATTTTTGCGATACCATTCGCTGAAACTTTGCGGCGTCGCCTCCGGCATTTGCCGTTGACGCGACCACGGATTGAACCGGTTGTTGGCCAGGATCGGCATTACCCGAAGCATCCAACGTCCCGCCTTACCGGCGACACTAAACCACCGGTCGGACGACAACATTGCCGCCATGCCCCGAAAAGTCCATACCTTCGAACGACTGACGTATCCTTCGCGAACGATAACTTGTCGCCACTTGAAAAGCTGTTCATGGATATTAATCTTCACCGGGCACACGTTCGTGCATGACCCGCACAATGTCGACGCAAAAGGCAGATCGGCATTTCTCCTCATATCAAAATTCGGTGCCAGAATCGCTCCGATCGGCCCCGTAACGGTGTGGTGATAGCTCAATCCCCCGCCCTTGCGATACACGGGGCACGTATTCATACAACTACCGCAGCGGATACACTTTAGCGAATCACGAAAGTCCCCGCGCCCCAAATGGTTGCTACGGCCGTTGTCAACCAGGATAACGTGCATCTCCTGCCCTGCGCGGGGTTTTCGGAAATGACTTGAATAGATAGTAATGGGTGTACCGATAGCACTCCGCGAAAGCAGTCGCAGGAACACACCGAGATCTTCGCGACGCGGGATCAGTTTCTCAATACCCATGGATGCGATATGCACTTCGGCAAGATGTGCTCCCATATCAGCGTTACCTTCGTTGGTGCATACAACAAACTCTCCCGTTTCGGCAACGGCAAAGTTTACGCCCGTCAGCGCGGCGCGGCGGGTGAGGAAAACCTGGCGAAGATGTTGTCGTGCAGCACGCGCCAGCAACGTAGGGTCCGACAATCCCTCTTCTGTTCCGAGATGCTCGTGAAACAGCGTTCCTATTTCTTCCTTCTTCTTGTGAATACACGGAAGTACGACATGACTCGGAGGCTCGTTATCGATCTGTTGAATATATTCACCGAGGTCAGAGTTAACCACTCCAATACCGCGTTCTTCCAGAAACTCATTCAGGTGACATTCCTCCGTGAGCATGGATTTGCTCTTCACCATCGCGTCTATGCCCTTCTGTTTCAGAATTTCATAAACAATGGTGTTGTGTTCCTCAGGCGTAGCCGCCCAATGAACATGTACGCCATTAGCCTGGAGGTTTTGCTCAAACTGCAGGAGGTAATCGTGAAGCTTCGACAGCGTATGACTCTTGATCTGCGATGCCAACGTGCGTAGCGTTTCCCATTCCGGAATCGCCTTAGCCTGTACATCACGCTTCTGCCGTATCCACCACAACGCGCCGTCATGCCAATTAACGCGCGCCTCATCGCGATTGAACACCGCGGCGAGGGAGGGGTG
>CAZHIQ010000016.1:37251-72926 GCA_964532595.1 uncultured Roseivirgaceae bacterium
TCACGATTTAATATCTCCGCCACATGAATCACCTTCAACTGGCTGTTTTGTCGCTTGAGAATTCCCTCTAAATGCATGAGGCATGACATATCGGAAGAGGTGATGAAGTCGGCGCCGTTGCGCTGGTGGTCGAGGACGCGGTCTTTTCCCATTTTGACGGAGACGGCTTCTTCCATTACGGAGAAGGTCCCGCCGAAGCCGCAACATTCGTCGGGGCGATCGAGGGGTACCAGGTCCAACCCTTCGACCATACGCAGGAGCTTTTCGGGTTTGGAGAAGGCGGGGACATTGAGTTCGCTCATCGACGCGAGGTGGAGCCCCCGCAATCCGTGGCAACCATGATGAAGTCCGACGCGATAGGGAAAGCGGGCGGACAGAGATTCAATTTGAAGTATGTCGGTCAGAAATTCAACCAGCTCGTAAACCTTGTGCCGAACGGCGTGGGCACGCGCCTCGTCGTTCTTATTATGCAAGTGTTCTTTGACATGTAACACACAGCTTGCCGACGGCGCGACAACGTAGTCATAGGACTCAAAGAGGCGGATAAAACGATCATCGGTGTCGCGCGCAAGATGCTGAAAACCCGCATTCGCCATCGGCTGACCACAACAGGTCTGTCCCTCGGGATAATGCACATTCACACCGAGCTTCTCCAATAGCTCCAGCGTGGCAACCGCCACGCGGGGATAAAACTGGTCGATATAGCACGGAATGAAGAGAGCGACGGTCAAGGATAGGAAGTGTTAGGGTTCGAAGTACGAAGTACGCCTGCCCGCCGTGGCGGGAAGGACGCTTGCCCGCCGTGGCGGGCAAAGCCTCCTTCACGGTTATTCCCGATTCACGTTGGTTGCGGTTCGGTACAGGTAATACGCCATGGCGGCAAAGAACAACACGCCAAGAATATCATATCCCGTCACACCCAGGGCACCTGACAGCGCTCCACTAAGATCAACATTCTTTAACGACTGATAAATTCCATCGTTCACGGACAACAGGGCGACAATTACTCCTGAGAGGGCACCCCCGGCAATGAGGCCTGTGGCTAGCAGACTGCCATGACCGAGATCATCATCCTGCACAACTTCATTGCGACGCGACGCGCGCCAATCGACATATCCCTTAATACCACCGCCGATAGCGATCGGAAGAGTCGTTGACAGGGGCAGATAGAGCCCTATCGCAAACGCCAGCGCCTTGATACCACACAGCTCGATCATCACAGCAATAAAAACACCGGCAATCACGTATTGCCAATCGAGGTTAAAGGAGAGAATACCCCGCGCCAGCGTTGCCATCAACGTTGCCTGCGGCGCCGAGAAGTCGACACTACCTATGGCGTGCTCAATGCCCTGCGCCCGCATATCGGGTGTAGGATTGTCGAGGGTAATGACCACAAGACCAATCACGAAAGCGGAGACAATGGCCCCGATAAACAAGGCAAGTTGTTGGTATCGCGGCGTCGCACCTACAATGTAACCCGACTTGAGATCCTGCGAAGTAGCCCCAGCGTTGGCTGCTGCGATACAAATCATCCCACCTACAACAAGCGCAAGAGGTTCA
Source organism: uncultured Roseivirgaceae bacterium (assembly GCA_964532595.1). Lineage (GTDB taxonomy): Bacteria > Bacteroidota > Bacteroidia > Cytophagales > Cyclobacteriaceae > Chryseosolibacter. The sequence continues at coordinate 38,812 of CAZHIQ010000016.1, forward strand.
TAAGAAGGACCACTCCAGCCGATCGCGGTGAAGATAAGACAGGTACCCATCAGCGTTGCTATAGTCATCCCTGACACCGGGCTGTTGCTTGAACCGACAAGACCGACAATGCGGCTGGCTACGGTAACGAAGAAAAATCCGAAGACAACGATAAGGATCCCCGTCAGTGTCTTCTGAAGCACTCCCTCGCCCGGCATACCGGGAAGAATCGATATCAACACTATGAGCGCAAGGCTACCGAAGATAACTACCTTCAGAGAAAGGTCCTGTTCGGTGCGGATAACGGATGAGCTATCCTTCGTATTCTTCAGCGAACCAAAACTCTCGCGGAAAGAACTCACAATCGTCGGAATCGTCTTGATAAGCGTAATGAAACCTCCCGCGGCAACAGCTCCCGCGCCAATCTGACGGATGTAAGCATAGTAAATCGCCAACGGCAGATTGCTGAATGTCTTGGCCGCCGGATCCCAACCAAACGATCCGCCACCTGTGTTGATATCCGCGAGGTTACCGAGCTTTACAAGTTGTGTTGCTATCACCTCCGGAGCCACGAGCGTGCTGAAGAGCGGAATGATTGCCCACCAGGCCAATACCGAACCTGCGACGAGAACGCCGCCGATACGGGGACCGATAATATATCCCACCCCAAGATATTCCGGTGTGATATTCGCGCTTACCGTGGCGGAAGGCCAGAACTTGTTTGCCTGACTGGCAATCCAGGTCGGCGTCTCAGAGATTACATGAAATACCTTCTGCAGAATCGCATAAGCCAGGGCGATGCCCATCCCGATGAATGCTGTCTTGGCAAAAACACCACCCTTCTCCCCCGCCTGCAGTACGGATCCACAAGCCGTTCCTTCGGGATAAGGAAGAACACCGTGTTCTTTGACAATCAGTGAGCGGCGCAGGGGAATCATCATGATCGTTCCCAGGACACCCCCTACTGCGGCCAGTATCGTAATCGTAAGGTAATTGAAGTAAGCATCCCCTACGCTCTGTCCATCGGCGCCCGGCGAGAGAAACAGGAATCCGGGCAACGTAAAGACTACACCCGCGGCGACCGACTCGCCCGCCGAACCTGTTGTCTGGATAATATTGTTTTCGAGGATCGTCGTCTTCAGAAACTTCCGCCCCAGCGTGATGGCGATGACGGCAATCGGAATGGAGGCCGAAACTGTGAGTCCGGCCTTGAGTGCCAGGTAAACCGTTGAAGCTCCGAATAAGATGCCGAACAGTATACCGAACGTTACGGATTTGATTGTAAACTCAGCAACGTTGTGTTCCGGAGGAATATACGGTTTGAACGACGACTTCTTCTCTTCCATGCAGTTTAGGTTTAAGTTATTATCGGATATCGCCCATCAGTTTACGGATGGGCTTGCTGAATATCAACACAATAATACCAGAGATCACCATAACTTTCATTACCACGCTGAAAAGATCATACAGCAGTGACGGATTCTGGATTATGGCCTGTTCGTCGAACTCACCGGCAAAGAGACCTGCAATCAAATTTCCATAGGCGACCGCAATGAAATACACCCCCATCATCTGCCCCACCAACCTCTTGGGCGACAACTTTGTCACCGCACTCAAACCGACGGGATAGAGGCAGATTTCTCCAAAGGTGTGCAGCAGGAACGTGGCCATCAACCATGTCGGCAAGGGTTTCTCACCCCCGATCACCACCTGCGCCGCGCCCATCATAACCACATAACCGAGTCCCATGAAGAACAGCCCCATCGCGAGCTTCACCGGAGTCGAAGGGTTCAGATTCCGCTTGTCGAGCCACACCCAAAGCCAGGCGAACACCAACGAGAACAGGATGATCGAGGCCGGTGATACCGTCTGCAGCCAGCTGGCCGGCATCTCAAAGCTGCCGATAAAGAGATTGGTATAGCGCTTGGCGAATAAGTTCAACGATGATCCGTGCTGCTCATATCCCGCGTAGAAGAGACCCGTCGCCATGAAGAAGATGGCGATCGCGCCGACCTTCTTTCGCTCATCGGTCGACAAATCCTGGAAGAGTAGAACGTAGATAAAGTAAGCAATCGCGCTGATGGGAATGACATATCCGAGCAGGCGGCCCACCGCTACGGGATTCGCCTCAATGACGCCAAGGATCAGTAGAACAACCAACAAGGCCAACGCAATCCCGGTGATCCACAGTGCCGTCCGGATGCGTTGCTCACCACTGCTTCCACGTACAGGTGCCGATGGCTCAACGCCGGCAGCGCCAAGGTGTTTTTCCGTGAGTTTATACTGCACAAGCCCGACCAACATTCCGACACCCGCTAACCCGAAGCCCAGGTGCCAGTCGACCTTCTCACCAAAGTATCCCGTAACCAGAGGCGCGATAGCCGCGCCCAGGTTAATACCAGCGTAGAAGATTGAAAAGCCGGAGTCTCGACGCGCCTGCTCATTGGAAGGATAGAGCTCACCCACGAGGGTGGATATGTTCGGTTTAAGAAGGCCTGTACCAATCACAATCAGGAGCAGCCCGATAAAGAACGTTTCAGTAGTGGGAATAGCCATCGAAAAGTGGCCGGCTGCGATAATGCACCCACCATAGAACACAGAGCGTCTCAACCCGAAGAATCGGTCAGCAAGCCAGCCGCCGGGAAGAGCAAGCAAATACACAAACATGGTATACAGGCCGTAGATAGCCCCGCCCGTCTGGTCGCCGAGTCCCATACCCCCGTTTTCAACAGCCGCTACCATGTAGAGAAGCAGGATCGCCCGCATCCCATAGTAGCTGAAACGCTCCCACATTTCAGTAAAAAATAAAGTGGCAAGTCCGCGAGGGTGCCCGAAGAAACTTTTGTCAGAATGCATTCAGGAAAACGAAGTTAGTGCAATGCAAAATCAGTCAGAATAACCTTTCAAATTTTTCGAAAATAGACCGTTCAGGTCAGAATCGCAAATAGCAAAAACTGACGCTTAAGTGGCATAATAATTTTTGCAAACGTTTGAAACGACCCAGGAGGGCCTTAAATTTGGAAACTCATTAACCCAACAAACGTATGTTAGAACTTGGTAACCGACCGGAACACTCCTCCTTGCGCGACCTGGGAATCATGTACGGAAAGGCCCACTGGAACCTCCCCCCGGAAGCGCTGATCAAAATCGCTGTCGACAAAGAAAACCTTCAGGTGACGGACACCGGGGCAATCGCTGTAGACACCGGTGAGTTTACAGGACGCGCTCCGAAGGATCGCTTTATTGTCAAAGACTCGGCCACGGAGTCGTCGGTGTGGTGGGGCAATGTCAACATCCCTTTCGAACGCGATAAGTTCGACCAGCTCTATATCAAAATGATCCACTACTTCGAAGGCAAGGAGTTCTACGTCCGCGATTGTTATGCCTGCGCCGACCGTCGCTACCGGACAGAAATCCGCGTCATCAACGAGTATGCGTGGTCGAATCTGTTTGTCTACAACATGCTCCTCCGTCCCGATGAAAAAGAGCTCCGGTTCTTCAATCCGCAGTGGCTCATCCTCAACGCTCCGGGTTTCCGCGCAGACCCTAAAACCGATGGTACCCGACAGCACAACTTCACGATTATCGACTTTAAGCGGAAAATCATTCTTATTGGGGGCAGTGCGTATACAGGTGAAATCAAAAAAAGCATCTTCGCGGCCCTCAACTTCACACTTCCCCAGGAAGATGTTTTCCCCATGCACTGCTCGGCAAACGTCGGAGAAAATGGAGACACAGCTATCTTCTTCGGTTTATCAGGTACGGGAAAGACGACGCTTTCGGCCGACCCAAAGCGAAGGCTTATCGGCGACGATGAACACGGGTGGACACCCGATGATATCATCTTCAACTTCGAAGGGGGATGCTATGCCAAGACGATTGATCTTTCGGAAGAGCGCGAGCCGGAAATATACCGGGCGATCAAGACCGGAGCACTCCTGGAAAATGTAGGCTTCTATCCCAACTCCAACCGTGTCAATTACGAAGACCGATCGAAAACAGAAAACACCAGGGTGAGCTATCCACTCTCCCATCTCCGCAATATTGCACGCCCGTCCGTTGGCCATCATCCGAAAAACATCTTCTTCCTCACCTGCGACGCCTACGGCGTGCTTCCTCCGCTAGCGCGCTTAACCCCGGAGCAGGCAGCGTTCCATTTCATCAGTGGATATACCGCCAAGGTGGCGGGAACGGAAGCGGGGATCGTTGAACCGGTACTTACCTTTTCGGCATGTTTCGGGGCGCCGTTCATGCCTCTGCATCCTGCGCGTTATGCGCACATGCTTATCGACAAAATGAAGGAGTCGCAAGCCAATGTTTGGCTTGTTAACACGGGTTGGACGGGCGGACCCTACGGCAAAGGTAAGCGTATGCAATTGAGCTATACCCGAGCACTCATCACCGCAGCTCTCGAAGGAAAGCTCTCCGACGCATCCTATCAGACTCATGAAGTCTTCGGACTAGCAATGGTCACACAATGTCCGGGCGTCCCCAAAGAAATTCTCGATCCCCGTAGCACGTGGACCGACAAAGACGCTTACGATCATCAGGCGAACGAGCTCGCTGCAGCGTTCCTGAAGAACTTCGAAAAGTTCGCCACAGATGCCAGCGAAGAAATCCTGGCAGGCGCTCCGAAGGTCGGACAGCTCAGGGAAGTGAGTCACTGATCACTCTCCGGCAAACACAATCACCGTCGCGACGCCGCGTTCCCCTTCGTGATCAAACTTCTGGTTATCGCAGGGATAATTAACTACGCCGCGATTCATGACGTACGCCGTTGATGAACCGCCTCCATCAAGGTTCATGGCATTGACACATCCGAGCGCCTTCATGACCGAGGCGATCTCTTCTATAGTCATGCCATGCGATTCGTTGGTGCGTCCATCTACAACAACAGCAATGAGACGGTTGTCTTTCGTCACTCCCACGGCCGTACGCGGATGGCGATCGGTGTTGAAGGCGACATCCTGTTGCTTGACGAGTTCATCGACGGATACCAGAAGTGGTCCGCCGACAAGCAGGGTGTGAGCATCGACAGATGCCCACCCTGCTCCCGGCTTCTCCACAATCGCAATCCCGCCTTCAGCATCGATTGCAAATCCGGCGTTCTCACGATACGGTGTAAAACCACTCCGGGTCTGGTTAATGATCTCACCATTCTTCCGGAAAAACACCGTAGACCCTCCTTTTGATGTATCGAAGTATGATCCATTGATAGCCGCAAATGCGCGCCTACTCTTCGCCGCCTCGCTTGTCTTGAGAAAACCCGAGGTGACGTACTCGATGTCGGTGGTGATCGTCTCTTTCGAAAGATCAACATCCAGAATCGTCACACTCTGATTCGCGGAAAACAGGTCGTTGAAGTGGTGATACTTCCAGACAACGCCGTTGGTAACAGCAGTCGTTTCCCAATCCGCCTCAGCGAGTTGTTCAGCCAGCGTCTTAGGACCCGGCTTCGGCGCCGGTTCCTTAATTTCCGGATCCGAACATCCTATAAAAAGGACGAGCGGCAGGAAAAACCAATAGAAATACTTCTTCATCACAATTCAGTTCGAATAATATACGTCGCGTTAAGGAGTCGCTACCACGGCTCCCATCGTGGTCAATCCGCTTCGCTCGTTTCCAAAGCGGTCAATCACCAGATATTCTTCTTCGGCAGGCGGGTTCAGCGATCCGCCAACACTGATAAGTTGCGCGGGGCTCATTCCATACTCGATAGCCGGATTCGAACCTCCGATGGGCAGGTAGTCGCTGTCGAACATGGTAGCAGCGTCGAAGGTAGCACCTCCCACTTCCCCTCCTGTTCCGTCGTAAGTAAGTGATCCCAGGACTGACGCCCTGACAACCGGCGCAATGGCATCGACTTCGTAGGCGTCGACATCCGGACCGTCATCTTTCTGGGTATTACCGGAAATGATCGAGTTCTGGATAGACAGAATGTTCTGCGTTCCTGCTCTTCTGTATACACCGCCTCCGGGACCGCTGATCACGTTACCTGTGATAGTCGTGCTGATGATATCTACCTCACAATCCTGATACATCATCACACCTCCCCCTCCGTTGGCGGAAGTACTTGTATTACCCGTGATCAGACAGTTTACCAATACGCCACGGGAGTTTTGTCTTGCATAGAACGCCGCGCCATAAGACCTTCCCTTGTTTTCAGCGAGGGTTGTATTGTAGAGGTATGCGGTAGCATCGGGATAAGCGTGAAAGCCTGCAGCTGTCCCTCCCGAGTTTCCATTAAACTCGGAGTTGTAGACATACGCTGTCGACGTGTGAATCCACGCTCCTCCACCGTTACTTGACGAGCTGTTCTCGTTCACTTTCGAGTTTCGGATCGTAATTTCCGAATTGCCAAAGACATAGATACCTCCGCAATGACCGCGTGAGTTATTTGCGATTACCTCGCAGTCGACGAGTTCAGCCACGGTGTTTCCTGCAATGACTCCACCGCCGTAGTTGCGCACGAAACTGACACCATTGATACCGATGGCGGCCGAAGAACTGGACGCATTACCGTCGGTGATGGTAAGGCCGCTCAGTACGGCTTTCTGTCCCTGAATTTTCGAAGCCGATATCAGCACAACGTGATACGAGGTTCCAGATCCGGAGAGAATGGTCTTATGCGTGGCGGGGTCCGCTTCGTCGCCTTCGGAGGCATCAGCCGGATACCCACCTTTCAGCGTGATGTTCCGGGCAATGTGGAAACTCTTGTCACCTTCGTCGGCCGCGTTGCCACCCGAAACGGTTTTCCCTGGCAAGTACAGACCTGCGGCAATGTGGATCACGTTACCGTCTACCGCCATCGAGAGCGCTTCGTCCAAAGTGGTCGCCTGCTCCCAGGAGGTGCCGTCACCCGTTCCGTCTACCTTAACGTAGATATCATTGCGGTTGCCTGGATCTTGAGCCACTTCGACCTGAATGGAATTGCTCTCCGAAATTGAGATCGTAATAGTGCCCCTGCGCTCATCATCTTCGTTTGCCGCTACCGTGAACAACAGCTTGTGCTTTCCCTTCTCCCCGCTCGTTTCCGCCAACGTAATCCAGTCTACGTCGACAGAAGCCTCCCACGCGCCGTTTGTCAGGAAATCAATGGTATAAGATGACTCGAGATTTGAAGCCTCCACCCGTTCAGCAGAGACTAAAAGTTTGGGCTCGAAGTTGTCGTCATCTTTATCGCAGCCCGTAAGTGCGACAGACATCACCAGGGCCACCATGAGCCACGTCTGACGCAAGATATAGTGAAACACTTTGTTCATAACTTCAATGTTTTATCGAAAGCCCGCCTGCCGGCAGCAGGTCGGGCTCGCGGGTTAACGATTTGCTAGATATTGTTTGTGGAGACCGTGATAGCAATCTACCAGCGCCTTTTCGCTCGGCACATCGCTCTCATAGAGAAACGGTCCGTCATACTTTACCTCATACAGCGCGGCGAGAATTGCATTCCAGTCGTTCTTGCCTTCGCCTGAACAGGGAAAGTAGTGGTTCTCCGCTGCTCCGGTCCCGTCGGCCACGTGAACGGACTTCAGTCGACTTCCCATGGCACGGATCAGATTCTCGGGATTCTTGATATGATTCATATCAACGGCCAGCTGTATGGTTGAAGGAAGGCGTTGGAATATCTCCTGTACTTCCTCAACGGTTCGCATCAGCGGACGTTCCCGTCCCCCACTGGCAAGCAACTCAGGTCCCAGCATGTTCTCAAGCACCATCGTGGCACCGATCGCCCGCACGGCTTCGTCGAGTTGCGTTGCCGACTTCACCAACTGGCTCTTTCGTGAATCACGTTCGTTTAGTTCCAGATACCAACTGGGATGAAACAGAATAACCTCTGGTTCGAGAATCTCGAGATGAGCCACCATCTTTTCGTGTACGGCGACAACCTCTTCCCGTGCCGTCTCTTCGATCAGTGACAAATCAATGTACTGTCCGTACGGCATGTGCACCGACCAGATATTGATACCGACTTCATCTGCGAAGCGCTTGGCCTCGGTGAGCTTTGCGACAATCTGCTCATCAGTGAGTTTAATCTTCCGATTCGCATCTACGAAGTAGCTCATACCTGCGACTTCTATGTGACGGATACCCGCATCTTTTGCAGCCTTCAGCTTCTCGGGAGTAAAGTTCGCGATGGAAAGGCTGTAGCCCACTTCGAGCGGAGCCTCTACAATCTCCTCCGGCAGCACATCCTGTTCGCTTTCGGAACCACAACACACGAAGGCCAGCCCTAGCAGAATCAATGAAAGACGAGTTATGTTGATCATATCGTTATGTGTTACCAGTACGGATTTTGGTCAAGGTTCGGGTTCAACTGCAGATCCTCGATCGGCAGCGGATAGTAGTAATCTCTCCGCTCATCAAAGTAACCGCCAAGCTCAAAGGGATTGAGATTGCCCGATGTACCATCAGTGAGCTTCCGCTGTTGCACGTTGATCAGCGAGGTTACAGTCGTCGGTGCACCCGAAGTGTTGCCCTGATGGAGAAAGACATCCGCTTTTCCGTCGTTGTTGAAGTCGTGCGCGCCCAGACCTGAGAAGTACATTCCCACCATGGGTTTCTCAATCTTCTTCCCTTCCTTCCAACGCATGAGGTCATCCCAGCGGAAACCTTCGTTAAACAGTTCCACTCGACGCTCGCGACGGATTTCCAGAATTACACCTTTATTGGCACCGGACTCCACGTTCGGATACATTTCCTCCAGGTAAGGGTCGGGATCAGCGTTTGCCGCAGCCATATTGAGGTTAGGCATTCCAACGCGTGCCCTGAGTTTGTTGATACTGATATCCAGGTCATCCTGCGTCAGCGTTCCGAGTTCCGCTTTTGCTTCTGCATAAATCAGCAGTGCCTCAGCATAACGGAAGATTATGATATCGTGGTAAGAAGCTGACCACTGGTCTCGGCTTGGTAACGCCTTAATTACACGGTAGCCCGTTGTTGTGGCGTCGAGCGTAACCGGTTCCGGTGTACTTTCGCCATAGACCGTGAAATTAGGTCCTGCGGTAGTCTGCGTCAATCGGGGATCGCGGTTCTGCATTTCCACATAGAACTCCATCGTTTCGTAACCCGCCTGATCTGTAAAACGACTACCGTCGCGCATCAGATAGCTGTTAATCACGTCTTTGGTGATACCGTACGCGCCATAGGTCTGGGCCGTCAGCGTATAACCGAAGTTGTGCGTACCCATTTCACGCTCGTAATCGGCAGCCAGTATGGTTTCCGTTGCATCCTGATTATTGCGCGCAAACAGTTCGCGGTACGCAACATTGGGACCTCCTTGAGTAAAGATCGTGTAAGCACCTGAGGTGATTAACTCCTGCGATGCATCAACCGCCGCCTGAAGGAAGGGTTCGTGGTCACCCAGGTTGTGATACTTGCGGAACGTTCCTTCGTGCAGACCAATACGCGCCTTAAGCAAAAGAGCTGTGTACTTCGTGATTTGGTTCAATTGCTTCTCGGCGGGAATGTTCGCCACCGCATAATTGATATCCGCCATTACCGAGTCCATAACAAGGAACCGCGAATCGCGCGGCTTGTAGAGATCAGGATCTCCGGCCGACAGTACTTTCCCGTACCACGGAACATCACCGTACCGCTTCACTTTCTGGAAGTAGAAGTAGGCCCGGAAGAAACGCGCCACCCCGCTGTACTTTGCTTTAGCCTTTTCATCGTTCACTTTGTGGTAGTTCTCCAGGAAGAAGTTGATATCGCGGAGATTACCCCACGACCATCCTCCGCTACCCCGCGCCGTGGGTACGATCCGTCCACCGCGTATGCGGTCCGAAGCAATCAGCGGAACGATATTGTCTGACGCCGCATCATCGGTATATACGTCGAGACGAGGCAACATCTTGTAAAAGTCGTTTGTCGCCACCTCCAGGTCTTTTGCGGTGTTGAAAAAGAACTCCGCGTCAACCTCGGCCCGAGGCGGCCTGTCCAGGAAATCATCATCGCAGCCCGTGAGCAGCAGCACTGCCGCGAGCACGAATACTTTCTTTATATACAAGCGTTTCATCTTCATAGCTTTTTAAATCTTCAGATTACAACGTCAGGTTAACACCCATTGAATAGGTCTTGCCCATAGGATAGCTCTCGACACCCGAGCGTGAAACCGCATTCGCGGGATTCGAGTAGTGGACAGCCGAAGCCGCCTGCTCGGGATCGACATAACGGGTCAAGTCGCCAAATCTGACCGTAAAGATGTTTTCACCACTGACATAGAAGCGCAGCTTTCTGATGTTGAGACGCGAAGTCAGACTTTCAGGAAGCGTGTACCCCAGGGTAAGGTTCTTCACACGGAGGAAACCGACGTTGGTGAGATAGTAGTCGTTCATCTCATACATCATCCGGTTGTTCTGCAGGGCAGCATAACCGCGTTCGATGCGCGGATAAGTGTTCTCAGGCGTTTCCGGTGTCCACGCATTGGTCACAAGATCTTTGCGGATAAACGACAAGTATGGTCTGCTATACGTTCCCCAATAGATGAATCCGGTCGGATACCAGTGCTGTTTTGCAACGCCGGCACCCGCTACAAAAAGGTCGAAGCCCTTCCAGGTAGCCTGAAGGTTGAATCCGAAAGGAAACTTAGGCATCGCGTTACCGATCGGGCGAAGGTCACCGTGATCGGCCAGTGTGTAGTCCCCCCGATCGATACGACCGTCACCATCCAGATCTACGTACTTCAGGTCGCCGCCTCTGAGTTTATTCCACTCGCTGTTCTGTACGGTGTTAAGGATGTAGGAATAAACTTGCCCCAGACTGTTGCGCGGGTTCACGAAGCTGTTCTGGTATTCAGCGGCTTCTTCGTCCGACTGGAACTGGCCATCAACGTGGTAACCCCAGATCTGTCCCAACACCTGTCCTTCCCAATAGGTACTCATCAATCCTTCGGGGTTGTCGTACTTGGTGATTACCCCTTTGAAGTTGCTGACGTTGGCATTTGCCTTGATCGATAGCGGTGAGCCCCCCACCATGAATTCGTCGCTATAGGTAATGCCGAGCTCAAAACCGCGGTTGCGCAGCGCGGCCGAGTTCTCACGAGGTTCAGCGGCCCCAAATACCGCGGGAAGTGGCTCGCCCGGGAGATACATTCCCGAAGTCTCTTTCTGGAACCAATCGAACGAAGCCACCACTTTGTTCTGCAGCACTCCGACATCCAATCCGAAATCAATCGTTCCGGTCTTCTCCCAACTTACCACTCTTGGTAGGGGATCGGGTGCACTAGCGTAAACGAGGCGACTTCCCTGATTGAGCCAGTCGGACATTCCGAGGCCCATCAGCTGCCGGAAGGTATTCACATCGACTGCCTGGTTTCCAAGCTCGCCATACGAAGCTCTCAGCTTGAGCAGGGAGATTGTATTGGTGATGGGCTCGAAGAAGCCTTCCTTGTCCATTTGCCATCCTGCTGACACTGACGGGAAGAAGCCCCAACGCGTATCAGTAGGGAACCGTGACGATCCGTCGTAACGGGCATTCACTTCAAGCAGGTACTTCTCTTTGTAGTTGTAGTTGAAACGACCGAAGTAACCCTGAACCGCCCAGAGCAGTGCGGAACCGTCGATGTTGTACATCTCCGTCCCCTGCGTCAGATTCGCCAGATCACGTACGAGCAGCCCGTTTTGCTGAGCCACCACACGGTCGCGGTCGAAGTCTTCCTGGTTATACCCCAGCATCAACTTGAAGTTGTGGGTCTTCGCCAGGTCGAAGCCATACGTTCCGTACACGTTCAGCGCGCGGTAGCGGTCTTTCCAACGCCATTCACCGAGTCGGTTTATACCGACAGTCTGAACGTCGAGACGGTTATTGGCGATGTATTCAAATTCATTGTACCGGTAGGTTCTCGATGTATTATCAACGCGGTTGCTGTAGTTGAAGTTGATATCGAGTCCCTTCATCGGCGTCAGTCGGGCGCGAATGGTATTGGTAAGTTCTTCCGTGTTGAACCTGCGCCAGTTCTGTCCGGCTTCCATCGCTGCGGCACCCCCCTGTCCACCTGTCCCTTCACGGCCGATGTCCATAGGCATGCCATTGACATGCGTCGGGTAAAACGCGAACATATCATACCAGGTAGTCGTGCTCCACACCCCACCGTATCCGTTGCGGTAACCGCCGTAGTCTTCGTCTTTCTCGTGGATGAATTGCGTGTTGCTGGTCAGTTCGAGCCATTTGGTCGGCTTGAACGTCAACGTAGCTTTCATATTGTAGCGCTTCATATCGGCGTCTACGATATTCTGAATCGTTTCCCGGTCAAAGAAGCGTCCCGACAGGTAGCCTTTGAGTTTTTCACTTCCTCCTGAGATAGAAATGTTGTGCATCGACTGCGCCTGCCACTTTTTCAGGAGGTAATTGTACCAGTCTGTCTTATGGAAGAACTTGTACGTTCCGTTCGGCTGAAGTTCATGAAAAGGTTCGATCTCTCCGTTCGCGACCATTTTAATCGCCTCCCAATCGAGATCGTTGTAGTTCGTATAGCTTGTTCCATTGTAGCCGAAGATGGCGGCGTCAATCGTCTTTCCGTACAGGTAGGGATCGGTGATAAAATCGGTCCGGGTCGTTGGCGTAGTCCAACCGAAGTTGTTGGAGTAATTGACCACCATATCTCCTTCTTTTCCTGTCCGGGTGGTAATGAGGATTACGCCGAAGGCACCGCGTGCACCATAGATCGCAGCCGACGCCGCGTCTTTAAGCACGGTTACGCTTTCCACATCATTGGGGTTCACGCGGGTAATGTCACCCTCGATACCATCGATAAGGACGAGGGGGCTTCCGCCGTTGATCGAGTTGAACCCGCGGATGTTGATGTCCGGAGTTGCCGCAGGGTCACCTGAGTTAAGCGCGATGTTAAGTCCCGGCAACAATCCTTGCAACGTGGTGGAGATGTTTGCCGCCGGGCGCTCGCCGATCTCTTCCGCACCGATCTGGGCGACAGCCCCGGTAAGGTTGATACGCTTCTGGGTACCGTAACCCACCACGATCACTTCGTCAAGCTCCGTTACTTCTCCCTCCATGATCACATTCAGCACGGTGCGGCCGTTGACGGCTACTTCCTGCGTTTTATACCCGATGAATGAGAAGATGAGGACAGCGTCGTCTTCCACGCGAATCGTATAGGCGCCGTTAATGTCGGTCACCGTTCCGTGACTTTGTCCCCTTACCATAATACTCACACCAGGAAGCAGTTCACCATCTGAAGACGTGACCGTTCCTGTCACTGTGATGGGATCGGCCGGTGGTGCGGGAGCTGTGACCCGTTTGAGCACCGGTACGCTGGCGTGCTTTCTGACGCTAATGTTGTTCTTATTCTGCTGAAACATGAGCCCTTTCCTCGCCGACAGGTCCCGGAAGAGATCAGCGACGAGAACCCGGCCCGAGGTGTTGGAATACAACTCAGCCAGAAACGAGTCATCCTTGTCATAGGTAAAGACAAAGTCGGTTTGAGCTTCGATATCCGCAAACACTTCCGCCAGGGAAGCATTCCGATAGTCAGCTACGATCGCAACCTTTCGGATGCTGCTCGCGAGCTGACCTTCAGCGGTATTGGCAACGCATAATCCGGCGAGAAAACACTGCCAGAAGATGCCTATCCATACGTAGTTAGCCACTCTCATTAGTAGTTTTAGAAATGGATTCTTCATAGATTTGATGTGCGTGGATTAAAACAAAATAATCTACTGCCCTATAGGCAAGACGTTGGCGTGTCTGTCTCATAGGAATTCAAACTGGCCGGAGGTAGCCCCAACTATCTTCGGCCTCTTTATTTTAGTACTGTTGATCAAGGCATAGCTTTGACGTTAAAGTTTAGGATTAGGTTATTTCCTTCAATTCTGTATGAAAAATTCTTGTTGAATGCCACATCGCGCATAACATTCTCAAGACTTTCGTTGTGATATCTTGCCCGAATCTGCCAATCTCTTCCCGGAGTTCCGATCACCCGTGTGTTCACACCGTACCAACGCTCAAGGGTGTTTCTGAATGTCTCGAAGTCAACACCATCAAAAATGAGTATCCCGTCTTTCCATCCGAAAGTAGACGCATAGTCAAAGGGCTGCACATCGAACTCATCACCCGCGTACAGCAGTTGCTGTCCGGGCGAAAGCTCCGAACGTTTCGTCGCCTCCTCATTCCGTACTTCTACCCTTCCCTCCAGCAGCGATACTTTAACGTAGTCGCCATCGGCATAAGCCTCGACATTGAATGATGTTCCCAGAACATGGGTCAGCGTTTTTCCGGCGCGTACAACGAAGGGTCGGGAGCTGTCGGGAGTGACCGCGAAGAACGCTTCGCCGGTAAGCTCAACCCAGCGAAGAGTATCCGAAAATACCTCCGGATGCCGCAAACGAGTATCAGCGTTCAGCCACACTTCCGTCCCATCCGCCAGGGTATGCAGTGATTTCATGCCGCGTTCGTTCACTACATCCACTATCCTCGGCGGAGATACTTCCCTCTCCCGAGGCATCCACGTAACCACCCCCCAGACGGATACCATTAAGATTAACAACGTCGCCGCTACACGCGACACGATGGGTGCGGTACGCTTGCGCGGTTCACTATCGAGCACACTCATGGTACCGGCACGCCAAATCGCCTCGCGGCGATCACGCATACGCTGATCGGGTTGTACACGGGCACGACTGTGCCACGCTGCCTTCATCTGATCAAAAACCCACTGGTTGTGATCCGATTCCTTCAGCCAGGCCTCCAGCGCTTCCCGTTGTGTCGGCGAAGCCTGGCCTGTAAGAAACAAAATAATGAGTCCGTCGATGTCCGGATTCGATTGCATACGCAACGCGTGTTGAACGGTTAACAAAAGGAAGACGCGCCGACCGGCAAAAACCCGTAACGGCAAAAGCACTTTTTTGCTTTTTTTTCTAAGACACTGATGTTCAGACGGATGAAGAAGGCTTAACGCGCCAGAATCTTCAAGACATCATGGAGGTGATAGGCATCGATGCGTTCCCGCAATTCGCGAATAGCTAAACGGAGGTGAACTTCGACGGTGCGCACAGAAATATCAAGCAATTCCGCCACCTGGGCATAGGTGAGTTCTTCATCGCGGATAAGCTGGAATACCATACGTCGCTTGGGCGGAAAACTGTCGATCACACGGGCGACCAGGTCGTGCAACTCGCGCGAAACCAGAGCATCGTGTCCGTCTGGCGCCGTATTTCGGACGATATGTTCAACGTACGCATCCGCTACCTGTTTGCGACGAATCGTAGAAATTGCCCGATTCTTTACAGACGAGTAGAGATAGGCTTCGAAATTTTCAAGGTTGAAAACGCGATCGCGGCGGGTGAGTAATGTGGTCAGGACGTCGGAAACTACATCCTCGGCCTGCTCAGTGGTATCGACAAAGAGTTGCGCAAACTGGACGAGGCGGACATAGTATAAGTCGAAGAAATCATCGAACGCCGCCTTCTCGCCGTGCGCGATGCGTCTGAATAATGATTTCTTGTCCTGAGAAGCCATCCCGTTCGCTTACCTTATCCGACGTGATTTGAATTTTCTAAAGGTATACCGTTCCTTTCATCCCTGCAAGCCAAAAGTACGTCAGGTCTTGCATGCGTGGCCCCAAACGGAAACGTCTGCGCGTTTATGAGGAATCATTCGTTGGCCATCATCAATGAAGCGGCCGTATTATATTCAGTTTGTTTCCGCGAATCTCCTGCGGGCCCGATTTTTGGATATGGGTTGCGAATGTATAACCTGAATATCAGAACGATGAAGACCATAACAATTCTGACGACGTGCCTATTGCTGGTTGCAGGAGCATCACTCGCCCAGAACACGGAGAAGATAAGCGACGAAGATTTGCGGAAATATGCCATTACGATGGATTCGGTGGAAGCGATGCAGAATGCACTTCGCGACCTGGTAGCCGAGCGGGTGCGCAGTAACACGGTGATGCCGGTTGAGCGCTACAACGAACTGTTCAAAATTATCGACGACACCACCAAGCTTCGGGCAACACAGGCGACCCCTGACGAAATCGCATTCATTCGGGAGATCGACGACCTGCGTTCGGTAAACATCGAGCGAATCAACGAGGTATATCAGGAACTGGCTCGCGATTTCGTCGGGGCAAAGACGTTCAATACAATCCACCGTTCGTTAAAATCGGATACGCAATTGAAGTCACGCTTCGAAGCTATTTCAGAGCAACTTAGTGACGCCGGAAGCGAACCAGACAAGGGAGGGTAAAAAGCG
Organism: uncultured Roseivirgaceae bacterium; assembly: GCA_964532595.1. Lineage (GTDB taxonomy): Bacteria > Bacteroidota > Bacteroidia > Cytophagales > Cyclobacteriaceae > Chryseosolibacter. The sequence goes on from CAZHIQ010000016.1 coordinate 54,997, forward strand.
CACTACTCTGCCTTGAGAATCCGCATTTCCACTCTTCGATTGAGAATGCGGGCCTCGGGTGAATCTTCGGTTGCCAGTGGCTGCGAGCCTCCAAAGGCTTTGGTCTTTATCCGACTTTTGGAGATGCCCTTACTGGTGAGGTATTCTTTCACCGCATCAACGCGGGCCTGCGCCAAGCGCATATTGGCTTCATGGCTTCCCACGTTGTCGGTATGACCTTCGAGTTGGATAATCATGCGGGGATAGTCTTTCATCATGTCGACCATCGCATCTAATCCGCGATATGAGGTCGAAGCAATCTGGGCTTTCCCTTGTTCGAAGATCAGTGCGGACAGACGTATTGTTTCCGCTTCGGGCATGAGGGCTATATTGCGCTCTACCCGCTCATCCGTTCCAATGTCACTGGGATCCAGCAAAATTGTACGCGGCCGATATCCTTCTGCTTCCGCCGTGATCTTGTATTTGGCCAGCCCGAAGAAAGTAAACGCATACGTGCTGTCGATGAATTGTCCTGTTATGCTTCCGGAAGGGACGCTGGCATAGCGGATGCTCGCCTTAATCGCTCGCTGTGTAGCGGCGTCAGTTATTGTCCCGCAGGCAAGTCTTGCATCGTCACCCTGAGCATGGGCGCTCAGGCTGAAAACGATCAGCATGACAAGTGCGGGGTTTCGAAACATAGGATAAAGGTAATAAAATCGACCAATACAGCCGCTTTGTAAGAACACGAATCGACAACGCGATGGTCATACGCATGCGCGCGTCGATTCGTGTGAGAGAAACCTAAAGATCAAGATCGATTGTTTCCCCGGCGGAGTACGTTTTTCCGTTCGCCCCTTCGTCAGTTATTTTTTTCGTCTGGCTGTCTTCGCTGCCGATTTCCTTGCCGTCTTCTTGACTGTAGTCTTCTTGGGCGCCGCCTTCTTTGTTGCTGATTTCGTCTTTTTGGCCGCGGTCTTCTTCGACGCGGCTTTCACCGTTGTCTTCTTTTTGGCTGATTTCGCCGAAGAGGCTTTGCTGGACGAAGTCGACTTTGACGTCTTTGCTTTCTTTGCCGGCGCGACCTTGCTCTTGCCGCGGCTGGCTGAAGAGGTCCGGCCGGACGTCGTTTTCTTCGGACTCGTCTTTTTCACCGGAGTCGATCGGGCTGATTTTTTTTTTGGACGACTGAGCATCATCATCTGATTCAGTCGCCTCTTCATCCTCGCCGCTCTCTTCGAAGACCGGCTCGTCTTCATCAAGGAGCACAACCTTGCTGACTTTGTACTCCGATAATCGATTCCCTATCGCCTTCCAGCCCTTAACGTCGACCACTTCCTCCAGATTGACCGTCTCCGAGACCTTCTTCTTGTCTTTACCTTTGATGAGTTCGACCTCGACTTCCGGATTCTCCGACAGGGTTACCACCACAAGTCGCGAACCAATCGCCTCGGAGATAAACACGAACTCCTTGTCGAAGGTACTCGTCTCGATCAGGAAGCGTTTCACCATGTATTGTTTGCTTTCACCATCGACGTAAACCGCCGAGACTACACGCTCCGGATGGAACTTCGCTATATGAATGACACGCTCGGGCTCATAGCGGTTGTTAATATCGTAGTTGGTGAGCTTGTACGAGCCGTTTCGCATAAAAGCGATGAGCATATCGTCGCCATCGAACTTGCCCAGGTACTTACCGCGTTGGTCGCGATTAAGTCGTCCGGAATGCGGATCATACCACAAATCAAGCTTGTCTAGGGTCGACACTCCCGCCTTCACAAAGTCGACACGACGGATCGGATACTTGGTGATCGTAATTCCACGTGCAGCCCGGCCTTTGATCTCGACATCGGCAAAGTCGAACTGAAATACTTTCTTCCGCGCCGTGCTCGCCGGGGTAAGCTTCACTTCCACTACCTCAGCTTCCCCGTTGGGATTGCCACTGACATAATGGATTTTCGAGTTCTTCTCCCCTTGCGTCAGATCGTACTCGCGGTCGCGAATCGCACCGGGCAGGTTAAAGCGCTTGGCAAATCCTTTGCCCGACTTAGCATCGGAATAGATCAAGTTATACGTCATCCTGTCGTCACCCTTCTTCCAGATGCCGACATACAGGATATCTTTTCCGAGAAATGCCTTCTCCTGAATCCGCGACACAAGCGCTTTTCCATCCTTGCGAATAACAAATACGTCATCCAGCTCGGAGCAGTCGCAAATGTACTCGTCGCGCTTCAGACCGTATCCGACAAAGCCATCGCGGCGGTTTACGTACAGCTTCTGGTTGTTGGCGATAACCTCAACCGCCGTAACCGCCTGGAAGCTCTTGATTTCCGTCTTGCGCTCGCGGCCTTTACCGTATTTCTCAAGCAGCTTCTCATAGTAAGAGATGGCGTAGTCGGTGAGGTGTTTAAGGTTATGCTGCGTCTCCTTCAGATGTTTCTCCAGGTCGCGCAACGCCTCATCAGCCTTGAAGCTGTCATACTTCGAAATCCGCTTGATCTTAATTTCGGTCAGTCTGACAATGTCATCGGTCGTGATTTCCCGGTAGAACTTCTTCTTGTGGGGTTGAAGGCCCTTATCGATAATCGAGATCACCTTCTCCCAGGTGTCGGCCTGTTCGATATTCCGGTAAATCCGGTTTTCAATGAATATCTTCTCCAGTGAGCTGAACAGGATCTTCTCCATGAGCTCGCCCTTAAGGATCTCGAGTTCCTGCTTCAGCAAGCGCACCGTTTGCTCGGTGTTGTATCGGAGGATCTCATTAACCCCGAGAAACCGGGGCTTGTCTTCGATAATCACACAGGCGTTCGGAGAGATGCTGATCTCACAGTCCGTGAAAGCGTACAACGCTTCCATGGCGATTTCCGGTGATTGTCCGCTCTGAAGGTGCACCAGAATCTCGACATCACGGGCGGTGTTGTCCACAACCTGCCGAACCTTGATCTGCCCCTTCTCACTCGCTTTGACAATCGACTCCATTAAAGAAGTAGTTGTCGTAGAGAAGGGTATCTCCTTGATAGCTAGCGTTTTCTTATCAACGATCTCGATCTTTGCACGAACCTTTATTTTCCCTCCGCGAAGTCCCTGATTGTACTCGGAGAAGTCGGCCGTCCCCCCTGTCGGGAAGTCGGGATAGATTTTGGGGTTCTTTCCTTTGAGGATATCGACCGAAGCTTTGATGAGCTCGCAGAAGTTGTGCGGCAGGATTTTCGTCGACAACCCTACGGCAATCCCTTCAACGCCTTGTGCCAGGAGTAGCGGGAATTTTACCGGAAGGGTGACCGGTTCTTTTTTCCGACCGTCGTAGGAAAGCTGCCATTCCGTCGTCTGCGGATTGTACACCACATCGAGGGCGAACTTCGAGAGTCGCGCCTCGATATAACGCGGGGCGGCTGCGCTGTCACCGGTTCTGACATCACCCCAATTACCCTGGGTTTCAATCAGCAGGTCTTTCTGGCCCAGGTTGACGATTGCCTCGCCGATAGCCGCATCCCCGTGTGGGTGATACTGCATGGTATGTCCGATGACGTTAGCCACCTTGTTAAAACGGCCATCATCCATTTCCTTCAGCGCGTGCATAATCCGGCGCTGCACAGGCTTGAAGCCGTCTTCAATACGCGGTACGGCGCGCTCAAGAATTACATAGGATGCGTAGTCGAGAAACCAGTTCTTGTACAGTCCGTCAAGCGCGATAGAATGAACGCCTTCATGCTGACCGTTGCCTGTATCAGCCGGGGGCACGTAGTTGTCGTTCTGATTTCCTTTTCGTTTGGGAGCGGATTCGTCTTTCTTCCTTTTCGCCATTTGTCTTTATCGGTGATTCGCCACAATCAGGCGGCGTGTTCTTCAAGTTCTATTTTACTTTCTGCTTCGCGATCCACCTTGTCGAGCTCGATGCGCAGGTTATCGATAATGAATTCCTGACGGGTAGGCGTGTTCTTGCCCATGTAGAACTCCAGGGTCTTCTGAAGATTCGAGTCGTGCAGCAGCACAGGTTGCAGGCGGATGTTTTCGCCGATGAATTCACCGAACTCATCCGGAGAGATTTCCCCCAAACCCTTGAAGCGGGTAATCTCCACTTTTCCGCCCAGCGTCGACATGGCCTGCTGCTTCTCTTCCTCGCTGTAGCAATACACCGTTTGCTTTTTATTCCGCACGCGGAAGAGCGGTGTTTCGAGAATAAACACATGCCCTGCTTTCACCAGATCGGGGAAAAACTGGAGGAAGAACGTCATCAGCAACAACCGGATGTGCATTCCATCAACATCGGCATCCGTAGCGATGATTACTTTGTTATAGCGAAGCCCTTCCAGGCCATCTTCGATGTTCAGTGCGTGTTGAAGGAGGTTGAACTCTTCGTTCTCGTAAACAACTTTCTTGGTAAGTCCGTAGCAATTGAGCGGTTTTCCGCGGAGACTGAATACCGCCTGAGTGGCCACGTCGCGCGACTTGGTGATTGAACCGCTAGCCGAGTCACCCTCGGTGATGAAGATCATCGAGTCAGTACCCTTCTCCGACTTATCGTCGAAGTGAAACCGGCAATCGCGGAGTTTCTTGTTGTGAAGGTTGGCCTTCTTGGCTCTCTCGTTCGCGAGTTTCTTTATCCCTGCGATCTCCTTGCGTTCCCGTTCCGATTGCAGGATGCGTTTGTGCATCGCCTCGGCCACGGTAGGATTTTTATGCAAATAGATTTCGAGCTCGCGCGACACAAAGTCCACGACAAAGTTCCGAACCGTCGGCCCCTCAGGCCCTACGTTGATCGACCCGAGCTTGGTCTTCGTCTGCGACTCGAAGACGGGTTCCTGAACGCGGACAGCGACGGCGGCAATGATGCTGGCGCGGATATCGGCGGCGTCGTAGTCCTTTTTGAAAAAGTCGCGCACGCCTTTAACAACCCCTTCGCGGAACGCAGCCAGGTGGGTTCCGCCCTGTGTCGTGTTCTGACCGTTTACGAACGAGTGATACTCCTCGCCGTATTGATTGCCGTGGGTCAGGGCGACCTCGATATCATTTCCCTTCAGGTGGATGATGGGGTAGCGCAATTCTTCCGGATTGCTCTTTTGGGTGAGCAGGTCGAGGAGACCGTCTTTCGAATAGAATTTCTGACCGTTGTAGTTAATCGTAAGTCCCGCGTTAAGAAACGCATAGTTCCACATCAAATCATCCAGGTATTCCGGGATGAAGTGATAGTGTTTGAACATATTATCGTCGGGCTCGAATTCGACCAGCGTGCCGTTCGGCTCCGACGTTTTGGCTGGCTTAGGGTCATTGACCAGTACTCCCTTCTTGAATTCAGCGAGTTTAGTCTGTCCGTCACGGAATGCCTGTACCTTAAAATGATTCGAAAGGGCGTTTACCGCCTTGGTACCGACCCCGTTAAGCCCCACCGATTTCTGGAAGGCGCCGCTGTCGTACTTGGCACCGGTATTGATTTTGGAAACAACATCCACCACTTTGCCGAGCGGGATCCCGCGGCCGTAATCGCGTACCGTCACGCGGCGGTCGTTGATCGTAACGTCAATAACCTTCCCGTAACCCATCATATGCTCGTCGATGCTGTTATCGACAACCTCTTTCACGAGGACGTAAATACCGTCGTCTTTCGACGAGCCATCGCCGAGCTTTCCGATATACATACCGGGGCGGAGCCTGATGTGCTCACGCCAGTCCAACGACTTGATACTCGCTTCGTTATACTCTCCCACTGCAGGTGATTTGTCAGTTTTTGCCATAAGCTTCGCCGGATGATTAACAGGATACTTCGATCAATTCCAAAAAATTCTTAATGCCAAGTCTAAAAAATGCAGAATCGGCTTAAATAAAGCGATTTTTGCATTGACACGCATCGTTGCGCCGCGGGGCTGAATTACAATTCTTCGTAAAGTAACAGCCTCTAATTAATTGAAGGCCAACCTGAACAAGCGTCCAGACTAAATAGTCGCTTTAACGAAAATTTTCTGATAAAGCAGGTACAAGGGCCAACCTGCGGCCCAGATTACGGACAGTCCGAGACTTCCGAGAAGATAACCTGTGACGAGCGATGGATTGAATCGCTCCAGGCTGTTGTACACGCTCAGCGACCAGAGCGCAACAATACAGAAAATATTGAATGTGATGAGAAGACCGTGGAACCAGGCGCGGAAATCTTCGCCCTGGGGGTAAAAATACTTAAAAATGTACACGAGTACATTCATCAGAACGACGCCCGCAAGCATTCCATAAAACAGAAGCTCCCGGCTTACCGTCACCCGTTCCCCCTGTTCCGATACCACTACTTCGAAAGGTAAACCCGCGTAAATGTACAACAGGTTGAACACCACCAGAAGAACGGAAACAAACCAGAGAACCCTGAATAACTTAAGCGCCATCTCATTAAATTTGGTGCAAATAAAGGCAAAACAGTGAACATTAACCCGATCGTGCTGTCCATTCCCATATTTTTCGTCCTGATCGGGATCGAACTGCTGGTCGAGCGCTTTACCCACAAAAAGCTATACAGGCTCCCTGATGCCATTGCAAACCTCAGCTGTGGCATAACGTCCCAATTATCGGGTTTGTTCCTGCGGATTTTTGGCGTGGGAGTCTACATGCTTGTCTTCGAGAACTTGGCCCTCTTCACGCTCGACAGCTCGGCGTGGTGGTATTGGGTTGCCCTGATTCTGCTCGTCGACCTCGCCTATTACTGGGCCCACCGCATGAGCCATGAGGTCAGCCTGTTCTGGGGCGGACATGTCGTGCACCATCAAAGCGAGGAATACAATCTTTCGGTCGCCCTGCGGCAAAGCTCCCTGCAGGTTTTATGGACTTTTCCTTTCAACCTTCCCATCGCCCTTCTCGGGTTCGACACGATGGATTTCGTCTATGTATCGGCCTTCAACACCTTGTATCAGTTCTGGATCCACACCGAAACCATCGGCAAGTTTCCGCGATGGATTGAGTTTATCTTCAACACCCCTTCCCATCATCGTGTCCATCATGGCCGGAACCCGAAGTATATCGACAAGAACCACGCGGGCTCGCTGATTATCTGGGATCGGATGTTTGGTACTTTTCAGGAGGAAGAAGAGCGCCCTACTTACGGGATCACCAAGCCCCTCAACAGCTGGAACGCCGTGTGGGCAAACATGAGTCATTACGCCGACATGGCAGCCGACCTGAAACGTATCCCCTACTGGCGTGACCGGATCAAGTATCTGTTTATGAAGCCCGGCTGGCTTCCCGACTACCTCGGAGGGTACCGTCGTCCTCCGGAAGTCGATCGCGAAACCTGCCAGAAGTACGACACTCCTGCGCCGATGGCCCTCAATCTCTACGTTCTCTTTCAATACGTGCTATGCCTGGTCGGCACTGCCGTATTCCTCTTCAATGCCAACCAGTTCTCTCTTGGCGAAAAATCGATCGTCACGGCCCTGATTACGATCACCGTGGTCAACTGCGGCGTTCTTTTCGAACAACGCCGATGGGTGAGAGTCGCCGAATGGGCGCGGATTCTGGTCTATCCTGCACTGCTCGCCGTCTTGACTTTTATGAACGGATGGTCGCCCATCTGGTATTTAATCGCATTATTGTACTTTATTGTCTCTACTACCTGGTTTTACTCCCTGCACCGACGACATGAAGATGTTCAGATGGCCTAGCATTCTCCTTACCCTGATCTTGCTGTATTCCTGTAACAAAACGCTTCCCACACTCGAAGGTGTCGACCGCGAGGCCTGGGTGGCTGATGTCAACGGCTGCAGGCAGGTCCGCGTCGGCATGGCCGACACCCTCGCGCAGCAGCGTGAGAAGCTACTCGCCCTCGATCAGCTCGAAATCGTCAAGCTGCTCGGCAACCCCGACCAGAACGAGCTCTATAAGCGCAACCAGAAGTTTTTTTACTATTTTCTCGACCCATCGCCCGACTGCCCCGGGGGTGCTGCCACTGCCCGGCGCCTCGTTATCCGCTTTAACGCTGTCGGTCTTGCCAAAGAAGTAGCTGTCGAGTAATCTCTTATCTTTATACGTATGAAGAACATCTCCGTAATCGGATCGGGAACCATGGGTAATGGAATCGCCCACGTCTTTGCTCAGCATGGTTTCGCCGTTAGTCTTGTCGACGTATCGGCGGAAGCCCTCAAGAAAGCCCTCGCGACTATTGAGAAGAACCTCGACCGCCAGGTGGCGAAAGGTACCATCACCGAAGAGGTCAGAAGTTCAGCGCTGGGAAATATAAAGACGTCGACCGACCTGAAGTCAGGCGTCAGCGATGCTGACCTGGTGGTCGAAGCCGCTACCGAGAACGTCGATATCAAGCTGGGTATCTTCCGCGACCTCGACAAGGCCTGCAAACCCGGCGCGATCCTCGCCTCAAACACCTCTTCCATATCCATTACGCGCATCGCATCGGTAACGAGCCGCCCGGAACAGGTCATCGGAATGCACTTCATGAACCCTGTTCCCATTATGAAGCTGGTGGAAGTCATTCGCGGCTACAGCACTTCCGCTGCGACCACCGATACCATCATGAAGCTGTCAAAGACACTGAAGAAGGTTCCTGTGGAAGTGAATGATTATCCCGGCTTTGTCGCCAACCGGATTCTCATGCCTATGATCAACGAAGCCATCTACGCCCTTTACGAAGGCGTAGCCGGCGTTGAAGAAATTGATACCGTGATGAAACTCGGCATGGCACACCCTATGGGCCCGCTGCAACTGGCCGACTTCATCGGTCTCGACGTTTGCCTCTCTATTTTGAGAGTCCTCCATGAAGGATTTGGCAACCCGAAATACGCGCCCTGCCCCCTTCTTGTAAACATGGTGCAAGCCAATCACAAAGGAGTTAAGACCGGCGTAGGGTTTTATGAGTATACCCCGGGATCGAAGGAAGGAAAACCACTCGAAGTACGAGGGACGAAGTAAGAAGTACGAGGTACGCCTGCCCGCCGTGGCGGGAGGGACGAAGTACGAGGGGGTGCTTGGTTTTTGGGATTCTGAACTGAAGAGGAGCTACCAAATACGAGGGACGAAGTAAGAAGTACGAGGGACGAGGGACGAGGTGAGTGGTTCGTGGTTGAAAATAGGAATCACCGAGTAACGACGACTCACGATTGACGATTGACGATTTACCACTTTAACACTATTTTCATCCATGCTCAAAGAATTCAAAACCTTTGCGATGCGAGGCAATGTAATTGACCTCGCGGTCGGTGTGGTCATTGGCGCCGCGTTTGGAAAGATTACAAACTCGCTGGTGAACGACATCCTCATGCCGATTCTTAATCCCCTGTTGCCGGGCGGTACCTGGCGTGAGTTTGAAATCGGTCCGGGTATCCGTCTCGGAAGCTTTGTCGGAACGGTAATCGATTTCCTCTTCATCGCGTTTGCGGTCTTCATGCTGGTGAAAGCTATTAACCGGATGAAGAAAAAAGAGGAAGAGAAACCGGCAGGTCCTGCGGAATTGCCGCCCGACGTAAAACTGCTCACGGAGATCCGCGATCTGATGAAGGAAGAACGCCGGCCGGGAAGCTCGATCTAAACCGGCTATTTCTCCAGGGCAAGCGGGTTGCGCAGTCCTGTGTAGGACGTCAACTCCACTCCTGCACTGCCGATGAACATTTGAGCATCGACCTTTACAGGGATCCGGTTCTTGTCGTCGGAGAAGTAGGCGGTGATCGAGTTTTCACCGTCGAAAACCTTGTTCTTCGGCATAAGCGGCTTAAAAACCAGGGTGCGGATTTTTCCCACCTTGGTTTTTATTGTCTCCTTACCCTGGTAGACGATCTTCATCGAGTAGAACTCGTCTTCCAGGAATCCGCTAACGACGACCGTATCCAACTTCTGGAGACCGGAAAGGTCCATGCTGCGCAGATAGAGAAAGCCGCCGATGAGATCTCTCACCTGAGGCGGGGCATCGTAAACCTTCGGCTCTTTGAATTTCCCTGTCTTCTTATCAGCTACGCGAACACTGATCTTCTTGTTTTCGTGGTCGAAGTACGTTTGCTCGTCTTTCTTATAGCGGCCTTCGCGAATGCGGCGGTAGAACATGTGCGGGACCAGCGCCGCCGTGTCGATATAGGCTCCCCACTGGTCATCAACAGACGCTACCCAGTCGACAAAACCGACAGTCTTGCCAAAGACGTCCACCTTAAAACAGGGGCGGTCGTTAAGGGTAAAGTAGTTGGGATGTACCTGAGTGGTTCCTTTGCCAACGGTAAAGAAGCCATACGTCATCTTGTATTCCAATACCTCTCCCCGCGTAAAGCTTTCGTTAGGCACCGGTCGGTATATGTCGTTCCGTTCCGGCTGGACGAATCCGGCGAGGATCAGAAACAGGAAAAACCATAGTGTCGGTCTTGTCATAGACTCCAAATCTCAATTGTAAATTTAGCAAACTGCCCAATAACTCAGGCTGCTATCCTTGTAACACGAATCATGTGCCAAATTTTCCGACACGCGCTCCCAAGCCGGCCGCATTCCAGGCGAAAATGGCCTGGAATGCGTATTCTGGATTATACTGCCACGCTATTATCGCGCAAAGCGTCGTTTAGCGACGTCTTCTTGTCGGTACTCTCTTTGCGTTTTCCGATTATTAACGCACAGGGTACCTGAAAATCTCCCGCGGGGAAAGATTTTGTGATGGATCCCGGAATAACAACCGACCGCTCAGGCACATATCCCTTGTATTCGACGGGGGAGCTTCCCGTCACATCGATAATCTTCGAGCTTCCGGTAAGCACTACGTTGGCCCCCAGCACCGCTTCACGCCCCACACGCACGCCCTCTACGACGATACAGCGCGAACCGACAAATACGTTGTCTTCAATGATTACCGGCGCGGCCTGCACAGGCTCAAGCACACCACCAATGCCCACGCCACCACTCAGGTGAACGTTCTTTCCGATCTGCGCGCAGCTTCCTACCGTGGCCCAGGTATCCACCATCGTTCCTTCATCGACATAAGCGCCAATGTTCACATAAGAGGGCATCATAATGACGCCTTTGCTGACGTAGCTGCCGTAACGTGCAATGGCATGCGGTACCACGCGGACCCCCAGTTCTTTGTAATTGCGCTTGAGCGGTATTTTATCGTGAAACTCGAAAATGCCCACTTCCATGGTTTCCATTTGCTGAATGGGAAAGTATAGAATTACCGCCTTCTTGACCCACTCGTTCACCTGCCAGCCGTCGCCGGCGGGTTCTGCTACACGGAGCTTTCCTGCGTCGAGTTGTTCAATAACGCTGCGTACAGCAGACTGCGTTGCGGCCTCTTGTAGCAGATTGCGGTCTTCCCATGCCTTTTCGATGATTTCTCTCAATTCCATTTCGTGACGGTTAATAGTGGTTTGCAATACCCGGCAATATTAAGGATTAACCTTCAAAACCTCTTCGTCCTATGGCCGATTCAGGGAAAAGTCGTGTGGCCATCGTACCCATAATCACGCCCCCCCCCGCCCATCGCGCCGCGACCGACCTGCATCCAAAACATCCGCACTGGTCATCAAGTGCTCAAGCCCCTTGAGGGTATTGAAGGCACCTGACGCCCCTTCCCGGCAGACTGGCCTACCGAAAAAGTCCGTTTTCAGGTCAGCTGAGCGTTTTTTTGAATCTCCCACCGGTACTTCTAAATATTCTGAGCGATTTATAGAAATATTTTTTTAGAGTCATCTAAACTTTTATTTTTGCACATCGTTATATGAGTATGACCTTAAGTTTCACGGAAGAGAACTATCTCAAAGCCATTTACCGGCTGTCAGACGGCGGGGCGAAGGCTGTATCGACCAACGAGATTGCTGAAAGCATGAGCACAAAGGCAGCCTCGGTTACCGACATGGTCAAAAAGTTGTCGGGCAAAAGCCTGATTTCATACGAGAAGTACTACGGCGCGCGCATCACCAAGCGAGGCAAGTCCAAAGCTTTGACGATCATTCGCAAGCACCGCCTTTGGGAAACCTTTCTCGTTGAAAAGTTAAACTTCAGCTGGGACGAAGTACACGAAGTAGCCGAACAGCTTGAACACATCCAGTCACCGTTGCTGATTGAAAAGCTGGACGAATTTCTCGGCTACCCTACTGCCGACCCGCATGGACATCCTATTCCCGACAAGGACGGCAACATAAAGGAGCTGAATCTGATTCCGCTCGCAGAGTTCGTTCCAAATAAGAAGACAGCGGTGCGCGCCGTTCGCGATGGATCGCCTTCCTTCCTCCAATACCTGAGCAAAATCGGCATCTACATCGGAGCGCGAATCGCCATCGTCGAAAAGATCGACTTCGACGGATCACTCGAGGTGGTCATCGACAACAAGAACAAGGTCTTTATCTCCAGAGATGCTGCCGAAAACCTGCTGGTCTCAGGATAATACTAGCGAGATGCAAAAGAAGTATGAACTATGACAAGAGTCTATACACAAAATATCAAATCCACTTTGAGAACCGTCTTCGTGTGGGCCGCCACCGTGTCGGCACTGGCCGCGTGCAAGCCGCAACCTCAGGAAGAACGCGACCCTGACGCGCCCCTGGTGGTGGTTGCCACCACGGGAATGATTGGCGATGCCGTCAAGCAGGTGGCAGGAGACCGTGCCGTAGTGACTACCCTGATGGGGCCCGGGGTCGACCCCCACCTGTACAAAGCCACACACGGCGACCTTGAACTCCTCACCCGCGCGGAAGTGGTCTTTTACAACGGACTTCTCCTCGAAGGGAAGATCGGCGAGGTGCTCGACAAACTCGCTGCCCGCAAGCCCGTCATTGCTGTAGCCGACGGAATTGCCAAAGAACGTCTCCGCGAAGTAGAAGGCTTTGCAGGAGCTTATGACCCCCATATCTGGTTTGACGTCAACCTCTGGAAAGAGGCCGTAACCACCGTCAGTCAATTCCTGCAGCAACACGACAGCCTTCACCGTGAATTCTATGCGGCCCGCACACGTGCCTATTTATCTACCCTCGATTCTCTCGACAGCGCCGTGCGTGAGGCCATCGCCACCATCCCCGAAACTCAGCGCGTTCTCATTACCGCCCACGATGCCTTCGGGTATTTCGGCGATGCCTACGAAATTGAAGTACGCGGTCTGCAGGGGCTTTCCACCCTGGCCGAGTTCGGACTGCGGGATGTAACCGAACTCGTCGACTTCATTATCCAGCGCAAGATCAAAGCGATTTTCGTTGAGAGCTCGGTTTCGCCCAAATCCATTCAAGCGGTCGTCGAAGGATGTCGGCAGAAAGGCTGGAACGTTGCCATCGGAGGAAGCCTGTATTCCGATGCCATGGGCGAGGCCGGTACGCCCGAAGGAACTTATATCGGTATGATGAATGCCAATGTGAGAACGATTGTGGAGTCACTTAAATAATGAAACGCTATCTCTTTACCCTGACTATTCTTTCTACCTGCACTATGTACATACAGGGGCAGACGCTGACCGGCGTGGTCCGTGACGCGGAAACCCGTGAACCTTTGCCTTTTGCCTCGGTGCTGCTCATCCCCGAAGGAACAGGAGCCACCACCAACGCGCAAGGTGTCTTCGAACTCGCCCGCCATGCTGCGGCAGGAGCCTCTAAGCTTATTGTATCCTTTGTCGGATACGACAACGACACCCTCGAAGTCTCTTCGCGGCAATCGCGCTATACGGTTCACCTTCGACCTCAGATCAACGCCCTTCAGGAAGTAGTCGTCGTCTCGGGAACGATGAAGGAAGTCACCAAGTCGGCCTCCCCTATCCCGGTCGAAGTCTATACACCGGCGTTGTTCATGAAAAACCCGACACCGAACATCTTCGAAGCCCTTACCATGATCAACGGGGTGCAGCCCCAGTTGAACTGCAGTGTGTGCAATACCGGAGACATTCACATCAACGGCATGGAAGGTCCCTATACCATGGTGCTCATCGACGGTATGCCGATCGTCAGCAGCCTGTCGACCGTATACGGACTTGCGGGCATACCCAACAGTCTGGTCAAACGAATCGAAATTGTCAAAGGCCCTGCTTCCACCCTTTACGGCTCGGAAGCTGTGGCCGGACTCATCAACATCATCACCCGCGATCCGTCCACAACGCCAAGTCTGCACGCCGACGTGTCGGCTACCCACCTGGCGGAATTCAATACCGACGTAGCGACGACCCTTCGCGGCGACAAAAGCAACGCGCTAATCGGCATCAACTACTTTAATTACAGTCGCCCGACAGACGTCAACAATGACAACTTCACCGATGTCACCCTCCAGCAACGGATCTCGGTATTCAACAAGATCGACTTTAAACGCCCGGATGACCGCCAGGCCTCGGTGGGGCTCCGGTATGTGTACGAAGACCGGTGGGGAGGCGAACTGCAATGGAATAAATCACTCCGCGGCAGCTCAAGCGTCTACGGCGAAAGCATCTTCACCAATCGTGTGGAGTTGCTCGGCAACTACGAGCTTCCCGCAGGAAAGGAAAAAGTAATCCTCGATTACTCGTACAACTACCACCTCCAGGATTCGTATTACGGCACCGTGAAGTACTACGCAAATCAGCAAGTCGCGTTCGGTCAGCTTCGCTGGAACAAGGGCCTCGGCCAACACGATCTGCTTGCGGGAGTTCCCTTTCGCTATACCTACTACGACGACAACACCGTCGGAACCGGCAGCGAAAACCACAACCACCCCACGCACACCTTGCTCCCCGGACTCTTCGTGCAGGATGAGATGAAGGCCACTGCCAAACTCACGCTGTTGGGTGGTTTGCGATGGGATTACCACAACCACCATGGAAGTATCTTCTCCCCTCGTCTCAGTGCGAAGTATGCTTTGAACAAGCACAACACGTTGCGCCTTAGCGGGGGCAATGGTTTCCGCGTCGTCAATCTTTTCACGGAAGACCACGCCGCCCTTACCGGGTCCCGAAGGGTAGTCATCGAAAATGAACTTCGTCCGGAAGAGTCGTGGAACGTCAACCTGAACTATACCACCCAGATTGCTCACGACCACGGCTTCATCGGACTCGACGTGAGCGCGTTCTATACGTACTTCACCAACAAGATCGTCGGCGACTTCCTCTCCGATCCTAACCTCATCCTGTACGACAACCTCGATGGGCATGCCGTGTCGCGGGGATTCACCTTCAACACCGAATGGGCTTTTATCAACCGACTGAAAGTACTGGCCGGCGTGACCCTCATGGATGTGTACCAGCGTGAAAACATCGGCGATGGTTCGGAGAAAATTCCGCAGCTTTTTGCGCCGAAAGTATCCGGCACCTATGCCATCAGCTACGCCATCGATCGCATAGGCATGGCTTTCGACCTCACGGGGAGGTTTAACGGTCCGATGAAACTGCCCGTTGGCGACCCCGATTTCGATCCGCGTCCCGACTCTTCCCCCTGGTTTACGCTCATGAACGTACAGGCGAGCAAGGCCTTTAACAACGGACTTGAACTTTACGGCGGGGTAAAAAACCTGCTGAACTTTATGCCCAAACACCCCATCCTCTATCCGGATGATCCGTTTGGCGAGCATTTTGACACCAGCTACAACTATGCTCCCGTTCAGGGCACAAAAGCCTTTCTCGGTGTGAGGTTTACACTACCCTAACCGTGAATGCAACATAAAGACTTAAACATCGACCATGAGTAAAAAAGCAAATCCGACCGACGCCCTTGAGATTCACGATCTCACCGTTGCCTTTGAGCGCAAACCGGTGCTGTGGAATGTCGATCTCACTTTGCCCGCAGGCAACCTGGTAGGGATTATCGGACCGAACGGCGCCGGAAAATCAACGCTGATCAAGGCGATCATGGGTATCCTGCCGTTGAGCAGCGGATTCGTAAAAATCTTTGACCAGGACCTCGACGACGTCCGTGACCGGGTGAGTTATGTACCCCAACGCGAGTCGGTCGACTGGGATTTTCCTGCCTCGGTGTTGGACGTCGTGCTGATGGGGCGATATGGAAAGCTCGGGTTGTTCAAAAGACCTAGAAAAGCTGATCTCGACCTCGCCATGGATGCGCTTAGGAAAGTAGGCATGGAAGCCTTTGCCTCGCGGCAGATTTCCCAACTGTCGGGCGGACAGCAACAGCGCACCTTCCTGGCACGCGCGTTGGCCCAGCAGGCCGACCTCTACTTCCTCGATGAGCCCTTCGCGGGCGTCGATGCCGCTACGGAGAAGATGATCATCGACCTCCTGCGCTCCATGACACAAGCGGGAAAGACGATCATTGTCGTCCATCACGACCTTCACTCCGTATCGCAGTATTTCGACTGGGTGATTATGCTGAATACCCGACTCGTCGCCTACGGCCCTACCTCCGCCACCTTCACGCAAAAGATCCTTCATGAAACGTATGGAGGAAAACTGACAATCCTCGCGGATGTAGCAGAGCTGATCAGGAAAGAAGGATTTCCGAATAGAGAAACCTAGACGAAGTACGAAGTACGAATGACGAAGTACGAATTGGAGGCGTGGTGATTGAAAGAACGAACCAAGATGAAAGGATGCGTACCCGCCATGGGGGAATGACGCCTGCCCGCCGGGGCGGGAAGTACGAATTGGAGGCGTGGTGATTGAGAGTATGAACCGAGAAAGTACGAAGTACAAGGTACGAAGTACGAGGGAGTACTTGGTAGTTGCACTTGTGAGCCAGGGAGAATGCACCGGCGCAAGGGGAAGTACGAATTGGAGGCGTGGTGATTGAGAGTATGAACCGAGAAAGTACGAAGTACAAGGTACGAAGTACGAGGGAGTACTTGGTAGTTGCACTTGTGAGCCAGGGAGAATGCACCGGCGCAAGGGGAAGTACGAATTGGAGGCGTGGTGATTGAGAGTATGAACCGGGGTGAGGTAACAAGCAATGGCCGCGCGAGCGATCCGAGGAGTAGTGAGTGATCAAAAAAATATTAAAAAGGCAGAAGCACACAAGAATTAAGTAACGGACTGTCAACTGCCAACTGGCATCTGTCAAATTTGACTTATGAACATTACAGACTTCCTTTCCCTCTCCGACCCTAACGTCCGGTACGTGACGTTAGGATCTATATTGCTGACGGCGAGTTCGGCAATTGTGGGGAGTTTTACGTTTTTGAACAAACGGGCACTGGTGGGTGACGCGATTGCGCACGCCGTGCTGCCGGGGATTTGTCTTGGCTTCCTTCTGGCCGGAACGAAGAATCCGCTCTTCCTGATTGGCGGCGCCTTCTTCACAGGATGGATATCGCTCGTTGTGGTAGACTACATCGTTGCTAACACGCGGCTAAAGGAAGACACCGCTATCGGCCTGGTATTATCGGTCTTTTTCGGAATAGGTATCGTCTTGCTAACCGTTATACAGAAATCGGGAAACGCCGCGCAAGCGGGGTTGGACCAGTTCCTCTTCGGAAAGGCAGCAGCGCTTGTCGGTGATGACCTCATCGCCTTCTCGGTTGTCGCCGTAGTGTTGCTCGTTGCCGTCTTCCTGCTCTTCAAAGAGTTTACACTGATGGCCTTCGATAAAGATTTCGCGCGGGCAATAGGATTACCGGTGAGGCGACTTGAACTGATCCAGACTTCCCTGGTCGTGCTGGCCGTCGTTATCGGCATTCAGGCGGTAGGCGTTGTGCTGATGGCTGCGATACTCATTACGCCGGCAGCGGCAGCCCGATACTGGACCGACCGGGTCGGAGTCATGTTCATCCTTGCGAGTATTTTCGGCGCTGTCAGTGGACTCACCGGCGCGTATATCTCGTACGTTGCTCCGGCTATGCCAACGGGGCCGTGGATTGTCATAGCCATCTCAATGATTGCCTTCTTCTCGTTCTTCTTCGCACCAAAACGCGGGGTGTTGAGTCGGGCGATCAAACAAAACCGGAACCGGAAGACGATCAACGATGAGAACGTACTGAAGGCGTTATACCAACTCGGTGAGGAAAGCAAGAACTTCCACCTTCAACGCTCCGTCGCCGAGATCGTACGCCGACGGAAGTTCGAGCGTCAGAACCTGCGAAAGGTATTGCGTCGCCTGAGCAATCAGGGC